>NZ_JBIROU010000001.1:0-338294 GCF_044332325.1 Streptomyces sp. NPDC017095
AGCCCGCGGCAAAACCCACACCCAGGCCCTCCTCCGCCTCGCCCGCCACCGCACCAGCGTCCTGTTCGCCATGCTCCGCGACGGAACCTTCTACGAACCCAGGAGCCCCCGCATCGCTTGACGAAAGACATAGAGGCACCCCCCCGCAGCTCACACCCACTACAGACCCCGGCAAGGGTGGTGCGATTTCCCGGGACTTACAGCGGCTGAAACGCAGGTGTGCTGGAGTGAGTTCGTGCTGGCTCCGGTGGCGCGGACCCTCAGGAAATTATCACCGGAGGATGACGACCTGATCATTATTCGCGTCGACGCCCCAGAGGATAGATTCCTTGCTGGATTTACCCGCCCATACGGTGGCGGAACACCCGTCTGCAAACCGCAGTTGTACTTCACTCGCCTGCCGACCTCTAGCTACCCTCCATGCCCCATGACCAGTTTTAGCCAGGAGGCTTTCGGAGGAGCATTCAAAATAGCGCAGTTTCAGTTTGACCGCAGAGAACCCTCCATTCGCATCGAGCTCGAGGGTCCCACCATCACCGTTCCAACGACCCACCAAAGAGTCCTCTCGCACAAATGCACCTTGCGGATATTTGGCAGAATCGGTGGAGGAGTAGCACCCGACAGTCACAATGGACGCAAGGACCATAAGCGCCGTCACTCTAAATGCAGCACGAAGGCGCACCACATCGTTTTTCCTTTGCCGCACAAAATCCCCGTCCTTAAGAGTCAGAATGGAATAACCATCCTGAAAGAAATCTCCATGTAATGCGATGCCGCAGCGTGACCACCAGCCACGATGCCGTCATTGTCGTAACGCTGCACGAATCTGTCAGCCGCCGTGCCGTATCCGGTGGCGATATGAGCAAAAGAGGACATTGTCATGTTGTTCTTGATGGTGATTCGGGCCTGGATGCCCGTATCGCTAGCACGCAAGATTTTATAGTCCGCCGCATAGGAGCCGAGGACAGCCGTGGATGCATTGTGATCCCCCGTGACGATCGACTGCTGATCGGCCAGGAATTGCTTCACTTTCCCGGACCCGCTCTTTTTCCCGATCGAGTAGGGTTCTAGCATTCCCTCGGTCCTTCCTTGCATCCACTGCCGAGTAATCTCCTTGCGCTGCTGCGCTGTTACGTCGCTCATCATGACCTGCTGTGCAACACGACTGTCTTCACCGTAGACTGTGGCGCCGTCTAGCATCCCGGCCGCCCACTTGAGACCAATAGTACGCAAGTCATCTTGGCCTCCACCTAGAACTGCATCCTCCGGGTTGCACATCAGCAATGCTGGCATACCGCTGCAAGCGCGGGCCTTCATGTACGAGGGCGCTGCGATGCCAGGCGGTAGGTACGGGAGCTGGAACTGCGTCGGCCCTACCTGCGGACCAAGTGCAGGTGGCGCACACGGCACCTCAAAGAGCACTCCGCATGTCGTCGTTCCACCCACTCCACCGGTGGGGCCTGAGGGCGCCGTTCCCGATTGTCCAGTGTTGCCGGTGTGGGCTGTACCAGTTCCACTCCCCGTGCTTCCTGTACCGGGCCCGCACTTCTGCCAGCCGCCACTGCACTGATCTCCGTTTGGCTCCAGGCGGATTGTCCCGCTTGGATCGCTGAAGGTAAGCGGATTTCCACCGGCGTATGAATAACCGCCAAGGGATTGTGGGTCGGAGACGTTGAGGATGGGGTCGACGCTGATGAACCGGCCGGTTGTCGGGTCGTATTCGCGGGCGCGGAGGTGGGTGAGGCCGGTGTCCTTGGTGTCGTCGGTGCCGCCGACGAAGCCCTTGGTTCCGGGCCAGGCGGTCGGCTTGGCTCCTCGGATGCCGCCGAAGGGCAGGGTACGGCGCTGGGTGAGTTTCTGCGTGTCTGCTGCTATGGCGAGTTGGGCGGTGCCGTGGTGGTCGGTGAGGGTGAAGGAGATGGTGCCGTCATCCTGCTGGACGGCCTGGTTACCGCCGCCAAGGTCGAAGTAGCGGGTGACCTTGGGGGTGGTGCTTTCCTTGGGCAGCGTGATTTCGGTGGCACCGAGGTAGAGGGTGGTCGCGGTGGGCGTACGGGCGATCAGCCGGTTGCCGTCCGCGTCGTAGAGGTAGGCGGTGGTCTGGCCTGCGGCGGTCACCTTGGCGAGGTGGCCTTCGGAGTCCCAGGTGAGGTTCTGGTCGTCACCGTTCAGGGTGCGGCTGGTGGTGTTGCCAGTCTCGTCGTACTGGTAGCTGTCCTGGATAGTGCTGGTGGGCCCGGTGGTGGTCACTGAGGACAGCGCGTGTGGCAGGGCCTTCCCCGGATCCGGGTAGGTGTAGGTCCGCTTGGTGTCCTTGGCGGCGTCACCCGTGATGTCGTGCAGGGTCTCGGTGCGGCGGTTGCCGACCAGGTCGTAGGTGTAGGACTGCCAGTACGGGGCCGCGCCGCCCAGGACGCTGCCGCCGGGGGCGGTGGCGCAGGACGTGGTGTTCTGAGCCCAGGCCTCCGTCAGGCGGCGCAGGTAGTCGTAGGTGAAGCACTGGGTGTCGGTGCCGTCGCGGGAGACGTCCGACACGGACAGGACGTTCCCCGCCTCGTCGTAGTGGTAGCTGTTGCTCTGGTCGACGCCGGCAATGTCCTCTCGGTCCACGCGAGAGGTGGCCAGGCGCTGGGTGCCCCACTCATAGGTGTTGGTGGCCCAGGTCTTCTTGCCACCGTTGTTGGACAGCTCGTACTGCAGGGGCTTGCCAGTGAGACTGTAGCTCGTGGTCGCCTTGATGCCCTGGCTGCCGGTGACGGCGGTCGGACGCAGGGTAGCGTCGTCGTAGGTGTAGACGGCGGTTGCCGCGGACAGGGCACCGGCCTTCGGATAGCCGACGCCACCGGTAAGCCCCGACACGTTGTACGACGTGGTGGAGATGTAGGTGCCGGCCAGTTCCTTCTCCGCGGCCGGGATGGTGACCGAGGTGCTCTGCGGCCGGTAGAGCCGGTCGTAGGCGATGACCTTGGTGGTGTAGGCGTTGGTGCCCTCGTAGCGAATGGACGCGGCCAACTGGCCTTTAGCGCCACTGACGGTGTCGTAGACCCACGACGCACGGAGGGTGCCAGTGGAGGACTTCTCCCTCACCTCTGTTTTGCGGCCGAGGTTGTCGTAGCCGTACCACAGGCGGGGTGTGTCGGGACGGTCGTCGGTGGCGCTGTCGGGGCGGGCGTCGTCGGTGGTGGTGAGCTGGCCGCGGTCGTCATAGGTGCTGAGGGTGGTGCCCTTGTCCGGGTCGACCGTCTTGATCTGCCGGTCGAGCTGATCGTAGGTGTACGACCAGTTGTTGCCCGCCGGGTCGGTGACCTTCTTGAGTTTGCCGCGGGGTGTGTAGTCGTAGGTGGTGGTGTCGTAGGCGGCGTCGGCGTTTCGGGCGTGGAGCTGGCGCAGCGCCGTGGTGTGGCCCCGTGCGTCAACGAGGGTGGTGGTGGCGGTGCCGCCCTCGGGCGGGATGACGGTGGTGCGGTCGCCACCGTAAATGGTCCTGGTGGTGGACAGCACCGGTCCGCCGTCGCCGTTGTCGGCGAGCTGCTTGGCTTCGGTCTGCCGGCCGAGGCCGTCGTAGGTGTAGCGGTTCTGGGTCTCGACGTCGAGGGCGTCTTCCGGTTTGACCAGGACGGTCGCCGGCGGCTTCGTCGAGTAGTAGGAAGCGAATTCCTTGGTTACCAGGCCGCGCTCGTCGTAGAAGGTGTCGGTCAGCAGGCTGCCGCCGTCCGGGCCGGGGGCCTGGCTCTGGCGCGGTCGCAGGAATCCGTCGTAGAGGGCGTATGAGGTCAGCTGTGTGCCGTTGTTGCCGAGTGTTCTGGTGGCGATGGCGACCGGCTTGCTGTCGCCAGTGGTGTAGGTCAACTCGTAGGTGGGGGTCTGGCCAGTGAGGCGGTCGGCGAGCCAGACCTTGGTGGAGCGGCCCAGCGCGTCGTAGTCGAAGTTGGTTACCTTGCCGTTGGTGTCGGTCTGGGTCTTCGGCAGGTTGCGCAGGAGGTCGTACGTGACGCTTGAGGTCTGAGCGGTGGTGGCGTCACCGGTCCTGGCCGGCGGTGTGGCGGTGCTGACCTTGATCGCGAAGCCGGTGGTGGGTTCCGGGGTTGTGGTGGTGGTGCGGCCGTCGGAACGTTCGGTGCGCGTGACGGTACCGGCGGCGGTGACCTTGACGTCCGCGGTCAGGTCGGTGCTTGTGTGCTGGCGTCCGTAGTCGTCGTAGGTGGTGCCGGACTCCAGGTAGACGGCGGTGGTGCCGTCGTACTGCTTGAGCACCGCGGTGCTGGTCGGATCCCCCTTGGCCGGTGCCGCCTCATAGGCGGCACCGTCGTAGGCGGTACGCACGTCCGAGATCACGTCGTCGGGGCGGCTAACCGCGTCGGAGCAGGACTTGGCCACCGTCTCGACGCGGGAGGGCAGGGTGAGGATGTTGGCGGTGGAATTGGTGGCGTAGGTGGTGCGGGTGCAGGTGTCGTCCGCCTTGGTGCCGCTGTCCCCGAAGTCGTCGACGTGCGTGGCGCGTCCGGCAACGGTGTCGTAGGTCGTGGCCGTGGACGTGGTGCGCCAGGAGGTGCCGGCGCCGTTGTCCAGAGACGTCCAGGTCTTGGAGTCCGCGGTGCCAGTGAAGTTGGCGGTGACGGTGCCCCAGTCCCTCACCCTCTTCGCCGTCTCGTGGTGCCAAGGGCGGTTGACAGCCTTGGTGAGGACCTTGCCGCCGGGGCCTGAGTAGGTGAGAGTCTTGTAGGAGAAGCCTGCCGCCGACTCGTGGTCGGTGATCAGATCTCCTTCACCGTCGGCGAGACTGATACTTACGTTCTTGGTGCCTCCGCTGGTGGTTTTGCGGTCACCGTCCATGCCGCGCAGGAAGTATCTGTCCTGCTGGGTCTTCATGGCGGCGTCGCCGCCCTGGCCGCCGGTACGGACCCGGACGTGGCCGTAGCCGCGCCACTGAGACCAAGTCTTCTCCTTCTCCTTGGTCAGCCCGTCGTCATCGTCGTAGTGCCAGGCCGCACCGTCCAGGTAGTCGTACCGGGTGACCTGGTCAGGGGCTCCGCCGGTGCGGTCGGTGGCGGTGACGGAAGTGACGACGTACTTGTTGAACCACTTTCGCTCGGCGTCGTCCGAAGAGCTGCCGCCGATGTACTGCGGGAAACAGCGGGTGGTGTTGGTCTCGGGTGTGGGCAGTGCATCCCAGTCGCAGGCGGCCGCCGAGTAGTTGACGTCGATCTGGCCGCCGAACTCGTCGGCAACGGTGGACAGCCGGTCCTTGATGAACGGCGGGTAGCCGTCTCCGGTCTTGTCCAGCCGGTTGGCCAGCTGCGTGTACGCGAAGGTGGTCTTCGGCAGGGCGATCGCCGGTTCGGCGCTGCGTCCCGTGTGCTGGACGGAGTCGAGCAGCAGCTGGTAGTCGGTGTCGGCCATCCCCCAGCGGTGTTCCAGATGCCAAGTGTCGACGTCGTGGTAGGCAGTGCCGTTGTAGATCTGGGTGGTGACATCGGTGAGGCGCTTGCGGGTGAAGAACGCCGGCGAGAAGCGGCCCTTGTCGCAGTCCTTGCCGGTGTCGCAGTTCAGGTCCCAGGGCGTGTCGTACCAGTAGAAGGTGTCGGCGGAGATGTCCGAGCACTTGGTGTGGCTGTCCGGCAGGCAGCGCTCACCACTGGTGAAGTCGACCTTGGCCAGGGCCTTGGTGCTGTACACGGACGACGACTTCAACCCGTATTCGATGCGGTCCAGAGTCCCGCCACGCACATAGGGGGTGTCGTCCTTGGCCTCAAGGTTACGACCGTAGGAGTTGCCCTCTTTGTCGTAGTAATAGGCGATGGCGTCGCCATGCACGTCGACGACGTAGTCGAGGTTCCACCGCCAGGCCTGCTGACAGTAGGAGTCAGCGAAGGTCGTGGCGTGGCAGGGCTCGTCGGCGTCGTCGCCGAAAACGGGGGCTGTCCAGGTGGAGTCGGTGGCTTCCTTGCCTGCGGCCCAGCCGGGCAGGCGGTTGTAGCCGAAGTAGTACTGCGTGCCGTCCGTCGTGGTGAGGCGCCAGTACTCGTTGTCGTTGTCGCCGTTGCCCCGGTCGCTGGACGTCAGGTGATCGATCTTCGTTCCGTCGTCGTCCTTGAGCTTCCAGGAGTCTTTGCCGGCGGGGACGAGTTCGCCGCCCTTGCCGTTGAAGGTGATGAAGGCGTTGTCGTAGCCCCAGCACAGGTCGCCCGGCTTGCTGCCGTCCGTGTGCTTGACGCCGTCGTCGGCGCACGGCTTGTAGCGGCGCTCGATGTAGCCGGACCACAGGTCGAAGCCGTCACCCACCCAGGAGGCTTGGTTGTTGGTGTTGGCCGTACGGCCGTCGACCGATCCGGAGGAGTAGGACAGCCCCACCTTGGGCGCGAGTCCGCCGGGGACCCCGGGGGCCGGCATGTCGTAGGACCAGGTGAAATCACCGGTGTTGAGGCTGGTGTTCCAGGTCGCCGAGGGCGAAAGAGAGGTCGCCTTGTAGTCGCCCTTGTCGCTCTGCGCGCCGGCGACGACGGCGAGCACCGTGGCCGAACCCGCGTTGAGGCTCACGTTCTGCGCTGTCAGGGTCTTCTTTTCCGCGTCGTTGACCATGGGGACCAGCCTGCTGGAGCGGCAGGCAGCCTTGTCCGGCGTGGTGAGCGCGCAGGCGGGCAGCTCGATCATGGTCAGGCGCGAGGCGTAACCGCCGCCGTAGGCGCCGGCGAAGCCGGAGTAGTCAAGGTGAGCCTGGACGCGGCCCACCTGCCCGGTCTTCGCACCGGTCTTGGACGTGGGCTTGGTAACGGGCTTCAGCGTGAGCAGGGCGCCGTCGACACCGACCTTCCGCGCGGTTGTACGGCTGAGCAGCCGTGCCTCGACATCCCCGCGGAAGGGCTTCTTGCGCGCCGCGCCCTGTGTGTCGAGGGTCAGCGGCAGGCCCTTGGCGCGGACGGCCGGCGCGGAGTTCTCCTCGGCGGCAGCCGGCATGTGCAGGACCGTGGATGCTGCCTTGGGCCATGCAGCATCGGGTATCGCCTGCGGGGTCCTCGGTCCCTTCATCAGGGTGCGCGGCTCCACCTTGCCGGTCATGGTGGCAACCGGGCGCTCAGAGGCAGGCAGGGCGGGCCGTCCCTTGCCGCTGTCCGCAGCGAGAGCGGGCTGCGTGACTCCTTGCAGGAGCGTGCCCACCATGACCGTGGCCGAAGCCAGTGCCAGGCGTCGCCGGAAGCCCGGGAAGCGTCTGCTCGATCTGCCGTTCATCGTGTTCTTCGTCCTTCGCTGCGGTGCTCCGCGTGCGTGCCGACCGCACGGTGGGCTGAAGTGAAGTGGGTTTGTCAGGGCAGAGATCGCCGGGTCGGTTCCTCACTCGTGAGGGCCCGCCGATTGTCAGTTGACGCCGGGTACTTCGGTTGCCATTCCGGGCTGCCCCATGGACACCGATCTGATCTGCTCGTCCGACAGTGCGCCTTGGAAGGCCCACACGTCGGCGATGGCGCCCGGCCAGTACTCACTGCCGGTGTTTGTTCCGGTCTTCAGCCTGCCGAGTTGCATCGGCTGTGCAGCTTTGAAGGCCAGTACGTCGTCCGCCCACGAGAACTTGTCCGTGCACGCGGGATCGTCGGCGGCCCCGTCACCGTCGTTGTCCTTGCAGGCAACTTCTTCCTGCTCGCCGTTGACATACAGGGTCAGGTGCTTGGAGAAGCCGTCATAGACGAGGGCCAGGTGCGTCCATTCGGTGGGCCAGTAGAACTGGCTGTTATCGACTTGGGCGACGGTGGCGTTGTCAGCGTCGGTTGAGGCCATCACGATCCGCCATCGTCCGGGGTCAGACCCTGGCGTGGTGGGTGGGTCGTAGCGGACCGTGAAGGCGCTCTTGTTCGTTCCTGGGACGCTCAGCAAGGTGACGCCCTTGGCGGGGACCGCTGCCGCCTGCGCCCATGCAGTGACCGTGAAGCTGCCGCTGGTGTCCACCGGCACCGTGGCAGTTGTTCCATAGTCGTTGATGCCGTCGAGGGACACGCCGCCGTCAGCCTTGCCGCCGTCGGCCAGGCCACCATTGAGGTGATCGACGCCGTACAGGGTCATGTCGTTGTTCGACGTGGATGCGTCCGGAGTAACGAGCGGCAAGCCGGTCGCCTCCTCGAACGTCCAGCGTCCCTTGACCAGAGGCCGCTGCTTGAACAGCTGCTGCACTTCCGGGGCGGACGCGGGCCGGTCGAGGAGCCGGATGTCGTCGATCTGGCCGGGGAAGAACCAGTCGGGCCGGCTTTCGTTGGAGCCGGCCCCGATCTGTACCGAGCCGCTGGCGTACCAGCTCGCCTGCAGGTCCGTTTCACCAGCCTTGGTGCCGTTGACGTACAGGGTCAGCTTGTTGGCAACGGTGTCGTGCACTCCGACCAGGTGTGTCCAGGTGTCGCCGTAAGCGGTCTGGTCGTCGGCTTGCATGGCGCGAATCGGAGTGGCGGTTGCGGAGTCGTCCGAGAACTCGCTGATCACCCACCGGTCGGAGGTGTTGGAATAGTAAAGCTCCATACCCGAGCGGTGGGCGCCAGCCTGGGTGGCGACGACCGCCGCATGGTTCGGTTTGGTCTTCGGCAGCTTGGCCCAGGCGGAGATGGTGTAGCTGTTGAGGTTGTTCAGAATCGGCCGGCTGGTGGTGGCGTAGTCGTCGACCCCGTCCAGCGTCAGGTCCTTGCCGGCGATGCCCTGCTGTCCGGGCTTTGCCCCATTCATGAGGGTGGCGTCCGGGACCTCGGCCCTGCCGGTCAGCTCGGTGGCGGTGTCCGGCTCGTCCATCGTGAACACGGCTCGAGCGGGTCGGCCGAGGGTGGAGGACGACTTGCCGTACAGCTGGGTCACCTCGGCTGCCGTGAGGGGCTTATCGAAGATCTGCACCTCATCGATCACGCCGGGGAAGTAGTTCGTCCTCTTGCCGTTCAGGCTCGCCGCACCGAACTGCAGGCCGCGCCGCGCGTCCCAAGGAGTGCTGTAACTGGTCGTGCCCGCAAGCTGGTTGTTGATGTACAGCTTCAGTTCGTCGCTGCCCGCGCTGTAGGTGCCCACCAGGTGGGTCCATTCGTCGGCCTTCACGCCCCCTGCGGTGGAGGCCTTGACCGTGACACTGCCCGAGTTGAGCGTGTCCGAGGTGTGCTGGCTGAACACCCATCGGTCCAGACCGGCGGAGTAGTAGAGCTCGAACCCAGGTGAGTTGTTGCCAGGTTGGGTGATCGCAACGGCCGCGTGGTCGGGGACAGTGTCGAGCTTGACCCAGGTGGAGACAGAGAAACTTGTCGAGGTATCGAGGACAGGGACGTCGCTGACGGCGTAGTCGTCCACGCCGTCGAACGACACGGCTGTGCCCTTGGCCCCGGCAACGTGCGGCGTGGCCCCACCGTTCAGTCGCACCGTTCGCTCCGGGGCCGTGCCCGAAGCGGCGGCTGCGGTGGCCGCATCGTCCAGTTGCCACATCGCGCGCTCCGGCTGGCCGGCCTTGACCCTGAACCGGTATCTGGCAGGCGCGGAAATATTTCCTGCCGCATCGACGGAGGAAACGTAGAGGGTGTTCACCCCCACTTTCGGCGGCAACAGCCTCATAGATCTGGACGCTCCGCTTGAGGTCGTGATGGCGTTCTTCGACGACGGGTCGACGTTGATGCCCCACAGGTACTTCACCGTCTGGGAGTCGTTGCCGCCAAATGTGAACGTGCCGTACTTGCCGAGGCCGTCGAACCACTCATCGTCCGGATCCGACGTGTCGGAGCGAGGGTAGTCACCCGAGGAAACGGTGGGCGACGCCGGCGCATGCTTGTCGTAGATGAAATAGCAGGCTGTTGCACCACCGGCCCACGACCATGGGGAGTACTGGGCACCGTCGTAGGAACGAACGAACCAGTGGATCGCCTTATTTTCAGGGATGGACGACGGAAGGCTGACGTTGAAACCGGATCCCGAACCCTTGTAGCCGGTCACATCCGGGGTCCACTTACCGCCATCCCATTCGGCACGGAATTGCACCCTGACGTTGTCACCGTCGGGGTCGGTGACGTTGTCGACGGAGATCTGGCCCAGAGAACGTACACGCGGAGCATCCGACGGCCTCTTGCAAATACCTCCGTACTCCATGTCCAGCTGCGACATTCTGATCTGCTGCGGAGGCCGGTTGTACTTCACCCGCAGATAGGCATCGTCCGAGAACCGCTTCCAGCCGTACGCGTCGGATTCGTCGTCGGCGCGAAGACCGAACGTCATCGTCGACCACTTCGCGTCCGCTGCCTGCTGCACGGCCGACTTCACGTCGAACTCCGCGTCCCTCGCCGCACACCCCTCGAAGCCGTAGGCGAACGGCGTCGTCTTCAGGTGATCGATCCAGAAACCGGATGCGTTCTGGGAGTCCCACGTGGTCGCCGACGAGATCGCCTTCGTCCGCCACAGCTGCACACCGCGCGCGCTACAGGAAGCCGACCACGTGTTACGCACGACGAACTCGGCCGAGAGGACATCCTTGCCCGCATACTTCGAGACCGGAATCTGGTAGAAGAGCCGCTTGGTGTCGTAGGGCTTGCAGTAGTACCAGATGCAGTAACCCAGGCCGGCGTCCGGGTCACCGTTGAACTTCCACTGCGGGGACGACGCCCAGTACTTCGACGCCACCGTCCAGGCCGTGGCCTTGGGCGTGTCCCACTTCGGGTCGATGAAGACCGGGTACACGGTGTCCTTGCCGGTCAGGACCTCGGTATCCGGCGTCAGCACCAGCTCGTCCTGGCTGGCGGGAACCTCCACACCGACCGGGGCGAGCTTGCCCGACTCCGCCGCGCCGGGCTCGGCGTCATCGGTGGAACTCGGGGCCGCTTTCGGCGCCGCCAAGGTTCGTACGCCCTGCGCCTTCTGCGCCGAGGTGCCTGTGCTCGAGTCCCACATCAGCGGCTGTGCCGCCTCGAACACCGCGCTTCCGGCTCCCTTGTCCACGGCCTGCAGGCCGCCGGCGCTGGTCTCCTTCACCTCCATGCCGCTGGCGTCCAGCTTCAGGCGCAGTTCGGCCAGTTCCTGACTGGAAGCGGCATCGGCCGACTTCACGACCAGCAGCTGCGTGAAACCGTCCTGCTGTGCCCCCAACCGCAGGTCGACCCCCGGCAGGACGTCCGGATAGGTTGCGGTGTCGCCCTGGAGCTGTGGAGCGGGCAGCTTTCCCGGCCATGACAAGGCCAGTTCCCGACCCGCCTTCGTCATCCTGACCATCGGGACGTCACCGCCGCCGGAGAACTCCAGACCGATGGTCGCGACCTTCGGCGCAACCATCCCGCCGGCCGTCTGCATCAGGTCGGTGTCGATGGCCTTCCACACACCGTCCACGCGCGTGCGGACGGGGCGAAGGTGCTCACGTGTCTCAAGCCTACCGTCTGGGTTGGCGAAGACCTCGCTGCTCTCGCCTCTCAGTGAGGTTATCTCCACCGGGAGCCCCGACGTCTTGGCCCGGGCCATGGCCTCGACTTCAGTGGCAGCAGTAGCCGGCTCGGCATCCTCGGCGGTTGAAACATCCGACACCTGGCCGGTCGATGCGCCGTTTAGGGAGGCTGCCGACACCTCGGTTGCCGGGACAAAGCCCAGCATCACTGCCGCACACACCACTCCGGCAACACACCATCGTCTCTCCACAGGCATGACACACCCTCCCCACAGAGCCTCCCCAGACTCCGCCCCCGCGTGATCAATCTCTTACGGACCGTGCACATGACGTAAACAGAGACTCAAGCAGAGGTCTAGGCCTGAAGAAGCGGACATCACGCCCCTGAGAAGCCAAAGAGATGCAGATCTGCGAGTGACGTGGAACACAGAATTGCGATTCTGCTGCGGCAGTCATTGGCAGAATCGCACCCCTCACCTACGCAGAACAAGCCATATAAAGTCCTGATCGGTACTTACATTCCCTGCCTGGTGCAGCCCGCCACCGTGCTAAAGGTTGGCGGGTGATGCGGCCAGGCGGTCGGAACCCGGGCCCCGCCGCGATGCAGGCCGGCCCGGGGATCTACGCGCTGCACGGCCAGCGGCCCGGTAACTTCTTCGCCGCGGCCTTCTTACCCGGCTGCTTGTTCGCGGCTGTCTTCTTCTGCGGCTTCGGCAGCTCGTGCACTCGCACCGGTCCCACGCCCCCGGTGCGGGACTCTTCGGCCTGCTGCACCGACTCCTGCAGCGCTGCGATCAAGGACCTGCGTCGGCTCCTCCGACTGCGGACCTGAGGGACCTGAGGGAGCGGCTTCTCCTCGCGTTTGGCCTTGATGATCCGCGCGACCGCCTCGGTGTAGCGGTCGAACCTTCCAGCTTGTCGACTGTCATTTTGTCCATCAGCGCGAGCGCGCTGCTCCTCGGACGCCTCGGTCGACGGGGCAGCAGCGAGCTGGGGTCACGGATCTCGTTGGGCCAGCGCATGGCCTGCAGGACCGGACATCGTCGCGCACCCGCAGCAGCCCCAGGCGCTCGCGACCGGACCAGGCGTACTTCGCGACGGCCACCTTGGACGAGCGGGAGAGGGCTTTGACCAGCAGCTTGTACGGCTTGGCCGCGACTGGGCTGGCGGGCTGGAGGTAGTAGCCCTTGCCGATCCGGACCGGGTCGACCGACTCCAGCGGCACAAACGCGTCGATTCCGATCGCCTTCGCGGTCGACAGCGGCAGATGGCTACACCGGCGCGGCGAGGCTCTACCGGGCGAGGGTGACGGTGACCGGCCTGTTGGAGCAGCGGCTGAGGTTCTCCGCCAGGGCGGCTTCCTCGCTGGGGTCGACGCTGAGGGTCCAGCGGGTCTTGTCGGCAACCCAGTCGGTGACGTATCGGCAGCGGTAGCCGGCGGCCGGCGGCAGCCACGTCGCCGGGTCCCGGTCTGTTCGACCGGTTCCATGTGGCCGACGCTGCGATCAGCGCCCGGCCGTCGCCCAGGTCGTTGGCGTACGCCTCCCGCTCGGCGGTCGTCCAGGCCGAGGCGCCGGAGTCCCAGGCTTCGGCGAGCGGGACTAGGTGGTCGATGTCCAGGCCGCGCGGACCCTGGACGTAGTGGTCGTCATACGGGCTGCACCACTCTCCACCGGCCAGTGCGCCCGCCGGTCTGCGGCTTCACAACAGCCGCCAGACCGCCACAGCGCGCGTCGGCGTCGCGACGGCCTCGTCTTCCGTTGCGGCCCGGCGGCCCTGGGCAGAGGGAAGCAGTGAAGTCCCGGTGCGGGTGTGCGCGGCCGGCTGTGAGATGCGCGCCGAGACTAGATCAAGCAGCAGCCGGAGGCACGGCCCCTCCCCGCTGACGCGCGACAATTGCTGTCGGCGAGTTTCCACCGACAGCACCGCGGATCTTGCCCGCCAGAGGCCGACCGGGCTGTTGTGGCTCATGAGTAGGAAGACTCATGACGCGCGCTGACCCACGAGGGCAGGATCAGGGGATGACGACGTCACGTAAGACGAAACCCCGGCTCGGGATGCTGCCGGTGGCGATGGCGGTCCTGCTGGCGGCGGGGTGCGGAACCCAGCAGGCAGGAACTACCCCAGACGCGTACCGACCTTCGCATCCGACGTCGACCGGCATATCGACACCGAGTACGCAGGCGGACTTCCCCTGCCCCGGCGAAAGCCCAAAGCCGGTGCCACCCAAGGACGCCACGACCCCCAGCCCAACCGCGCCGCCAACAGACCACTACGTCGAGAACCACGGCTTTCAAGTTCCCCTTCCCCTCCACGGTCAGAACCGCTGCGACGGGCTCACCGCCGTCGGACGTGTCACGAGGGCACTCGAGCCGCTGCGTCGGCGCGGTGACTTCGCCCCGCAGGACGTCCGCGGAACACTCACCAGCCTCGGCTATTCCGCCGGGAAGATACAGACGTACCAGGACAGGTCCACCGGGGTCGGCTTCCTTGTCGACATCGGTGCCTCCCCTTGGTGTGTGGAGGGCACGATGAGCGTTGACTCCACCGAGGTGAAGGCCTTCGGCGGCTACCCGGACGGCACCGGCTGCCAGCCCCCGAGCGGCGGTCACTGACCACGGTCTCCGCGAACCAACGCCCCGAGCAGCGACCTCCGAGACCGGACCGCCGCGCATGCAAAGGCGTCCGGGGCGCAGGGCCGGGGGGGTGCTGACGGCGGCCTGGCGCAACGCGGGCCGGTCAAGCCGCCGGCGCGGGACCCGGCTGACAGCCAGTAGCCGCAGCCGGACCGTGTCGACGCAAGATGTGAGGGAACCCAGTGCGGGCGCGTTACGGTCGCCGCGGTGCTCGGGGTGCGCGGCGGGGTGTGCTCGGCGCTGCCCCGGGCCAGGAGAGCACGTCATCGAGGCCGAGCTGGACGAAGCACCCGGCACCGGGTGGTCAACGGCGTGCGGGCGCGGCGCGGCGGGATCGACGAGGCCGCCCGCTGAAGCGCTGTTGACGTGACGGCAGTGGCGGGTCAGCGCCCGCAGCTCGGGCGGCACGCCGTCGCTGGCCGGGCGCGGGGCCGGGGCCCGGTCCAAGAGGAAGTTGCCGTCACCCGCGACGCCGTGGCACGGACCGGGTACGACGGCTCCGTGATCCATCCGTTGGAGCCGATGCAGCATCGGCCAGACGACCGGCACCGTGGAACGGCCAGCCCCGCGCGTCTTCGGCGCGGGTTTGCTGTGTCTGGCCGGACACAGACCTGCTGCGCCTGGCGCACGGCCTTGCCGTCATGTCCTGTGCAGCCGCTGTGCGTTCGCGATCATGAACCTTACGAGCTGGTGCGTGATAGCAGGTGAGGCGTCGTGCCTGGTAGGTGGCATGATCCGGCTGTGGCGATCACGGTCAATCGGGCGGTGCTGGCGCATCGGCTGTTCACGGGAATTTCGCGGCGTCATCTGGCCTGTCTGATCGAGGAGTTGGCGGTGCCGTGGGAGGCCGGGCTCGAGAGCCGCCGTCATGCTGCGCGGGGCGGGGCCAGGAAGCGGGCCGCTGGTGCCGGCGCCCGCCACCAGCTGGTGTTCGTCGACCGGCTGGTGGCCACATTGATCCATCTGCGGCACGACCTGCCGCACTCGGTGCTCGGGCTGCTGTTCGGTGTCGACCGCTCCACCATCACCCGCGCGGTCACAGAAGTACGCGCCCTCTTGGCCGGGCGCGGGTATGCGGTTCCCGACCGTCCCGGCCTGCGGCTTCGGACCCTGGCCGATGTGTTCGCCTATGCCCAGGCGGAGGGGATCGAACTGCGTCTGGACGCCACCGAGATCCAGGTTCGCAGGCCGCCTGCCGGCCGCGGCGGACGGCAGGCGTTCGTGTCCGGCAAGAAGAAACAGAACACGATGAAGGCCACCGTCATCGCCGACCACCAGGGACGCACGTTATGGGTCGATGCCATGCGACCTGGACGGATGCATGACGCGACCGCCGCACGCAACGAAGGCATCACCATCTGCTTCCAACAGTTTCCTGACGTCGAGGTCCTCCTCGACGACGGCTACCTCGGGCTTCGCCGTGATCACCCCGGGCAGGCGGTGACCCCGCCGAGAAAGGGCAACAAGATCAGCCCGCCCGAAGTCCTTGAAGCCCGACGCCGAGCCCGCCACCGGCACTCCTCACAGCGCATCACCGTCGAACACGCCCTCGCCGACCACAAACGCTGGAAGCAACTGACCCGCTGGACCCACCGGCGAGACGTCCTGCCCGCCACCTACCAAGCTATCGCCAGCCTCGTCTCCGACCGCACCACCACCGACTGACAACAGCCACGAACAGGAGAAACACGCCTCACCTGCTATCACGCACCAGCTCGTAACGAGTGGCTGCGGACCGTGGGAGTGCCCTGGGACTTTTCTGGGACTTCCGGCTGCATCAACGGGCACGAGTGGGAAACAACTGAAAGACCGTTCGTGCAGGTCAGTGGTCCGTTATGGACCATCATCGCAGGTCACACCACTGGGTGGTCTCTTCCGGGACATCTGATCGCCAGTGGCCATGGTGGGAAGCAAAAACGCGTGAGGGTCTTCTCCATCTTCTCGACGTCTTTCCCGCCGACGCGGGCGTGTTCCAAGGCCGACCTGCTGGCCGTGCTGCGGCGGCTCGTCGTCCCCCGCCGACGCGGGAACCGCTGGACCCTCGCACGCACCATGGCCTGACTGACGGGCTGCCATCGACCCGCCAAACGAAATGACTAGTTGAACCGCGGTCTTAGCGCATCCCTACATTGCAACGCGCTGGGGACCGCGCCTTTCGGTCCGGTCCCTCTCTTCGCGCCCGGCAGATCGGCAACCACCATACCGACACACCTCGGTCCCGAACGTAGCGATGGCAGCGGACCAGCGGCAGCAGCGGCAGCAGCGGCAGCATCGGCAGCATCCATACCTGAGGACTCGTCAGTGAAGTCAGCATCGGGACAGCAAAAGGCCGGCCGAAGCCTGTCAGAGGCAGCCACACTCGTGGCCTCGGTCAGTCGCGTACGAGCCTCTACGAGCCTGGAGATCACCGCTCCTCAGGGCCGCGCGCATCCGTCCCGTAGGTGTTTCACGGAGCCTGCGTCGCCTCCGCAGGTCACCGAGGGATCCGGCGCGGCTTCAGGGAGACCGTGGGGAGTTCGGGGGCCGGGAGCGGGTCGCCGTCGTAGCCCTGGACCGTGCCGAACCGGTCCCCCGTCATCCACTCCTCACGCGCCTTGGCGATCTCTTCGTGCGACCTGCCGATGAAGTTCCACCACATGATGATCTCCTCGCCGAAAGGTGTCCCGCCGAGGAGGACCGTGCGCGCGGGGGTGTCCGATTCGTTCGTCAGGGTCAGGGTGGCGGGGCCCGGGTGGACGTAGCCCAGGTCGGCGGGGCGCAGCAGGGTGCCGGCCAGGCGGACGGCGCCCTGGTCGACCAGGAGACCGTGTTCGAAGCCGGAGTCGACGGCGAGCGTCACCGAGGTGTGGGGTCGCAGCAGGATCTCGGCGCCGAGCAGGGGCGTGAAGGCCGGCACCGGGGAGGTGACGCCGGCGAGTGAGCCCAGGAAGACGCGGATCTCGGCGCCTTCGGTCCGTACGGGCTCGGGGACGTGGTGCCGGAAGTCGGGCGCGGTGTCGCGGTGCGCCTCCGGCAGTGCCACCCAGAGCTGTACGCCGTGCAGGACCGTGGTCCGCGGGGTGGAGACCTCGGAGTGGCTGATGCCGTGGCCGCCGGTCATGAGGTTCAGTTCCCCGGGCCGTACGAAGGCGTGGCTGCCGAGGCTGTCGCGGTGCTCGATCTCTCCGCTGAAGAGCCAGCTCACGGTCTGCAGTCCGGTGTGCGGGTGCGGGGCGACGTCCATGCCGCCGGTCTCGGAGACGTCGTCGGGGCCGTAGTGATCGGCGAAGCACCAGGCGCCGATCAGGGTCCGGGCGCGCTGCGGCAGCGTCCGCCGTACGGTCATCGCGCGCGGTCCGCCCAGCGGCACGTCGCGAGGTGTCAGTACGTCGACCCGTGCCGTCCCGGCCAGCGGCTCGCCGTCGGCTACCGTGCCGCAGCGCACTTCGACGGGTACCGCCTCGACATTGCTCATCATGGACCACCTCTCCACCGCCGATTGTTTTACATTCAATCACCATCCGGCCGGATGCGCGTGGCGGTCCGTCTCATGATCGCAGACCCGGGCGCGGGACGGCCCGGTGCTCCCCGTCACCAGCGGACGGCCGTGAAGTCGACCGGCCGCGGGCGCAGCAGGCGCGTGCGGTCCGCCAGGCCGCGCAGCCGCCGGGACATCTCGTCGGCCGGCAGGCGGCGCCGGTCCCCGTGGCCCGGCAGGACCCATTCGAACCGCAGCCGGCCCGCCGTCCTGGCCAGGGAGCCGGCCAGCGCCTCGATGGAGTACCAGGTCACGCTGTCGGCGACTTCCAGGTCACCGGTCGTACGCGACCAGTAGAAGCTGTCGCCGCTGAAGCAGTAGCGGTCGTCCGCGAGACACAGGACGCTGCCCCGGGTGTGCCCGGGCAGCGGGTGGACGGTGACGCCTTCGGTGATCTCCACCGGGTCCAGGCCGCGGATCACCCGGTCCGCGTCCGGGGCGGCGTCCAGGTCCCCTTCGTGGATCCACAGCCGGGCGCCGAAGTGGTCGGCGTATCGGCGGCCGTGCGCGGCGTGGTCGCGGTGGGTGAGCAGCACATCGGTGACCGGGCCGCCGGCGGTGTGGCGCGCGGCCAGCTCCCGGCTCCAGCGGGGTGTGTCGATCATGATGCGGGTGCCGCCCGGCCGCAGCAGCAGGTAGGAGTTGGCGCCCGCGGTGCGCGGCGAGTTGTGCCCGCAGATCAGCACACCGTCGTCCAGGGCCAGCGGGAACGGGTCCAGGGCCCGGTCCGCGCGGCCGGTCACCGGCCGGATGGAGCGGGTGGGGCAGGCGAAGACCGCGGCGTGCAGGCTCCGGTTCTCCGCCTCGTCCGCCGGGGCCCGCAGCACCCGCGACTTCCCGCCGGCCTCGTCGATCAGCCCGGGCGCGAACTGCCGGGCCACGTCGCAGTTCACGCAGCGGTCGTCCACGTACCATCCGTCCACGGCGGACTCCTCTCCACGGGCAGGCGGCCCCGGCTCGGGGCCGCCCTTCAGGGGTATCCCGCCGGGCCACCGGAGCGGAACCCCCTTCCGGCCTTGTGTTTCCGGCGCCCGGGCGCTCTCGGCGGACGGTCTGCGGTGGAGGCCGGAAAGGGCGGCAGCGGGACGCGGGCGCCACGGCTCAGGTCCGTACCTCGAAGCCGCCGCGCCCGTCGAAGAGCACCTCGCACACCGCGTCGAACCCGTCCGCCGTCGACGGTCTGCGCAGCCGTCCCAGCGTGGCCAGGACACCGACGTCGGGCACCCGCTCGCGGCCCTCGCGCGCGGCGTTGCGCCGGAGGGAGCCCGCCACGTCCGGCGGGAACCAGTACGCCGTCACGGTCGCCCCGTACGCCCGCGCCGCCGCCACCAGCGGGGCCCACTCCTGCGGTGACGGGTTCGTGTTGTCCACGGCCACCGCACGCCCCGCCGCCAGGTGCTCCGTCACCAGCCGCATCTGCCGGGCCTGCTTGTTCCTGGCACCGCGCGGGAACAGGTCCTTGCCGACCAGCTCGTACCGGTCGGCGAGGCACCGGGCGTAGAAGGCGGACTTGCCGGACGCCTGCAGCCCGACCAGCACCGCCAGATCCGCGTGCGTCGCCATACCCGCCACGATGGCACGCCGTCCCGGACCCGGGCGAGAACACCGGCGACGGCACGCCCGGCGGATGCCGTCAGCCCCGGCCGTGGCCTTCCAGAAGGCCGGTGACCTGCGGGCCGATGCCGTCAGCCCCACCCCTGGCCCGCCAAGAGGCCGGTGACCTGCGGGCGGATGCCGTCAGCCCCGGTCCTGGCCCTCCAGGAGGCCGGTGACCTGCGGGCCGATGACGTCCCAGGCGGGGCCCGGCAGGTGGCCAAGGTCCGTGGCGCGCAGGGCGTCGAGGGCCTCCTCGGCGCCGGGACCGGGGCCGGGCCCGGCGAGGGCGTCGGCGTCGTAGCGGGTGGTGCCGGTCAGTACGTCGTAGCCGTCCCGTACGGCCACGCGCAGGCGGCGCCCCGTCCCGTCCTCGGTGTGCAGGGCGGAGGCCACGACCAGGGGCGGTGCCCCGCCGGGCGGGGCGGGCAGCTTGCGGTAGGCCGAGGCGAGCGGGGCGGGCCAGCGCAGGCCGAGCAGCACGGGACGCTTGGCGACCACCTCGGCCAGGTCCGTCTCGCGGACGGCGTCGGACTCCAGGACCGTCGCCCGGGCGTCCAGGACCAGGGCGGCGGGCAGCAGACAGCGCAGCGTACTGCCGGCGAGGTTGCCGCCGACCGTGGCCGTCCGCCGTACGGCGCCGGTGCCGACCGTGGCGGCGGCCAGCCGCATGACGTCCGGCACCCGGGTGTCGATCCGGTGCAGCACCACGGCGCCGCCCAGCGCCTGCGGCCCGATGACGTTCGCCTCCGGCACCCCGCGGAGCGACATCGCCAGCTCCGGGAACCCGTCCCGCTGCCAGGTCGCCCAGACGAGGGTCGCCCCGCCTATCGGCACGGCCCTCTCGGCCAGGCACTCCCGGGCTTCCGGCACGGAGGTGGGCAGACGCAACAGCACAGCGGCCGACCTGCCTTTCTGGGACTCGGGACGAGGGGCGGACGGCCGCCCCGCCGACAGCGCAGTCTTCTCGGCGGGCAGGGGGCGCGTACAGGGCTCACACGGGCATGCGGGGACGGCGTACGCGACACGGCGCGACCCGATCGGCTCCTCGCGTGAGCAGCCATGAGCAGCCATGAGCAGGCGTAAACGAGATGGCGAGACGGACCTGGACGGTGTGACGGGCACGAAAAAGTCCTGCCGGGCCCGGGGGCCCGGCAGGACTCGTCGGTCGGAGCGGGCGTGGCTAGCCGCGGCGTCCGGCCGGATCCTGCGCGGAGGTGTCGTCGCGCTCGGCGTCATCCCGGAGCGGTCCGGAACCCGCGGCTCCGGTGGCCGACGGCTCCGCCCGGTCGCCGTGGCCCGGCCACCAGGCGGCGTGGCCGATCAGGGCCGTGAGGCTCGGGGTGAAGAACATCGCCATGACGAACGCCGCCACCGCGATGCCGAAGGAGACCGCGAAACCCATCTCCGACAGCAGCGCGTTGCCCGCGAGCATCATGGTGGCGAAGGTCGCCGCCAGGATGAAGCCGGCCGCGGCCACGGTCGGCCCGGCATGCCGCAGCGCCATGCCGGCCGCCTCGCGCGGCTCCCGGCCCTCGCGGGCCTCCTCACGCAGCCGGGCGATCATGAGGATGTTGTAGTCGGTGCCGATCGCGACCACGAAGAGGTACATGATCACCGGCAGCATGAACATCAGGCCGGAGTGCCCCTGCGCGCCCTGGAAGATCCACACGGTGGCCCCCAGGGTGGCACCGAAGCCCAGGCCCACGGAGGCCATCAGGTACCAGGGAGCCACCACACTGCGCAGCAGCAGCCCCAGAATGATCATGATGAGGAGCGCGGCGACGGGGAAGACCGTCTTGTAGTCGTGGTTGACCGCCGCGTTGATGTCCTTGAAGATCGACGACATACCGCCGACCACCGCCTCGCTGCCGCCCGGCGCCGCCGAGTGCGCGACCTCGCGGACCCGGCCCACGGCGTCGATCGCCTTGTCCGTCGACGCCTCGTACTTGAGCGTGACGGTGAAGTCCGCGGTGGTGCCCGCCTTGTTGAGCTGGGTCATACGGGCGGCGGCGACCCCGTCCACCGCGGCCAGCTTCCGCGCGTACGCGTCGAAGCCGGACTTGTCGAGCGGCTTGCCGTCAACGCTGGAGAGGTAGACGTCGGTGGGTGCGGCCGCGCCCGCCGAGTACGCCTTCTGCATCTCGTCCTGGACGACCATCGACTCCTTGGTCTTGGGCATGGAGCCCGAGGCCAGGTCGAAGGTGGCCTTGTAGCCGAAGGTGCCGGCCGACAGGACCAGCAGGATCAGACCCGAGGCGATGGCGGCCAGCGCCGGGCGGCGCTGGATGCCCCGGCCGAGCGCGGCGAAGCGGGCGTTCTGCGGTTCCTTCTGCCAGGACTTCGAGGGCCAGAAGACCTTCGGTCCGATGAGCGAGACCACGGCGGGGATCAGGGTCAGGCCCGCGACCAGGGTGGCGGCGACCGCGATGGCGAGCGCCGGGCCCATCTGCTTCAGGAAGCCCAGCGTGGACAGCACCAGGGCGAGGAAGGCGATGATGACCGCCCCCGCCGCCGAGGCGATGGCCTCGCCGACCCGGCCGACCGCGTTGACCATGGCCTCCTTCGGTTCGTCCCCGGCACGCAGGCTTTCGCGGTAACGGAAGATCAGGAACAGGAAGTAGTCGGTGCCGACGCCGAAGAGGACGACGATGAGGATCGACGAGATCGAGCTGTTGGCCTGGAGGTCGAACAGCTTGGTGGCGTAGGCGATCAGTCCGTTGGCGATGGCGGAGACCAGGCCGATCAGCACCAGGGGCAGTACGGCGAGGATCGGCGCCCGGAAGATGATCAGCAGGGTCACCAGGATGATGACGAAGGTGCCGATGCCGATCAGCGCCTGACCGCGCTTGGACGAGTCCTGCTGGTCGAGGGCCTGGGCCGCGGAGCCGCCCAGTCTGACGTCGAGATGCGTGCCCTTGGCCAGTTTCCCGGCCTCTTCACGCAAGACCTTCGCCGCGTCGGCCTGTTCGGGCTGACCGGCCTTCTTGCTGTCCATCTGCACCAGGGTCATGGTGTACTTGCCGTCCTTCGACGGCTGGCCGGGGACGACCTTCTGCACCTGGTCGATGTGCTTCTTGCCCAGTTCTTCGGTGATGCGGGCGACATCGCGCTGGTCGTCGGCGGTCAGCTTGCCGCCGTCGGTGCGCTGGTAGAGCGCGATCGCGGACGGGGTGAAGGCGCTGGGGAACGCCCTCTGCTGAAGGTCCGCCGCTTGGATGGACTCGTAACTCTTGGGTAGAAAGCTGCTCTCGTCACTGTTCGAGGGCAGGCTCGGGGCGGTGGCGACGATGGCCACCGCGGCGATCAGCCACGCCACGATCGTCCACACGGGATGACGGACGACGGCGCTGCCTATTCGTCGGAACATGCGGAGGGTCCTCCTGGGAAGGAAGATCACCGCAGCCCGGGGAGCGGTCCCTGGCATCGGCGACCCCGACCGGCACACGTGGAACGGGCCGGTCGCATGGTTGTCTTGGTGTCTCATCCTAGTGACCGCGCGCCCGCATCCCCTCATCGGACGCGCACGGCCCCTCCCCCACGGCCGGGGACGGCGGCGGCGGGTGAAGGACCACGGGCGAGCGGTCGCGGGGAGACGGCCAAGGGCGCGCGGGCGCGGGGAGACGGCCGCGGGGAGACGGCCGCGGGTGAGCGGTCGTCAGGTGCCGGGCCCGCGTGCCGCGTGGCCGTCGCGTCGCGCGTACCGGGCCCGGTACGGCATGCTCGGATGGCCGGCGGCGGTGCGGAGGTGGCGCGTGGAGTGGTCGGAGCGGGTGGTCGTCCGGGACGGCGTCCGGCTGGTGTGCCGTGACCGGGGCGGCTCGGGACCCGCCGTGGTGCTGTTGCACGGGCCGGCCGGCCACGTCGGCGAATGGGACGCGGTGGCCCGGCGGCCGGCGGGACGGTTCCGGCCGGCCGCGGTCGACCAGCGCGGGCACGGCGCCGCCGAGCGGCATCCGTCCGACGTCTCGCGCGCGGCCCTGGTGGCGGACGTGGTCGCGGTCGCCGGGCAACTGGGGCTGGACCGGCCGGTCCTGGCCGGGCAGTCGCTCGGCGGGCACACGGCGCTGCTAACCGCCGCCGCGCATCCGGGACTCGCCCGCGCGCTCGTCCTCGTCGAGGCCGCGCCCCGCGATCCCGATCCCGGGGCTCCGCAGGCCATCGCCGCCTGGCTCGACTCGTGGCCGGTGCCGTTCCCCTCCCGGGAGGCGGCGGTCTCCTTCTTCGGCGGCGGCCCGGTGGGCGAGGGCTGGGCGGCCGGGCTGGAGTACCGCGAGGGCGGCTGGCATCCGCGCTTCGACCGTGCGGTGATGGTGGCCTCGGTCGCGGAGAACGCGCGGTGTTCCTCCCGGCCCGCCTGGCAGCGGGTCGGCTGCCCCACGCCGGCCGTGTTCGCGCAGTCGAGTCTGCTGACGGGGCGGACAGACGCGATGCTCGCCCAGCGGCCGGACACCCGGGCGGTGAGCGTTCCCGGCACCGGGCACGACCTGCATCTCGAACGGCCGGAGGTGCTGCACGGCCTGCTGGAGGACTTCCTGGCCGGCCTCACCTGACGTCCGGGGCCGCGTCCATGGCCCGGGTGCCTCGGCCATGGAGGGTGCCCGCGTGGTGGCGGGGTCAGCCCGCGGCGCCGACCAGGGCGGCCGGCCGCTGCCGGGCCTCCGCGATCACGCGGGCGCCGCGGTCCGGCGCGGTGTCCAGCCGCGGCAGGACGTCCGGGACGGCGATCGCGGGCAGGAGATGGCCGTAGAGCGCCGACGTGCGGTCGGTCAGGTCGGTCCAGCCGGCCGCGGTCTGCGAGACGAACTGCACGCCGATCCAGGCGCCGAGGAAGACCTGGGCGGTCTCCTCGGGCACCACGTGCGGCAGCACCTCGCCGCGTTCCTTGGCGTCCGTGAGCACGCCCGAGGTCAGGCGGGCCCAGGCCGGCCAGGCGCTGCCGAGCACCTCGTTGCCGGGCAGGTCGGCGGAGATCCGGACCCCGGCGAGCAGGAGGGGCTCCCTGGGCAGGCGCCTGGCGAGGACCATGCCCGCGTCCACCCACTCCTGGAGCTTCAGCTCCCGGGGCAGGAGGTACTCGGGGCTCAGCTGTTCCTCCAGCACGCCCCGGGCGAGGTCCGCCTTGGAGTCGAAGTGGAAGTACAGGGCGCCCTTGGTCACGCGGGCCCGCTTGAGGATCTCGGCGATGGTGGCGGCGGCGTACCCGCGCTCCGCGAAGACGGCCGCGGCGGCTGCCAGAACGGCGCGTCGGGTCCGGACACCTCGCTCCTGCCGTGCCACGGACCCTCCCTCAGGCCGGAAACCAGACCGAACAGCACGCACCATACCGCACGTCCGGTCAACACCGCGGTGGGCAAAGGTTGTTGAAAGGAACGGTCCCCCGGTGCCGGGAGACGGCCCGGCGGCGGCCGAATTCGGTTGCGGCGGGGCCGGTGAGCCGGGTGTGCTGGTCCCATGGGCGGTGCCACGGAACAGGCGGGACGGGCCGGGGCGGCGGGCGCGGCCGTGACGCGGCCGGCTCCCTGGCGCGGGCGGGCCGTCCTCGCGGCGCTGATGCTGTCCGCGTTCACGCTCAACACCGTGGAGAGCCTGCCGGTCGGTCTGCTCGAACCCGTCGCCCACGGCCTGCGCGTGTCGCTGTCGGCGGCCGGATTACTGGTCACCGGGTACGGCCTGACGGTGGCCGTGGCCTCCGTGCCGCTGGCCCGGCTCGTGCGGGCGGTGCCCAGGCGCCATGTGTGCACCGGACTGCTGGCCGCGCTGACCGTGTCCGGCCTGATCGCCGCGACGGCCGCCTCCTACGGGCAGCTCCTCCTGGCGCGGCTGCTGTCCGCTCTCGCCCAGGCGCTGTTCTGGGCGGTGGCGGGACCGGTGGCGGTGGGCCTGTTCGCGCCCGAGGTGCGCGGACGGGTCGCCGGGGCGCTGTCCGTCGCCGGCTCGCTGGCGCTGGTGGCCGGGGTGCCGGCCGCGACCTGGCTGGGCCGGCACAGCGGCTGGCGGCTGCCGTTCGTCCTGCCGGCCGTGCCGGGACTGCTCTGCCTGGTGACGATCGCCGCCCTGCTGCCGGCCTCGCCCCCGGAGGAGGAGCCCGCCGCGTACGCCGAGCGGCCCGATGTCCGCCGGTTCGCCCTCGTGCTGACGGCGGGGTTCCTCTCCGCCACCGGGGCGTTCGCCGGCTACACCTACATCGCGGTGTTCCTGGAAGGCGTGAGCGGGTTCGCCCCGGGCACGGCCGGCGTCCTGCTCTCGGTCTTCGGTGCCGCGTGCCTGGCCGGGGTGAGCGTCACCGCCGTACTCCTGGACCGTTTCCCGGGCCCGGCGCTGACCGCCGCCGTGTGCGTACAGGCCGTGGGCATGCTCGGCCTGTCCGCGGCCGGCGCCCGGCCGGTGGCCGCCGTGGTGTTCCTGGTGCTGACGGGCGGTGCGCTGGGGCCGGTGTTCATGGCCGCGCAGCACGCGATGCTGCACTGCGCTCCGGGCCGTACGGACCTCGCGCTCGCGGCGAACTCCGGCTGCTACAACGCCGGGATCGCGGCGGGCGCCGCGTTCGGCGCGCTGCTCCTGCCGCACACCGGCGCGCGGGGCGTCTTCCTCGCGGGCGGAGTGCTGACCGCGGGGGCCTGCGCGGTGCTGCTCGGCGAACGCCTGTCGCCGCTGTCACGCCGGCCACGCCTGTCCTGTCCGCCGGGGCCGGACTGATCTTCCCCCGTGCCGCGCCGCGGGCCCCGGCCCGCGGCGCGCAGGTGTCGGACCGGGACGCGGGGGCATCGGCGGTGTATGGATGCACGGACTTGGACACTGCGGGGCCGGTCCCAGGCGCGGCAGGCGGCGGACAGTACGGCGATGACCGTGGCGGCGCGGGCCGGTTTCGCCGCGCGCGGGCTGATCTACGTGCTCGTGGCGGTCATCGCGCTGCAGATCGCCTTCGGCGGCGCCGGCCACGGGCGCCAGGCCGACCGGGGCGGTGCCCTGGGCGAGCTGGCCGAGCGGCCGTTCGGGTCGGTGCTGCTGTGGGCCGTGGGCGTGGCGCTGGCCGGAATGGCGTTGTGGCGGCTGTCGGAGGCGGTGTTCGGCGGCTCGGGCACCGACGGCTCGAAGCTCTCGAAGCGGGTGACGGCCCTGTTCCGTGCCGTGTTCTACGGCTTCGTGTCGTACTCGGTGCTCGCCTACGCGGCCGGGGACCGGGGCAGCGGCAGCGGGTCCTCCGACCGGCACACCGACGATGTCACCGCCCGGGTGCTGGAGTGGCCCGGCGGCCAGTGGCTCCTGGGCCTCGCGGGCGCCGGTGTGGTGATCGCCGGGCTGTGGATCGCGGGGCGGGCCGTGCTGCGGAAGTTCCGCAAGCACCTGCGGACCGGGGCCATGTCCCCCCGGGTCCGTCCGGTGGTCGAGTTCCTCGGCGTGACCGGTGGCGCGACCCGTGGCATCGTCTTCGCCGCGGCCGGTGTGTTCGCCGTCGTCGCGGCCGTCCGGCACCAGCCGGGGCAGGCCAGGGGCATGGACGACACGCTGCGCGGGTTCCGGGACCTGCCGGCCGGGCCGTGGCTGCTCACGCTGGTCGCCCTCGGTCTGGCCGCGTTCGGGCTCTTCTCCTGGTGCTCCGCCCGCTGGCGCGACCTCTGAGCCGACGGCCGGCGGCCCCCGGGTCCCGGGACGCGGTCAGTCGGCGGAGTCGGGTTTGCCGCGCGCCGCGGCGTACGCCTGGGCCGGTGTCATGGTGACGCCGTCCAGCTTGACCGTCTTGTAGGGGCTCACCTGGGCGCAGGTCTTGGCCTGGTCGGCGGTGGAGGCGTGGGCGCCGCCGACGGCGGTCTTGGCGTCGGACGTCTTCGGCGCCGGGCCGGCGGCGGATACGGAACTCCCGCCCGGGTAGCCGGCTCCGCTCGGCCAGTCGCCGCCGATCACGAGGGTGAGGCCCGTGCCGGTGCCCTGCCTGAGGTGCGAGGCGGGCAGACCGAGTGCCTTGGCCACCGTCAGCGCCTCGGGCCGGTGGCCGGTGCCGTACGTGAGGGTGGTGGTGGCCGCGGGGCGGGGCGCGTTGCCCGTGCTGGTGGCGGAGCTGAAGCCCCGGCCGGTGAGGGCGCCGGCGACGGCGGAGGCGCGGCCGGTGATACCGGTGCCGTTCTCCACCGTCACCGCGATCCGGGACGCGGGCACGGCGGCGGCCGTGGCGGACGCGGACGCGGACGCCGTGGCGGGCTTCTTGCCGGAGCCCGCGGTCAGGGACCGGTCGTCCGCGATGGCGGCGAACAGGGACGCGGCCCCGGGTCCGGCCACCACGCGGTCGTGGTCGGCGGGGTCGGGTGCCGTCTGCATCGTCGCGAAGGTGATGCGCTGGGCGGGCACCTTGTTCACGTCGGTCGCGAGCCCGATCAGCTTCCGGACGGTGCCCAGGCCGTCGTCCACGGTCAGCGCCTTGGTGGCGGCGTCGGCCAGCTTGTAGACCGCGGAGGGGTCGGTGAGCGTGCCCGCGCTCTTGAACTTGCGGATCATCGCGCTGAGAAAGATGTGCTGCGAGACCGTACGGCCGAGGTCGCTGCCGTCGCCGAAGCCGTGCCGGGAGCGTACGAACTCCAGCGCCGCCTCGCCCTTGAGGGTGTGGGAGCCCTTCGACAGCTTCAGGTGGGAGTAGGTGTCGTAGACGTCGTCGCTGACGCACACCGAGACACCGCCGACCGCGTCGGACATCTTGACCACACCGGAGAAGTCCAGCTTGACGAAGTGGTCGATGGGGATGCCGGTGAGCCGGTGGACCGTGGCGACCTGGCAGGCGGGGCCGTACTGGAGGGCGCTGTTGATCTGGCCGTAGTAGCCGGGCGTGGACTTGCCCGACTCGGTGTCCGAACAGGCCGGGACCTTCGTCATGGTGTCGCGGGGGATGCTCAGCACGGTGGCGTCGGAGCGGTCGGCGGATATGTGCAGGACCATCTCCACGTCCGCGTTGCTGCCGGTCTGCACCCCGGTGTGCGCGCAGCCGCCGCCGAGCGCGCAGTCGGCGGCGCTGGTGCGGCCGTCCGAACCCATGACGAGGATGTTGATGGGGGTGCGGCCGAACGCGTCGGCCTTCTCCGCGCCGCCCTTGCCGTCCAGCGAGACGCTGTGGATGTTGCCGTCGAGATGCTGGTAGAACCACCAGCCCACGCCGGAGGTCAGCACGATGAGGGCGGACAGGGTGATGGCGGAGCCCCGCAGGATGCGCCTGCCGCGTCCCGGCGCGCGGGCCGGGCGGGGCGGCCTGCCGCCGCGTGCGCGCGAGGCGACGCGGGCCGCGGCCCGGCCGCCGGACGGACCCGCCGGTGCCGCACCGGCCGCCCGCTGACCCGCCGGTCCCGTGCCCGCCGCTCGCCCACCGGGTATCCGGGCGCCGGGGCCGTGTGTGGCCCGGCCGGCCTGCCCGTTCCACGGGTCGCTCATCTTCCACTCCCCCTGAACGGTCGGGCCTGTGCGTCGTCGGTCGTCTGATCGCGCCTGGTCGCGTCTGTTCGCGCCTGGTTGCGCAATCTAACAAACGTACGAACCGGACAGCACGGATCCTTACGGAATTCACAGGAGGCAGGGTGCCGGACGGCACGGCGGGAGGCTGGTCGGAGCTACACGGTCGGTGCCGTCGCGCCGGGCCGGTGCGGGCGCGTGTCGTCCGCCGCGGGGGCCGGGCCGGCCAACCGGGGGAAGGAGCGGGCGGCGGCCAGGAAGCCGAGCGTCGTCAGCACGAACGGCCAGGTGAACGCCTGCCCGCCGGCGGGTGCGAGCAGATGCGCGACGGCGGGTGTCACGGCGGTGGCCGTCGCGGCGCCGAGCAGCGCGTACGGCAGCGTGGCCGGGGCCGCCGCCAGGAAGACACCGCACAGCGCCACGGCGACGAGCACCGCGTTGCAGCCCATCGTGCCGTCGGCGATCCGGGCCGCCGGCACGCCGAGCGCCCAGGCGGTCAGCAGGCCCGTCGCGCTGCCGGCGCAGGCCGCCAGCGCCGCCACCCGGCTCGCCAGGAACAGGCCCGCGAGCAGCAGCGCACCCGCGTACCACTCGTCCAGGAAGAAGACCTGGGAGACGTTGCGGAAGAATGCCCGCCACAGCTCGTCCGGGCCCGGCGCGGTGGGGCCGGCGGCCGGGCGGGGCAGCGCGGCGAGGCCGCGGCCGGGCGGCCGGACCCGCCGGAAGGCGGGCGCGGCGATGGTGACGGCGCTCGCGAGCAGGCAGTACGGCAGGGTCAGCGACGGCAGCCGCCAGACCCGCAACAGCCGGACCACGGCGGCGGTGACGACCACGGTGACGACGCAGCCGGCGGCGGCCAGCAGCGCGGTGCCGGGCCGGCCCGGTCCCAGGAACACGGCGCACCACAGGGCGAGGAGGCAGGAGTTGAAGCCCTCCAGGCCCTGCTCCACCCGGTCGCGGGCCACGTGCAGCAGCCGTGCCGTGCCGGTGCCGAGGGCGGCGCCGGCCAGGGCGTAGCCGGCGTAGCGCCAGTCGGCCGTGGCCAGCGCGAGCAGGACGACGGCGCCGGTCCGCGCGTCGGCCAGGAACATCACCTGGGCCGGGCCGCGCAGCACGTGCCGTCCGGCACCCGCGCCGCGTTCCGTGCCGCGTCCCCGCCGCCGCCAGCGGACCCCGTACGACCGCCCCACGCCCCGCCCCTCCCCGAAGCTCATCGTGCACTATTCCGCGATACGGCATGCAACTTCCGCCATACGATACCGCTTGTCGAGGTCCGCCGGGCGGCCGGTCCCGTCGGCCGCCGTCGCGGCAGCGGGCGCTCGCCGCCGCACCGCCCGGTGCGTACGCCGGTGCACGCCCCCTTCGACGGAGGCGGACGGGAGTGTGGCGCGGAAGACCGGCATCGTCCGCGCGATCCCGGGCAGCCTCCTCGTGAGGAAAGCTCTGGGCAAGGATTGATGAGCGAGGAACGCGTGGCGGACACGGTCGAGACGAACGAAGAGGTGGGACCGGACCGGCTGTCGGTCACCCGGTCCACCGTGGACGGCGTCACCGTCGTCACGGTGACCGGCGAGATCGACCACCACACCTCGGGTGTGCTGCGGGCCGCCCTCGCCCCCGCGGACCCCGCCCCCGGGGCGCGCACCGTCGCGGACCTCAGCGGCGTGCCGTTCATGGACTCCAGCGGCATCAACGTCCTCATCGCCGGCCACCAGGCCCACGAGCCGGCGGGCTGGCTGCGGCTGGCGGGCGTCCGCAGGCCCGTCCTGCGCACCCTGGAGATCGTCGGCCTCACGCCGCTCATCGCCTGCTACCCCAGCGTCCGCGAGGCCCTGGAGGACTGACGGCGGACCGGCGCGCGGGGACGGGGGCGGGGCTTGCGCACGGGTCGCCCCATGGGGTCGGCGTACGCCGTGACAGCGCGCCCCACCGCACACTCCCGTAAGCGATCTATCCGCTTATGATGCGGAATGCCGGATTCTCTCTCCCGTCCGGCTGCCGTCCGCCGTCCGCCGCAGAGGAGCAGAGCCCATGACCGGTGATCCGGAGCCGATCGGCGCGCAGGCCCGCCGTGCGCTGGAACAGGAACTCGCCGACCTGCGGGACGAACGCCGGCTGGTCGCCGGGACCCTCCGGGACTCCGCCTCGGTCGGCGACCAGGCCGACCAGGCCGACGCGTTGCGGCGCGTCGACCAGCTGGCGCGGCTGGACCGCCGTATCGAGGAGATCACCGATCGGCTGCGCCAGGCGGAGGCGGCCGGTCCCGCGCCCACCGACGTGGCCGGCGTGGGCAGCACGGTCACCGTCCGGTTCCCGGACGGCACAACCGAGACCCTCGAGATCGCGGAGATGGCCGAGGCGCTGGACCAGAGGCTGGTCACCGCCGACAGCCCGCTCGGCCGCGCGCTGCTCGGCCGCCGGCCCGGGGACAGCGTGCGCTACGACACCCCGGACGGACCGGCGACGGCCGTCCTGGAGTCGATCGGCTCGTCTCCGTCCTCCTGACGACCGCCGGCCGTCACTCCACTGGAGCCGGTGCCGCGCCGGCCTCGCCCTTGCGCACCGTGCAGTGCAGGGTGTCGTTCCGCACGTCGGCCACGATGGTGTCGCCGGGCTCGGCCTCGCCGCCGAGCAGCAGGGTCGCGATGCGGTTGTCCAGTTCCGCCTGGATCGTGCGGCGCAGCGGGCGGGCGCCGAACTCGGGCTGGTGGCCGTGGGCGATGAGCAGCTTCTTGGCGGCTTCGGTCACCTCCAGGTCCAGGCCCTGGGCGCGCACCTTGTGCTTGCTGCGGTCCAGCAGGTGGTCCACGATCCGTCCCAGGTCGTCCTGGGTCAGACCGTGGAAGATGATGATGTCGTCGATCCGGTTGAGGAACTCGGGCAGGAACCGGGTGCGCAGGTCGTCCATCAACTCGTCCTTGAGCGCGGAGACATCGCCCTGGTGGTCCAGGATGCGGTGGGCGCCGATGTTGGACGTCATGATGACGACGCAGTGCCGGAAGTCGACGGTGCGGCCCTGGGCGTCGGTGAGCCGGCCGTCGTCCAGGATCTGGAGCAGGGTGTTGAAGACGTCGGGGTGGGCCTTCTCCACCTCGTCGAAGAGGACCACGCTGTAGGGGCGGCGGCGGACCTTCTCGGTGAGCTGGCCCGCCTCCTCGTAGCCGACGTATCCGGGAGGCGCGCCGACCAGCCGGGCGACGGTGTGCTTCTCCTGGAACTCGCTCATGTCGAAGCGGATCATGCGGTCCTCGCTGCCGAACAGGAGGGCGGCGAGGGTCTTGGCGAGTTCGGTCTTGCCGACTCCGGTCGGGCCGAGGAAGAGGAACGAGCCCACGGGACGGTTCGGGTCGCCCATGCCGGCGCGATTGCGGCGCACGGCCTGGGAGACGGCGGTGACCGCCTCGTCCTGGCCGACGATCCGCGCGTGCATCTCCTCTTCGAGCCGCAGGAGTTTCTCCTTCTCGTCGGCGGTGAGCTGGGAGACCGGGATGCCGGTGCGGCGGGCGACGACGTCGGCGATGTCGGAGGCCGTGACGGAGACGACGCCCTCGCGGCGCTCCTCGATGCCGGCCAGCTCGCCCTCCACCTCGGCGATCTGCCGCTTCAGCTCCGAGGCCTTCTCGAAGTCCTCGGCGGAGACGGCCTGTTCGAGTTCGCGGCGCAGCATGGCGATACGGTCCTCGCGACCGACGATCTCGGTGGAGCGGCCGGTGCCGCGCAACCGCACCCGGGCGCCGGCCTGGTCCATCACGTCGATCGCCTTGTCGGGCAGGAAACGGTCGCTGATGTAGCGGTCGGAGAGTTCGGCGGCGGCCACCAACGCCTCGTCGTCGAACCGGACCTGGTGGTGCGCCTCGTAGGTGTCGCGCAGCCCTTCGAGGATCTGCACGGTCTCCTCGACGCTGGGCTCGGGCACCAGCACCGGCTGGAAGCGGCGTTCCAGCGCGGCGTCCTTCTCGATGTACTTGCGGTACTCGTCGATGGTCGTGGCCCCCACGACGCGCAGTTCGCCGCGCGCGAGGGCGGGCTTGAGCATGTTGCCCGCGTCCATGGCGCCCTCACCGGTGGCGCCCGCGCCGACGACCGTGTGCAGTTCGTCGATGAAGAGGATGATCCCGCCGTCGGCCGCCTGGACGTCCTCGATGACCTTCTTCAGCCGCTCCTCGAACTGCCCGCGGTACTGGGCGCCCGCCACCATGCCCGACAGGTCCAGCACGACGACCCGCTTGTCCTTCAGGCTGTCGGGGACCTCGCCGGCGACGATGCGCTGGGCGAGTCCCTCCACGATCGCGGTCTTGCCGACCCCGGGTTCGCCGATCAGCACCGGGTTGTTCTTGGAGCGCCGCGAGAGGATCTCGACGGTCTGCTCGATCTCCTCGGCCCGCCCGACCACCGGGTCCAGCTTGCCGGCCTTCGCCTCCTCCGTCAAGTCGCGGCCGAACTCGTCCAGGGTGGTGGCCGGTTTCCCGCGCTCGGCGGGGGCCGCCTCGGTGCGCGCCGCCGGCTGTTCGGTCAGGCCCGCCAGGCGCTGGGTGTCCGCGCCCTCGGCCCGCAGCATCCGGGCGGCGCCCGTGTCGCTGTCGCCGATCAGGGCGCCGAGGATGTGCTCGGGACCGATGTAGGACGCACCGGCCGCCTGCGAGCGGGCGTAGGCCGCGCCGAGCGTGCGCTTGGCGGCCGGGGTGAGGCCCGGTCGCGCGGAGGGCTCACCGGACTCGCGGGGCAGCACCTTGGCCAGTCCGGCGGCGAGCGCCTCGGGGTCCAGACCGGCCTGGGAGAGCAGCCGGCGGGACGAGGGGACCTGGGTGGCCGCCCACAGCAGGTGCTCGGTGTCGAGGTCGGGGGTGCCGTCCTCGGCGGCCCGCCGCGCGGCCAGGTTGAGCAGTTCCTGCGCCGACTCGGTCAGCAGCCGTCCGATGGGCACGCGCTGCACGGCGGGGGGCGACGATGCCGGCGACATCCCGAAGAAACGATTCAGCAGCTCACTGAAGGGATCCGACGAACCGAACGGTGCACCGAACGACATCGACATGACAGCTCCTGGCGCGCGGGGAGGTCGGCGGTCCGCGGAAGGCGTCCGCGAGCGGCGCCCACGAAGGGGCCGTAATCACTGAAACCCTCGGTGGACGGCACCGCAAGCGGAGGACGGCGGGCGGGAGACCGCCGGGAAGGGGCACCCGCCGGTCCGGGAACCGGAACGGGGAAGCCCGCCGAAGCCCGCCGCGGCGCCTTCCGCGGGGACGGGGCGGGGCTCCCGCGCAACGGCTCACACGGGTGCGCGGTACTCCCCTGGAGCACGGGTCAGTAGAGCACCGGCAGGTCCCCGGGGCGGACCCGCAGGGTGACCGGCAAGGTGGCCTCCACCTCGCCGTCGGCGCCGTACGGCACGGGCCGGCCGGCCTCGACGCGCAGCTCCCGGCCGCGCAGGACGCGCACCTCGGGGCGGCGGACGTGGGCGCCGGTCCGCAGCTCGCGCATCAGCGTGAAGAACAGCCGGCGGGGGGCCTCGCGGATCAGCACGATGTCGAGGAGTCCGTCGTCGACCTTCGCGCCGGGGGCGATGAGCCGGCCGGAGCCGTAATAGGGCGAGTTGGCGGCTACGACGGTGTAGCCGCGGTGGGTGTGCTCCGTACCGTCGACGGTGACGCGGTAGTCGGCCGGCCGCCAGGCGGCGACCGCCCGCAGACCGCCCGCGTAGTAGGAGGCGGCACCGCGCAGCAGCCGGGCGTTGTTGGCGTGCCGGTTGGCCTCCGCGTCGACACCGGCGTACACGCTGCCCAGGACGACGGTGCGCGGATGGACGGCCGACTCGACCTCGATGGTGTCGACGGGCCGCGGCTCGGCGTGCAGCAGGAGGTCCGCCAGCGCCTCGGGTTCGGCGGGCAGGCGCAGGGCGCGGGCGAAGTCGTTGCCGCGGCCGGCCGGTACGAGGCCGAGCACGGTGCCGGTGCCGCTGAGCGCGCCGCCGATGCCGCCGGCGATGCCGTCCCCGCCCACGGCCAGGACGATCCGGCCGCGCCCGCCCGCCCTGCGGGCGATGTCCTGGGCGTGGGCGAGGCTGTGGCTGTACTCGGTCTCCAGTCCGGCGCCGGCCGCGCGCAGCAGCCGGGCCAGCCGGAGCAGGGTCGCCGCCCCGGTGGAGCCGCCCGCTGTGGGGTTGACGACGGCGGTGAACTGGCGCATCGGTGTGCCTTTCGCGGCAGGCGGTCGGTTCGGGTGGTCAGTCGGTGGGCAGCAGGACGCCCGGGTTGAGCAGGCCGTCCGGGTCCAGGCGGTGCTTGACGGCGCGCAGCACCGAGACGCCGAGCGGGCCGGCCTCGCGGACGTACCAGTCGCGGTGGTCGGTGCCGACCCCGTGGTGGTGGGAGATGGTGCCGCCGGCCGCCAGGACGGCTTCGTTGGCGGCGTGCTTGGCGGGCGTCCAGTGGGCCACCGGGTCCTCGCCCTGGGCGCTGACGACGGTGAAGTACAGCGAGGCGCCGTTCTCGTAGACGTGGGAGATGTGGCACATCACCAGGGGCGGGGTGCCGGCCCGGGTGAGGGTGTCGGTGAGGGCGGTGCGGACGGCCGTGTAGAGGCCGGGGAGGCGGGACCAGAACGCGGCGGTCTCCAGCGTCTCGGCGAAGGCGCCCGCGTCGAGCAGGGCGTCGCGCAGGTAGGGCGCGGAGTAGCGGCCGTGCGCCCAGCGTTCGCCGGGTGCGGTGCCGGCCGGGGTGCCGCCGCAGGCCCGCAGGACGTCCGCCGCCCGCTCGCGGCGGTGTGCGGTGTCCTCGGCGGTGCCCTCGTAGCCGGCGATCGCCAGGCAGCCGGTGCCGTCCGGCTCCGGGCCGGCGCCGATCGCGTCGGGCTGCGCGAGGCCGATGAACGTCTCGGTCTCGTCGGACAGGCGCAGCACGGTGGGCCGGGGCCCGTCCTGGGCGAGCCGGCGCAGGGCCGCCGTGCCCTCCTCGAAGGAGCCGAACCGCCAGCCCTCGTACACCCGGGCCTCGGGCAGCGGGCGGATCCGTACGGTGACGGAGGTGATGACGCCGAAGGCGCCCTCGGAGCCGAGGATCAGCTGGCGCAGGTCGGGTCCGGCGGCGGAGCGGGGGGCGCGGCCGGTGTCGAGGGTGCCCTCGGGGGTGGCGAGGGTCAGGCCGAGCACCATCTCGTCGAACCGGCCGTAGCCGGCGGACGCCTGACCGCTGGAGCGGGCGGCGGCGAACCCGCCGAGGGTGGCCCACTCGAAGGACTGCGGGAAGTGGCCGAGGGTGAAGCCCCGTGCGTTGAGCCGCCGTTCGGCCTCGGGGGCGCGCAGGCCGGGCTGGAGGACGGCGGTGCGCGAGACCGGGTCGAGGTCGAGCAGGGCGTCCATGCGGCGCAGGTCCAGGGCGACGAACGCGCTGCGCTGCGGGGCGAGTCCGCCGACCACGGAGGTGCCGCCGCCGAAGGGGACGACGGCCAGGCCGTGCGCGGCGCAGACGCGGAGCACGGCGAGCACCTGGTCGTGGCCGGCGGGCAGGACGACGGCCTGCGGTACGTCGGCGAGGTCCCCGGCGCGGATGCGCAGCAGGTCGGGGGTGGACTTGCCGCGGGTGTGCCGGACGCGGGTCTCCGGGTCGGTGCGGACGTGCTGTGCGCCGCCCACGGCCCCGGCGAGCGCCGTCAGGGCGGCGGGCGCGACGACGGGTTCGGGCGGGCGGACGTCCGCCAGGGCGAGCGGGGGCGTGCTGCGCGGCCGGACGCCGAGCAGGTCGCGCAGCAGCCCGGTCACCGTGTCGGGCAGTGGCGCCGCCTTGGCCGGGTCGCCCCAGCCGTTCCACAGCATGTCCATTGAACGGTCGTCCTCACAGGGTCGGTGTGCTGGTCGGGGTCCTGGCCCCGGTGTCCGGTGCTTGGTGCTCGGCTCGGTGCAGGTGCTCGGTTGCTTGTGCACGGTGCTCGGTGCGCGGTGCGGTTGCCGTGCCCCGTGCCGGGGCGCTTCCGCCCGACCTCCGGGGCGTTACACTGTGACACATGACGCCTATTCGTCACAACGGTTCGGACAGTGATCCCGTGCTCGACGCGGCACGTGACTGCGTGCTCGCCGTCGGGGTACGGCGCACCACGCTCGCCGACGTCGCCCGGCGGGCCGGCGTCTCCCGGATGACGCTCTACCGGCGCTGGCCGGACCTGCGGACCCTGGTGGGCGATCTGATGACCCGGGAGTGGATCGAGGTGGCCACCCGGGCCATCCCGGAGCCCGCGCCCGGCGTCGCCACGCGCACCCGGATCGTGGACGGACTCGTGGCCGGGGTGGAGGCGTTCCGCGCGCATCCGCTCTTCCGCAAGATCGTCGACGTGGACCCGGAACTGCTCCTGCCGTATGTGCTCGACCGGCGCGGCGCCAGCCAGGAAGCGCTGCTGGCGCTGCTGGGGGACGCGTTGCGCGAGGGCCACGCGGACGGGTCCGTACGGCCTGGTCACACCGAACGGCAGGCCCGCGCCGTGCTGTTGACCGTGCAGTCCTTCACCCTGTCCCTGCGCACGATGACCGACGAGGACGACCCGGAGCTGGACTCCGCCGCGTTCCTCGGCGAGCTGCGCGCCCTTCTGGAGAGGACCCTGACGCCATGAGCCACACCGAGGCCGCGCCCGGCTCGTCCCTCGACGCGGGCCGGCGCGCCCGGGACCTGGCGGAGGCCGCGTCCGGCCGGACGGCCGACATCCTGGTCGTCGGGCTCGGCGCCACCGGTGCCGGGGCCGCGCTGGACGCGGCGGCCCGCGGGCTGGACGTCGTCGCGGTGGACGCCCACGACCTCGCCTTCGGCACCTCCCGCTGGAGTTCGAAGCTGATCCACGGCGGGCTGCGGTACCTGGCCTCCGGTCAGTTCGACGTGGCCCACGAGAGCGCGGTCGAACGCGGTGTGCTGATGACCCGTACGGCCCCGCACCTGGTGGCCGCCCAGCCGTTCGTACTGCCGCTGACCCCGCTGGTGTCCCGGGCCCAGGCCGGGGTGGCCTGGGCCGGCTTCCGGGCCGGGGACATGCTGCGGCTGGCCGCCCGCACCCCCCGACGGGTCCTGCCCGCGCCGCGCCGGCTGTCGGCGACCGAGGCCCGGCACCTGGCGCCCTCGGTCCGCGCGGCCGGGCTGCGCGGCGGGCTGCTGTCCTGGGACGGCAAGGTGACCGACGACGCCCGGCTGGTGACCGCGCTCGCCAGGACGGCCGCCGCGCGCGGCGCCCGGGTGCTGACCCGGGTGCGGGCACTGGAGCTGACCGGGTCCGGCGCCCGGATACGCGACGAACTCACCGGCGAGGAGGGCGAGATCAGGGCCCGCGCGGTGATCAACGCCGCCGGGGTGTGGGCGGGCGGCCTCGCCGACGGCATCCGGATCCGCCCGTCCCGCGGCACCCATCTGGTGCTGCGCTCGGAGCGGCTCGGCGCGCTGCCCGCCGGTCTGCACGTCCCCGTCCCCGGCGAGAGCAACCGCTTCGTGCTGGTCCTGCCGCAGGGCGACGGCCGGGTCTACGTCGGCCTGACGGACGAGCCGGTCGACGGCGGCATCCCCGATGTGCCGGAGGTGCCCGAGACCGACATCGGCTTCCTGCTGGACGTGCTCGGCTCCCTGCTGGACGCTCCCGTGTCCCGGGACGAGGTCGTCGGTGCCTTCGCCGGGCTGCGCCCGCTGCTGGACACCTCCGCGCACGACGGTGCCGGGCCGGCGCCGCGCACCTCCGACATCTCCCGCCGGCACGCGGTGCTGACCTCGCCCGACGGTGTCAGCACCGTGGTCGGCGGCAAGCTCACCACCTACCGGCGGATGGCCGAGGACGCCGTGGACGCCGCGGCCGGGGCGAGCGGGCTGCGCGCGGCCCCCTCCCCCACCGCCGCGCTGCCCCTGATCGGCGCCGCCGCGCCCGGACGGCTGCGCGCCCTGCCCGCGCCCGGCCGGCTGATCCGCCGCTACGGCACCGAGGCCGTGGCCGTCCACGCCCTCGCCGTCCAGGACCCCGCCCTGGCCGAGCCCGTGCTCCCGGGCCACCCCGTCACCCGCGCGGAACTGCTCTGGGCGGCCCGGCACGAGGGCGCGCTGGACGAGTCCGACCTGCTGGACCGCCGTACCCGCATCGGCCTGGTCCCCGAGGACCGCGCCCGAGCGCTGCCCGCCGCCCGGGAGACGCTGGAGCGCGCACCGACGGCACACCGCTGACCCGGACGACCGCTCCCCCGGCCCGCACCGGGCCGGGCGTGCCCGTCCCGCCGGGTCAGAGCAGGCGGTGGATGTCGCCGCGGACCCGGTAGAAGCCGCCTGCCGCCGGGTGCAGGGCGTCGACCACGTAGCGCGCGCCGGGTTCGCGTATCGCGCGGGGGAACTGGACGTTCCAGGAGGAGTCGTAGCCGTCCGATATCACGTGCACCCGCACCCGGCCGTCCTCCTGGACGCACTCGACCACCACCGACCCGGCGGGCGCCCGCTCGACCGCGGACACCGCTGCCGCGCCCGTGGCGGGGGCGTACGCCGGCAGGGCGGCGGCCAGTTTCACGTCCCGCACCACCGGCACCGTGCCCTCCTGGGCCGCGGCGACGGCCGCCTCGCTCGCGTCCACGCACACCAGCGAGCCGTCGGTGGTGACCAGGTACAGCCGCTCGTCGCGGTACTGCATCGACAGCGCCGAACCGCCGCCCGTGCCCAGCTTCCACAGCCGCCGGCCGTCCCGGTCGAAGCAGTACACGGAGGAGGCCGCGTCACCGGCGAAGACGAACCGGCCGCCGGGTGAGGTGGCGCACGAGTACACCGGGCCGTCGCACGCGTACGTCGCCTCGACGGCGCCGGTGGCCTTCGACAGCCGCTGGACCACGCGGTGCGCGGTGCCCGCGTACACCGCGTCCTCCTCCTGCCAGCCGAAGAGCACGCCGCCGTGGGTGGGCGTGTGCCACAACTGGCCGCCGCCGTCCGGCGCGTAGGCGGTGACGCCCCGGTGGTGGCCGTGGTACACGGCCCGGTCGTCGGCGCGCACCATCCAGGCGTGCTCGCCCTGGCTGCGGCGGGACCACTGGTGTTCGTCCTCGTGGTCGATGACCGTGAGTCCGCCCGCGCGGTCCGAGACGTCGAGGACGCCCTCGTGGATGTCCAGCCAGAAGATGTCGACGTCCGCGGCGATGTCGTAGGCGGCGAAGGGGAGTTTGGCGGAGAGGTCGTACACCTTGCCGTCGTCGCAGCCGGCGTAGATCCAGAAGTCGTCGGCGACCAGGCACTTCACGCCGTCGGGAAGGCTGAAGCGGGCCAGGACGGCGCCCTCGTGGTCCAGGGTGTAGACGTCGCCGGCCTGGTTCCCCACCCAGCAGCGCTCGTCGTCGACGTGGATACCGAACGCGGCGGAGCCGGTGCGGAACCGCCACAGCACCGGTGCCACGGCCCGCGCGGTGGACGGGGCGGAGCCGACCTGACGGCGGGTCACCGCGCGGGGCGGGCGCTGTCCGCGGACGGCCGGCGCGTATCCCTTGCGGACCTTCTCGCCGACCTTCCGCGCGGCGGCGGCCCGCGCCTTCTCCTCGGTCGGGAAGGTGGAGGTCTGGGTCTGCCCTTCGGCGCCGATCCTGCCGTACCGCACCGTCACCACCCGGCCGTCGACCGCCACCTCGTAGAACTTGTGGGCGCCGCCGCCCTCCTGCGAAAGCTCCAGATACGTCGTCGACAGCGCGGACACCGCGGACATGGCAGACCTCTCCCCCAGCTGGACCCGCGGCCGTTCCGGCAGGTCCCCGACTGCTGTTCACGGTAGGGGCAGGCACTGACAATCGGGCCTGCGGCGGGTCGCGGCCGGGAGCCGTGGGTAGCCGTCGGTCGCGGCCGGAAGCTGCGGACGGCGGAACGGCCATCGGCGGCCGGCAGCCAGCTAGGGGACGGTCGGCTCGGTGATCGGCGGTCGGCAGTCAGCGGTTACGGCGTGCCGTCGGCCGTCGGCGTCGGCGTCCGGCCCTGCCGCAGGTCGCGGGCGGTCGCCGCGGGTCGCCACCGGTCGCCGCGGACGGCGGGTACGGCCATCGGCGGTCGGCTGCGGCTCGGCGGTGGGCGGCCGGCAGCCGGCTCGGCGGTCGGCAGCCGGCTCGGTGGTCGGCGGTCGGCTCGGTGGTCGGCAGCCGGCAGCTGGCTCGGCAGCCGGCAGCCGGCAGCCGGCAGCCGGCTCGGTGATCGGCAGCCGGCTCGGTGGTCGACGGTCGGCTCGGTGGTCAGCAGCCGGTAGCTGGCCGTCAGCGGTTACGGCGTGCCGTCCGCCGTCGGCGTCGGCGTCGGCGTCGGCGTCGGCGTCGGCGTCGGCGTCGGTGGCTCCGTGCCGCCCAGTAGCCGGTGCAGGCACCGGAGCGCGAGCGCGGCCGGGGAGCCCTCGCCCGTGACGCCGGCCTCCGTGCCGGCCCAGGTCTCCAGCGCGATGCGGATCGCGTCCGTGGCCGCCGCCGCGACCAGGCGCACCTCCAGCGCGTCCGGACCCGCCTGCGCCAGGCGGGCGACGACCGGGACGAGCCGCTCCTCGGACTCCTGGTTCACCCGGTACCACACCGCGCGCAGCGCGGGATCGTCCGCGGCGGCGCGCAGCAGCCCCCGGGTCCGCAGCAGCGCCTCGGCGGCCTCCTCGTCCGGCGCGGCGAGCGACTGCTCCACCGCCGTCGCCAGCGCCCGGAACAGACCGGCCCCGGGCTCGGCCGCCTCCAGCAGCGCCCGCCACCGGTCGGCCCCGGCCGCGAGCAGCGGACTCACCGCGTCCTGCTTGGAGCGGAAGTAGCGGTAGAAGGTGCGCAGCGCGACGCCCGCGTGCCGGGCGATCTCCTCGGCGGTGGTCGCGTGCGGGCCCTGGGCGGCGAACAGCCCGGCCGCCGCGTGGGCGATGTCGAGCTGGGTCGCGGCCTTGCGGCGCTCGGTCAGGGAGGAGGGCGGCGGCTTCGTGCTCACCTCTGAAGCGTACGGCCCCGGGCAGTCAGCGCGTACGGCCCCGGACAGCCAAATGGCATGTGATGCCGACGTGGCAAAACGTGCCACAACGGCGTAACGTGAAGGACACCGAGGCGCCGGACGGCAAGAGAACCGGCGTCCCACAGGGCTCGCCGCACCCCGGCGGGCCGGGCAGGAGAAACACACATGAACCGCTACGACGGCCGCCGCGTGCTGATCACCGGAGGCGGCTCCGGCATCGGCCAGGCCACCGTGCTGCGTGTCCTCACCGAGGGCGGCAGCGTGGTCGCCGCGGACGTGAGCGAACGGGGCCTTCGGGACACCGCGGAGAAGGCCGGCGGCTTGGCGGACCGGCTGACGACCCTGGTCATCGACGTCGCCGACGAGACCTCCGTGCGTGCCGGGACGGCCGCGGCGATCGCCTCGCTCGGCGGTCTGGACGTGCTGGTCAACGCCGCCGGGATCCTGCGCTCCTCACACACGGACCGCACGAGCCTCCCGGACTTCACCCGCGTCCTCCAGGTGAACCTCGTCGGCACCTTCCTGATGATCCGCGAGGCGATACCGGCGCTGCTGGCCGGCCGGGACGCCGCGGTCGTCAACTTCAGCTCCACCTCCGCCGCGTTCGCGCACCCCTATATGGCGGCGTACGCGGCGAGCAAGGGCGGCATCCAGTCGATGACGCACGCGCTCGCGGCCGAGTACGCCGGCCGGGGCATCCGCTTCACCGCCGTCCAGCCGGGCTCCATCTCCAGCGGCATGACCGACGGCAGCGGTGCCAGCGGCCAGAGCACGGGGCCGGGCCTGCCCGCCGACGCCGACATGACCCTGTTCGCCAAGCTGTCCCCGGCCCTCGGCCAGGGCTTCGCCGGACCGGAGACGGTGGCGTCCGTCGTGGCGATGCTGGCCTCCCGGGACGGCGCGTTCATCACGGGCACGGAGATCCGCGTCGACGGCGGAACCCACTTCTGACCGCCGCGGTGCGCGGGCCGGCGCTCGGCGCAGGTCTGCTCTCGTCGTAGTGCTGTGCCCCGGCCACCCGTGACGGCCGGGGCACAGCGACGCGGAACGCCTTGGCGCCGAGCGCGCGTCGGGGGCCTACTGGGGTGTGGGGTGGAGGCAGAAGGTCTGGTTGGGCGCGGGGTAGGACCGCCCGTCAGTGCCGGCGTAGGGGGCCTGGACGGCCCGGGCGCCCCCGCGGGTGGAGTTGTCGCTGATGGTGACGTAGTCGCCGGTCATCCCCGGGCCGGAGCCCGGCGACGACTTCTGTCAGGACCGCTGAGCCGAGAGCTGGGGATACATGGCCGCGAGGTCTCCGGACAGACCGGCCTTGACCTGCCTGCTGACGTCGTCCGCCAGCACCTCGTACGCCCCGGTCTCCACGCCGTCGAGGGCGAGCGCGGCGACCTGGTGGGGGCTGGACTTGGGCGCGTCCACCTGCGCGGTCATGTCGGTGTCGACGTAGCCGACGTGCAGCCCGGTCACGCCGATGCCGCGCGGGGCCAGCTCCAGGCGCAGGGAGTTCGTCTGGGACCACAGGGCGGCCTTGGTCGCGCTGTAGGAGCCGGCGAGCCCGACCCAGGAGAGCGCGGAGTGGACGTTGAGCAGGTGACCGCCGCCGTTGCGCTGGAGGATCGGCACGAAGGCCCGGGTGACCAGCAGCGGGCCGAAGAAGTTGGTCTCGAACTCCCGGCGTACGTCGTCGAGCGGGGCGTCGAGGAAGGAGTGCGCGCCGAGCGAGATGCCGGCGTTGTTGACGAGGACGGTGACGTCGGGCGCCGCCGTCGCCGCGGCCTGGACGGACTGCGGGTCGGTGACCTCCAGCGCGAGGGGCACGGCGTCGGGATGGGTGACGGTGCGGGGGTCGCGGGCCGTCGCGTACACCTTGGCGGCGCCGCGCGCGTACAGCTCTTCCACCAGCGCCTTGCCCAGCCCGCGGCTGCCGCCGGTGACCAGCGCGACGGAGTTCTTGATCGAGGTCATGTGCGTCTCCAGACGGGAAAACCGATCGGTTTCCACCCACCGTAAACCGATCGGTTTCCCTCGGCAAGCGGGATGCTCAAGTCAGATGCGAGTGCGTGGGAAATCCCAACTGAGCAGGTGGGGCGGCGACCGACGGGGCGGGGAATGGCCCGAGCGCGTGGATGACCGTTCCCCGCCCCTGCCGGCCGGACCGCCGACGCCTGGGCGGCCGGGGCGGCGCGCCGGTCCACGGACACGACCGGCGCGCGAACCCGCACCGCCGGTCGCCGGTCCTGCTCCGACCCTCCGCCACCGCGCCCGCCCGCGCCATCCGCAGGGGTCCGGGCGGGTGAAAGAGGAGCGCTCGTCCCCTCCGCTCACCCCAGCCGCCGGCCCGCCCCGCTCCCGTCCGCGTCCCCGGCGCCCGCACCCCGCTCCCCCGCCCCTCGACCCCCGTCGACGACCTGCGGGAACTCCCTGCGCCGCCCGGGAAGTTGATATGGGAAGCTGGGCCCGGCCGGTGCGGGCCGAGGCCGTACCGACCGTGGAGAGGAGCACAGCGTGACAGAGAACGGCGTCGAGGCCGTCACCATCGACACCAGCAGACCCCATCCCGCGCGGATCTACGACTACCTGCTGGGCGGCAAGGACAACTACGAGGTGGACCAGCAGGCCGGCGACCGGCTCGCCGCCGCGGCCCCCGAGGCACGGATCGGCGTCCGGGCGAACCGCGCCTTCCTCCAGCGCGCCGTGCGCTACGTGGTGGGCAGCGGGATCCGGCAGATCCTGGACATCGGCACCGGACTGCCCACCTCGCCGAACGTGCACGAGGTCGCGCAGAAGGTGGCGTCCGATGTGCGCGTGGCCTACGTCGACAACGACCCGATCGTCGCCGCGCATGGAAACGCCCTGCTCAGCCGATCCGGTACGACCCGCATCGTCCTGGGCGACCTGCGTGAGCCGCGGGCCGTCCTGGACCACCCGGACATCCGCCAGCTCATCGACTTCGACCAGCCGGTCGCCGTACTCCTCGTCGCCATCCTGCATTTCCTCGCCGACACGGACCGGCCCGCCGAGGTCGTCGCCACCCTGCGCGACGCGCTGCCCGCCGGCAGCTTCCTGGTGCTGTCGCACGCGACGGGTGACTTCGCCGACCGCTCCGCCGCCCAGGACGTCTACACCAACGCCACCGCCTCGCTGAACCTGCGCACCCGCGCCGAGGTGGAGCGGTTCTTCGACGGTTTCGAGCTGGTCGAACCGGGCCTGGCCCAGGTGCCGTTCTGGCGCCCGGACGCCCCGCCGCCGCCCCGGTCCGAGGAGATCGGTTTCTACGGCGGCGTGGCCCGCAAGTCCGCCTGACCGGCCGGTCCCCTCCCGCACTCCCGCAGCGCTCCCGCACGCAGGACCGGTGGCCCGCCATCGGCGAGGACGGGCCACCACGGGACGCCACGGACCGGCACGGGAAGGTGCCACGGACCCGCACGGGAAAGCGCCACGGCCCCGCACGGCCAAGGCGCGGGAGCGACAGCCGCCCCCACCCGGGAAGCCGCCGCCCGCACGGGCCGCCGCCGACCACCATGGTGCCACCGACCCCCGTGGTGCGCCGGGCGTACCGGTGGGACGCTGGTGGAGAGAGGTGTCCGACCAGGCGACCGGTGGAGGGCCGATGGGGCGTGACGTTCCGGCGCTCGTCTTCACCCGCGAGGACCGCCGCCGGTACCGGACCAAGATGCAGAGGTGCCTGGAGGCGTTCGCGCAGATGCTGCGCGAGGCGCGCTTCGACGCGGAGCGGCCCCAGGTGGGCCTGGAGATCGAACTGAACCTGGTGGACGAGGACGCCGAGCCGGCGATGCGCAACAGCGATGTGCTGGAGGCGATCTCCGACCCGGCGTGGTCCACCGAGCTGGGCCGCTTCAACCTGGAGATCAACGTCCCGCCGCGACGGCTGGTCGCGGGCGGCCCGGACGCCTGGGAGGCGGAGATCCGGGCCGCGCTGAACCACGCCGAACAGCGCGCCCGGTCGGTCGGCACCCGGCTGATCACGGTCGGAATCCTGCCCACCCTGCGGCAGGAGGAGATCGGCGAGGGCGCGCTGTCGGAGAACCCCCGCTACCGGCTGCTCAACGACCAGGTCTTCGCGGCCCGCGGCGAGGACCTGCGCATCGAGATCGACGGCGCCGACCGGCTGCGGACCTACGCGGACACCATCACCCCGGAGGCCGCGTGCACCAGTACGCAGTTCCATCTCCAGGTGTCGCCCGAGGAGTTCGCCGGCTACTGGAACGCGGCGCAGGCGATCGCCGGGGTGCAGGTCGCGCTCGCGGCCAACTCGCCGTTCCTCTTCGGCAAGGAGCTGTGGCACGAGACGCGGATCCCGCTGTTCGAGCAGGCCACCGACACCCGCCCGGAGGAGATCAAGGTGCAGGGAGTACGGCCCCGGGTGTGGTTCGGGGAGCGGTGGATCACCAGCGTGTTCGACCTGTTCGAGGAGAACCTGCGCTACTTCCCGGCCCTGCTGCCCCTGTGCGACGAGCAGGACCCGGCGGAGACCCTGGACCGCGGCGACGTCCCGGAACTGTCCGAACTCACCCTGCACAACGGCACGATCTACCGCTGGAACCGGCCGGTGTACGCCGTAGCCCACGACCGGCCGCACATCCGGGTGGAGAACCGGGTGCTGCCCGCCGGGCCGACCGTCGCCGACACCCTCGCCAACGGCGCTTTCTACTACGGCCTCACCCGCGCCCTGGTGGAGGAGGACCGGCCGGTGTGGTCGCGGATGTCCTTCGCCGCCGCCGAGGACAACCTGCACACCGCCGCCCGGTACGGCATCGACGCGCCGCTGTACTGGCCCGGGATGGGCGAGGTGCCGGCGCCGGAACTGGTGCTGCGCCGGCTGCTGCCGCTCGCGCACCGGGGCCTGGAGCTGTCCGGCATGGACGCCGCCTGGCGGGAGCCGCTGCTCGGCGTGATCGAGCAGCGCTGTGTGACGGCGCGCAACGGGGCGGTGTGGCAGAAGGAGATGTTCCACCACCTCGCCGCCACCACCCACTCAGGCCGGCACGAGGCGCTGCGCCGGATGACGCAGGTGTACATCGACTACATGCACCTCAACGCCCCGGTGCACACCTGGCCGGTCGACTGACCGGCGCCGGGGCCGGCACTGCGGACAGATCCTAGGCCGGTGCCCGGGTCGGTCGTTCCAGGCTGGTTCCCGGGCATGCCGAGGCTTCCGGCAGGTGGGTCTTGGCCCACTGCGCCAGTTCGCGGAGCGCCGGTTCCAGGGCCGCGCCGGCGCCGGTCAGCCGGTAGGACACGCGCAGGGGCGGGCCCTCGTCGACCTCGCGCAGGAGCAGCCCGGCCGCGCCGAGTTCGGCGAGCCGGTCGGAGAGCATGCGTTCGCTGATGCCGGGGATGGCCCGGCGGAGGTCGGCGAAGTACGCGGGCTGTTCCACCAGGACGGCCACGATCGGCCCGCTCCAGCGCTTGCCGAGGAGCTGGAAGACACGGGTGATGCCGTCGTCCACCCGCTTGCAGGCCGCGCTGTCGTGGTTCTCGTCCATTACCTCATGCTACTACCCCGCCGTAGGGTGCTGAAGAAAAGTAAGCTCATGTGGTAAACATAGTCCAGTACGAAACATCAGCCCAACGCTCCCGGCGTCCGGCTGCCCAGCCCTTTCCCCGGAGACATCCATGGCCACGCTGCTGCACATCGACTCGTCCCTCTTCCCGGCCGGGGCGTCCGCCTCCCGCGCCGTGACGGAAACCTTCCGCAAGCACTGGGAGGAGGAGCACCCGGAGGGCACGGTCGTCTACCGCGACCTGGCGGCGCAGCCCGTCGCCCACATCACCGCCGACGCGCACCTCGCCGGCTTCGTCGACCCGGCCGACCACACTCCGGAGCAGGCCGCCGCCTTCGCCGAACGCGTCAAGCTGATCGAGGAGCTGGAGCAGGCCGACGCGGTGCTGATCGGCGCCCCGATGTACAACTACTCGATCCCGTCGACCCTCAAGGCCTGGGTGGACAACGTGGTCCTGATCGGCCGCACCGCGGGCGCGTCGCCCTCCGCCAAGGGCACCCCGGTGACCATAGTCGCCAGCCGCGGCGGCTCGTACGCACCGGGCACACCGCGCGAGGGATACGAGTACGTGCAGAACTACCTCAAGGCCGTCTTCGCCGACGCCTTCGGCATGGACGTGGAGTTCATCGTCCCGGAGCTGACCGCGGCGACGCAGAACCCGGCGATGTCCGAGCTGGTCCCGCTGTACGAGGCCTCCCGCGACCGCGCCCTGGCGGACGCCGCCACCCGGGCGCGGGACCTCGCCAAGCGCCTCGCGGCCTGAGTCCGCACGGGCGTGAGCCCGCACGGGCCCATGCCCGAACCGGCAGGCGCCTGAACCGGCTCCCGCCCGCACCGGCCCGCGCCCGCCGGGCACCACGACACCGCCCGGCCCACACCGCCACGGCGCCGCACCACCACGGCGCCGCGGTCGCCAAGGCGCCACCGCGCCCAGGCGGCCCCGCCCCCCCCCGGCCCCGGACCGCCACACCCGCGGTCCGGGGCCGCGTGCGCGCCACCGCCCGCTCGGCCGCCCTCAGGCCAGGACCAGCACCAGGGGCACGCCCCGGCACGGCACCAGCCGCAGCCCCTCGCAGGTGCGGGGCCGGGCGGTGGCGAGGACGTCGCCGAAGTCCGGGCCCTTGGTGAGGGAGCCGGCGAGGTGGGCCGCGTCGGCGGAGGCGGCGACCCGGCCGCGGGCGTTCACCAGCCGGGCCGGGCGGGCGAGGCCGCGCAGCAGCGGGAGCACCGCCGCCTCGAAGTGCCGCAGATACACGTCGGCCGCCGCCACCCCGGCGAACCTCCCCTGGAACCAGACCGGTTCGGACAGCGTGAGGCTGTACTCGTCGGAACAGAGGTAGTCCACGTACGGGCCCGCCACGGCCCGGCGTCCGGTGGCGCGGGGCAGCGCGAACCAGTCCCAGTGCGTGTAGTCGGCGTAGGCCGACCGGCCGGGGTCGAGATCGAGCAGCAGCGGGCGTACGACACCGTCGGCGCCCGACTGCCACCACTCCAGCCAGGCCGGCGCATCGGCCAGCAGCCCGGGGTCCGCGACGAAGCCGGCCCCCGAGACGAGCGCTTCCCGGTCCAGCCGCAGGTGCAGTCCGGGGCGCAGGGCGGCGAGGTCGCGGCTGACGGGCCGGCGCCCCTCGGCGGCCACCCGGCGCAGCAGGGCCGCGGTGTCGGCGCGGGTGGCGGCGACCGCCTCGAAGACGGCTTCCAGCGCACCGCCCACCTGTGCGGCCACCCAGGTCTCCGGTTCGGTGCCGACGGCGGCGAGCCGGGACCTGACGTCCATGGTGTCCTCCAGCGGACGGGAACCGGACGCGGCACGGTCAGAGCGTGAGGCGTACGGCGACGAGCCGCGCCGTCGTCTCCCTGACGCACCGCTCGGCCAGCGTGCCGGCCGTGTGGTCGGCCCCATCCTGCACCGCGGCGACGAGGCGGCGGTGCCGGTCCGCAACTTCTTCACGACAGGCGTCCTCGGCGAGGACGAGACAGGGCAGCGCGCCCACCTCGCTCTGGAGGGCGACCTGTGCGCGGGTGAGCCGGGCGGACTGGGCGGCGGCGGCGAGTTCGACGTGGAAGCGGCCGTACAGCCGGCCGCGCGCCGCCGCGTCCCCGGCCCGGGCCAGCTCCCGCGCCGTACGGCGCAGCGGCCGGAGGTCGGCGGGTTCGGTGCGCCCGGCGGCGAGCCGGGCGGCGGCGCCGGACAGCGCGGCCCAGTGGTCGCCGAGGTCGCGCAGTTCCTCGGTGCTCCAGCCGCGCAGCCGGTCCCGGAGCCGGTCGTCGGCGGGGACCTCGGGCAGCGAGACGAAGCTGCCGCCGCCCCGGCCCCGCCGGGTGGTGACCAGGCCCTGCTGCCGCAGCGCCATGAGCGCCTCGCGCAGGGTGACCGTGGAGACGCCGAGCCGTCCGGCGAGTTCGCTCTCGCCGGGCAACTGCTCGCCGTCGGCGAGGAGGCCCAGTTCTATGGCGTCGCCGATGCGGTGGACGACCGCGTCCACGCGGGCCCGGCTGTCCACCGGGCTGAAGACGGCCCGGCGGGCGCCGCCCTCTGTCTCGTCCTGCCTCACGGTCACCACCTCGCGCGTTGACACAACCTTTACCCTAAGGCCCTCTTGAGCTATGACCTATGACTTCATATGTTTGCGGTCAACGTTCAGCGCGCCAGAAAGGTTCCCGTATGGAGGGAATGGCGATCCGGCTGCAGGGCCTGCGGAAGGCGTTCGGCGCGACGGCCGCCGTGGCCGGCGTCGACCTGGAGATACGGGACGGCGAGTTCTTCTCGATGCTCGGCCCGTCCGGCTCCGGGAAGACGACCCTGCTGCGGCTGATCGCCGGGTTCGAGACGCCCGACCACGGCCGGATCGAACTCGCGGGACAGGAGGTCACCGGTCTGGCGCCGTTCGAACGGGACGTGCACACCGTCTTCCAGGACTACGCGCTCTTCCCGCACATGACGGTCGAGCAGAACGTCGCCTACGGGCTGCGGGTCCGCAAGGTGCCGAAGGCCGAACGGCTGGTCCGCGCCCGCAAGGCGCTCGCCGAGGTCCGCCTCGAAGGCTACGGGCAGCGGCGTCCCCGCGAGCTGTCCGGCGGTCAGCGCCAGCGCGTCGCACTGGCCCGGGCGCTCGTCGGCCGGCCCCGCGTGCTGCTGCTGGACGAACCGCTCGGCGCGCTCGACCTGAAACTGCGCGAGCAGATGCAGGGCGAACTCAAGGCGCTCCAGCGGGAGGTGGGCATCACCTTCGTCCTCGTCACCCACGACCAGGAGGAGGCCCTGACCATGAGCGACCGGATCGCCGTCGTCGACCAGGGCCGCATCGCCCAGACCGGCACGCCCGCGGAGATCTACGAGCGCCCGGCGACCGCGTTCGTCGCCTCTTTCGTCGGCGTCTCGAACCTGCTCGACGGCGAGACGGCCCACCGGATCGCCGGCGCTCCGGGCACCTACAGCATCCGCCCGGAGAAGATCCGCCTCCTGAAGGAGTTTGCCGCGCCGGACGAGCCGGACCACGCCACCGCCACCGGCACCGTGGCCGAGGTCGTCTACCTCGGGGACGCCACCCGCTTCGTGGTCGACCTGGACGGCGGCGGCCGGCTGACCGCGCTCCAGCAGAACCTGGAGACCTCCTCGGCGGACGCCGCCGCCTACCGGGGCACCCGGGTCCGCCTGGCGTGGCACCGCCGGCACACCGTCCGGCTCCCTTCCTGACTTCCTGATCCCGTCCTCTGCCCTTGGTCCCTTACCCGTCCTCTCCCCTTGGAGGAACGCCGTGCGCCTCACCCGTACCGCACGCGCCGCGGCCCTCGGTGCCGCCGCGCTGCTGCTCGCCGCCGCCTGCGACTCCTCCGGGTCCGGCGGTCCCTCCGCCACCGGCCTCCACCCGCCGGACCTGAAGGCACCGGCGGCACTGGGCCGGACCGAGGGCCAGGTCAACCTGATCGCGTGGGCCGGCTATGTCGAGGACGGCTCCGACGACCCCCACGCCGACTGGGTCAGCGGTTTCGAGAAGCGGACCGGGTGCCAGGTCCGCGCCAAGGTCGCCGCCAGCTCGGACGAGATGGTCAAGCTGATGAAGACCGGCGCGTACGACGCCGTCTCCGCCTCCGGGGACGCCTCGCTGCGCCTGATCGCCTCCGGTGACGCGGCCCCCGTCAACACCGGCCTGGTCCCGAACTACAAGGACGTCTTCAGCGGGCTGAAGAACGGCCCCTGGAACTCCGCCGAGGGCCGGATGTACGGCATCCCGCACGGCCGGGGCGCCAATCTGCTGATGTACGACACCGAGAAGGTGCGGCCCGCGCCCACCTCCTGGTCGGCCGTCTTCGACGGCGCCGCCCGGTACAAGGGGCACGTCACCGCCTACGACTCGCCGATCTACATCGCCGACGCGGCCCTGTATCTCAAGTCCGCCAGGCCGGAGTTGAGGATCGAGAACCCGTACGCGCTCGACCGGAAGCAGTTCGACGCGGCCGTGGCGCTGCTGAAGCGGCAGAACGCGAACATCGGCGAGTACTGGAGCGACTACCTGAAGGAGGTCTCGGCCTTCAAGAGCGGCGACTCGGTGCTCGGCACGACCTGGCAGGTGATCGCCCAACTCGCCGCCGACGAGGGCGCGAAGGTGAAGACGCTGGTGCCCAAGGAGGGTTCGACCGGCTGGTCGGACACCTGGATGGTCTCCAGCAAGGCCAAGCACCCCAACTGCGCCTACAAATGGCTGGACTGGATCGTCTCGCCCAAGGTCAACGCCCAGGTCGCCGAGTACTTCGGCGAGGCACCGGCCAACTCCCGGGCCTGCGCGGAGACCGAGGACAAGAACTTCTGCGCGGCCTACCACGCGGCCGACGAGGGCTACTGGAAGAGGATCGCCTTCTGGAACACGCCCATCGAGCAGTGCCTGGACGGCCGCAGGGACGTGACGTGCGTGCCGTACGCCGAGTGGGTCCGGGCCTGGACCGGGATCAAGGGCTGAGTCGTGCCGACCGACGTGCCGGCCGCCGCCGGCCGGGGCACCGTCCGGCGGCTCGCCTCGCTCCTGCACCGCGGGCCCCGGCTGCGGCTGACGCTCCTGCTCACCGCCCCGCTGCTCTGGCTCACCGTCCTCTACCTCGGCTCGCTGGCGGTCCTGTTCGTCTCCGCCTTCTGGACGACGGACTCCTTCACCTCCCAGGTGGTGAAGGTCTGGTCGGCGGACAACTTCCACGCGCTGCTGACGACACCGGTCTTCCGGCAGGTCGTCCTGCGCAGCGTCGTGGTGGCCCTCGCGGTGACCGTGCTGTGCGCGGTGCTCGCCTTCCCGGTCGCGTTCTACACCGCCCGCCTCGCCCCGCCGCGCCGGCGTCCGCTGCTGGTGGCGGCGATCCTCACCCCGCTGTGGGCGAGTTACCTGGTCAAGGTGTACGCCTGGCGGCTGATCCTGTCCCGGGGCGGGCTCGCCGACTGGCTGCTGGCCCCGTTCGGACTGCACGGCCCCGGCTACGGCCTGCCCGCCACGGTGCTCACGCTGACGTACCTGTGGCTGCCGTACATGATCCTGCCGGTGCACACCGCGCTCGAACAGGTGCCGGCCGGGCTGCTCGACGCCTCCGCCGACCTCGGGGCCCGGCCGGGCCGCACCTTCCGCTCGGTCGTGCTGCCCCTGGTGCTGCCGTCCGTCGCCGCCGGTTCCGTCTTCACCTTCTCGCTGAGCCTCGGCGACTACATCACCGTGCAGATCGTGGGCGGCAAGACCCAGCTCGTAGGCAACCTCGTGTACGCGAACATCGACCTCGACCTGCCCATGGCCGCCGCGCTCGGCACCGTGCCCGTGGCCGTGATCGTCCTGTACCTGCTGGCGGTCCGCCGTACGGGCGCCCTCGACACCCTGTAGGAACCCGGAGGAAGGAGCACCATGCGTCTCGGCCGCGCCGCGCGCATCGCCCTGCGGACCGGCGCCGGGCTCGGTTTCGCGGTGATCTACGCCCCGCTGCTGCTGGTCCTGCTCAACTCCCTGAACCCCGACCGCAGCGCGGGCTGGCCGCCGCCGGGGCTGACCGCGCGGTGGTGGTCGGTGGCGGCGCACAACCCCGGTGTCCGCCAGGCGCTGTGGGTCTCGGTGAAGGCCGGGCTCGGGGCCACCGCCCTCGCGTTGATGCTCGGCACCCTCCTGGCGTTCGCGGTGGCCCGGCACCGCTTCTTCGGCCGGGACACGGTGTCCTTCCTGGTGGTGCTGCCGATCGCGCTGCCCGGCATCGTCACGGGCATCGCGCTGAACTCGGCCTTCGGCACCGTGCTGGAGCCGCTCGGGGTGGGCCTCGGGCTGTTCACGGTGATCGTCGGGCACGCCACGTTCTGTGTCGTGGTGGTCTTCAACAACGTGGTGGCCCGGCTGCGCCGTACGGCCGGTTCGTACGAGGAGGCGGCCATGGACCTCGGCGCGACCACCTTCCGGGCGTTCGCGGACGTCACCTTCCCGCTGGTGCGCTCCGCGCTGCTGGCGGGCGCCCTGCTCGCCTTCGCGCTGTCCTTCGACGAGATCGTGGTCACCACCTTCACCTCCGGTCCCGGCGTCCAGACCCTCCCGCTGTGGATCTACGACAATCTGGCCCGGCCACGGCAGGCACCGGTGGTGAACGTCGTGGCCGCGGTCCTCGTCCTGCTGTCGGTGCTCCCGGTCTACGCCGCCCAGCGGCTGTCCGCGGACACGGCCACGTCGAGCCGCGTGTAGGCGCCGGTTCGCGGGCAGCCGCCGGGGTCCGCCCGCTCCGGCCGCCTACGATGATCGTGCCGGTACGGAGGGAAGGGGCTGCGGCATGACGGGTGGGGACACGACGGGCCGGGCACGGACCCTGCGCGCCTCCTACGAGGCCGCCTCGGCGGTGGTCGCCGGCCTCGGCGACGAGGAGTCGTGGCAGCCGACCGGCTGCACGGGCTGGGCGGTGCGCGACCTCGTCTTCCACTGCCTGGCCGACGCCCGGCGTGCCCTGGTGGCCCTGCACACCCTCACGGAGGAGCCCGCCGACCGGGACGCGGTGACGTACTGGCGGGACTGGCGCCCGGACACCACCGGGGCGGCGCACGGCCGGCGCTACGCGCGGGTCAACGGCAGCATGTTCCTCGACTTCGGGCAGCTGAAGGAGGCGTACCTGGAGACGCTGGCGGCGGCCGTGCACGCGGCGGAGCAGGCCGATCCCGGACGCCGGGTGGCCACGCAGGGGCATGTGCTGACGGCCGGCGACCTGATCACCACGCTCGCGGTGGAGGCGACGGTCCACCATCTCGACCTGACGGTGGCCCTCCCGCTGGCCCCGGGCCCCTCACCCGAAGGGCTGGCCGCGGTGCGCGCCACCCTGGACGGGCTGCTCGGCGGCCCCGCCCTGCCGGAGTGGAGCGACGCCCACTACGCGCGCGTGGGCACCGGCCGGACCGCACTGACCGACGCCGAGCGTGCCGCGCTGGGCCCGGTGGCGGACCGGTTCCCGCTGTTCGGGTGAGCCGTCCCCGGAGGGCCGGCGGCCCGCCGGCCGCACGTCCGACCCGGCGACACGCGGACACGGTGTCCGCGCGGTGCGGGGCGGCCCGGCCGGGAGGATGGAAGCCTGCGGCCATGAACATGCCTCCCAGCGTCAACAGCTACGTCGACCGGGTCACGGCCGGGCCCGGCGGCGCGATGACCGACGAAGCCGGCGTCCTGACCGGTGACCTCACCGTGGCGACCCTCCTCCTGCCGGACGGCCACAGCGTGCGCGTCGCCGTGCAGCACTACGGCGACGACACCTGGTACACCCTCTCCGGGAGCCCGGCCCCGGTGCCGGCCGGCCGGCTCGCGGCGTACCACCGGGACCTGCTGGGCCGTATCCGGCGCGGCGGCGGCACCCGCGCCAGCTGAGCGGGCGGGGCCCGTCCTCGGCGTGCGCGCGGCCGGGCGGCCTTCCGTAGGCTGAAGGAGTCCGGTCCTCGGGCCGGGAGGTCTGTCACGGGCAGGAGGCGGTCGTGATCGAACTCGCCGCGGTGTTCGGCGTCGCGGGAGCGGCGAGCAACGCCGTGGGCACCGCGTTCCAGCGCAAGGCGGCCTCGGCCAGCAGCCGCGGCGGACTGCGGCTCCTCGCGGAGCTGGTGCGCCGGCCGTACTGGGTCATCGGCATGGCCGGCGTGATCTGCGCCGCGCTGTTCCAGAGTCTGGCCCTGGTCAACGGTCCACTCGCGCTGGTCCAGCCGCTGTTCATCCTGGAACTGCCCTTCGCGTTGCTGGTCGGCGGCGTGCTGATGCGCCGGCGGCTGCCGCGCTCGGGCTGGTGGGGCGTCGGCGGCTGTGTGACGGGCCTCGCCGTCCTGCTGGTGGCGGCGGCCCCGCGCGGCGCGGCCGACCAGGCGCCGCTCGCCCGGTGGATCCCGGCGCTGGTCCTGGGTGTCGCCGTGATGGGCGCCGCGGTGCTGCTGGCCGGCCGGGGCCGCCCGCCGGCCCGGCGCGCGGCCTTGCTGGCCGCCGCCTCCGCGACCGGCAACGCCCTGACCGCGGCCCTGCTGAAGTCGGCCAGCGGCACCTTCGCCGACCACGGCCTGCCGGCGTTCCTGCGGTCCTGGCAGACGTACGGCTTCGCGCTCGCCGGTGTCGCCGCCGTACTGCTGCTGGAGAACGCGTTGCAGGCCGGTCCGCTGGCCGCGGCGCAGCCCGCGCTGACCATCGGGGACGCGGTGGTGAGCCTGGCCCTCGGCATCACCCTCTTCGGCGAACGCGTCCGCACCGGCTGGTGGCTCGTGCCCGAGGCGTGCGGGGCCCTGCTGATCGTCGTGGGGGTGCTGGTGCTCAGCCGGGCCGTGCAGCGCATCGTCGTGCTCCCGGCGCCCGCGCCGCAACGGGACGCGGTCTCGTGAGGCCGCTCAGGGAGCGGTGACCAGCGGGGGCACGCCCCAGTCGGCGACGAGTGCGGTGCGCAGGGCGCGGACGGCGTCCGGGCCGACGCGCTCCACCAGCACCGATTCGATCACCCCGATGGTGGCCTGCGCGCGCTCGTGCACGCGCAGGCCCTCGGCGGTCATCCGGATCAGCCGCCGGCGCGCCGAACCGGGATCGGGTTCCTGCTCCAGGAGTCCCATGCCGATCAGGCCGTGCACCGCCTGGTGGGCCGTCTGCCGGGTGACGCCGATCCGCCGGGCCAGCTCGGAGACGGTGGTGCCGTCGGAGTCGAGCATCGCGAAGACGGACGCCTGCGCCGTCGTCACCGGCTGCTCGCCCGCCGCCTCCATGCTGGCGAACAGGGCGTCCTCGAACCAGCGGCGGGCCTCGGACAGAAGCTGGGGCAGATGGGCGGCGCGATGGCTCATGGCTCCTCGGAGGTTCGGGCACCCGGCGGTACCCGGCGGATTATCCCCCGGCGCAGTGCCGTACGACGAACTCGGCGGTCCGCGTGAAGCAGCGCTCGACCTCCTCCTCCGTGAGCCCCACCCACAGGTGGTTGCCGCCGGGCACCTTCACCTGCTCGACCGGTACGTCCGCGGCCCGCAGCGCCGTCGCGAGCCGGTCGCTCTGCGCGCAGGGCACGAACTCGTCGCCGGTGCCGTGCAGCAGCAGGAACGGCGGCGCCCCGGGCGTCACCCGCAGCGCGGGGCTCGCGGCACGGGCCGGGCCGGGCGCGGCGGCCGGGGCGGCGCCGAGCAGCAGCGCCTCGCGGGTGGCCGGGTCGTGCGGGTCGAAGCGGCCCGGCGGGTGGTCCTCGGCGAGGCGGGTCAGGTCGGTCGGCGCGTACCAGGTGACGCAGCCGCGCACGGTCGCCGCCGGTCCGCCGGGGCCGGGCGCGGCGGTGAGCGCGGTCAGCGCGGCGAGATGACCGCCCGCGGACTCGCCCCAGAGCACCACGCGGTCCGGGTCCACGCCGAGCGCGCCGGCCCGGTCGCGCAGCCAGACCAGCAGCGTCCGCAGGTCGTCGAGCTGGGCCGGGAAGCGGGCCTCGCCGCTGAGCCGGTAGTCGGGGCAGACCACGGCCACACCGGCCCGGACCAGCCGGGCGAACGGGCCGGGCGTCCAGTGCCGCAGCCGCGGGCCCGGGTCGTCGCGCCGTCCGGTGCGCCAGCCGCCGCCGTGCACGAAGACGACGACCGGGAGCGGGCCGGCCGCCGGCTCGGGCAGCCATACGTCGGTCTCCAGCGGCCGGCTGCCGTCGGGTACGGCGTACACGGCGGCGCGCAGCAGCCGTACGCCGGGCGCGGGCCGGGCCGGCGGCGGGAGCGGCAGCCGGGCCGGGTCCGGTGGCGCGGGGAGTGCGAGGGGCGACGCGGGCACGTCGGCGGACGCGGACGCGCCGGTGCCGGGAACGCTGTGGTCCGGCACGGGGTGCGGGGGGATCGGGTTCTCGGTCGGCATGGCGGGTTTCTCTCGGTGGGCGAGGAGCGGGAACGGGGTCCGGGCGTTGTCGGTGGCCGGTGAGCGTCAGTCGGTGCCCCGCAGCGGCTCGGGCGCGGAGTCGAAGAGCGCGGTGCCCGGCAGCGGCTCGGGCGCGGAGTCGAAGAGCGCGGTGCCCGGCAGCGGCTCGGGCGCGGAGTCGAAGGACACGGTGTGCGCCCGGGCGGCCTCGGCGGGGGTCCGGCAGCAGTCGCTGCCGTACAGCAGCCGGTCCGGGTCGGCCGGCCCGAGCGGAGCGGGTGCCTGGCGCGGGAGGGCCCCGTCGGCCACGCCTAGACGTACGGCACGGCCGTCAGCTCCCGGTGCGCCACTGGTGGTCGGGGAGGAAGCGGACGTCGTACTGCCGCGGCACGGTCCCGAACTTCTCCGGTTCGGGCACGAACGGCCGGGCCGGCAGGCCGAGGCCGTCGGCCGGTGTGCCGAGGGACTCGAAGAACCGCTCGAACGTGCCGCCCGGCCCGGCGGCCACGCCGACGACCTGCGAGTGGTGGCGTTCCATGCGGTAGGAGTGCGGACAGTTCTTCGGTACGAACCCGAAGTCCCCGGGCGTGAGCAGCTTCTCGTACTGCTCGCCTTCGAGGTCCTCCACGAAGAGCCGTACGGCTCCCTGCGTGATGTAGAAGACCTCGTAGGTGTCCGCGTGGGAGTGCGCGGGGATCAGCTCGCCCTTGGGTCCCTCGCAGGTGAAGAAGTTGAAGGTGTTCTCGGTCTGCTCGCCGCCCGCGTAGACCGTGACGAGGTCACCGAAGAGGTGCGCCCGGTCGCCCAGGCCCTTCTCGATGAAGTACGGCTTGCCCGGCTCCGGCGGGATGAAGGAGCGGGACCGGTAGCGGGTGGCGTATTCGATGGTCATGCGGAGCCTCCGGTTGGTGCGCTGACTAATGTCAGGTTACCTGACATAGCACGCGTGGCCAACGGCCTGGAGGACCCCGGTTCCGGTCCGGTGCCGTCAGCGCCGCCGGACGAGCCGTACCTCCTCCACGCCCAGCAGCCCGAGCAGCGGCACCTTGCCGGCCCGCTGCCCGGGATCGACCGTCAGCCCGGAACCGCGGATCAGGTCCAGCAGCAGCTCGGCCAGCGGCATCACCATGTGCCGGCCCCAGCAGCGCTCCGACGCGTGCCCGAAGGGCAGGTAGCCCGGGGTGGCGTCCGGGTCGAGGGTGTCCCAGCGCTCCGGGCGGAAGGCGTCCGGTTCGCCCCAGAGCGCGGGGTCGCGGTGGGACAGCAGCGGCAGCAGCAGGACGTCGTCCCGGGCGCCGATCCGGCTGTCGACCACCGGGTATTCGGGAGAGGCGTTGCGCAGGATGTTCCAGGAGGGCGGCAGCAGCCGCAGCGACTCCAGGATGATGTTGCGGTGGGACGCGCCCTCGTCGAACGGGGCGCCGAGCCAGAGCGCGTTGGCCACGAGCGTGGAGACGGTGAAGCACACGGGGGCCGCGGCCCGGCGGTAGACGCCCATGGCGTACCGCCGCTCCTGGTAGCCCCGGGCCCGCGCCGCGCGGTCGGCGAGGCCGGTGAGCCGGGCGTCCGGCCGGGGCCAGCCGGGCAGCGCGGCGCCGACGCCGATCACCGACCAGGTCAGCTTCGGGGTCAGTTCGAGGGTGCGGCTCATCAGCATGCGCAGCCGGCGGGGGTCCTGGCCGAGGATGAGGTCGCGCAGGAAGAGGTGTCCGGTCAGCGGCCAGGGGCCGGCCAGGTCCACGTGCCGGGGCAGCGGCCGGGCCAGCGCCTCGCGGACGTCGTTGCCGATGGTGCGGGTGACGGCGGACGCCTCGGCGCGGCTGATGGAACGCCCGTGCAGCGGCTTGAAGGTGGGCCGTTCGGTCTCGGTGGCCCGGCGGGCGGCCAGGATGCGGTCGGCGACCTCGTGCCCCGCGACGCCGATGGTGTCCGGTTCCAGCCGGAAGACGTCCCGGCCCAGGTGCTCGCCGATGAGGGCGGCGAGGCGCGGCGCGAACACCGTGGTGCGCGCCGGCGGGGCGGATGACGACGGCATGACTCCTCCGATACGGGGGTGGGGCGGGGGTGAGGCGGGGCGGGGGAAGGACGCCGCTGTCCGGCCGGACCGCGGCGCGGTACGACCGGACAGCGGTGTCAGCGCCTGTGCGCGCGGCGCGGGATCAGTACCACAGGTACCAGGCGTTGGCCTTCAGGCTCTTGGTGGCGGCGACCCGGTTGCGGATGGCGAAAAGGAGCTTCATGGCGGCACCTCCTCTCGGGGGCGGAAGGATGACACGCGGCAACTCCGGAGTGAACCGGTGAAGATCACGTGCCGACGGCCTCCGGAATCTGCCCAAGATCGTTGACCACTTAATCGCCAGGGCACCCGAAACCTCGCCGACCAGTCGTTTTCAGACTTTCGCCGGCCAACGGCGCTCCGGTCCGACTCCCCACGCCGACGCCTGCGAGCCGCGTCGCGAGCGAGGTCGACACCTCGGCGACGGCCGTGCTGAACGCCCGGATGCCGGACAGCCGGTCACGGGGAGCGGACACGCGCCGACCCCGCCGCGGTCCGGCCCGGCGGACGGGAAGTTGGCCGAATACGTACGCTCATACGCCCGGAGCCGCCACACGGACGGCCTCTCGACGCCCGCGCGATCCGGAAGCGTCGCTTCAGCTCTCCGTACGACCGTCTCCCGTACGGCTGCCGCCCGTACCGCCGTCTCCTGCACAGCCGCCATCCGTGCGGCCGTCTTCGGTCCGGGCCGTGGCCGGCTCGCCGGCCTCGGAGACGACGAGGTCGAGCAGGCCCGGGAAGCGGATGTCCAGGTCGTCGCGGCGCAGCCGGTTCAGACGGCGGGTGCCCTCGTCGCGCTGACGGATGACACCGGCCTCGCGCAGCACCTTGAAGTGGCCGCTCTGCGTGGACTTGCTGACCGGCAGCGCGAACGTCGTGCACGCCAGTTCGCCGTCCGGGCCGACGCCGGCGAGCCGGGCGACGATGGCCAGCCGGACCGGATCGCCGAGGGCGGCGAGCACGGTGTCGATGCGCAACTGGTCGCGGTCGGGATGGACGAGCGGGGTCGCGGTACGGCTGGCCATGCCACCAGGGTACCCAAGCATGTTCGGCCGTCATGAACATCCTCCCCTCCCCCTGGATTCATGTTCAGTATCTCCGAACATCTGCTATGTTCGCCGAACTTGAACATGAACGGCTCTCCGAACGCACCCGCACCCTGTCTCCGGGAGGCACGCATGCCGCTCCACCGTCCTGTCGCCGCCGCGCCCTCCCGAGGGCCGCTCGATCCGGGGCGCCGGCTGCGGTTTCGGGCCACGGCCTACACCCTGCTGGTGCTGCTGACCGGCACCAACCTGCCCACCCCGCTGTACCGGGGCTACCAGGCGCAGTTCGGCTTCTCGCCCCTGGTCGTCACGCTGGTCTTCGCCGTGTACGTCGCCGTACTGATCCCGGCCCTGCTCGTCGCGGGCCCCCTCGCGGACGCGGTCGGCCACCGGCGCGTGCTGCTGCCGGCGGTGGCCGTGGCCGCGCTGGGAGCCCTGGTCTTCGCCCTCGCGCGGGACACCGCGTGGCTGTTCGCCGCCCGCGCCTTGCAGGGCCTCGCACTGGGCGCGGCCTCGGGCCCGCTCACGGCGGCGCTGACGGAGCTGGAACCACGCGGCGACCAACGCCGGGCGGCGCTGGTGTCCACGGTGGCCTCCGTCGGCGGCCTCGGGCTCGGCCCCGTGCTGGCCGGCCTGCTCGCGCAGTACGCGCCCGCGCCCCGAGTGCTGCCGTTCGCCGTGGAGATCGCGCTGCTGGTGCCGGCGGCGGCCGCGATCCGGGCGCTGCCGGCCGGGCGCTCCGGCGTCCGGTGGCGTCCGCGCCGCCCCGGTGTCCCGCGTGAGCTGCGGGCGGTGTTCGCCACCAGCGGTACGACGGGTTTCCTCGCCTTCGCCGTGACCGGCCTGTTCCTCGCCCTGGTCCCCGCCTATGCCGCCACGCTCTCGGGCAGCGGCAACCTGGTGCTGGGCGGCACGGCGGTGGCGCTGCTGCTGTGCTGCTCGGCGCTGGCCCAGCTCGCCGGCCACGGCAGGCCGTCCGGCACCCTCGAACGCGCCGGTCTGCCGCTGCTGGCCGCCGGGCTGGCGCTGCTGGCCCTGGCGGGCGGAGTCTCCTCGCTGCCGCTGCTGCTCGCCGCCACCGTGGTCGCGGGGACCGGCCACGGGCTGGCGTATCTCGGCGGTCTCAGCGCGGTCAACCAGGCGGCGCCGGCCGGCCGCCGCGCCGATGTGCTCTCCACCTTCTACGTGATCATCTATCTGGGGGTCGGGCTGCCCGTCATCGGGGTCGGCTTCCTCGCCTCGGTGACCGGTCTGCTGCTCGCCGTCCAGTCCTTCGCCTGTGTCGTCGCCGTGCTGTGCCTGGTGGTGCTCACGGCCCTCGGCCGGACCCGCCGCCGCGCGTCCGGCCCGGTGCCGGGCGGCGCCGACGGCGGGTCCGGCCGGCCTCATCTCACGCGACGGGCCGGGGGCAGGTGACGTCGCCTGCCGGCAGGTGCCCGGTGGCGAAGTAGGAGTTGACCGCGGCGTCCACGCACGCGCTGCCGAAGACGCCGTAGACCGCGTGCTGGTCGGCGTCGCGCAGGGTCACCAGACGGGAGCTGGGCCAGTTGCGGCGCACCGCCTCGGCGTTCCGGTAGAGGGTGCGCGGGTCGCCGGTGGCGTTGACGAGCAGGGCGGGCAGGTCGGCGCGGACCGCGGTGGGGCGTTCGCGCGGCAGGGCCCAGAACGCGCAGGGGTTGATGTTGTGGCTGACGGGTGTGAACAGCCGGTCCCCGGTCCCGGCGCGGCGCAGGTCGCGCCAGTACGTCTCCGGGTCGCGGGGTGCGGACCCGTCCGCGCACAGGGTGGCCGTCTGCGCGCTGCCGTAGGCGGAGTCGTGCCCGGTCAGCAGGAAGTCCAGGGTCTGGGCCAGCCACGGGGACGGCGAGACCGTCCGGCCCTCGGCGGCCTGCCGCACGTCCCTCACGGCCTCGGCGAACTGGCCGTAGGCGGTGGGATTGTCCTGCGAGAGGCCGTTGAAGACGACGACCGGCAGGATGTGTCCGTCCACGCGGTGGCCGCCGAGGCGCAGCGGGGTGCGGGCGGCGGCCGCCCGGACCGCCTCGACGGTGTCCAGCACGGCGCTCGCGGTGCGGCCGAGCCCGTAGTCCGCGTCGTGCGCGGCGGCCCAGCCGGCCCAGTCGCGCAGGGCGTGCCCGTTGGCCTCCTCGGTGCCGCGCAGCAGCCGGGGGCCGTAGGTCGCGGGGTCCACCACGCCGTCCAGGACGACCCGGTCGGTGCGGCCGGGGAACATCGTCGCGTACACCTGGCCCAGGTAACTGCCGTAGGAATAGCCCAGGTAGGAGATCCTGCGCTCGCCCAGCGCGGCGCGGATCACGTCCATGTCACGCGCGGTGTTGCGGGTCCCGGCGTACGGCACCAGGTCGCCGGCGTGGGTACGGCAGCGGCGGGCGAGGTCCGCGGCGAAGCCGGTCATCCGGTCGAAGCCGGCGCGGCCGGTGCCGGCGCCGCGGACCATGCTGCCGGTGGGCCAGTGGCAGTCCAGCGGGGTGCTGCGGCCGACGAAGCGGGGGTCCACGCCGATCACGTCGTAGCGCGCGGCCACTTCGCGCAGGGCGTCGTGCACGTAGGGCGGGTCGCCGAGCGTCTGGCCGCCGGGGCCGCCGCTGTTGAGGAGCAGCGGGCCGACGCGGTGGGCGGTGTCGGTGCCCCGGATCCGGGAGACGGCGACGGTCAGGGTGCGGCCGTGCGGACGGTCGTAGTCCAACGGGACGGTGACGTCGGCGCATTGGGCACCGGCCTGTTCCAGTTCCCGGCCGGTGGCGTCGTCGGGCCCGAGCAGGCAGCTCTTCCAGTGGAGGTGCTGGTGGTGGTAGCGGGCGAGCGGATCGCCGGCCGGACGGTCCGCGGCGGGTGCGGTCTGTGCGGCCGAGGCGGCCCGCATGGCGGACGCGGTGGACGCGACTGAGGCGGCAGTGGCGGTGGCCGACTCGGCAGGCGCGGCCGTGGTGGCCGATGCGACAGGCGCTGCTGACGCGGCCGTAGTTGCGCCCAGGGACAGTGTGCCGGCGAGGGTCAGGGCGAGGGCGGTCGCGGCCCGGGGGTCGAGGCGCCGCGGGCGGGGTCCGCCGCCTGGACGGGTGACGCGGGTCATGCGGGTGTCCTTCCGTTGGACGCGCCCTCACAGAGGGCCGTGTCGACGATGGCGAGGAAGTCCTCTTCGGCCTCGAGCGTGGCGGGCACCTCGGTCAGGGCGACGGCGGCGGTGCGCCCGCCGGGGCCACGGGCGACCAGTGCCCGGTGGCCGCCGGGCACGGTCCCGGCGTGGCCCCACCAGGTGCCGCCGCAGGACAACGGTGAGGAGATCAGGCCGAGCCCGTAGCGGGCGCCGGGCCAGAGCCGGTCGGGGTCGGCGGCCACCGTCCGCCGCATCTCGGCGAGTTGGCGTGTGGGCAGCAGTCGACCGGTGAACAGCGCGGTGGCGAACCGGGTCAGGTCGGCCGGGCTGGACACCAGGGCGCCGCCGACGCCGCCGAACGTCGTGTTCCAGGCGGTCCCGTCCACCCGGTGGCCGTCGGCCGAGGTGAAGTAGCTGTGCGAGTACGGGCCCTTGATGCGGGGCTCGTCACCCGGCCAGTACGTGTCGCGCAGGCCGAGCGCCGTGATGATGCGGCGGGTGATCTCGGTCTCCGGGCTGTGGCCGGTGACCGCGCGGATGATCAGCCCCGCGATCAGGTAGTTGGTGGTCGCGTAGTGCCAGGTGTGCTCCGGGCGGGGCAGTCGCAGGGCGCGGGCGATGAGCCGGCGCGGGGTGAAGTGGCGGTACCGCATCCGCTCGGGGTGCTGCCACTCGGGCGCCTCCAGGTAGTCGGGCAGTCCGCTGGTGTGCCGCAGGAGCTGCCGTACGGTGATCCGGCGGCCGTCGTAGCCGCCCGCGCGGATCAGTCCCGGGAGGTAGCGCTCGACGGGCGCGTCCAGGGAGAGCCGCCGCTCGGCGGCGAGGCGCAGGACGACGGTGGCGGTGAAGGTCTTGGTGACGCTGCCGGCGCGCAGCCGGTCGGTGGTGTTCATGGGGCGGCCGGTGCGCAGGTCGGCCGTGCCGTCCGTCGCCGTCCAGCGGGCGCACGGGGCGGCCGGGTCGGGGCCGGTGACCAGGACCGCGGCGCCGGTGATGTGGTCGTGCGCCACCAGGTGGCGCACGGACCGGGTCACCTGCGGGTGCGGGGCGCACGTGCGGGGCGCGTCGCGGGACGGCTGCGCGACGGCGGCCGGGGCCGCGGTGAGCAGGCAGGTCAGGGCCAGGGTCAGGGCCACGGGGCCGGTACGACGGCGCCGCGCGGGGGTCGGTAAGAAGATCGCCATGGCGCTCCACGCTAGGCAGCGCCCGGGGCGTCCTCACTCCGGCAGGCAGGCGCATCCGCACGGGGACCGGCCCCCGTGCGCAAGGGGAGGAAAACCCCCGGCGCCGGCCCGCCCGCCGGCGCGTGCGCTCGGTGATCCGGTGCGATCCGGCGGGCGGGCGGGTGCCCGTGCAGCCCGGTGAGCCGGCGGGTGGACCGGTGCCGCACAGCCCGGCGAGCCAGTGGGCGGACGGGTGCCGCACAGCCCGGCGAGCCAGTGGGCGGACGGGTGCCCGTACGGCCGGGCGAGCCGGTGGGCGGACCGCAGCCCGGTGAGCCGATCACTGAACCGATATTCGTACAGGCATACCAAGGGTGAACGAGGGGTTGTTGTGCCGCCGCCGGGTCCGGGTCCTGGCAGTCTGCTGGGGACGATCCGGCCCGCATCCGGCAGGGCCGGGCGACAGCGGCCACGGGTCCGCTCTGTCGCCGCCGAGGGCGGGCAGGACGGTGGAGGAAGTGATGGACGGTTCCGCCGCGTCCCCCGGTCCGCCGGACGGGGCGCGCCGGAGGGTGCCGCGGCACGTGGCCTGCGTGATGGACGGCAACGGCCGCTGGGCGGCCCAGCGGTCGCTGCCCCGTACGTCGGGCCACCGCGCGGCGGAGACGACGGTGATCGACGTCATCGAGGCGGCGCGGACGGCGGGCGTGGAGTGGCTGAGCCTGTTCGCGTTCTCCACGGAGAACTGGCAACGGCCCGGCCCGGAGGTCGAGTTCCTGATGCGGCTGGTCCGCCGTGTGGTGCGCAGGCACGCGCCGTTGCTGCACGTGCGCGGGATCCGCTGCCGGTTCCTCGGGGCGACGGATCCGCGCATCCCTCCGCCGCTGGCCCGGGACTTCGCCGATCTGGCGACCCTGACCGGCGAGAACCGGGGCATGACGCTCACCGTGGCCTTCGATCACGGCGGACGCCGGGACATCGTGGCGGCGGCCCGGTCGCTGATCCGCAGCGGAGTGCCGGCCGAGGACGTGGACGAGCGGTGTTTCGCCGCCCATCTGCCCTTCCCCGACACACCCGATGTGGACCTGGTGATCCGGACCTCCGGGGAACAGCGCATCTCCAACTTCATGCTCTGGCAGGTCGCCTACGCGGAGTGGATCTTTCCGCCGGTCCTGTGGCCCGACTTCCGCGCGGAGCACTTCCTGGAGTGCCTGCACACCTATCAGCAGCGCGACCGCCGCTTCGGTGGCGTACCGCCGCACGTGAACGGAGAACGACGACCATGACGGAGACGGGCAGCGACGAGCCCACGCACCCCGACGGCGGTGCCGATGCCGGTGCCACGGCCGGTGCGCGGGACGGTGCCGGCGCGGGCGATCCCGCGGACACCGGCCGGCTCTTCGGCGCGGGCAGCCGGTTCCACGGCTTCTTCAACGACCCGCGCTGGGCGCCGGCCATGGTGCGGGCCACCGTCCTGGAGGCCGCGCATCCGCAGATCGGCGCGGCCCTGATCGACAACTCCACGTTCGTGGCCCATCCGTGGCGGCGGCTGCGCAACACGGTCGTGAGCCTCCAGCGCATGTTCGGAGCCGACGACGAGGTACGGCGCAGGGAGGCGGCGCGCCTGAACCGGATGCACGCCCGGCTGAAGGGCACCGACGCGGACGGCCGGCCCTATGACGCGATGGACCCGGCGGTGCGGGCCTGGGTGGTCGCGACCCTCTTCGAGAGCAGCGTCACGATGTGCCGCCTGAGCGGACAGCCGCTGGAGCAGACGGTCATCGAGGAGCTGTACGCCGAATTCCGGGCGTACCTCGCCGTGCTGGACGGCGACGCCGGCCAGCTTCCGCCCACCGTGCAGGAGTTCTGGCCGTACTTCGACCGGGTGGTCGAGGAGGAGCTGGAGAGCACCGAGGCGGTGCGCATCATCCTCTACCGGCTCTTCGACCACCTGCCCGCCCCGCCGCTGCTGCACGGCCTGCCCACCCTGTGGGCGGCGGGCCGGGCGCTCGCCGGACCGCTCGTCGGCGTGGTCACGGTGGCGTCGCTGCCGGAACCCTTCCGGCGGCACGCCGGGCTGCCCGAACTGCCCGGCGCCCAGACGCTGATGCAGGGCGCCTATCTGGGCGCCGGTCTCGCCCGGTTCCTGCCGGACGGCTGGATCCGCACCGACACCCTCACGGACCTGCTCTCGCTTTCCCCCGGCTCTCCCGACAGCGACGACCCGCGGGCCCGGACGCTCAGCGCGCTCCGGGACCGGATGAAGCGGGCCGGTGCCCTGGTCCGGCTGATCACCCCGCTGCCGCCGGAACCGGAACCCGGCGACGCGCAGGGGACGCGGCGCGGCGCTGAGGAGTTCTTCGCCACGGTGCTGGACCAGACCGGGGACGGCTACCTGGACTGGCCCGACCTCGCCGCCATGGCCCGGGAACTCGCCGGCCGGCTCGACCTGGACGAGCCGGCCGAGACCCGGCTCTACGACGCGTTCGCCGACTGGTGGCGGGAACTCCAGGCGGCTCTCGACACCGACGGCGACGGCCGCGTCAGCCGCCGCGAGTACGCCGAGGCCGTGCCGTCGCTCGCCGGTCCCGCCCTGATCCGGGTCGCCGAGGTCCTCTTCGACGTCACGGACGCCAACGGTGACCAGCGCATCGACGCGGCCGAGTACCGGGCCCTGTTCCGCCGGGGCTTCGGGCGTGACCTGGCCGGCGCCGACGGCACGTACCCGCGCGGGGCCTTCGTACGGGACTTCCTGTCCTTCATGTCGGGCCGCGAACGCTCGACCCCGTACGACCCGCTGCTCGCCGACGCCTGATCCGGGGCCCGGTCCGGACCCCGCCCGGTCAGCCGAGGCCGAGGACGCTCATGGTGTGCTCGGCCATGCGCCGCTCGCCGAGGGCGTTGGGGTGGACCGGGACGATGTTCTGCCCGAACAGCAGCGGCTCGACCCACCGGGTGCCGACGGGCCGGCAGGCGTCGTGCCCGGCGGAAGCCGTGGTGAAGTCCACGTAGGTGGCGCCGGTCTCCTCGGCGGCGCGCCGGACCACGTCGTTGAGGTGGGTCTGGAGGGCGTGCAGGTACGGCACGTCACCGGCGGCGAGGGGCAGTTGGACGAAGCACGACGGGTCGGCCGTCGCCGGGGTGATCCACGGGTAGCCGAGGACGGCGACCCGGGCGTGGGGCGCCTTGGCGCGTACGGCGCGGAGCGCGGTCTTCAGCGCCGGGTAGGTGGTGGCGTCGATCTGGTCGTCGAAGGACGTGCCGTACTTGTCCTTGCAGGGGCTGCCCTTGCCGCCGCTGAAGACGCCCGCGGTGCCGCAGGCGGTCACGGCGTTGATGAAGGTGCCGTTGTCGTTGCCGCCGATCGTCAGCGTCACCAGGTCGGTGTCCGCGGTGAGCGCGTCGGTCTGGGGCGCGACGCCGGGGTACTGCGCCTCGGTGAAGTCCTTGGTCTGGGCGGCGCCGCAGGTCACGTCCGTGAGCCGGGCGCCCGTCCGGCCGGCGATGACGTGCGGGTAGTTCGCGGTGGAGCGCAGACAGAGCGGACTGCCGAGGTCGACGGGCAGGACGCCGGAGGCGGCGCTGTAGCTGTCGCCGAGCGCCGCGTAGCGCAGGGGTTCGGTGGCCTGGGCGGGGGCGGTGCCGAGACCGAGGGCCAGCGCGCCGACGACCGCGGACGCCGCGGTGAGGACACGGCGCAGAGTAGTCATGGACATGACATTTCCTTCCCGGAAGGGGACACGACGGACGCACCGGCGGGCGTGCGCCAACGGGCATGGCGGTGCCACGAGCTGCGCCGGAACGCGAGAACGGGACGGTTCGACCGGGCCGGGGCGGGAGACCGGCCGCGGGATTACCACGGAGTACTACCGATAGGTAATGTGCGGCCGGCGAAACACGGAGTCAACATCGCGGACCGAACTTTTGAAACACGGACCTCCGGACCCGCCCGGGGCCGTCACCCCATCACGGGGCAATAGTTCGGTTATACGAAGTTTTACCTGTTTTCCGTGCGGTGACGGTCGCAATATGGGCACCCGGAGGGCAGGAGCACCACTATCCGGAGGCACGCCATGATCGTCCTCGGCATCATCCTGCTCGTCGTCGGCTTCCTCACGGGGATCTCGATCCTGTGGACCATCGGGGTGATCCTGCTGGTGATAGGGGCCATCCTGTGGATCCTCGGGTCCATGGGCCACGCGGTCGGCGGCCGCCGCCACTTCTGGTAACCACGCCACCTCGCCCCGCCCGCGCGCCGGCCAACGGCCCGCGCGCCGGGCGGACGCGCGCGACGGCCGGTTCCGGGGGCGCGTGAACCCGCCGGACCACGCCGTCGGGCGGGCGCGGGCGGCTGGCGCGGGCGGCCGACGCCGGTTGTCCGGCCGGACGGGGCGCAGCGTCACGCCGGTCCTGATACCGGGCGGGACGTCTTGGTATTGGGCGACACGGTCCTGGTACCGGGCGGGACGGCGGTGCGCGCACGGACCGCCCTGGCCGCCGGCTGAACGGCCGCGGCCCGCCCACGCGCCCGGCACGGAAACCCCTGGGGTCCGCGCGGGCGCGGGACCTTCGGGGGGCCGGGCCTCCGGGGCGGGACCGCCGGTCAGGGCCGGACACGGGCGCATACCAGCCGTGGCCTGCCACCGGCGTCTCCCCCACACCACCGGCCCCGGCACCACGACCGGCGCCGACACGCCCTCTGGCCAGTGACGGCACCGCCCGTCAGCGCGTACCCGTGCGTGGTCGTAACCGCGCTTGCCGTCGACCCCGTTGCCCTGGCCGGCATCCCCCGGCCCCCGCCGCCCCGGCCGGCGAACCCCGCCCTCCCCCGCACCGGCTCCTCTCAGGGCACCGCCCGCCGGTGCCGAGGTGGCCGGGAGGGCGTCGGGGCGGGTGGCACCGCTCCCCGTCAGGCGCAGGTGCCGGTGGGGCGGGCGCGGGTCACCGCGTCGGTGATGCCGGTGGTCGCGTCCAGCCAGACGACCCGGGTGCCGTCGGCCGCCGCCGCGGAGAGCTGCTCGCCCCGGTCGCAGGAGACCCGGGCGCGGTGCGTGCCGTCGCCCGCGCGGTCCGGGGTGAACTGCCACAGCTTGGACAGCGCCGCGTTGCCGGTCTCGGCGTCGGGGGTGCGGGCGACCACCGTCACCGCGGCCGCGGAGGCCGTCACGTCGGCGATGCCGAGGGCCCCGGCTCCGGTCTCCGGGCTGAGGTCCGTGACGCCCGAGCCGTCGATCCCGGCGCGGCGCAGGGTGGTGGCGCCGTTCTGGCCGGTGGCGTCGAGCAGCCAGTAGACGCGGTCGGCGGTGAGGGCGGTCGGCCCCAGGCTGGTCTGCGGACCCGCCTGCTGGATCACCGTCTCCGCGCCGGTGGCCGTGTCCCGCAGCCGGGTGGTGGCCTCGTACACCGCGGAGACGCGCTGCCAGTCCTGGTAGACGATCCGTCCGGCGCTCACGGACGGGAAGGTCGCCCGGTGGTAGGTGCCGCCGCCGATGGTGACGACGTTCGCGGGGTCCTTCAGGCTCAGGTAGGCCACACCGGCCCGCCCGCCGATGTTGTAGTAGGCGAAGGTCACGAGGTCACCGTCGACGTCCAGTGCGGTGCCGGTGCTGCGGCCGTGCCACAGGGTGCGTACCGGTCCGCCGGCGAGCGGCCGGGCCAGGATGTCCACGCCTCCGGGGCCGTGGGCCTGCCACACCACGGTCCTGCCGTCGGTGGCCGGATTCACGTGGTAGCGGCCGTCGTTGGGGCTCACCAGCCGGAGCTGTCCCTTGCCGTCGGTGCGGCCGGCCCACACCGAGTACGGTTCCGCGCCGGACTCGTCGGAGTCGGCGGCGGCCCACCAGCCGCCACCCGCGCCGAGCCGCGAGTCGTAGGTGTCGACGCGGGAGAGCAGCACGTCGGAGTCGATGCCGAGGGCCTCCTCCCAGTGCGGGACGATGCCGTGCGCGGTGAAGGCCCGACGTACGGCGGCGAGTTGTCTGCCACCGGCCTTGAGCTGCTTGGCGGCGGCGAGGACCGCGTCCCGGCCCTGGGCGAACCCGTCGAGCGGGGTGAGGTATTCGGTGAGCGCCTTGTAGACGACCGCGTCGGCGAGTTCGGGCCCGAGGTCCTGGCGGATGTCCCAGAGCGCGCCGGCGAAGATGGTGGAGTTCAGGTGGACACCGCCGTTGTCGGTGCCGAATCCGACGCCGAGAAAGGAACCGGCGGTGGTGCGCCCGTCGTTGAGGTCGCGGATGGCGCAGGCGCGCGGGTCCTTGGTGCGGCACAGGCTCTCGCCGAGGAGCCCGGAGTCGGGGTCGTCCATGGGGAGGTGGCGGACGTCCGCCTCGATGGCGTTGCCGAAGTAGTCGGCCAGCGCCTCGTTCACGGCGCCGGACTGGCCCGCGTACACCAGGTCGGCGGAGTGCTGGACGACGGCGTGGGTCATCTCGTGGCCGACGACGTCCAGGGCGGCGGACAGCGGGCGGTACTCGTCGTCCCCGGAGCCGTAGACCATCTTCTGGCCGTCCCAGAAGGCGTTGACGTACGGCTGCCCGTAATCGGTGGCACCGACGAGGGAGTTGACGGTCATGCCGTGTCCGTCCAGGCCGTCCCGGCCGAACCTGGTCCGGTAGTGGTCGTAGACCTGTCCGGCGGCCCAGTGGGCGTCGACCGCGCCGGACGCGGTGGCGTCGGTGCCGAACAGCGGGGTGGGCGAGGCCCATTCCTCCAGGCCGTCGGGCCAGGCTCCGGACAGGTCGCTCGCCCAGCGGTCGCGCGCGTCCCAGGTGGCGAGGACGTGCCCGGGATCGTCCTCGCCCTGGACCCGGGTGCGGTCGCGCAGCATATAGGCGTCGCGGGTGTCGTCGTGGGTGACGGCGAGCGGCACGGTGGTGCCGTCCAGCCGGACACCGGAACCGGTCGTCGCGGGCCCGTCGCCCAGCCGGACTGCGGAGCCCGTCGCGCCGGACCCGTCGCCCAGCCGGCCAACGGAACCCGTCGTCCCGGGCCCGTCGCCCAGCCGGACAACGGAACCCGTCGTGCCGGGTGCGGGGCCGGCGGCCGGGGCACGGCCCGCGCCGCTGCGGGAGGTCGTGGTGCTCCAGGCGGCCTTGGTGCCGGGGGCGGCGAACGTGCGGACACCGCTGTACTGGAGCACCGGATAGCCGGCCCGGGCGTCGATGTACACCTCGCGCAGCACCGGTTCGCCGGATGCGGGGCCGGTGCCGCGGACGGTGATGTGCCGGGTGAGGATGCCGGTGCCCCGGGGCACGACGACCAGGCCGTGCGAGGTCCCGGTGAGCGGCGTCGCCGCGTCCCCGCCGTCCGGCCCGGCGGCGAGGTCGCGCCGTACGGAGTCGACCGCGCGCTCGACCGCCAGGGTGTCGCCGATCCCGGCGGCCGTTCCGGTGCGCAGTCCGCCGAAGTACCGGCCGGAGGTGCCGGTGACGATGCGGCGGCCGTCCCGCTGCTCCATGCGGACGATGTACTGCCCGCCCAGGACCGGCACCCCGTGGTACGTCTGCCTCAGCCGCACGGTCCGCCGGTCCCCGGAGGCGAGCGTGCCGGCGGGCTCCAGGTCCCGTAGCGGGTCGGCGATCCGGTAGCGGTCCGCGCGGCCGGCGAGGTAGGCGCGCGCGGCGTCCGCGGCGGTACGCGCCGTGGGTGCCTGCTCCCGGATGCCGTCCACCAGGGCGGGCGTCGCCGGGTCCCGGGGGCCGGGCGGCGCGGCGGCGCCGGCGGGTGCCGCCGGAACGACGAGTGCGGCGGCCCCCAGGAGCGCCGCCGCACCGGACAAGAGGTTCCGCCGGGCTCTCGCCCCTGCCGCCGGCCGCCCGGCGCGCGTTCCGCACTGCCTCACTGTCCCCAACCCCCCACGCCCACAAGCTCGTTGCCCGGCAGCGGTCCGCCGTCGGGCAGGGCCATTGGAAGCGGTGGCACGCCGGTGCGCAACAGACCTGACGAGGCGACGGACGATTTCCGGACCCGGCCGCCGGCCCACTGTCGCGGGAGCGCCCCGGAATTGTCCGTGGTCCGTAACAGACGGATCCCGTGATCGTTCTCCGTCGTCCTGCCAGGTGCACGGAACCGATCGGCACGGCGGAACGACACTTCAGGGGCGGGGACGACATGGCACGGCACGGTGGACGGGGCTGGTACGGGCGGGTGCTGGCGGCGGCGGTCGGGGTGACGGCGGTGGCCGCCGCCACCTCGGTGTGGACGGCGCAGGCCGGCCAGCCCGGCGGCGGGTCCGCCGCCCCGGGTGCCGCCGCGCGGCCCGGCGCGTCGCAGGCGGCGCCCGTGTCCGCGACCATCGTCCACGCCTCCGACCGGGGCGCGCACGCGGTCAACATCACCATCGACGACGGCCCGGACCCGGTCTGGACCCCGCAGGTGCTCCGGTTGCTGCGGGACAACGGCGTGAAGGCGACCTTCTGCATGGTCGGCCCGCAGGCCCAGGCCCACCCGGAGCTGGTCCGGCAGGTGGTGGCCGCCGGTCACCGGCTGTGCGACCACACGGTGGCGCACGACACGGCCATGGACCACAAGTCCCCGGCGTACCAAGCGCGGCAGATCCTCGACGCGGAGCGGCAGATCACCCAGGCGTCGGGCGGTGTGCGGCCCCTGTACTACCGGGCCCCGGGCGGCGCCTTCACCCCGTACAGCCGGAAGCTGGCGGCCTCCCACGGGATGCGGCCGCTGGGCTGGAACGTGGATTCCAAGGACTTCGAGCGGCCGGGCAGCGAGACCGTCGTCGCCACCGTGAAGAGCCAGTTGGCCAACGGTCCCACGATCCTGTTCCACGACGCGGGCGGCGACCGCTCGCAGACGGTGCAGGCGCTGCGCACCCTGCTGCCGTGGCTGAAGCAGCAGGGGTACGCCTTCGGTTTCCCCGTGCGCTGACCGGGCGTTTGCCGGTCATGGGGTCTTTGTACCGGTGAGGCGTTGCACGGGGTGCGTCCGCTGGTCACAGAGTGGTGGAAACCTCTTGTGGGCGTGTTCGGGCAGCGCCTAGCCTCCGAGGCGTTGTGCACAGCGAAACCAGCATTGCGCATGTTGCAACGCCTCAGGAGGAGCAGTCCATGAAGCTGTCCGTCCGCCTCGCCGTATTCACCGCGCTCGCCGCCGCGCTGGGCACCGCCTGCGCGCCCCAGACCTCCGGCACCTCCTCGCCCGGCAAGGACGAGAAGACCGGCACCCTGCGCGTCTGGCTCTTCCAGGAGGTCGACAACCAGCCCAAGGAGCGGGTCGTCGACACCGTCCTGGCCGGGTTCGAGAAGGCCCACCGGGGCGCCCGCGTCAGCGTCGAGTACATCCCCGTCGACACCCGCGCCCAGCGCGTCAAGGCCGCCTTCAACGACCCGGGGTCCGCGCCCGACGTCATCGAGTACGGCAACACCGACACCGCCGGCTATGTGCACGACGGCGGACTCGCCGACGTCACCCGGGAGTTCGGCGCCTGGAGCGAGGCGAAGGACACCGATGCGACCGCCCGGCAGTCGGTCACCGTGGACGGCAAGGTCTACGGTGCGCCGTACTACGTCGGCATCCGGGCGCTGTACTACCGCACCGACGTCTTCCGACAGCTCGGCCTCCACGTGCCGAAGTCACAGGCCGAGCTGATCACCACCGCGAAGCGGGTGCACGCCGCGCGCCCCGACCTGTACGGCCTCGCGGTCGGCGGCGCCTACACCTACGGCGCGATGCCCTTCATCTGGGCCAACGGCGGCGACCTGGCCACCCGGAAAGGCGGTGGGTACACCTCGGCCATCGCCGGACCAGCCGCCCGCAAGGGCATCACGGCGTACACCTCCCTCTTCGGTGACGACAACTGTCCCGCCGCCAAGTGCGCGGGCATGAACGGCAACGACACGGTGACCGCCTTCGCCGCCGGCAAGGCGGCCATGGCGATCGGCGGCAACTTCAGTCACGCCGCCGTGGACGCCGGGAAGGCCAAGGGGAAGTACGCGGTGGTGCCGCTGCCGGGCGTGCGGCCCGGCTCCATCGCGCCGGCGTTCGCGGGCGGCAACAACATCGGTGTGCTGAAGAGCACCTCGCACCGCACGCTCGCCGTGGACCTGATGAAGCGGCTCGCGGGCAAGGAGACGCAGGGGCGGCTCTTCGACGCGATGGGCTTCCTGCCGACGTTCGCGGACGTACGCGAACAGGCCGCCGCCAAGGACCCGTTCGCGAAGCCGTTCGTCGACACGCTCACCGCCGGCACCCGGTTCGTGCCCGCCTCCCCCGCCTGGGCGCAGATCGACTCCTCGCTGGTGCTGCCGACCATGTTCCAGCAGATCGTCAGCGGCAAGAAGGACCTGCCGGCCGCCGCCGCGGACGCGGCCCGCCGGATGAACGACGCGTTCGGCACCGCGGGATGACGCGAAAGGCGGCCCGCCAAGCCCTACCCCCGCTCTCCCGGCCGCGCCGTGGGTCCCGTGCCCACGCCGGCTGGACACCCTGGCTCTATCTCGCGCCGGCCCTCCTCGTGTCCGGGGCACTGCTGGTCTACCCCGTGTACCAGCTCGGGCTGATGTCGTTCCTGGAGTACACCCAGGCCCAGGTCAGCGGCGGTGAACCGACCCGCTTCCGGGGCCTGGACAACTACACCGGGCTGTTCGCCGACGAACAGTTCCGGCAGGTGCTGCTGGCGACGGTCGGCTTCGCGGCGGCCTGTGTGGTGTGCACGCTGGCGGTGGGCTGCGCGCTCGCCGTCCTGCTCACCCGGGTCCGCGCCGTCCCGCGGACCGCTCTGCTGCTAGCCGCGCTGGGAGCCTGGGCGACACCGACGGTCACCGGCTCGACGGTCTGGCTGTTCCTCTTCGACCCCGACTACGGCCCGGCCGACCGCCTCCTGGGCCTCGGCGACTATTCCTGGACGTACGGCCGGTACAGCGCCTTCCTGCTGGTGCTGCTCGAAGTCGTCTGGTGCTCCTTCCCGTTCGTGATGGTCACCGTCTACGCCGGCATCCGCGCCGTACCCGGCGAGGTGCTGGAGGCCGCCGCCCTGGACGGCGCCTCGCAGTGGCGGATCTGGCGCTCGGTGCTCACGCCGATGCTGCGGCCCATCCTGGTCATCGTCACCGTGCAGTCGGTGATCTGGGACTTCAAGGTGTTCACCCAGATCTACGTGATGACGGGCGGCGGCGGCATCGCCGGGCAGAACCTGGTGCTGAACGTCTACGCCTACCAGAAGGCCTTCGCGTCCTCGCAGTACAGTCTCGGCTCGGCGATCGGCGTCGTGACGCTGCTGGTCCTGCTGGCCGTCACGCTCGGCTATCTGCGGCTGCTGCGCCGCCAGGGGGAGGAACTGTGAGCCCCGTACGCGCCCTGCTGCGGCGCCCCTGGCGCACGGCCGCCGAGGCGACCGCGCTGCTGACCGCCGCGGTCGTCGCCTTCCCGCTGTACTGGATGCTGCTCGGCGCGCTCCGGCCGGCCGGGGAGATCCAGTCCACCGAGCCGCGGCCCTGGACGTCCTCGCCCTCGCTCGACTCCTTCCGGCGCGTGTTCGAACAGCACGCCTTCGGCCGGTACTTCGTCAACAGCCTCGTCGTCGCGGTGAGCGTGGTGCTCGCCTCCGCGCTGATCGCGTTCCTCGCCGCGACCGCCGTGACCCGCTTCCGGTTCCGGTTCCGGACCACCCTGCTCGTGCTGTTCCTGGTGGCCCAGATGGTGCCGGTGGAGGCGCTCACCATCCCGATGTTCTTCCTCATGCGGGACGCCGACCTGCTGAACACGCTGGGGTCCCTGGTCCTGCCGCACATCGCCTTCTCGCTGCCGTTCGCGATCTGGATGCTGCGCGGGTTCGTCCGGGCCGTCCCCGAGTCCCTGGAGGAGGCCGCGTACCTCGACGGGGCCAGCCGCGCGCGGTTCCTGTGGCGGATCCTGTTCCCGCTGGTCCTGCCGGGCCTGGTGGCCACGAGCGTGTTCTCCTTCATCTCCGCCTGGAACGACTTCCTGTTCGCCAAGTCGTTCATCATCAGCGACACCACGCAGTCGACGCTGCCGATGGCCCTGCTGGTCTTCTACAAGCCCGACGAGCCGGACTGGGGCGGGGTCATGGCGGCGTCCACCGTGATGACGGTCCCGGTCCTGGTGTTCTTCGTCCTGGTCCAGCGGCGCCTGGTCTCCGGGCTGGGCGGAGCGGTGAAGGACTGACGCCGGCCGCCCGCTCCCCGCGGCCGGCCGGCGTCGCCGCGCGGGAAAAATCGCTGGCCGGGCACCTGGCCGCGGTGCTGGGATGAGGCGATGCGAGAGGATCACACGGCGGTCGTGGACCGCGGCCGGTACCCGGACGCGGTGACCCCCTGGGAGCGCGAGTCCTGGCGTGCCGCGGCCCTGGAGTGGGTCGCGGACCGCCTCGCCGCGCACGGCCTGGTCCAGGACGGGGCCCTGGAGGTGCGGCTGCGGCCGTGGTCGGTGCTCGTCCGGGTGCCCGTGGCCGGGCGGACGGCCGTCTGGTTCAAGGCGAACCCGGCGGCCAGCGCGTTCGAGGGCCCGCTGACCGCCGCGCTGGCCCGCTGGGTGCCCGGGCAGGTGCTGCGGCCGCTGGCCGTCGACGCCGGACGCGGCTGGTCGCTGCTGCCGCACGGCGGCGAACTGTTCCGGGCCGTGCTGGACCGGGAGCCGGTCGCGCCGCGCGAGTGGGAGGCGCTGCTGCGTCAGTACGCCGGCATGCAGAGCGACTTGGTGCCGCACGCGGCCGGGATCGAGCGGCTGGGCGTGCCCTCCGCGCGCACCGCCGCTCTGCCCGCGGTGTTCGACCGTCTGCTCGCCGCGAGCCACGCGCTGGACCCGGACGAGCGCGCCCGGCTGGCGGCCCTGCGGCCCCGGCTCGCCGACTGGTGTGCCGAACTCGCCGCCGTCGGCGTGCCGGACACGCTCGACCACGCCGACCTGCACGACGGCCAGTTGTTCCGGCCGGAGCCGGGCCGGTTCACCTTCTTCGACTGGGGCGACGCCGCCGTCTCCCACCCGTTCTGCAGTCTGCGCGTCACCGCCGAGCGGGCCCGCGACCGCTACGGGCCGCAGGTGCTGCCCCGGCTGCGTGACGCCTATCTGGAACCGTGGACCGGCCCCGGCCGCACGGCCGCACAGCTGCGGCGGGCGGCGGCGCTCGCCTGGCGGCTGAGCGCGCTGGGCCGGGCCGCCTCCTGGGGGCGGATGTTCCCCGGCCCGGCCGGCGCCCGGCCGGGAGCGGCCCAGAGCGCCCAGTGGCTGCTGGAACTCCTGGCCGAGCCGCCGTTCGGGGCTGGCTGACCGCCCGGACGGTCAGGGCAGCGGGGTGCCGCCGGTCGCGTTGAGGATCTCGGCCGTGATGAAGCTGGCCTGGGGCGAGGCCAGATAGACGTAGGCGGGGGCCAGTTCGGCGGGCTGGGCCGGGCGGCCGAGCGGGCTCTGCTTGCCGAACTCCGCCGTGTCGGGCAGCGTCGCCGGGATGAGCGGGGTCCACACCGGTCCGGGCGCCACGGCGTTGACCCGGATGCCGCGCTCGGCGACCATCTGGGCCAGCCCCTGGGTGAAGGTGACGATCGCGCCCTTGGTCATCGCGTAGTCCAGCAGTGGCGGGCTGGGCTGGTACGCCTGCACCGACGTGGTGTTGATGACGCAGCCGCCGGCCGGGATGTGCGGCAGGGCGAACTTGGTGAGCCAGAACATGCCGTACAGGTTGGTCCGCAGCACGCGGTCGAACTGCTCGGTGCTGATCGCCTCGATGCCGTCCGGCTGGGCCATCTGGTAGGCGGCGTTGTTGACGAGGACGTCGATGCGGCCGAACTCGTCGACCGCCCGCCGGATCAGCTCGCGGCAGTTGCTCTCCTCCCTGATGTCGCAGGGCACGGCGACCGCCTTGCGCCCGGCGTCCTCCACCAGGCGGGCGGTCTCGCGGGCGTCGTCCTCCTCCTCCGCGAGATAGGTGAAGAGCACGTCCGCGCCCTCGCGGGCGTAGGCGAGCGCCACCGCCCGGCCGATGCCGGAGTCCCCTCCCGTGATCACGGTCTTGCGGCCGTCGAGCCGGCCGGAGCCGCGGTAGGAGTCCTCGCCGTGGTCGGGCGGCGGGTCCATCGGGCCGGTGTGCCCCGGATGCGGCTGGTCCTGGGAGGGGAAGTCGGGGCGGGCGTGCTGTGTGACCGGGTTCGGCCGCTCACCCTGCTGGTCCGGCACGGTGGCCTCCTCACGTGTCGCGCGTTCGGTACAGCCGACCGTGTTCCCGCCTAGCGGCGGACGAAAAGCGTCCGGCGCCGGTCAGGCCGTGGGCGCGTCCGGGCCGCCGGCCCGCATCCGGTCCCGCCGGGCGAGGTTGTACAGCCGCAGCAAGTGCTTGGCCACGGCGCAGGGCGCGGCGTCGGCATGGCACTGGCGGCAGGTCCGCAGGTGCTGCTCGTAGGTGAGGCGCGCGTTTTCCAACGCGTCGTTGACAGAAGACATGGACTTCTCCGGGCAGGGCGCGTCCGGGGAGGGACAGCGCCGAAGTTGACTGACTGGTACACCCGAAACAAGGTGATCATGTTACTGGCGGTACTGGGAAACTCGTACTGTCACCACGACCCCGGCCGCCCCGCCCGCCCCCTGCGCGCGCCCTCCCCCGCCCGGCCTTTCACCCCGGCGGGACCGAAGCCGGCGGTGCGTTTCCTCGTTGTCCCGGGTGCCCGGGTACCGCTCGGCGGGAAACCACGTGAAGGACGCGCGCCATGGCCTCCTCCCCCCTGCGCATCGGTGTCGTCGCTCCCCTGACGGGACGGCTCGCCCCGCTCGGGGCGCCGCTCTCCTACGTGCTGCGCGCCCTCGCGCCGTACCTCGCGCACGTCCACAACGGCGGCCGGCGGTACGAGGTGACCGTCGCCGTGCGCGACAGCCGCTCCGCGCCCGGGCCGCCCGGCAGGCGGTGCGCGACCTCGCAGACCGCGACGGGGCCCGGGTCGTGCTCACCATGGCCGGGACCCGGGCGCTGCCCGCCGTCGCCGACGCCTGCGAGGAGGCCGCCGTGCCGTGCCCGTCGACGACGTTCCCGTGGCAGGCGTACCTGCGGGCCCGGGGGGCCGATCCGGCGCACCGGTTCCGGTGGACGTACCACTTCGCGTGGGGTCTGGACGACATCGCCCGGGTCTTCGCCGGGCTGTGGGAGCGGGTCTGCGCGCGGGCCACGGTCGGCTGCCTGGGGAACGACGGCCTCCACGGCCGGCTGCTGCGGCATGAGCGGTACGGGTTCCCGGCCGCGCTGTCGGATCGCGGCCACACGCTCGCCGATCTCGGTGCCTACCGGGAGCCGGCCGGCGACCTCCAGGACCAGGCCGACCGGCTGCGCGCGCTCGGCGCGGAGATCGTCACCAGCGCGGCCACCGCGGCCGACCTGGCCCTCTTCCACCGCCGGGTCCGCGAGGCGGGCCTGCGGCTCCGGCTGATCACCTGCTCGCGCCGGCTGACCTACCCGCACCCGCACACCCGTCCGGCGCCCGAGGTGCATGCCGAACTCGGCGCCGCGCGGGTGGGCACGCTCGTCTACTGGAGCCCGGGCCACCCCTGCCGCTCCAGCCTGGAGGGCACCACGGCCGCAGAGCCGGCCCGCGCCTACCAGGAGGACACCGGCGATCCCTGGCTCCAGACCCTGGGGCTCGCACACGCCCTGCTGGAGACCGCCCGCCACGCCCTGGCCACGGCCGCCGACCCGGCCGACCGCGCCGCGGTCGGCCGGCGCCCTCGCCCGCACCCGGCTCGACACCGTCGCCGGCCGGCTGGACTTCACCGCCGGCCCGACCCCGAACATCGCGCTGCTCCCGCTGGTGGGCGGCCAGTGGCAACCGGGCCCGGACGGCCCCCGCCTGACCGTGGTCGACAACACGGCCCACCCAGCCGTACCCCTGACAGGCGAACTGACCCCGACCGACTGAGCGGGCCCCGCGCGGTCACCCCCCTGTCCGTAGTCGCCGGGCGTGTTCCAGGAAGGCCGTCAGGCCGACGTCGAAGGCGCGGTCGGCGCGGCCGTCGCCGACCGCGGCGAGGGCCTGGGCGAGGCGTGGGGTGGGGGCGCCCGCCGTCAGTTCCCACATGGTCTCGGGGGCGGCGAGGTCGAGGGCCGAGCCCAGCACCAGGTTCTCCAGGGCGATGAGCAGCGGCATGATCCCGGCCGGTGCGAACCCGGCCGCCAGCAGGACGCCCACCGCGCGCTCGTACTGGGCCAGCACCCGGGGCGCGCGGACGGGCGAGGTCATGAGCAGCGGGATCACCCGGGGGTGGGCGGCGAACGCGGCCCGGTAGGACCGCGCCCACGCCTCCACGGCCGCGTCCCACGGGGTCGCGTCCAGCGTGCCCGGGTCGATGGCCGCGCTGATGTGCTCGCGCAGCAGTTCCACGATGCCGTCCCGGCCGTCCACGTGGTGGTAGACGGACCCGGTCTGCACGCCCAGCTTCCGGGCGATGCGCGGGACGCTGAAGTCGCCCGTCTCGTCGACGAGCCGGAGCGCCGCGGCGGTGATGCGCTCGCGGTCGAGGAGCGGTGTGCGCGGCCGTCCCATGATCGATGTTCCCCCTGAGGTCTTCCCGGATGCCCAACGGCAGGTTACATTGCGGAAACCGAAAGCCTTTAGGTTTACGGCTCCGGGGGCCGCCATCCCGTCGTGCCCCCGCGAGACACCGGCTCCGTACGGCCCACCCCGGCCGTGCCCGCCGGCGCCCGCGAACCCGGCTGCCCCACCACCGGGACCCCCTCCCCTCTCGCCGCCAGAAGGGCTCCCCGCATGTCCGTGTCCACCCGCGAGATCCCGGAGGAGGCCGCGCCGTCCGGCGCGGCCGCCCTCCGCTCCGGCACGCTCGGCACCGCCGACATCACCTTCTTCGTCGTCTCCGCCGCCGCGCCGCTGACCGTGATGGCCGGAGTCGCCCCGCTCGCCATCCTGCTGGGCGGTGTCGGCGCACCCGTCGGCTATCTGCTGGCCGGGCTGACCCTGGCCGTCTTCGCCGTCGGCTTCACCACCATGAGCCGCCATGTCACCGGCGGCGGCGCGTTCTACGCCTACATCACCCGGGGCCTGGGCCGCCCGGCCGGCGTCGGCGCCGCCCTGCTCGCCCTGGTCGGCTACAACGGCATGGAGATCGGGGTCTACGGCCTGCTCGCCACCACCACCCGGGACACCCTGCACACCCTGTTCGGCACCGACGTGCCCTGGCTGCCCGTGTCCCTGGCCGGTCTGCTGCTGATCGGCTACGGCGGCTACCGCTCGATCGACTTCGGCGCCAAGCTGCTCGGGATACTGCTGGTCGCCGAGACCGGGATACTCGTCCTGCTCGCGGGCGGGGTGCTGCTGCGGGGCGGCGCGCACGGCCTCTCCCTGGCCTCGCTGGCCCCGGACCGGGTGTTCGTGCCGGGCACGGCGGCCGTCCTCGCCTTCGCCTTCGCGGCGTTCACCGGTTTCGAGTCCACCGTCATCTACCGCCGCGAGGCCCGCGACCCCGAACGCACGGTCCCGCGCGCCACCTACGCGGCGGTCGGCTTCCTCGGCCTGTTCTACGCCTTCATCGTCTGGATCGCCGTCCAGGCGTTCGGCGACGACCAGGTGGTGCGGGCCGCGGGCGAGGACCCGGCCGGGCTCTTCTTCACCGCGATCACCACCTACGTGGGCGGCTGGGCGGCCGGCCTGATGCACGTCTTCATCGTCACCAGCGTGCTCGCCTCGCTGCTCGCCTTCCACAACGCCATCAACCGCTACGCGCTGGCCCTGGCCGAGGAGGGCGTGCTGCCCCGCCGCCTCGGCCGCGTCCACGGCCGGCACCGCTCCCCGTACGTCGCCGGCCTGGCGCAGACCGCGCTCGGCGCCGTGGTCGTCCTCGTCTTCCGGGCCGCCGGCGCCGATCCGTACCAGCAGCTCCTGCTGTGGGTGAACACCCCGGGGATGATCGGCCTGTTGCTGCTGCAACTGCTGGCAGCGATCGCCGTGCTGTGCTACTTCCGGCGGGTACGGCACACCGAGGGCCGGGTGCGCACGGTGCTGGCGCCGGCCCTCGCCGCCGTCCTGCTGACGGCCGCGATCGTGCTGGTGGTCGGCCATATCGACCTGTTCACCAGCGCGTCCCCGACCGTGAACACCGTGCTCGCCGCCGTCGCGCCCGTCGTCTTCCTGCTCGGTCTGCCGCTGGCGTGGTGGCTGCGCCGCAACCGCCCGGCCGTCTACGCCGCGTTCGGCACCGAACCCACCGAATGACCCTTCCTCACCCAGGAGTTCACAGCATGCCCGCTGCCGGTCTGATCCTCACAGGCGCCCATGTCCACACACTCGACCCCGCCCGCCCCGCCGCCACGGCCGTCGCCCTGCACGACGGACTGATCACCGCCGTCGGAACGGCGGACGACGTCCCGGACTGGCGCGGCCCCGGCACCGAGGTCGTCGATCTGGGCGGCGCGCACCTCGTGCCCGGTCTGGCCGACGCGCACAGTCACCCGGTGTGGGGGCTCGGCATGGCGACCGGCACCGACCTGTCCGGCGTGACGGACCTGGCCGGACTGCGCGCGGCGCTCGCCCGGGCCGAGCGGATGGCGGGCTGGGTGGTGGGCCACGGCCTGGACCACAACGTGTTCGAGGGCCGCCCGGTCCACCACGAGCTGGTGGCGGACGTCCTGGGGGACACCCCGGCCTTCCTGCGGCTCTACGACGGCCACTCCGCCCTCGCCAACGGCCCCGCCCTGGCCGCCGCCGGGGTGACCGGGCCGCGCGCCTTCGACCAGCGGGCCCAGGTGGTGTGCGACGCCGCCGGCCGGCCCACCGGTCATCTGGTGGAACACGCGGCGATGGACCTGGTCACCGAGGTCATGCCCCGGCCGTCCTACGCCGAACGGCGGGCGCGGCTGCTGGAGTTGCTGTCCGCCATGGCCGCGACCGGGCTGACCGGCGCCCATGTCATGGACGGCGGGGACCTGGAGCTGGTGGAGGCGGTGGCGCGGGTGACCGTGCTGCCGGTGCGGCTGCGGTTCGCGCCCTGGTGCATGCCGGGCGCGGACGCCGACGCGCTGCGCGAACTGGTCGAGGCGCAGGGCCGGGGCGGCCGGCACTGGGTGGTCGGCGGGGTCAAGTTCTTCATGGACGGCACCGTGGAGGGCGGCACGGCCTGGCTGGAGCATCCCGACTGCCACGGCCAGGGCACCGACGCGTTCTGGCCGGACCCGCACGCCTACGCCGAGGCGGTCCGGACCCTGCACGCGGCCGGTGTCCGCACCGCCACGCACGCCATCGGGGACGCGGCCGTACGGCATGTCCTGGACACCGTGGCCTCGCTCGGGCCGGGCGGGCACGGCGCGCACCGGATCGAGCACATCGAGACGGCGCCCGACGAACTGCTGCCCCGGTTCGCCGAGTTGGGGGTGGCGGCCTCGCTCCAGCCGCCGCACACCGGTTACACGCGCGACGACGGCACCGACGAGTGGTCGCGCCGGCTGGGCGGCGACCGGGCCGCCCGCGCCTGGCGGCTGCGCGACCTGCGGGAGGCCGGTGCCACGGTCGCCCTCGGCTCGGACTGGCCCATCGCGCACTACGACGTGCGGGCCGTGCTGGCGACGGCCCGCCGGCCCAGGGGTGCCGCGGCGCACCGGCCGGGGCTCACGCCCGTACAGGCGCTGGAGGGCTGCACCAGCCATGCGGCGGCCGCCGCAGGCGAGAGCGCCGTCGCCGGCCGGATCGCGCCCGGCCGCCGCGCCGACCTCACCGCGCTCGGCGTCGACCCGGTACGGGCGCCCGGAGACGAACTCACCGACGCGCCCGTGACGTTGACGGTCACCGGCGGGCATGTGGTGCACCGGGGACCGGGCTGGTAGGACCTCGTCGTTCGAGAACCACGCGCGGACCCGCGCCGGCGCGGTGGCGCACACTGGGGGGATGAACGACTTCGGCCTGATCTGCCAGGACACCGCTCCCGAGTGGTACGGACGGCTGCGCGCGCGGAGCGACGACCTCTCGCCCGCCGACTGGCTCACCGTGCGCGGGCCCGGGCAGGGCGCGTTCGGCACCGTGGCGGGCGTCGCCGCGCCGGGCTTCGCCGCCTACGCGCGCGTCCTGCACCCGGCCGCGCTCGACGAGCGGCCGGTGCGCTGGTCGGCCGTGGCCGCCGCCCGGGGAACCCGGATCACGCCGGGCGTCCGCTGGCACGAGGTCATCGGCAAGGACCGCGAGTACGTCGACCGCTCCGGTCCCGGAGTGCCGGGCGTGTGGGACGAGCATCCCGCCGAGGGCCCGACACCGCCCGGGGTGGCGCGGGCGCTGCTGCCCGTGCTGGCCCGGCACACCCGGACTCCGGAGCGGTGCTGGTTCGGGCTGTGGCACGGGTACGGCCGCTGGGACTGGGACCGGTTCCCCACGTTCGGGACACCGGGCCGGGAGGAGGTCCTGCTCGCCGGCCGGCTGGCCGACGTCGTCTCCCCGGTGGCCATGGACGAGTTCTCCGAACTCCCCGACCTGTGGTGGCCGCAGGACCGCGCGTGGATCGTCGGCGGCGACGTGGATCTGGTCAGCACCTACGTCGGCGGCTCGGCGGAGCTGATCGCCGGTCTGCTGGCCGCGCCCGGCCTGGAGGCGCACCCGGTGGCACCGGGCGACCTCGTCGGCTGACGGCAGGAAGCGGGACGCCGCTGGAGGCGGCGTCCCGCGTGGCGGGTGACGGGTGGCGGCTACGGCGTCACGACGCGGCCGCCGAAGGTCACCGCGAGGTGGCCGTCGGAGGCGAAGGACCAGCCGAGGGCGCCCGCGTACGAGGAGCAGCGGGAGCCGTTCGCGCCGGTCCAGAACTGGTTGGAGGCGTCGGCGTCGCCTATGGTCTTGTCGTTCGAGCCGCTGCCGGCGAAGCGGCACGAGGTGTTGGTGCGGAACACGGACGTGCCCTTGTCGAACGAGAAGTTCCGCTCGGCGTTGTCGATGCCGACGTTGCTGGAGATCGTCATCTTGCCCGGGTTGCTGTTGTAGGTGAACCCGTGGTGGCCGTTCTTGTAGGCGATGCTGTGCTGGACGACGTGGTTGACGGCGATGTCGTCGCCGCCCAGCTTGTAGCCGTTGCGGTCGCCGTTGGAGTTGACGGTGCCGTCGCTCAGCGTGCCGTTGCCGTAGGACAGGGAGTACTCGATGGTCACCGGGCCGATGGCGCCGGTGTCCGTCTTGGTGTACAGGTCCCAGCCGTCGTCGATGTTGTTGTGGGAGACGTCGTAGCGGAAGACGTTTCCGGTGCCGGTGGTCAGCTTCGCGGCGAAGCCGTCGGCGTCCTCGCCGTCGGAGTCGGCGTTGTCGTGCGACTCGGAGCTGACGATCAGGTTGTTCGACGGCCACTGCGAGTTGGGCGTGGTGGAGGCGATCCGGCCGAGCTGGAGCCCGGTGTCCCGGTTGTAGGCCGTCACCGCGCGCTCGACGATGTTGTTGCTGCCGCCGACGAAGATGCCGTTGTCGCCGGCGTGCTCGACGGTCAGGCCGGACAGCCGCCAGTAGTTGGCGTTGAGCTGGATGCCCCGGTTGGCGGGAGCCTCGGTCTGCGCCGAGAAGTTCAGGACGGGCTTCTCGCCGGGGTAGGCGGACAGGGTGGTCCGGGCGGCTGCCGTGCCGTCGCGGCCGGCCGGGATGGTGACCGTGGCCGCCGGGGTGTACGTGCCGCCGCGCAGGTAGATCGTGCCGCCGGAGGTGATCCGGCTGATGGCCGAGGTGAGCGTGGTCGGGGCCGATTCCGTGCCGGCCGCGCCGTCGGTGCCCTTCGGCGACACGTAGAGCACGGTGCCGGCCGCCGCCGCGGCCCCGCCGGTGGCGGGCGAGGCGGAGCCGGGCCCGCCGGTCTGGTACGGGGCGGGCACGGCCAGGGCCGTGGTGCCGGACAGCGCGACGAGCGCGCCGGTGAGCAGACCGGCGCACGCGATGGCTGGTTTCAGTTGCATCGGCTTGTCTCCCTGCGGGTTGACTCGGCTGTGCGGATGCGAGTGGTCCAGGGGGGTGAACCCGGCCCCCGGTCGTGGCATGGTGACCGGGTGAGGGAAAGCGCTTTCTCCCTGGACCTTTCCGACGGTAGAGAGACGTCATGCACACGTCAACCACCGCGTACATGATTCATATTCAGATGGGTGAATGGGGAAGGAGTGCGGGGTTATTCGCCGGGCGCCAGGGTGCGGGCCACGATCGCCGCCGCGTCGGCGATCAGGGCCTGGTCCACCGGGGCGTCCCTGGTGCTCTTGCCGGACAGGACGGCCAGCACGAGCGGGGTCCCCCGGGTCGTCCAGGCCACGCCGATGTCGTGGGCGCTCGCGTAGTCGCCGGTGCCGGTCTTGTCGGCCACGACCCAGCCCGCGGGCAGCCCCTTGCGGAACCGCTCGGCACTGGTGGTGTTGCCCTTCAGCCAGCCGACCAGGCGCTCACGGTCGGCATCGGCCAGCGCCCGGCCCAGGGCGACGCGCTCCAGGCTCGCGGCGGCGGCCGCCGCGGTCGTGGTGTCCCGCGGGTCGCCCGGGATCGCGGTGTTCAGCTCGGGCTCCCACCGGTCGAGCCGGCTCACCGCGTCGCCCAGCGACCGGTAGAAGCGGCTCAGGCCGGCCGGGCCGCCGATCTCCCGGAGCAGCAGGTTGCCGGCCGCGTTGTCGCTGTACTGGATCGCCGCCGCGCACAGGTCGGCCACGGTCATGCCGGTCGCCACCTGCTCCGCGGTGCGCGGGGAGTTGGGCAGGAGGTCGTGCGGCGGGTAGTGCACCACGCGGTCCAGGGGCGCGTGGCCGGCGTGGTCGCGCAGCACCGCCGCCGCGGCGAACGCCTTGAACGTCGAGCACATCGCGAAGGGCTCCCCGGCCCGGTGGGCCATGGTCCGCCCGGTACGGACGTTGCGCGCGTACACGCCGAGCCGGGCGCCGTAGCGCCGCTCCAGCCCGGCCAGTCCGGCCTGTCCGGCGCGCGACCGGGCGTCCGGGGCCGCCGACGCGGCCCGCGCGGACCGCGCGGTGGCGGTCAGCGCGGTGCCGGCGACCGCGAGACCGGCCTGGAGCAGGCGGCGGCGCGGCAGCGGGGTGAAACGGTCGGTGCTGGGCATGGGCGTACTCCTTCACGGGTCATCCGCCGCCGGCGTCCGGCCGGCGACGAGGACAGCGAACCAGCGGCAGGACAGCCATGTCCAAGAGGGAACTTTGAACGACTCATGCCTTGTTGATATGACTGCCGGATGGATCTGCTGGCACATCTCGAGGCGTATGTGGCGACGGCCGAGGAGGCGGGCTTCTCCCGGGCCGCCGACCGGCTCGGCATCGCCCAGCCCCTGCTCAGCCGCCGGATCAAGACGCTGGAGGAGCATGTCGGCGGCTCGCTGTTCGACCGGTCCCGGCGGCAGATCACGGTCACCGAGCTGGGCGTGCTGCTGCTGCCGTACGCCCGGGACGTGCTCGACCGGGCGCAGCGGCTGCGGCAGGCCGCCCGTTCGGCCCGGCGCTCGCGGGTGCGCGCCGTCGGCGTGCCGGCGGACAGCGCGCCGGCCGCGCTCGCCCGGGTCATCCGCGCCGGCACCGAGCACGGCGTCACCCTGGGCATGCGTGAACTGCCGCCCCTGGAGCGGGTGTCCGGGCTGGCGGACGGTTCCCTCGGCTGGGCTCTGGTGCGGGCCGCTCCGGAACAGGCCGGGTTCCGGGTGCCGTTGGGGCTGGCGTCCGCGCCGGTCCCGGACGGCGCGGGAAGCGGGGCCGGACGGCGCACGGTCCACCTCGAAGAGCTGCGGCCACGCCGCGCTCGCACGGCCGGGCGCGGCACCGCCCCGCCGCTATTGCTGCTGACGGAAGATCAGGTGCCGTACTACACCGACCGGCTGGGCCGGGCCGCGGCCCGCGCGGGGCTGTCCGAGGAGCGGATCCGGCCCGCCGGGCCGGCGGCCACCGCGCTCGCCGAGACGCTGGCCGGGCACGCGCTGCTGCTGTGCGCCGAGCCGTTCGCCCGGCAGCACGGCGCCCACTGGGCGCCGCTGGCCGACCGTGCGCTGCACCGCGGGTACGACGTGAGCGCCGGCCGGGACCGGGGCGGCGCGGGCGAGGTGCCGCACTGGCTGGCCGCGCTGCTGGCGTCCGCGGTGGGCGCCGTACCGCACCGGCGTGGCGGGCCGGCGCCCGGGGAGGGGTCCGGGGCCGGGTATGGCCCGGGACCGGGGGCCGGGGACGTTCCGGCACGGCTGGCGGCGCGCGGATGAGCGCGGCGGCGCACCACCCGGTGTACACCGGCGGTCACGGCGCCCTCCTGGACGTCGCGGAGGCCATCGCCGCGGACTGGGCGGCGCTGGGCGTGCGCGGCTCCTTCCTCGCCCGCAACCTCGACACGGGCGAGCAGCTCGGCTTCGACGCGGACGAACCGGTGCCCCTCGCGTCGGTGGCGAAGGTCCCGCTCGCCCTGGTCGTGCTGGACCGGATCACGGCCGGCGAGCTGGACCCGGCGCGGCCGGTGACGGTGGACCCCGGCACCAGCAGCGTCGGACCCACCGGGCTCGCCGCCTTCCGGCACCCGGCCACCGTGGCCGTGGGCGACCTGCTCCTGCTGATGCTGTCGGTGAGCGACAACGCCGCGGCGGACGCGCTGTTCACGCTGGTCCCGGCGGCGGAGGTGGACGCCCGGCTGCGCGCCTGGGGATGTGCCGGGATCCGGGTGCGGCACCGGATGAACCACCTGTACGAGTGCGCGGCCGGTGCCGCCGGCAACGACTTCTCCCTCGCGCTGGAGCTGGCCGTCCGGGACGAGCGGGCGGGCCGGCACACCATCGAGACCCTGGACCCGGCGCACGCCAACACCGGTTCGGCCGCGGCGCTCGTCGGTCTGCTCCAGCGGGTGTGGCGCGACGAGATCGCCACTCCCTCGGCGACGGCGGAGCTGCGCCGGCTGATGGGGCTCCAGGTCTTCACGCACCGGCTGGGGGGCGAGCTGCGCACGGACACCCTGCGGTGGAGCGGGAAGACCGGTTCGTTCCTGCATCTGCGGCACGAGGCGGGCGTGGTGGAGGCGGAGTCCGGGGAGCGAGTGGCGATGGCGGCGCTGACCCGCGCGGGGCGCTCCGCCGGGGTGGCGGCGGACATCGATCTGGCGGTCGGGACGGCGGGGCGGGAGGCGTTCGAGGCGCTGCGCGGGTAGCGCGGGCGGGCCGGCACCGTGGGAAGGCCGGTCGGGCGGACGGGGAGTGCGGCCCCGCGCCCCTGGTCCGTCAGGGCAGCAGGCGCTGTTCCTTCGCCAGCGCCACCGCTCCCGCCCGGGTCTCCACGCCCAGTTTGTCGTAGATGCGGCGCAGATGGGTCTTGACGGTGGCCTCGCTGATGTAGAGGGCGCGCGCGATGGCGTGGTTGGCCAGGCCACGGGAGAGATGGGCGAGGATGTCGCGTTCCCGGGGTGTGAGGGTGGGGCGCGGGTCGCGCAGCCGGGACATGACCCGGTCGGCGACCGGGGGTGAGAGCGCCGGGTGGCCCTGGGCCGCGGCGTGGATCGCCGTGAACAGGTCCTCGGCGCGCTCGGCCTTCAGCAGATAGCCGGTGGCACCCGCCTCGACGGCGCGGGTGACGTCGGCGTCGGTGTCGTACGTGGTGAGGACCAGGACGTGCGGGGCGGACGGCTGGGCGCGCAGCCGGCGGGTGGTCTCGACGCCGTCGATGCCCTCGCCCAGTTGCAGGTCCATGAGGACGACGTCCGGGGCCGTCCTGCGGGCCAGGGCGAGCGCCTCCTCGCCGCTGCCGGCCTCGCCGACGACCTCGATGCCGGGCGCGCTGTGCAGGAGCGCCAGCAGTCCGGCGCGTACGACGGCGTGGTCGTCGCAGACGAGGATGCGCACCGGGGTCCGGGCGGCCGTACCGGGCGGTTGGGTCATCTCGGCTGCCAGGGGATCGCCGCCGACAGGGCGGTGCCCTCGCCCGGCGCCGACTCGACGGTGAGGGTGCCGCCCAGCTGACGCAGGCGGGCGCGGATGGCGGGCAGGCCGTGGCCGCGCTCCCCCGCGCCGGCCGCGGAGGCGGCGGGAGTGCGCGGGTCGAAGCCGCGGCCGTCGTCCGTGACGTCCAGCAGGATCTGGTCGTCCAGGCAGGTCAGGGTGAGGGTGGCGGTCGTGGCCGCCGCGTGTTCGCGGACGTTGGCCAGGGCGCCCTGGGCGATGCGCAGCAGGGCGGACTCCACGGGCGCGGGCAGCGGCCGGGGCGGGCTGCCCTCGGTGTGCACGCGGACGGTGAGCGCCGGTGTCGTCTCGCGCTCGGCGACGGCGTGCAGCGCCCGGTGCAGGCCGTCGCCCCCGGCCAGGTCGGCCGGGGTGAGGTCGTGCACGAAGCGGCGGGCCTCGGCGAGGCCGCGCTCGGCGGTCGCCGCGGCCGTGCGGACGTGGTCGCGGGCCGTGCCGGGCGCGGTCTCCCACAGCCGGTCGGCGGCCTGGAGCAGCATGCGCTGGCTGGACAGTCCCTGGGCGAGCGTGTCGTGGATCTCCCGGGCGAGCCGTTCGCGTTCGGCGAGGGTGCCCTCGCGGCGTTCGGTGGCGGCGAGGTCGCGCCGGGTGCGCACCAGGTCGGCGATCAGCGCGTCCTGGCGGGCCGCCTGGCGCTGCATGACGACGAAGACGGTGGTGGCCACGGCCGCCACCGCGGGCGGTGCCAGCAGCACGTTCGGGTCGGCCCAGCCCGCCAGGCGGAGCTGGGCGGCCACCGCGAGCGCGGTCAGCACGGCCACCAGCGGCACCGCGGCGCGCGGCGGGAGGGTGCGCAGGCCGGTGTAGAAGAGCGGGACCGCGCACCAGGCGAAGCTGGGGGCCAGGACGACGAGCAGGGCCCAGGCCGCCACGACCAGGCCGAGCCAGGTCAGCCGGCGCGGGGTGGGGCGGACGCCGAGAGCGGGACCGAGGGCGTAGAGCCCGGCCAGCAGCGCGGTCAGGGCGATCACCCACGGGGTGTGGGGTCGGTCGGCGTGCCGGGCCAGGTAGCGGGCGGCGGAGGCGAAGAGCAGCACGAAGAACGCCGTGTGCATGACGACGGCGAGGACGCGGGTGTCGTCGCGCTCGGCTACGGCCATCGTCGGCACCTCCCTCGGATCCGCGCTGAACTGGGCAAACACCCTCCATTGTGCCCGGGTACGCGAACCGCGGGGTCATCCGATCGGATGACCCCCGGGACATCCGGTCCACCGACCGGGCACCGTCCGTTCCGGGCCCAGGATCGATGGCGGAAGCGCATCCGCTCCCCTCGCCCACCGGAAGGAACCCCCAGCATGCCCAGCCGCACGAAGCCGTCCCGCCGTACCCGTGTCCTGGTGGGCGGCGCCGCCCTCGCCGCCCTGGCCGCCGGTGCGGCCGGCACGGTCGCCGCCAGCGCCGCCGACTCCCCCGGCGCCACCGCCGCCGCGCCCGCGACCGCCCGTGACGGGGAGCTGACCCGGCACACGCGGCTGACCGTGGACGCCGCCGAGAAGGCGGCGCGGGCCGCGCTGGAGGCCGCCGGGAAGGACGGCCGGCAGGTGTCCGTGGCCGTCGTCGACCGCGACGGCAACACCGTGGTCACCCTGCGCGGGGACGGCGCGGGCCCGCAGTCGTACGAGTCCGCCCAGCGCAAGGCGTACACCGCGGTCTCCTGGAACGCGCCGACCTCGGAGCTGGCCGGGCGGCTGGCGCAGACGCCGAACCTGAAGGACATCCCGGGCACGCTGTTCCTCGCGGGCGGCACGCCGGTGACCGCCAAGGGCGCGCCGGTCGCGGCCATCGGTGTCGCGGGCGCCCCGTCGGGCGACCTGGACGAGCGGTACGCGCGGGCGGGCGCGGCGGTGCTCGGCCGCTGACCCCGGCCGGCACCGGCGGACAGGAAAACAGCGCGTCCGGGACTGCCCCCGCGGGGCGGACCCGGACGCGCTGTCCGGCCGGTCAGACCAGGTCGAACCGGTCCGCGTCCATCACCTTGTGCCACGCGGCGACGAAGTCCTTGACGAACTTCTCCTTCGCGTCGTCACTCGCGTAGACCTCGGCGAGGGCGCGCAGCTCGGAGTTGGAGCCGAAGACGAGGTCGGCCCGGCTGCCGGCCCACTTCACCTCGCCCGTGCTCGCGTCCCGGCCCTCGAAGGTGGTCTGGTCCTCGGATGTCGCCTTCCACGCCGTGCCCGGGTCGAGCAGGTTGACGAAGAAGTCGTTGGTGAGGACGCCGGGCGTCTTGGTGAGGACGCCGAGCTGCGACTGCTGGTAGGTGGCGCCGAGGACGCGCAGACCGCCGACCAGCGCGGTCAGTTCGGGCGCGCTCAGGCTCAGCAGGTTGGCCTTGTCCAGCAGCAGGTACTCGGCCGGCAGGCGGTTGCCCTTGCCGAGGTAGTTGCGGAAGCCGTCCGCGGTCGGCTCCAGTGCCTCGAAGGACTCGGCGTCGGTGTGCTCCTCGCCGGCGTCCACGCGGCCCGGGGTGAAGGGCACCTGCACCGCGAAGCCGCCCTCCTTGGCGGCCTTCTCCACGGCGGCGGCACCACCGAGGACTATGAGGTCGGCCAGGGAGACCTTCTTGGCGCCGGAGGAGGCGTTGAACTCCTGCTGGATGCCCTCCAGGGTGCGCAGCACCAGGGCCAGCGCGTCGGGCTCGTTGACCTCCCAGCCGCGCTGCGGGGCGAGGCGGATACGGGCGCCGTTGGCGCCGCCGCGCTTGTCGCTGGCGCGGAAGGTGGAGGCCGACGCCCAGGCGGTGGTGACCAGCTGGGTCACGGACAGGCCCGAGTCGAGCAGCTTGGTCTTCAGGGCGGCGACGTCCGCGTCGTCGATCAGCTCGCCCTCGCGCTCCGGCAGCGGGTCCTGCCACAGCAGGGTCTCCTGCGGCACCTCCGGGCCGAGGTACAGCGACTTCGGGCCCATGTCACGGTGGGTCAGCTTGTACCAGGCGCGGGCGAAGGCGTCCGCGAACTCCTCCGGGTTCTCGTGGAACCGGCGGGAGATGGGCTCGTAGACCGGGTCGAAGCGCAGCGCCAGGTCGGTGGTGAGCATCGTCGGGCGGTGCTTCTTCGCCGGGTCGTGCGCGTCGGGGATGATCTCCGGGGCGTCCTTGGCGACCCACTGGTTGGCGCCGGCCGGGCTCTGGGTCAGCTCGTACTCGAACTCGAACAGGTTCTTGAAGAAGCCGTTGCTCCACCGGGTCGGCGTGCTGGTCCAGGTCACCTCCAGACCGGAGGTGATGGCGTCCGCGCCCTTTCCGGTGTTGTAGGTGTTCCGCCAGCCGAGGCCCTGCTCCTCCAGGCCGGCGGCTTCCGGGTCGGGGCCGACGTGGTCGGCGGGGCCGGCGCCGTGGGTCTTGCCGAAGGTGTGGCCGCCGGCGATCAGGGCGACGGTCTCCTCGTCGTTCATCGCCATCCGGCGGAACGTCTCACGGATGTCGCGGGCCGCGGCGAGCGGGTCCGGGTTGCCGTTCGGGCCCTCCGGGTTGACGTAGATCAGACCCATCTGGACGGCGCCGAGCGGGTTCTCCAGCTCGCGGTCGCCGGTGTAGCGCCGGTCGTCGAGCCAGGTGGTCTCGGGACCCCAGTAGACGTCCTCCTCGGGCTCCCAGACGTCCTCGCGGCCGCCGCCGAAGCCGAAGGTCTGGAAGCCCATCTGCTCCAGGGCCACGTTGCCGGTGAGGACCAGCAGGTCGGCCCAGGAGATGCTCTGGCCGTACTTCTTCTTGACCGGCCACAGCAGCCGGCGGGCCTTGTCGAGGTTGGCGTTGTCGGGCCAGCTGTTGAGCGGGGCGAAGCGCTGCTGGCCGGCGCCGGCGCCGCCGCGGCCGTCGCTGATGCGGTAGGTGCCGGCGCTGTGCCAGGCCATGCGGATCATCAGCGGGCCGTAGTGGCCGAAGTCGGCGGGCCACCAGTCCTGGGAGGTGGTCAGCACCTCGGCGATGTCCTGCTTCACGGCCGCGAGGTCGAGGGCCTTGAAGGCCTCGGCGTAGTCGAAGTCCTCGTCGAGCGGATTGGCCACGGCCGGGTTCTTGGCGAGGATCTTCAGGTTCAGCCGCTCCGGCCACCACTGACGGTTGCCGCCCCCCTGGGTCGGGTGCAGGGCCCGGTCGTGCGCGACGGGGCAACCGCCGCTCTCGCCCTCCGACTTGGCGTCTGTGACGATCGCGTCGTGGTTCTCAGTCATGGCAATCCTTCCGAACTGTGCGGAACTCGGTGCTCAGGATCTGCGGCCGGTGGAACAGTCGGGGCACAGGCCCCAGTACACGACCTCGGCCTCGTCGATGGCGAAGCCGCGGTCGTCCGAGGCGGTCAGGCAGGGCGCGTCGCCGACGGCGCAGTCGACGTCGGCCACGGCCGCGCAGGACCGGCACACGATGTGGTGGTGGTTGTCGCCCACGCGTCCCTCGAACCGGGCCGGGTGGCCGGCCGGTTCGATACGGCGTACGAGACCCGCCGCGGTCAGCGCGTGCAGGGCCTCGTAGACGGCTTGCAGCGAGATGTGGCCCACGCGGTCACGGACTTGGGAGGCGATCGCCTCGGCGCCGAGGTGGTCGCCGCCCCGGACGGTCTCCAGCAGCGCGACGCGGGCCGCCGTCACACGCAGTCCGGCACCGCGCAGCTCCTCGGCGGTGGTCGGTGTCCGGGAGGCGGTCATGGCGCTGAACCTACCGGCATAAACACGAACGGTTCAAGGAAATGAAGAATGCAATTCTGGCCGCCTTCCGGATGCGGTGTTCTGCGGTGTTCCAGGGGGCGGACCGCCACACGAAAGGCACGAACCTCGAACGGTGGGAAAATCTGACTTAGTGGTCGAAGTGGTCGTCGGGAGGGACGCCGGTGGACCTGGACACCGTCGCCGACGAGCTGTACGCGCTGCGGCCGGAGGAGTTCGTCGCGGCCCGCGACCGGCGTGCCCTGGACGCCCGCGCGGCCGGTGACCGGGCTCTGGCCAAGGCGATCGGCGCGCTGCGGCGGCCCAGCCTGGCCGCCTGGGCCGGCAACCTCCTGGTACGCCATGAGCCGGCGGAGGTCCGGCCGCTGGCCGCCCTCGGCGAGGAGCTGCGCCGGGCGCACCGCGAACTGGACGGCGCGCGGCTGCGCGAGCTGACCCGGCGGCGCAACGAGGTGATCGGCGCGTTGGGGCGGGAGGCCCGGCGGCTGGCCGCGTGGGAAGGGCACCCGGTGAGCGACGACGTGCAGCGCGAGGTCGAGCAGACCCTGCACGCCGTGCTCGCCGACCCGGACGCGGCCCACGAGTGGGCCACGGGCCGCCTGGCGAAACCGCTCCGGCCCGTGTCCGGTTTCCCCCAGACGGACGAGACCGCCCTGAAACACCACACGACCCCTTCAGCGACGACCGCACCGAAGGGCCGCGCTGGAGCGAAGAGCCTCGGCGGAGCCGAGAAGCCCGGCGGGGTGGAAAGGCCCGGTCGGGTGGAGAAGCGCGGTGGGGTGGAGGGGCCCGGCGGCAAGAAAAGGTCCGGTGGGGTGGCGAGGCCCGGTGGAGCAAAGGGGCTCGGCGAGGCCCGGGAGCCCGACGGGGCCCAGATGTCCGCCGGCACCGAGAAGCCCGGCCGAGCCGACGGAGCCGGCAAGACCGGACAGCCCGGCAAGACCGAGAAGCCCGGCGGAGCCGGCAGCACCGGAGAGTCCGACAGGGCCAAGAAGCCCGACGGGCCCCAGGTTCCCGGCAAGGCCAAGGAGCCCGGTGGGGAAAAGGGGCTCGGCGGGGCCCGGGAGCCCGGCGGGGCCCAGATGTCCGCCGGGATCGAGAAGCCCGGCCGAGCCGACGGAGCCGGCAAGGCTGAGAAGCCTGGCGGAGCCAGCAGCACCACAGAGTCCCACAGGGCCAAGAAGCCCGACGGGCCCGAGATTCCCGGTGGGGCCAAGGAGCCCGGTGGGGCCAAGGAGCCCAGCAGCGCCGCGGAGCTCAGCAGCGCCGAAAAGATCGGCAGACCCGACAGGCCCAAGACACCCAGCAGGACAAAGAAGCCCAGCGGCGCCGGAAGACCCGCCGCAGCCGAGAAGTCCCGCAGACCTCAGAAACCCGGCAGCGTCCGAAAAGCCGGTGGAGCCGACGCAGAGGCCCTGGCCGAAGACTCCGCCGCAGCCGCTCCCGGTCGGGCCGGGAAGACCGCCGCGGTCAGGGAGTCCGGTCGGGCCGGGAAGACCGCCGCCGTCAGGAAGTCCGGCCGGACCGGGAAGGCCGGGGGCGCCGGGAAGTCCGGTGCGGGGGGCGAACCCGTCGGGGCCGGGGTTTCCGGGACGGCCGAAAAGCTCAGCGGGACAAAGGAGTTCGGCGGAGTCGAGACGGAGCGTGGGTCGGGGGTGGCGCGGCGTGCGGACGAGCCGGCACACCGGCGTCGGCTCCGCGAGGCGCGCGACGCCGTGCGCGCCGCCGAGAAGGAGCTGCACGCCCGCGAGACGGAGGCCCGCGCCGCCGAGCGGGAGGCGGCGAGCGCCCGCGACCGCGTGGCCGGGGCGGACGAGCGCGTGCGGGCGCTGCGCGCCGAGCTGCGCGGCGCCGAGGAGGAGCGGCGGCGGGCCCGTACCGAGGAGCAGACGGCACGGGACCGCACCCGGCAGGCCGGCCGCGCCGTCCAGGAGGCCCGGCGCCGCGCCGGGACCGCCGCGGCCCGGGCGGACCGGCTGGGCAGCGGATAGCGGACCGGGGACAGCGGTACGACGGCCGGTCCGCCGCACGGGTGGAGGCGGGGCGCCGTACGCGCACGCTGCCGCCGCCACGGTGCGGGGCCGCACCCGTCCGTTCCCGAGGACGCCGGTCGCCGGGCGGCGCCCGCACAGCGGGTCGTCACGCCCCCGTACCCTCTTCCCGTGCCAGCCTCCCGCCTGCATCGCGTCGCCGTCCTCGTGCTCGAAGGCGCGAAACCGCTCGATGTCGGAATCCCTGCGCAGGTGTTCACGACCCGCGCGAGCATGCCGTACGAGGTGCGGGTGTGCGGGGCGGCACCCGGTCTCGTGACCGGCGGCGACGGACTCGCATACTACGTCGCCCACGGACTCGACGCCCTCGCGTGGGCCGACATCGTCTTCGTCCCCGGCTACCGGTTCCCGGATCGCGACGACCCGCCGCCGGCCGTCGTCGACGCGCTGGTCGCCGCCCACACCCGGGGCGCGCGGCTCGCCGCGATCTCGACGGGCGCCTTCGCGCTCGCCGCCACCGGCCTGCTCGACGGCCGGCGCGCCACGACCCACTGGCACTACACCCGGGCACTCGCGGCCAGGCACCCGCTCGTCCAGGTCGACGAGAACGTGCTGTTCGTCGACGAGGGCAGCGTGCTCACCTCGGCCGGCGCCGCCTCCGGCATCGACCTGTGCCTGCACATCCTGCGCGGCGACCTCGGGGTGGCCGCGTCCAACCACGCGGCCCGCCGCCTGGTCGCGGCCCCCTACCGCAGCGGCGGCCAGGCCCAGTACGTGCCGCGCAGCGTCCCCGAGCCGCTCGGCGAGCGGTTCGCCGACACCCGCGAGTGGGCGCTGCACCGGCTCGGCGAACCCCTCACCCTCGACATACTGGCGCGGCAGGCCGGGGTCTCGCCGCGCACGTTCTCCCGGCGCTTCGTCGAGGAGACCGGCTACACCCCGATGCAGTGGGTGATGCGCGCCCGCATCGACCTGGCCCGCGAACTGCTGGAGCGCTCCGAACGCGGCGTCGAGCAGATCGCCGCCGATGTCGGCCTCGGCACCGGCGCGAACCTGCGGCTGCACTTCCAGCGCATCCTGGGCACCACCCCGAGCGAGTACCGGCGCACCTTCACCCGGGGCGAATGAACCGCCCCGGACCTCCTGGCGGGATCCTTTTGAACCATGGCGATCCCGCCACTGTCGGCGGTGCCCGGCCGCGGGCGAGCCTGGTCGGGCGAAGGGAAGGGACATCACTCATGACTCGCATCGCCATCAACGGATTCGGCCGCATCGGGCGCAATGTGCTGCGCGCACTGCTGGAGCGCGACAGCGCCCTGGAGGTCGTCGCCGTCAACGACCTCACCGAGCCCGCCGCGCTCGCCCGGCTGCTCGCCTTCGACAGCACGGCCGGCCGGCTCGGGCGCCCGGTGAGCGTGGACGGGAACACGCTGGTCGTCGACGGCCGGCGGATCACGGTGCCGGCCGAGCGCGAACCCGCGCAGCTCCCCTGGGCCGAACTCGGCGTCGACATCGTCCTGGAGGCCACCGGCCGCTTCACCTCGGCCAAGGCCGCCCGCGCCCACCTCGACGCGGGTGCGAAGAAGGTGCTCGTCAGCGCGCCCTCGGACGGCGCCGACGTCACGCTCGCGTACGGCGTCAACACCGACGCCTACGACCCGGACGTGCACACGATCGTCTCGAACGCCTCGTGCACCACCAACGCGCTCGCGCCGCTGGCCGCGGTCCTCGACGAACTCGCGGGCATCGAGCACGGGTTCATGACGACGGTGCACGCCTACACGCAGGAGCAGAACCTCCAGGACGGTCCGCACCGCGACCCCCGCCGCGCCCGGGCCGCCGGCGTCAACATCGTGCCGACCACGACCGGTGCCGCCAAGGCGATCGGCCTGGTGCTGCCGAACCTCGAGGGCAAGCTGTCGGGTGACTCGATCCGCGTCCCCGTCCCGGTGGGCTCGATCGTCGAACTCAACACGACCGTCGCCCGCGACGTGACGCGTGACGACGTGCTGGCGGCGTACCGGGCCGCGGCGGAGGGGCCGCTCGCCGGCATCCTGGAGTACTCGGACGACCCGCTGGTGTCGTCCGACATCACCGGCAACCCCGCCTCGTCCATCTTCGACTCGGCCCTCACCCGCGTCGACGGCCGCCACATCAAGGTGGTCGCCTGGTACGACAACGAGTGGGGCTTCTCCCACCGTGTGATCGACACGCTGGAACTCCTCGCCGGACACTGACCGGACGCCGGGACGGCACCCGCCCCCGGCGACCACGCGGGCCGGCCCTTCCACCACACGGGCCGGCCCTTCGCCATGCCGGCCGGGGCGCGGACGTGCTGCTGCGCGGCGGCCGCACTCCGCGCCCCGCACCGCGGGAGCCGCCCACACCGCGGGACCGCCCTCACCCGAGCGGGCATACCCGGTCCGCCGTACGGGGCATCCGTGCCGGTCCTCGTCCGGCAGCAGTGTGATGTTCGCCGGGCGGCGTGAGGCGCGGGGGGCGGACGGGCAACGTACCCGTTCATGCCCCACGCGATTTCCCTGCGGCAGGTGATGCGATGACCACGGCGACGACCCGGACGCCCCGGACGCCGCCCGCACGGACCGGCGCGACGGCCGCCGGACCCCCCGCACCGGCCGCCGCGCCCTCGCTGCCCTCGCTCACCGGACTGCGCTGGATGGCGGCGCTGCTGGTGTTCGGACTGCACGTGCACAACTTCGCCTGGTTCGGCGGCACCGGCGGCCGCCTCGTCGCCTGGGGTTTCGGCGCCGGCGCCAGCGGAGTGTCCTTCTTCTTCCTCCTGTCGGGATTCGTCCTGACCTGGTCGGCGCGGCCCCGGGACCGCGTGCTCGCCTTCTGGCGACGGCGGATCGCGCGGATCTACCCGGTGCACCTGGTCACCCTGGCCGGCGCCTTCCTCCTGGCGTCCGCGCTGACGCACCAGGCGCGGCCCACGCCGAAGCAGGCCCTGGCGAACGCGCTGCTGCTGCACTCCTGGTGGCGGCCGTGGTGGCAGACGCTGAACCCGGTGAGCTGGTCCCTGGCGTGCGAGGCGTTCTTCTACGCCGCCTTCCCGCTGCTGTACCTGCTGCTGCGGCGGCTCGGGGCGCGCGGCTCGGTCCTGCTCGGCGGGCTGGCGGCGGTCGCGGTCCCCGTGCTGGCCTGGGCCGACGCCCATCACTGGTGGACGCACTCGGTGTACTCGTTCCCCGCCGCGCGGCTGCCCGAGTTCGTGCTCGGCGCGGTGACCGCGCGGCTGGTGCTGCTCGGCCGCTGGCGTGGGCCCGGCCTTGAGGCGTCGCTCGCCCTGGCCGTCATCGGGTACTTCCTGGTCCCGCAGGTGACCCCGGGCTACTCGGCCACCGTGTGCACCCTCGCCGGGTTCGCCCTGCTCATCCCCGCGGCGGCGGTCGCGGACCTGCGCGGGCTGCCGTCCCTGTGGCGGCGCCGGCGGATGGTGCGGCTCGGGGAGCTGTCGTTCGCCTTCTACATGGTCCATCTGCTGGTGCTGCGCGCGGCGGCCACCGTGCTGGGCCCGAAGCCGCGGTTCGGCGTGCTGCCGGGGCTGGCGGTGAGCGCCGCCGCGTTCGCCGTGTCGCTCGCCTTGTCCTGGGCCCTGTACGAGGGGGTGGAGCGTCCGGCGCGCCGGCTGCTGCTCTACCGCCGCCGGCCGCCCGCGCCGACGGATCCGCTTCCGGCCCGTCGGGAGGCCCCGGCCCAGGTACCCGACTGACGGCCACCGACTGCGACAGACGGCGACAGGAGGCGACAGGAGGCGACGAGCGGCCACCGGGTGCGACGGGCGGCGACAAGCGGCGGCCGGCTGCGACGGAAGCGTAGGCGCCCTGGTCAGCACGGGTTTCCGCGCGCGGAAGCACGGGCGGCCCGGCGTTCCGGCCGAGCCGTCCCGCGTACACGCGAGTGACGTCCGCAACATCGAGGAGAGTCTCGCGGATTTCGGGGTAGGCGCCTGCCGACACCGGGCCGGCGGCGTGTTCCGCCGGGCCGGCCGCACTCACGCATCTAAGGAGCCGAGCAGCGTGCGCGGAAGACAGCACGGGGCGAGCGGGTGGCCGGCCACCGGCCGGTCCCCCTCCCCTGCCCACCGGCGCACCGCGCCACGCCGGCCCCTGCCCGGGCGCCTCCCGAGCCGTCCGGAGCACGTCCTGTCGCCCGGGACGTACGCCCCGGCAGCCGCAGACCGGTGCCCGCCGGCCGCCGGCCGCGCCACCGCGCCGGCCGTGACCGCCGCACCGCACCGGCTGTCCCCGGCCCCCTCCGCCGTACCCGCCGCACGGCTCGGCCGGCCCTCCGGACCGCGCCGGGTGCCCGGCCGGCCGTCCCGGGACCGCCCCTCGGCCGGCCCGGTCACGCCGGAGAAAACGCTGACGGGAGCGGGTTTTGAAGGCCCCGACACCGAGAGCTACGGTGGGCGGTCGGCAATGATCGGCTCGGGAGAGCCGGTCCACCAGCGCACCTGGCTGCGCGAGAGGAGAGGATGACAGTGCCCGAGCAGGACGCGGCCCCGTCGGCACCGCAAGTGGTGAGTTCCTTCCTGGAACAGCGCAAGGAACAGATCGCCCAGCGCTGGGCCGACGCCCCCTTGTTCCGCTCGGTCTTCACCGTCTCCCGCGACGAGGCGGTCGAGGCGTGCAAGGCCGTGGTGGACGCCCTGTCGGAGGTGGCCGTCAGCGGACGCCTGGAGGACACCAGGGCGCCCGGCTACGCGCCGGTGCGCGACCAGTTGGGGCGGATGACCCAGTCCCGGGCCCGCACCGGGTCCACCCCGGCCCAGATCGCCGACGAGGTGGCCGCGCTGCGCGCCCCCGTGATCGAGCTGCTGCGCGACGAGTTCCCCGATCCCGCGGCCCCGCAGGCCCAGGAGTGCGTGCTGGCGCTGACCCTGCTGCTGGGCACGCTGCGCCTGGTGGTGCTGGAGACGGCGCTCGACGCGAACACGGAGCTGATCGAGCGGCAGCGCCAGCAGCTGCTGGAGGTGGCCACGCCGGTCATCAAGCTGTGGGAGGGCACGGTCGCCGTCCCGCTGATCGGGACGCTGGACAGCGCGCGGGCCCAGGGGGTGATGGAGTCGCTGCTGGAGGCGATCGTCGACCAGCGCGCCCGGTACGCCATCCTGGACATCACCGGTGTGCCGACGGTCGACTCGCTGGTCGCGCAGCACCTGATGAAGACGGTGGCCGCGGCCCGGCTGATGGGCGCGGAGTGCATCGTCTCCGGCATCCGCCCGGCCATCGCGCAGACCATCGTGCAGCTCGGCATCGACCTGGGCTCGGTCCTCACCCGGGCCTCGCTGTCCGACGCGCTGGCCTACGCGCTGGGCAAGCAGGGCATCGAGGTGTCCCGTTCGGACGCGGCTGTGAGCGCCCGGTGAGCCAGCCCTTCCCCGGCCACTCGACCCAGATCCCGGTGCTCGCCCTGGGTGACATCCTGCTCGTCTCCTTGCAGGGCGAGCTGCACGACGGCATGGCCGAGCAGTTGCAGCACGACATCACCAACCGGATCGCCACCCACCGGGTGACCGGTGTGGTGATCGACATCTCCGGTGTGGACATGGTCGACTCGTTCCTCGGCCGGGTGCTCGCGGAGATCGCCTCCACGGCCCGGCTGCTGGCGGCCCGTACCGTCCTCGCCGGGATGCGGCCCGCCGTGGCGATCACCCTGGTCGAGCTGGGTCTGACCCTGCCCGGCCTGGTCACCGCCCTGGATGTCGACCGTGCCATGGAACTCCTCTCCCAGAGGGGGAGCTGATGCAGACGTCCGGCCAGGTGACCGCGACGAGCCTGCCCATCGGGTCGGACGCGGACCTGGCCTGGGTACGGCAGCATGTGCGGCAGTGCGCGGCGGCGCTCGGATTCGGCCTGGTGCAGCAGACGAAGCTGGTGACGGCGGCGAGTGAGCTGGCCCGGAACACGCTGGTGCACGGTGGTGGCGGCCGGGTGGAGATCACTCCGCTGGACGACGGGCGCAACCGGGGCCTGCGCATGTCCTTCATCGACAGCGGTCCTGGCATCCGCGATCTTCAACTGGCCATGACCGACGGGTACACCTCCGGTGGCGGTCTCGGCCTCGGACTGAGCGGAGCGAAACGGCTGGTGCACGAGTTCAGTGTGGACACCGAGCCCGGCCGGGGCACGACGGTGACGGCCGCATCCTGGGTGAGCCAGGTGCCCGGGTCGCGTCCGGGGGTGGGATGAGCCGGGTGTGGGAGGTCCCGGTGCACGACTCCACCCGGGTCCGGGACGCCCGGATCGCGGCGCGCGAGGCGTGCGGTGAGTCGGGGCTCGCTCCGGCGCGTACGGCGGCGGCCGAGCTGGTCGCCACCGAGCTGGCCACCAATCTGCTCAGGCACGCCGACGGCGGGCGCATGGTGGTGAACCTGGTGGAGCCGCCGGACGGCGCGGGCGGCACGTCGGTGCAGTTGTTCTCGCTCGACCAGGGGCCGGGCATCCCCGACGTGGGCGCCGCGCTGCGCGACGGCTACTCCACCGCCGACGGCTCCCTCGGCGCGGGGCTGGGTAGCTGTCTGCGCAGCGCCAACGCCTTCCACCTGTTCAGCAGGCCGGGCCGGGGCACGGTGGCGACGGCCCGGATCGACCCGGAGCCCGCCGGACGCGGGGCGCCCACGGCCCAGTTGCCCGCGGGCGGGATCACGGTGGCCCTCGGGCAGGCCGGGGACTCCGGTGACGCCTGGGGCTGGGCGCGTTCGGGAGGGACGCTGACGATGCTGCTCGCGGACGGTCTCGGGCACGGCCCGAAGGCGGCGCACGCCTCTACCGCGGCGGTGCGGGAGCTGCGCCGCGCCGCGCATCTGCCGCCCGAGGAGATCCTGCGCCGGCTGCACACGGCGCTGCGGCCCACCCGGGGTGCGGCGGTGACGGTGGCCCAGGTGGACACGGACCGGGCGGAACTGAGTGTCGCCGGGGTCGGCAACGTGGGCGGGCGGGTGCGTACCGGGGAGTCGTGGTCCTCGCTGGTCGCGCACCCGGGGATCGTCGGGGCGTACTTCCCGGCGCAGGTTCCGGTGCGCCGGCTGCCGTGGCGGCGGGACAGTCTGCTCGTCCTGTACAGCGACGGACTGCCCAGCCGGTGGACACCGCCGGAGGACTCCGGGCTGCTCGCCCACGATCCCTCGGTGGTGGCCGCGGCCATCCTGCGCGACGCGGGCAGCCCCGCCCGCCCCGTACGCGACGACACCACCGTGGCCGTACTGGCCCCCGACCGCCGGACCCGCACCCATGACAGCCGCTTCTGAGACCTGGACCCTCGCCTCCGCCGCGGACGCGGCCCGCGTCCGCGCCGTGCTGGCGCGGCTGACCGCGGACGCCGGGGTGCCCGCGCTGGACCGCGCCCGGTTCCTCGGCGCGCTCGGCGCCCGGCTGCGGCACGGCCTGGCCGCGGGCGGTACGGAAGTGGCCGTGGCCGCCGGCGCGGACGGGGAGCTGCGGGTCGCCGTGGACGGCCCGGAGCCCTGGCGGCACACGCTCCGCTGCCCGGCTCCCGTGCCCGGCCCGCTGCCCCGCCCGGACGAGGTCTCGCTCGCCGAGGCACTGCTGGAGGCCGACGAGGACACCGCCGCGCTGCTGACCAGTCTGGCGGAGACGGAGGAGCTGCTCGGGTTCCACCGGGAGGAGCTGCACCAGACCAACCAGGGTGTGCTGGCGCTGCACGCCGAGCTGGAGGCGGCGGCGCTGGCGCAGCGCGATCTGCTGGACGCCGAGCGGGCGGCGCGCGCCGAGGCGGAGAAGGCACGCCGGCTGCTGACCTTCCTGGCCGACGCGAGCGCGACCCTCAACGCCTCCCTGGATCACGAGGACATCCTGCGCCGGCTGCCCCGGCTGCTGGTCCCGCGGTACGCCCGGCACGTCGACGTCTGGCTGATGGACGACGAGCGGACCCCGGGCGAGCGGGTGGCGGCCACGGTGACGGCGGCGCGCACCGGCCGGCCCCAGCACGCGGGACCCCGCCCCGGCGGGCTGCCCGGCGTGGACGACCTGCCCGCCTCGGCGATCTCCCCGGACCGGCCGCTGCTGTGCCTGCCACTGGGCGCGCGCACCGTGCAGGGCGTGCTGACGCTGGTCGCGCCGGGCGACCACTTCGACCCGGACACCACCGTGATGCTGCTGGAACTGGCCCGGCGCGCGGGTACCGCCCTGGACAACGCCCGCCAGTACGAGCAGCACCGGGATGTCGCCGAGGCGTTGCAGCGAGCCCAGCTGACCGACCTGCCCCACACCTCGGACCTCGCGCTGGCCGCGCGCTATCTGCCGGCGACGCGCGGCCTGAACATCGGCGGTGACTGGTACGACGCCTTCTCCCAGCCGGACGGCAGTGTGCTGGCGGTGATAGGCGACGTCACGGGGCACGGGCTGCGCGCGGCGGTGATCATGGGCCAGTTGCGCACCGCGCTGCGTGCCTACGCCGTCGAGGGCAACGGCCCGGCGCGGATCCTCACCCTGCTGCACCGGATGCTCCGCCACCAGCAGCCGGAGCTGTACGCGACCTGCGCGATCGCCCGGTTCACGCCCGGCGAGCCGGACGTGGTGTGGGCCGCCGCGGGCCATCCGCCGGCCGTCGCCCGCGGTCCCGGCGGCGAGGTGCGGGTGCTGGAGGAGAAGCCGGGCATCATGCTCGGGGTTCCGCTGCCGTACGAATACGAGGAGCACGCCGTGGAGTTGCCTGCGGGCTCCACGCTCGCGCTGTACACGGACGGCCTGGTGGAGCGGCGGTCCGCCGGGATCGACGCGGGCATCGACCGGCTGGCCCGGGCGATGGGCGACCTCGGCAGAGCGGATCTGACGGATCTGGACGCGGCGGCGGACGCGCTGCTCAAGCCGATGCTGCACGACTCCGAACACGACGACGACATCTGTCTGTTGCTCTGCCGCACCGCGCGGGGCTGACCAGCCGTGCGCCGGCCTCCGGTCGCGGAGGCCGGCACAGGGCGGGGCGTCACTTGTTGAGGCAGTAGTTGCCGAAGGCCGGGTTCAGCAGCCCCACGATGTTGATGCTGTTGCCGCACACGTTGGCCTGGATCTCGATCGGCACCTGGACGACGTTGCCGGACAGGACGCCCGGGCTGCCCACCGCGACGCCGGTCGTGCCCGGGTCCGAGTCGGCGACGGCGGCGGTGGCGCCGGTCAGGGCGAGGGCGCCCGCGAGTACGGTCGTGGTGGCGAAGCTGCGAAGACGCATGTTCTTCCTCACGGTTGGCATTGGGACGCCTTCATCACATCCCGTGAGGTGTGCCGTTCGCCTCTCCTGGTACGCCGTTCGGGCAGGCCCTCGCCCGGATCTCCGCCGGGTCCGCGGGTCAGGCGGCGGACGGGAAGCGTTCCCAGACGCGGTGAGCGGCGAGCAGCCCGGTGAGCTGCCCGAGCACGGTGGTCGCGGTGTCGCCGACGAGCACGCCGGGCGCGTCGAGCGGGATGCCGGCCGCTTCCAGCGCGGCTTCTCCGCCCTTGGCGGCGCCGATGGCCTTGCCGTGCCGGTACGCCTCTTGCAGCAGCAGTCCCACGCGCGGGTCGGGCGCGGCGCCGTGGCCGCCGGGCTGGCCGGCCTTGGCGTCCCGGGCGCCGTAGGCGTCGGCGCCGATCCCGGGTGTGCCGGCCACCAGGATGGCGTCGAACTCCACGGAGCGCGCGGTGGCGTAGGTCCGCTGGACGGTCACCGGGTCGGCGCCGTCACCGAGGGTGCCGCCGGCCGGTGCGATGACCAGCGGGACCATGCCGCCGTCGAGCACTTCCTGGCGTACGGCGCGTACGCCGTCCAGGTCGCCGTCGGGCCCGGTGAGGATGCCGATGATCCGACCGTCGGTGGGCCAGGTCTGCCCGATCTGGGAGAGCGCGGGGCTGGGCTCGACGTCGGCGAGGGGCACGGTGGGCTCGGGCGCGGGCAGGCCGAGGCCGGCGGCGACGCCCGCGCACAGCTCCGGGTCGATGTTCGCCAGGACCTGCAAGGCCCGCTCCCGGATGGCCTGCTCGTAGCACTTGCCGAGCTCGAAGGTGTAGGCGGCGATGATGTGCTCGCGCTCGGGCGGGCTCATGCTCAGCCAGAACCGGCGCGGCTGGCTGAAGTGGTCGCTGAACGACTCGGGTGCCTCGCGGACCTTGGTCGCCTCGGGGACGCGCACGGGTGTCTCGACGAAGGCGCCCAGGTCGGCGCCCGCGGTGAAGGGGCAGCCGCCGTCGAGGGAGTTGGGCCGGTAGGGTGCCACGCCCCGGTGTACGGCCGTCTGGTGGAAGCCGTCGCGGAGCATGTCGTTGACGGGTGCGTGCGGCCGGTTGATCGGGAGCTGCGGGAAGTTGGGGCCGCCCAGCCGGGTGATCTGCGTGTCCAGGTAGGAGAAGAGCCGGCCGGCGAGCAGCGGGTCGTCGGTGATGTCGATGCCGGGGACGAGGTGGCCGACGTGGAAGGCGACCTGTTCGGTCTCGGCGAAGAAGTTGGACGGGTTGCGGTCCAGGGTGAGCAGCCCGATCGGCTGCACGGGCGCCAGTTCCTCGGGGACGATGTTGGTCGGGTCCAGCAGGTCGATGCCCTCGAAGGTCTGGTCGGGCGTGTCGGGGAAGGTCTGGATGCCGAACTCCCACTGCGGGTAGGCGCCCGCCTCGATGGCGTCGGCGAGGTCCCGGCGGTGGAAGTCGGGGTCGACGCCGTTGATGATCTGCGCCTCCTCCCACACCAGGGAGTGCACGCCCAGCTTCGGCTTCCAGTGGAACTTCACGAGCGTCGTCTCGCCGGCCTCGTTGACCAGGCGGAAGGTGTGGACGCCGAAGCCCTCCATCGTCCGGTACGAGCGCGGGATGCCGCGGTCGGACATGTTCCACAGGGTGTGGTGGGCGGCCTCGGTGTGCAGGGTGACGAAGTCCCAGAAGGTGTCGTGGGCGCTCTGCGCCTGCGGGATCTCCCGGTCGGGGTGCGGCTTGCCGGCGTGGATGACGTCCGGGAACTTGATGGCGTCCTGGATGAAGAAGACCGGGATGTTGTTGCCGACCAGGTCGAAGACGCCCTCGCTGGTGTAGAACTTCGTCGCGAAGCCCCGGGTGTCGCGGACGGTGTCGGCGGAGCCCCGGGAGCCGAGCACGGTGGAGAAGCGGACGAACACCGGGGTCTCGACGTCCTCGGCGAGGAACGCCGCCTTCGTCACGTTCGCCGCGGTGCCGTAGCTGCGGAAGACGCCGTGCGCTCCGGCGCCGCGGGCGTGGACCACGCGCTCCGGGATGCGCTCGTGGTCGAAGTGCATCACCTTCTCCCGCAGGTGGTGGTCCTGGAGGAGCACCGGGCCGCGGGGTCCGGCCTTGAGGGAGTGGTCGGTGTCGGGGAGCCGGGCGCCCTGGGCGGTGGTCAGATAGCTGCCGCTCTGCGCCATCCGGGCCTGGTCGGCGCCGGTCGGCTGGCCGGTCGGGGAGACGGTGTCCGGGCCGGTCTGGTCGGGCTTGGGCGGCAGCGGCTCACGGGGCTCGGTCGGTTCGGCGACGGTCGGGGACTGCGGCGCGGGCTTGCCCGGGATGCCGTCCTCCGGGCCCGCGGGTCCGCCTTGGAGGGCGTCCGCCACCTTGTCCGCGGCGCGCTTCAGGGGGTTCGTCTCGCTCATCGGTGATGCAGTCCTTCGCTGGTCACGGGTGCGGGTGGGTCCGGCAGGCACGGGCGGCCGCCGGGTGCGCGGTGGCGACGCCGGGGAGCTGGCGCGGGCGCCATGGCGCCGGCCGGGCCGGATGCGGGTGGGATACGGATGAGATGCGGATGGAAGGGGTCGGTGGCGGCCCCGTACCGGGGTCCCCGGGCGGGAGCGTCCGAAACCGGGAACCTCGGGGAGTTCCCGGTCGGGGTGAAGTCGGGCCGTCTCCCATCAAGTTGCCGGGACGGCAGGCCCGCCGGACGCGTCGGCCCGGACCCGGGGACCACCGGCAGGGCCAGGCACCGCCTCCCGCCGAGGGCGTGTGCCTCGGCAGGGCCGGCGCCGTGACCCGGGGCGGACCGTGATCCGGCCGCCCGCACTGGTCACCCTAGGCGCAGACGGGAGCCGGCGCAGTTCGGTGCGGGGCCGGCGACGGGCCTGCGGCCGGTCGGTCAGCGGACCGGTGACGAGTCCTCGGCCGGCCGGTCAGGGGCGTACGGGTCCGGCCGGTGTCACGGGCGGGCCACGACGCGGAAGCTGTCCAGGGCGGGGTCCGCCGCGTCCGGGATGAGGAAGCCGTGGGCGACACCGCTGCGCAGGTAGTCGACGACCTCCGCGGTGATCACCTCGCCCGGCGCCACGACCGGGACGCCCGGCGGATAGGGGCTGATCGTCTCGGCGGCGATCCGGCCCACGGCCTGGTCGGCGGGCACCTGTTCGGCGGGGCCGAAGAAGGCGTCGCGGGGCAGGACGGCCTGTTCCAGTTCGAGGACGCCGGGCGCGGGCAGGTGCACGGCGGGCTGCCGCTCGATGGTGTCCGCCCGCTCCACCAGCGAGTGCACCGACTCCACCAGCAGCTTCTCGGTCTCGTCGTCGTCGGCGTAGGTGATGGAGGCGCTGATCCGGCAGCTGTCCGAGCCGCCCACGTCGATGTGGCAGTGGGTGCGCAGCCACTCCGCCGCCTGCATGCCGCTGATGCCGAGGTCCCGCACGTCGACGACGATCTTCAGCGGGTCGTACTCGGCGGCCAGTCCCTCCTCGATGATCTCGCCGCCCATCACCCGCAGCCCGGACAGCTCCCGCAGCCGGGCCCGGATGCGCTCGGCGCGGTGCAGGGCGGCGTCCAGGAGGCCGTGGCCCTGCTCGACCATCTGCCGCCGCCAGCCGTCCAGGGTCGCGTACACCAGGCTGGAGGCGCTGGTGGTGCCGAGCAGGTCCTCGCGCTGTTTGAGCACGTCGGGCGAGACCCGGTCGTGCTGGAGGTGGAAGACCGAACTCTGCTCGATGGCGCCGCCCATCTTGTGGACGCTGGTGACGACCAGGTCGGCGTCCGCGTTCATGCCCCACACCGGAAGGTCCGGGTGGAAGGGCAGGTGGGCGCCCCAGGCCTCGTCCACGATCAGCGGCACGTCGGACGCGTGGCAGGCGTCGGCCACCGCGCGCACGTCGGCGCAGGTGCCCCAGTCGGTGGGCGTGATCAGCAGCATGCCCTTGGCGTCCGGGTGTTCCCGCAGCCGGGCGCGCACGTCGTCGGCCTCCGGCGGATGGGCCATGTGCCGTTCGCCGTCGAACTTGGGGTGCACCCAGATGGGTTCCACTCCATTGATGATCACCGCGGCGATGACCGACTTGTGCGCGTTGCGGGACAGCAGCAGCTTCTCGCCCGGGCCGGCGACCGCGCACATCGCGGTCCGCACGGACAGGGAGCTGCCGCAGGTGGAGAAGAAGGCCTGCTCGGCGCCGACCGCGTCCGCCATCAGCTCCTGCGCCTGCTGGAGCACGCCCTGGGACTGGCGGCGGTCGTCCAGCCCGTTGAGGCTCAGCACGTCGGAGCGGAAGACGTCCAGTCCGACGATCTCGGCCACCCGCGGGTCGGCGCCGCGGCCCTGCTTGTGCCCGGGAGGCCCGTACGCCACGTCCCCTCGCCGCCGGAACTCCTGCAGAGCCTCCAGAACGGGTACGCGTGAGTGGTCCATGCAAGCCTCCTGAGCCGGTCGGTTCCGCATCCTCCGTGTTGCACCGGCCGGGCGGCCCAAACCCGGTGGGCCGGTGTCACAGGGCCGTTCGGGTGGAACCCGGCGGGCGCACCCACCCGTTCCGCCGTACCCGCAGGAGGTTCTCGTGTCCCTGTACGACCGGATCCGCGAGGAGGTCGCGCGGCGCGCCGACGCGCTGTGGGCCGTGGCGTCGACGCTGCACGCCGACCCGGAGACCGCGTTCGCCGAGCACCGGGCGGCGGCGCTGCTCACGGGTGAGCTGGAGGGCGCGGGGTTCACGGTGCGGCGCGAGGCGGCGGGGCTGCCGACGGCGTTCACGGCCCGCTCGGGCCACGGCCGGCCGGTGGTGGCGTTCCCGCTGGAGTACGACGCGCTGCCCGGGCTCGGCCACGCCTGCGGGCACAACCTGATCGCGGCGGCCGGCCTCGGGGCGGCCCTGGTGGTGGACGCCGTGCGGGACGGTGCGCCGGGCACGGTCCTCGCGGTGGGCACGCCCGCCGAGGAGGGAGGCGGCGGGAAGGCGCTGGAGGTGGAGGCGGGCGTCTTCGACGGGGTGGACGCGGCGCTGATGTTCCATCCGGGGGTGTACGACTGGGTGCGGGCGCCGCTGACCGCGCAGGAGCAGTACCGGGTCGCGTTCCGGGGCCGGGCCGCGCATCCCACGGGCAACCCGACGGAGGGCGTCGACGCGCTCGCCGCGCTGATCGAGCTGTTCAACGTGGTCTCGGCGCTCGGCCGGCGGCTGCCGGAGGGCTCCCACGTGCAGGGCATCATCACGCACGGCGGCACGGCCACGAACATCGTCCCGGAGTACGCGGAGGGCCGGTTCGGGCTGCGCGCGCTCACCACCACCGCGCTGGACGAGCTGGCGGGACAGCTCCGGACGGCCGCCGAGGGTGTGGCGCGGGCGACCGGCACGACCGTGACGGTGGACCGGGCGAGCGTGCGCTACGAGCACTTCCGGGACAGCACGGCGCTGTCCGAGCGGTTCGCCGGTCATCTGGGCCGCGCCGGGATCACCCTGACCCCGCCCGCTCCCGGCGTCTACCTCGGCTCGTCCGACATCGGCAACGTCAGCGGCCGGGTGCCGGCCATCCATCCGTTCGTCTCGATCATGGGCGCCGGTTCCGACCACACGCCGGAGTTCGCCGAGGCGGCGGCCTCGGACCGGGCCCGCCGGGTGCTCCTCGCGGTGGTGGAGGCGCTGGCCTGCACGGCGGCGGACACGCTGACGGATGAGGGCCTGCGCGAGCGGGCCTGGGAAGGGCTGCGCCGGTCCGAGGCGTGAGGGCGGAGGCCGGGCCGGGCGGAAAGGACAGGAGGGTCAGGACGGGCCGCCGCAGCGGACCTCGCGTTCGTCGTCGCGGCCGTCGGCTGCGGCCCGGGCGCGCACGTGTTCCACCGCGGCGGGCAGCGCCCGGCGGATCGCCTCGGGCAGCGTGCCCCGAACGGGCCACTCCACCACGCAGCGCGCCACCTCGCGCAGTTTGGTGTTGGTGTGCTGCGAGATGTGCTTGAGGACCTCCCAGCCCTCCTCCGGGCGCATCCGGGCCATGGTGATGACGACCCCGATCGCCTGGTCGACCAGGGCGTGCGAGCCGAGCGCCCGGCGTAGCTGGGCGACCTCCTCCCGGAGTGCTCCCAGCTGGTCGGCCTGCTCGTCACGTCCGATCATGCGATCACCTTGCGCGGCATGCCCGCCCGGCGCCAGCCGTCCGGCGAACGATCCGGCATACGGCCGTACAGAAAGCGAAAAAGCGGCGGGGCCACGGTCACGCGGGTCGCGGCCCGGTGGGGTTTCCACCACCCGGGCCGCTTCGCGTCCTTGTACCGGAGCGCCTACCGCCGGGCCCCCGCACGAGACCCTGTCGGCCGGCTGACCGGCGGACTACGGGAAGGACGTCACCTTGGACGGCACGGTGTCGGTGCCCGAGGTGGGTGCGCCGGTGCCGTTGACGACGTGCGCGTACTGGCCCTTGCCGCCGAGGGAGATCACCAGCAGGTCGTGCATCCTGATTCCGGAGGTGGCGGGCACCTGGAAGCCGTGGGCCTGGACGATCGACGGATCGGCCGTGTAGTTGCAGTAGCTGCCCAGGCCCCACGCCTCGTGGGTGGTGACGGAGTCGGCGACCTTGTAGGCCGCGTAGCCGACGATGCCGTCGTGGGTGACGGCGGCGGCGTTCGGGGCGTCGTACGCCTTCTCGTTCTGGAAGAAGACCGTCCGGCCGCGCTCTCCGCTCCAGTAGACGTCGTACTTGTTGAAGTGCTCCACGAACAGGCCGGTGGCCAGCACGTCGTTGCCGTTGACCCGCAGGCCGTAGTCGGCGCGGTTGGTCTCCCAGCCGACGCCGCTGCCGTGGTCGGCGCGCCAGATCCAGGTGTGGTCGACGATGACGTTGTTGCTGTCGACCACCACGGAATCGGTGGCGAGACCCGGTCCGGCGCCGCCGATGCGGACGAACACGTCCTGCATGGTGGTCGGGTTGGCGGAGTGGTCGGCGGTGGCTCCCGGGGTGCCGATCCGCAGGAGCGTGTCGGACCTGACGGAGCCCGCGTCGATCAGGAAGCCGGCCAGCTTCACGCCGTCGACGTCGGCGACGTGCATCGCGTCGACGCCGTTGTCGGGGACGAGGGTGGCGAGGCCGAGGCCGAGGACGACGGTGTTCGGACGGGTGACGTCGATGGTCTGGTCGAGGTGGTAGACGCCGGGGGTGAACAGGAGGTTGAGACCCTGGGCGAGGGCCGCGTTGATGGTGGCGGCCGTGGCGCCCGGCTTGACGACGTAGAACTGGTCGAGCGGGAGCGAGGTGCCCGCGTTCGCGGGCCAGGAGACGCCCCGGGCGTTGGTGCGCTTGGCCGGGACGAACACCTTGTAGGCGGAGCCGTCCAGGTAGAGGAACGGCTTCTCGCGGGAGACCGGGGTGGTGTCCAGGGTGGTGTACGGGCCGCTGTCGAAGTTGGTGGCCGGTGCGCCCTGGACACCGGAGAAGGTCATGTTCCACACGCCGTTGGTCCAGCCGCCGACGGAGCTGTCCCGGGTGTACCACTGCTGCTGGGAGTACGGGCCGACGGTGCCGTCGATCTTGGAGTCGGCGATGTAGCCGCCGGAGGCCCAGCCGTAGCCGTTCGGGGCGAGGTTGAGGCCGCCCTTGACGTGGATGCGGCGGAAAGGTGCCGCCTGCGCGACCGCCCAGCGGTCGGTGCCGTTGGACGGGGTGAGGGCGAAGTTCTCCGCCGAACGCCAGAAGTTCTGGGTGGCGTTGCCGTTGAACCAGCCGGCGTCGACCGTGACGTCACCGTTGATCTGGGTGTCGTCGGGGTTGAGGCCGAGCCCGGACAGCGAGGTGTAGAAGCCGAGTTGGGCGTTGATGCCGTTGTAGGTGCCGGGCTTGAGCAGGAACTGGTAGCGGCCGGTGCCGAACTGGTCGGACTCCTGCCGGGCGAAGACGTCGTCGAACTTCTGCTGGAGGTTCGGGGTGGAGGGGTCGACGACGATGACGTTCGGGCCGAGGTCGCCGCCGCCCTGGACCGGCGGGACACCGGTGGTGCCGGTGTGCACGGCGACCTCCCACAGCGAGTAGCCGTAGCCGGTGCCGCGGGCGGTGCCGAGGATCCGGACGTACCGGCCGGACCCGCCGACGTCGTACGACGCCGTGCCGCCGGACGCGCCGGCGACGCTCTTGAGGGTGCTCCAGCTCTGGCCGTCCGCGGAGGCCTGGATCTGGAAGTCCCTGGCGTAGGCGGCCTCCCAGTTCAGGTCCACCTTGCACAGGTCCCGGACGGCGCCGAGGTCGACCTGGAGCCACTGCGGGTCGGTGGCCTGGCTGGACCAGCGGGTGGCGGTGTCACCGTCGAAGGCGGCGGAGGCGGGCGTGCCGGCGTTCTCGGCCGAGGAGGCGGTGGCGGGCTTGCCCCGGGCGGCGTTGGCGGTGTCGCAGCCGGCCTGGCCGCCGTCCAGGCCGCCGAACACCTGGAACTCCCACAGCGAGTAGCCCCACTGGGTGGCCCGGTGGACGCCGAGCATCCGGACGTAGCGGCCGTGCCCGGACACGTCGAGCGTGTCGGCGCCGCCGTCGGACCCGGTGACGGACTTCAGGTCGGTCCAGGCGGTCCCGTCCGCCGAGATCTGGACCTTGTAGTCCTTGGCGTAGGCGGCCTCCCAGTCGAGGACCACGCGGGTGACCGAGGCGGAGGCGCCGAGGTCGACCCGGACCCACTGGTCGTCGGTGGCGGCCGAGGCCCAGCGGGTGGAAGTGTCGCCGTCGACGGCGAGGCCGGCGGCGGTTCCGGCGTTCTCCTGGGACGACGCGGTGGCCGACCTGCCCTGGGACAGGGGGATCTCGGCCGCGGTGGCCGAGGGGTGGGTGGCGGGGAGGGCGGTCAGCGCGGCCGTTGCGGCCAGCGCGACACCCAGGGATCTCCATCTCATTTCGGGCGGCTCCAGAGGTGGGCGGGGTCCACATGCCTGACCCCACGGCTTAGTTCATGTTTTGATTTAAGTGATGAACCAACCGGCCCACAAGACTCGGGAACCGAAGAACTTCGATTGCCCCGCCGGCGGGGCGGGGTCCGGGCGGCCGGTGTCAGGCTCCGGCCGGCAGGAAGGACAGGGTCTGCTCGGCCGGGCCGCGGCCGTCGCCGAGGGTGCCCGCGGCGGCGGTCCAGGTGCGCGCCGGGGTGGTCTCGGCACGCCGGCCGGCGGTCGCGGAGAGGCCGAGGACGAGGCCGCTGTAGCGGTTGACCAGGCGGTGGGTGCCGTCGGCCGGGGCGGGCAGCACGAACCACTGCTGTCCGGCGGCGGGTTCCCCGGACCGGGCCGCGGTGGCGGTGGGCCGGGCTCCCCAGGCACGGCCGGCCGCGTGGAGTCGACGCCCAGCAGCCGGCCGGTCGCCGCGTTGACGACGGTGTAGGCGCCGTCGCCCGTGGGCGCGAACGACCACACGGCGCGCGCGGAGCCGGCGGACGGTGCCACGGAGGTGACGGCAAAGCCGCCGGACTCCTGGGCGAGGACGCGGCCGGTGCCGCCGGCGATGCGGTAGCGGCGGCCGGGGTCCACGGGCGGCGCGGCCGGCGCGGCGGAGTCGACGGTGAGATCGGCGTACTCGCCCGAGGAGCCGTGCGAGCAGCCGAAGGAGCAGTAGGCGCGGAAGGTCCGGCCGACGACGGACGAGCCGGTGCGGCTGACGGGGTCCAGGAACCAGCGGTACCAGGAGGCGGTGGTGTAGTCACCGGTGTCTCCGATGAGCCGCCACTTCTGGGTGGCGAGATCGTCGGTGGCGTACAGGTACTGCGGTGCGCCGCCGCTCTGGTCGACGGCCTGCGGGGTGCCGATGTACCGGCCGAGGTGGGCGTCGTAGGCGATGTTGAGCAGGAACAGCGGCGAGGTCGGGGGCATGTCGCCGGCCGCGATCTGCTCGGCGGCGGTGCCGGGGCGGGCCGGGTCGTACTCGGCGGAGACGGGCGGGTAGCCGGCGGGATGGCTCGCGTCGGCCGGGACGAGGGTGCTCTCCCGGCCGCCCGTGCCGGGCTGCGACCAGCTTCCGCCGTACCACTTGCGCCAGGAGCCCGGGGCCATCTTCGCGGCGATCGGGGCGCGGGCCACGTGGGCGTGGAACGCCTTCCAGCCGCCGTCCTTGTCGACGATCCGCGAGCCGTAGTAGACGTAGAAGTAGCCGGAGGCGGTGTCGACGAAGAGACGCTGGTCGCCGTCGCCGTAGGAGTACGTCTGGTGCGGGAAGGCCGTGGTGTCGCCGCGCCCGGTGCTGTACGGCGAGGTGAGCACATGGTCCTCGATGGTCCAGGTGCGGCCCCGGTCGGTGGAGACGGCGTAGTCGATGGCGTCGTAGTGCAGTCCGTCGCCGAAGGGCTGCGGGGTGAACTCGTTGTGCACCAGGCCGTACCAGTCGCCGGTGTCCGGGTCGACCCACACTCCGGACAGGTCGCAGTAGTTGCGCTGCGTGTAGTGCGAGCCGCTCGGGGCGTACGTCGCCTCGCGCCCGGTGGGGCTGTTGTCGCACCGCCAGGTGGTGTCGTCGTTGCGGTCGGCGGGGTTGGCCGGGTCGGCCGCCTCGCTGAGGCTCCGGTCGAAGACGGCGGTGTCGAAGTCCGCGCCGGTGTAGAAGTCCCACACCCGGGGGTCGCCGGCGCCGTAGAGCGCGGCGGACTGCTGGTAGTGGAAGGTGCCGTCGCGGTCGAGGAACGGCGTGGCGGGGGTGTCGGTGGGGTGGGTGAACGGGACCGGGGTGCCCACGGTCACGGTGTAGCGGGCGTCGGCGGTCGACGCGGTGTGCGCGGGGGACGGGGTGGCGCCGCCCAGGAGCAGGGTGACGGCGGCGGCCACGGCGCCGCCCGCTCGGCTCGACAGTCGCACGGAGAACTCCTCATCGCCGAAGGGCCGGTGACACGGAACGATGCGGTCCCGGCGGCGCCCCGGCCATGGACTCCCGTGCCGCGCCTCTTGCACTTTCGCGTGCGTCCCGCGGCCCGGCCGGCCCGGGTCAGCGCGGCTCGGGCGGGACCGCGGACAGCGGAGTGTCCCAGGCCAGTTGGGCGAGGAGCCGCTCGTCGGGTCCGGCCGGGCGGGCCACGACGGGAGCCGGTCCGGACGGCGCGCGGGTGCCGCGGGACAGACCGCCGCTGACGGTGATGTTGTGCTCGGCCCGGGGCCGGCGGTGCCGCTCGTAGGCCGCGTACGCGGCCGCCGGCTCCCGCAGGTCGCGCAGCGCCTTGGCCAGCACGACGGCGTCCTCCAGCGCCATCGAGGCGCCCTGGCCGGTGGCCGGGGACGCCGCGTGGGCCGCGTCGCCGACGAGCAGGACCCGCCCGGCGTGCCAGGGGGCGCCCAGCGGCAGTTCGGTGGCGTTGGTGACCATGACCGCGCCGGCCGCCCCGACCAGCGCGGCGGCGGGCGTGGCGTCCGCGCGCAGCAGCGCCAGCAGCCGCTCACGCGGGTCGGCGGGCGGTCCGGCGGACGCCCCGGTGGGCAGCGGCTCGCCGCCGGCGCGGGCGAACCAGTATGTCTCGCCCGCCGGGGACACCGCGTACCCGAAGGCGGTCGCGCTGCCCCGCACCATGGTGATGGCGCCGTCCGGGCCGGGTGCGGGCGCGGTGCCGGGCGCGGCGGCGGTGTAGCCGTAGTAGACCCGCTGGCCCGCGTACACCGGCCGGACGCCCGGCAGCACCAGGCGGCGCACGGTCGAGTGCAGTCCGTCGGCCCCGACGAGCAGGTCCGCGGTGACGGTGGTGCCGTCGGCGCAGCGGGCGGTGACGCCGTCCGGGCCCTGCGCCACGGACACCAGCCGGACGCCGTGGCGCAGCGGGACGCCCCGCCGGACCGCCTCGGCCTGGAGGGCCGCGTTCAGCGCGCCCCGGCGCAGACAGCGGTAGCGCAGGGCCGGGTCGTCCGCCTCGCCGAGCGGCGTGTGTGCCACCTCGGTGCCCTGGTCGTCGAGCAGCCGCAGGGAAGTCAGCGGAAAACCGACGGCCGTGACGGCGTCCGTGGCGTCCAGTTCGGCCAGCGCGCGCATCCCGTTGCTTCCCAGGGTGAGGAAGGCGCCGATGTCCTCCGCCGTGTCCGGGTGGGCCTCCAGGACGGTGACGTCGAAGCCGGCCTTGTGCAGCCCCAGGGCGGTCGCGGTGCCCGCGATCCCGCCGCCGACGACCAGTACCCTCATCGCGTCCGCTCCCCCGGCAGTGCTCGGACCCCTCGCGCGGCCCCTGGCGTGACCATCCAACAGCAGCGACGGCCGGACGGGGCCGGGATCCGGACAGGGCGGCCGGTGGCGACGGCGGCAGGCTCCGTGGTGAGCGGGCGTGAGCGGACGTGCGCGCGGTGGCTGCCACCGGACCGGCGTCGGCCCGTTCCCGGGTCGTGCGCCTCCCGCTCCCGGGGCGCGTCGCAAGGCCGGGCGGACCGGTCCCGGGACACGCTCCGTGACCGCCGTGCACCGGCACGCCCCCGTGTGCGAAGGATGATCGCCGGGGAAGTGGGTACGTCCCGGCCATGCGGGTGAGCGTGGTGGATGCGGGGTCGAACACGGTCCGATTGGTGATCGCGGATGTGGAAGGCGGTGTTCCGCTGCCGGTGCACACCGTCAAGTGGAAGCTGCGCCTGTCCGAGGAGGCCGGTGCGGACGGTGTGATCACCGACGAGGCGGTGGAGCGTCTGGTCAAGGCGGTGGACGCGGCGGGCGCGGCGGCGCGCGAGTGGCACGCGGAGGGCCCGCTGGCGTTCGCGACCACGGTGGTCCGCACCGCTCCGAACCGCGACGAGGTGCTGCGCCGGGTGGCGGCCGGGACCGGCATCCGCATGTGCACCCTGCCCGGCGAGACGGAGGCCGAGCTGACGTTCCTGGCGGCCCGCCGCTGGCTGGGCTGGAAGGCGGGCCCGCTCGCGCTGCTGGACATCGGCGGCGGCTCGCTGGAGGTGGCGTTCGGGCGGGGCCGGCTGCCCGACTTCGCCGCGTCCCTGCCGCTCGGCGCCGGCCGGCTCACCCGGGAGCACCTGGCCGCCCAGGACCCGCCGGGCGCGGACGACCTGAAGGTGCTGCGCCGCCGTATCCGCCACGAACTGCGGGACGTGGCCGCGCGGATCCGCTGGGAGGGCCCGCGCACCGCCGCCGTCACCTCCCGTACGTTCCAGCAGCTGGCCCGGCTGTGCGGGGCCGCGCCGGGGCGGTACGGTCCGTTCGTGGAGCGGGAGCTGGCCTGCCGGGACCTCGCGGAGGCGGTGCGCACGCTCGGCGCGCTGCCCGCGGCGGAGCGGGCCGGGCTGCCCGGCATCTCCGCGCCGCGGGCCGCGCAGAGCCTGGCCGGGGCGGTGGTGGGGCACACCGCGCTGAAGCTGATGGGCCTGCCCCGGGCCGTCGTCTGTCCCTGGGCGATCCGCGAGGGCGTGCTGCTGCGCTATGCCGAGGACGGCGCCGACTGGTGGGCGGACGCCACCGCCGGCAGTGCGGCACCGCCCCCGGCGGCGGCCCTGCGCATCGCGAGCCCGCCGGCCTGACGGACCGGGTCCGGGGACCCGGTCAGGAGGCGTCCCGCAGGCGGGGCACGCAGCCGAACCAGTCCACCTCGTCCTCGTCGGTGGTGTAGCCCAGGCACCTGATGATCTTGTCGTGCAGGGTGCCGGTCCGCTCGACGCCTCCGTCCACGTAGTCGTTCTTGTGGTGGGGCTGTACGAGGGTGTCGATCTCGACGATGTACCAGCGGTGGTCCTGGTCCGGCACGTCGCAGTGACGGGCGGTCAGGTTACGGCTGGGCCCTTCACTCCATATGGGGCGTTCGGCGCGGTCGCAGTGGGCGCGGCCGGCGGCCTCGGCGGTAGCGGCGCCGGTGCCGAGCAGCGCGGCGGCGCCCGTGGCCACCGCGGCGCCGACGCCGCACAGGCGCGTGAGAGTGAGGTTCATCGTGGGGTCCTCCTACCGGCTGTGGTGACGGCCGGAATCGCCGTGTCACCTTGCCGTGATCGTCACACCGGCCGGCAGGCCCGGCCCGCCGGGCGGCGTCCCGGTCCCCCGACCCGGTGACTTCCGTGCTGCCAATGCAGCAGAGCCCCGTCAGCGATGCCGGTGTGCGGGACCGTCAGCGATGCCGGTGTGCGGGACCGTCAGCCGGGCCGGTTCCCAGCCGGTCCCCGCCCGGTGCCAGGTCCTGGGTGCCGATCACGGACAGCAGCTCCAACTGGGCGGCTCCCTCGGTGCCGGGCGGGGCGCTGAACCACAGCAGGCGCTGCCGGCCGTCCTCGCTGAACAGGTTGTGGCAGTCCAGTTCGATGACGCCGAGCGAGGGATGCACGATCCGCTTGCGCTCGGTGCGGCGCAGGGCGACGTCCCGCTGCTCCCAGAGGGCGGCGAACTCCTCGCTGTGCCGGCGCAGCGCGGCCACCATCCGGGTCACGTCGGCGTCCCTGGCGCGCCGGGCGGCTACCGCCTGGAGGTCGGCGGCGAACACCCGGGAGTGGTGCGGATGGTCCTCGGCCGGGTGCAGGGCGCGGGCGGCCGGGTCGGTGAACCAGCGGTACGCGAAGCTGCCGTCGAGTCCGCGTCCGAGCGGTGCCGGACCGAGGAGGGCGACGGCGAGCGCGTTCTGCGCGAGGGTTTCGTGCAGGTCGGTGATGATCCGGGCGGGCGTGGTGGTGAGCCGGTCCAGCAGGCCGAGCAGGGCGGGCTGCGGATGTGCCGCGGGGCCGTGCGCGGCGGCCGGGAGCGGGCGTTCGGCGAGGTGGAAGAGGTGGTCGCGTTCGTCGCCGCTCAGCCGGAGGGCGCGGGCGAGCGCGGCCAGCACCTGTCCGGACGGCTGGGCGCCCCGGCCGCGCTCCAGCTCCGTGTAGTAGTCGGCGGACAGCCCGGCGAGCTGGGCGACCTCCTCGCGCCTGAGGCCGGGCACCCGGCGCCGGGGCCCGGTGGGCAGACCGGCGTCGGCGGGGCGGACCCGGTCACGCCGGGACTTCAGGAATGCGGCCAGCTCCGAATGGTTCACGCTCCCCATGGTCACGCCCGCGCGCCCGCGGAGCCAGGGGTTGCCGGCCCCAGGGTGCGGACAACCCTGGTCCGCGTCCGGCGCGCGGCCCACGCTGGAGGGGCACCGCCCACCCCTCCGACCGGCAGGAACCCACCATGACCTCGCAGGACCCCACCCCCGCCCAGCAGCCCACCGCCACCGCGCAGGAGCCCGCCGCCACGGCACCGGAAGCCGCTCCCCGGCCGACCGGTTCGCGGCCCCCCGCCCGCGTCGCCGTCGTCACCGGCGGCTCGCGCGGCATCGGCCGGGAGACGGCCCGGCGGCTGGCCGCCGACGGGTACGCCGTGGTGGTCGGCTACGCCGGCGACCACGAGGCGGCCGGCGCCGCCGTCGAGGAGGTGACCGCGGCGGGCGGCCGGGCGGTCGCCGTCCGCGCCGACGTGGCCGACGAGCAGCAGGTCGCCGCCCTGTTCCGGACCGCGGAGGCCGAGTACGGCGGGGTCGACGTCGTCGTGCACACGGCGGGCCGGATGCTGCTCGCGCCGATCGCCGAACTCGACCTCGCGGACCTGGACGAGCTGCACCGCGTCAACATCCGCGGCACCTTCGTCGTCGCCCGGGAGGCGGCCCGGGCCCTGCGCCCGGGCGGCGCGCTGATCACCTTCTCCACCTCCGTGGTGGGCCTGGCCTTCCCGTCCTACGGCGCCTACAGCGCGAGCAAGGGCGCGGTCGAGGCGCTCACCCTGGTGCTGGCGCGGGAGCTGCGCGGCCGGGACGTCACCGTCAACGCGGTGGCCCCGGGCCCCACGGCCACGGACATGTTCCTGGACGGCAAGGACGAGGAGACGGTCGCCCGGCTGGCCGCCCAGCCCCCGCTGGAGCGGCTGGGCACACCCGCCGACATCGCCGAGGTGGTGGCGTTCCTCGCCTCGCCGGCCGGCCACTGGGTCAACGGCCAGGTCGTCCGCGCCAACGGCGGCATCGTCTGAGCCCCGCGCCGGCGCGGTGACCGCCCCGCGGTATTGACATGTACCTGTGTCACCCCCGAGGCTTCGTGCGTGAAGTTGCTCGATTGAGGCTTGTTTCGAGCGTCTCCGAGCACTCTCGTCAGGACAGTCAATCCGCAAAGGTGCGAGGGGAGCTGTTCCGCCGTGCGAAGACTCCGACATCGGATGCCGTGGCCGGCCTGGGTACCGCTGGGGCTGGCGACCGCCCTGGCCGCGACCGTGCTGGCCGGTCCGGCACCCGCCGAGGCGGCGGCCACCGCCTCCGGCGCCGTACTCGATCCCGCGCAGACCCGCGCCGGCTGGCAGAGTCCGGTCTACGCCCGGGGCACCGGCGCCGGCCCCGAGAAGTGCCCCGCCGCGGCCGACGACCCCGACGGCAGGGTGTGCGACCGCTTCGACCTGACCGTCTCGGTGCCGGACGGCTACTGGGACGACAACCCCGAGGGCGGTGTCCCGCTGTCGATCGCCTGGGAGCACCCCTCGGACGACTTCGACCTGTACGTCTACGACGACCACGGCAAGCAGGTGGCGTCCGCCGCGGGCACCGCGGACCCCGAGGCCACGGTGATCCCGCGGGCCTCGGGGACGTACCACGTGCTCGTCGTGCCGTACGAGGTGCACGACGGCTCCTTCACCGGCACCGCCTACCTGCCCCGGACCACGGACGCCGGTGATCTCACGTCCTTCTCGGGCGGCCACGGCAGTTACACCGTCGGGGCCGGCGCCCTCACCGCCCGCGCCGACTTCCTGACGGACGGCCGGCTGCGGCTCCAGGCGGACCCGTCGGGCGCGCTGAGCGACCCGGCCGGCACCGCGATCGTGCGCGAGCGGCCGGCCCTCCAGCCGCGCACCTCGTCCTTCGACGCCGGCGACTACTACGGCGTCCGCGCGCCGGGAGCCGTGCTGCGCGTGTACAAGAAGCCGCTGCGGTTCGGGCTGTACCGGCCCGACAACCGCACCCGGATCTGGCAGGAGGACCGGCCGCTGCGCTGGTCGACCGGCGGGATGCGGCAGAGCCTCGCGCGCGGCGCCGGCGAGCAGTTCTTCGGCGGCGGCGAGCAGAACGGCTCCTTCTCGCACCGCGGCCGGACGGTGTACGTCGCCAACAGCTTCGACTGGAACGAGGGCGGCTACAACAACTCCCAGCCGTTCTACCTCTCCAGCGCGGGCTACGGCGTCTTCCGCAACACCTTCGCGCCGGGTGTGTACACCTTCGGTTCGCCGGTGACGACCGGACAGCAGGAACGGCGGTTCGACGCCTACTACTTCCTCGGCGACGCCAAGCAAGTGATCGGAAAGTACACGGCGTTGACGGGCAGGCCGTTCATGCCGCCGGTGTACGGCCTGGAGCCGGGCGACTCCGACTGCTATCTGCACAACGCCAACCGGGGCGAGCGGCACACCCTGGACGCGCTGAAGGTCGCCGAGGGCTACACCGAGCACGGCATGCCGCTCGGCTGGATGCTGGTCAACGACGGCTACGGCTGCGGGTACGAGAACCTGGAGCAGACCGCCAAGGGCCTCCAGGACCACCACGCCCAGCTCGGCCTGTGGACCCAGGACGGCATCGGCACGCTCGCCGAGCAGGTCAGGGCGGGCCAGCGGGTGGCCAAGCTGGACGTGGCCTGGGTCGGCAACGGCTACAAGTTCGCACTGGACGCCTGCGACGCCGCCAAGAAGGGCATCGAGGACAACAGCGACGCCCGCGGCTTCGTGTGGCTGCCGGTGTCCTGGGCGGGCGCGCAGCGCTGCGGGGTGCTGTGGAGCGGCGACCAGAAGCTGTCCTGGGACTACATCCGCTGGCAGATCCCGACCTACGCCGGCGCGACGATGTCCGGCATCGCCTACAACACCGGGGACGTGGGCAGCATCTACCGCCACGACGCCGAGATGTACACCCGCGACCTCCAGTGGAAGGCGTTCCTGCCGGCCGTCATGACGATGGACGGCTGGGCGAGCGACCTCACCACCGGCAAGCCCGCCGACCAGCAGCCGTGGCGCGACGGCGAGCCGTACACCTCGGTCAACCGCGCGTACCTCCAGCTCAAGGAGCGGCTGCTGCCGTACATGTACACGCTCTCCGCCGAGGCGGCGAAGACGGGAGTGGGCGCGGTGCGTCCGCTGTGGCTGGAGTACCCGGACGACCCGGCCACCCTGGGCCCCGCGGCGAAGTACGAGTTCCTGTCCGGTCCGGACTTCCTCGTCGCGCCGGTCTACGAGGACTCCGACACCCGCGACGGCATCTATCTGCCGAAGGGCACCTGGACGGACTACTGGACCGGGCGCACCTACGAGGGCCCGGTGACGCTGGACGGCTACCACGCCCCGCTGGAGACCCTGCCGCTGTTCGTGCGCGAGGGCGCGATCGTGCCCATGTGGCCGAAGGGCACGACCAGTTGGCAGACCCGCGACCGGCACGAGCTGGACTGGGACCTGTACCCGGCGGCGCGCGGCACCAGCCGCTACACGCTGTACGAGGACGACGGCGTGACGCGTGACTTCGCCCGGGGCGCCGCGGCCACGCAGCCGGTGTCGGTGCGCGCCGACGCCCGGGGCACGACCGTGACGGCCGGCGCGAGCCGGGGCGCGTACACGGGCAAGGCGGACGCGCGGGCGTACCGGTTCACCGTGCACGGCACCCAGACGCCCGCCCGGGTGCTGCTCGACGGGCGCCCGCTGCCGGCCGGCGCCTGGTCGTACGACGCGGACACCCGCGTGACCACCGTGCTCACCCCGCGGCTGCCGCTCGACCGGGGCTTCACCCTGCGGCTGGTCGACCGGAGGTAAAGGAATCGTATGGTCTAGTCCAAAGACTCGGTTGGTCTAGTCCAACTTATTGACGTGACCGCAACAGCTCCCGGAGGGTGGGGCTCCCCGTTCGGGGTCCCCATCCTCTGGAGGCACGCATGAGACGTCTTCGGGCATGTCTGGGCGCGGCGGCGGCCGTCACCCTCGCCGCGGCCGGCGCCACCGCGCTGCTCGCCGGCAACGCCTCGGGCGCGACCACCGCGCTCGACAACCGCTGGTACGCCGCCGCTCCCTACCTGATGCCGCAGGACAACGACCCGCCGGACGCGGGCGCCATCATGGACGCCACCGGTCTGAAGGCGTTCCAGCTCGCCTTCGTCCTGGCACCCAACGGCGGCGGCTGCACACCGACTTGGGACGGCACGGCACCGGTCGGCTCGGACACCGCCGTACGGTCGGTGATCGACGCCATCCGCGCCAAGGGCGGCGACGTCTCGGTCTCCATCGGCGGCTACGGCGGCACCAAGCTGGGCCAGGCCTGCGCGGACCCGGCCGCCACGGCGGCGGCCTACCAGCAGGTCATCACCAAGTACGGACTGCACGCCATCGACTTCGACCTGGAGGAACCGGAGTACGAGAACACCGCGGCCATCCACAACGAGATCGGCGCGGCGAAGATCCTCCAGCAGAACAACCCCGGTCTGTACGTCTCCGTGACCACGGCCGGCACGGCGGACGGCACCGGCTGGTTCGGCAAGCAGATGCTGCTGGAGGCCAAGGCGCAGGGCTTCACCCCGAACAACTTCTCCATCATGCCGTTCGACGGCGGCTTCAACAACGCGGCGAGCCAGACCAGCGCGCTCACCAAGTTCAACGCGGTCCTGCAGTCCACCTTCGGCTGGGACGAGGCGACCGCCTACGCCCATGAGGGCTTCTCGGGCATGAACGGCCGCAGCGACACCGGCGAGTACTTCACGCAGGCCGACTTCCAGACCGTCCTCGACTACGCCACCGGCCACCACATGGACCGGTTCACGTTCTGGTCGCTCAACCGCGACCGGCAGTGCAGCCCGCCCGACAACGGCGGCCGCACCTCCGGCACCTGCTCCAGCGTGGCGCAGAGCCCGTGGGACTTCGCCAAGTACTCGGTGAAATTCGCCGGCGTCACCCCGCCGACCACCCCGCCCACGCCCACGCCGACCCCGACTCCCACGCCGACCCCGGGCTCCTGCAAGCCGGCCTGGAGCGCGGCGACGGCGTACACCTCCGGCACCGAGGTCTCCTACGGCAAGCACAACTGGAAGGCCAAGTGGTGGACCCAGAACGAGACGCCCGGCGCCTCGCAGTGGGGACCCTGGCAGGACGAGGGCGCCTGCTGAGCCCGCACCGGTCCTGACCTGCCGCGAGCACCCGGCGCCGAGGCTCCGGCACCCGGCCCGACCTGCGCGACTGGTGCGAACGGCGGGACGGTCGTAGCGTCGGGTGCACGCGGTCGGACCAAGCACGACGGGCGGGAGCGGCCATGCGCGGATCACTGGTGAGAACGGCGGTCACCCTGGCGACGGGGACCCTGCTGACGGCGGCCGTGACCACGGGCTCGGCCGGTGCGCCGGCCGGCGCCGCCCCGCCCCGCCACGGCCACACGGCGCGGCCCGTCCTGGTCGACTGCCGGTGGCAGCGCACGGTCCGCCCCGGCGACTTCCTGCTGGCCTGCGGCGACGGCAACAGCCGCCTCACCAACCTGAGCTGGTCCGAGTGGAACCGGGGCGAGGCGACGGCCGTGGGGACGAACGTGGTCAACGACTGCCGGCCGTACTGCGCGGCCGGCACCTTCCGCGCCTACCCGGTGAACGTCCGGCTCGACCGCCCGGAGCCGTGGCGGAACCACCCCGGCCTGCGGCACTACACCCGGATCAGCCTCACCTACCCGGGCGACCGCCCGGCGGGCTACCGGCACGTCATGACCTACCCGCTCTGGGACTGACCCGCCCCGGCCCCGCGCCGCCCGTCCCGCGGGACGCGACCGGGGCCCGGCGGTCCGCGGCACACCGGTACGGCCGGGTCCCGACGGCTCCTGGAACGCCAGTGCGGCCGGGGCCCGACGCCCCTGAGACACCGGTGCGGCCGGCCGGCACCCCGGCACCGCCGCCCGGCGGGCCCCGCGTGGTCCGCGCGGGCGATCCCGCGGCCCGGCTCCCGCCACCGGCGGCCCGCCGCCCTCATGTTGGTGTGACCCCGCACGCCGGCGCCCCGCGCGCCGACCGGAAAGAGGTCACATGCCCCGACGCCCCCGCCTGACCGGTGCCGCCACGGCCGCGCTCGCGCTCGGCCTCGTCGCCGCCGCGCCCGCCGCCGGCCCCGAGCCGCCCGTCACCGACGCGCGCATCGTCGCCCGCTTCGACCCGGCCGCCGGGCAGACGGCCGAGAACATCGCGCTCGAACCCGACGGCTCCGCCGACCTCACCTTCGCGTACGCCCGTACGGTCGCCCACGTGAGCCTCGACGGGACCACCACCACCCGCGCGACCCTGCCGGTCGTGGCACACCCGGCCACGCCCCGTCTGCGCCGCGCCGTCGTCACCGGCATCGCCCGCGCCCACGACGGCACGCTGTACGTCAACTACGCCACCGGCACCAGCGCCACCGGCATCTGGCGCCTCTCCCCCGGCGGCGGCCCGCCCGTGCGGATCGCCCGGCTGCCGGCCGACGGCTTCCCCAACGGGCTGGCCCTGGACGAGCGCCGGGGCGTGCTCTACGCCGCCGACTCGGTGCGCGGCACCGTCTGGCGCGTGCCCGGGTCGGGCGGCCCGGCGGTCGCCTGGGCCCGCCGGACGGAGCTGGAGCCGTCCCGCGCCGGCGGCTTCGGCGCCAACGGCGTCAAGGTCCACCGCGGCGCCGTGTGGGTGTCGAACTCCGACCGGGGCACGCTGCTGCGCCTCCCCGTCCGCGACGACGGCTCCGCCGGTCCGCCGGAGACCCGGGCGGCCGGGCTCGACGGCGTCGACGACTTCTGCTTCGCCGGCACCGGCCGCACCGTCCTGGCCGCGCTGGACGGCGGCCAGGTGGTGCTGGTCGGGCGCGACGGCAGCCGCGCGGCCGTTCTCGGCGAGGCGGACGGGCTGTCCGGCCCGACCTCCGTCGCCGTACGCGGCCGGACGGTCTACGTGCCCAGCGCCGCCTACCGGACCCGGCGGGCCCCGAACCTGGTCCTGGCCCGGCTGCGGTACCCCTCCGGCCGGCTCTAGCCGGGGTGCCGGCCGGCCGCGGCGGGGCCGCGCGCCCGGCACGACCGGTCACGCCGGGCGTGCCGGGTGTGCCGGGTGTGCCGGGTGTGCCGGGCGGCGGTCGCGGGTCAGGCGATCTCCACCAGCAGGTCGCCGCCCTCCACCTGCTGGACGCGGTGGACGGCCAGCCGGGAGACGCGGCCCGCCTTCGCGGCGGTGATCGCGGCCTCCATCTTCATCGCCTCGATGGTGGCGACCGTGGCGCCCGCCGCGACCTCGTCGCCCTCGGCCACGGCCAGGGTCACCACCCCGGCGAACGGGGCGGCCACCTGGCCCGGGTCGGTGCGGTCCGCCTTCTGGGTCGCCGGGATGTCGGAGGCGACGGCCCGGTCCCGGACCTGGATGGGCCGAAGCTGCCCGTTGAGCGTGGACATCACCGTGCGCATGCCCCGCTCGTCGGCCTCGCCGATCGCCTGGAGCTCGATCAGCAGCCGGACACCGGGCTCCAGGTCGACGGCGTACTCCTTGCCGGGGCGCAGGCCGTAGAAGAACGCCTTGCTGTCCAGCACGCTGGTGTCGCCGTAGCTGTGCCGGTGGGTGTCGAACTCGCGGGCCGGGCCGGGGAACAGCAGCCGGTTGAGGGTGGCCCGCGGGTCCTTGGCCAGTCCCTCGCGGTCCTCGGCGGACAGCTCGGGGGCGGGCCTGGCCCCGGCCCGGCCCCGGAGCGCCTTGGTGCGGAACGGCTCCGGCCAGCCGCCGGGCGGGGTGCCCAGCTCACCGCGGAGGAAGCCGATCACCGAGTCCGGGATGTCGAACCGGTCCGGGGTCTCCTCGAACGCGTCCGGGGAGACCCCGGCGCCGACCAGGTGCAGGGCCAGGTCGCCGACCACCTTGGAGGACGGGGTGACCTTGACCAGGCGGCCGAGGATGCGGTCGGCGGCGGCGTACATCGCCTCGATGTCCTCGAAGCGGTCGCCGAGCCCGAGGGCGACGGCCTGGGTGCGCAGGTTGGAGAGCTGGCCGCCGGGGATCTCGTGGTGGTAGACGCGGCCGGTCGGCGCGGCGAGGCCCGCCTCGAACGGCGCGTAGATCCGGCGCACGCCCTCCCAGTACGGCTCCAGGTCGCCGACCGCCTGGAGGTCCAGGCCGGTGGGCCGGTCGGAGTGGTCGGTGGCGGCGACGAGCGCGGACAGCGACGGCTGCGAGGTCGTACCGGCCATGGAGGCCACCGCGCCGTCGACCGCGTCCGCGCCGGCCTGGATCGCGGCGAGGTAGGTGGCGAGCTGGCCGCCCGCGGTGTCGTGGGTGTGCAGGTGCACCGGCAGGTCGAACTCGCGGCGCAGCGCCGAGACCAGCTTGGCCGCGGCGGGGGCGCGCAGCAGGCCGGCCATGTCCTTGACGGCGAGGACGTGGGCGCCGGCCGCGACGATCCGCTCGGCCAGGCGCAGGTAGTAGTCCAGGGTGTAGAGCCGCTCGGCCGGGTCGTTCAGGTCGGCGGTGTAGCAGAGGGCCACCTCGGCGACCGCCGTGCCCGTCTCGCGCACGGCGTCGATGGCGGGGCGCATCTGGTCCACGTCGTTGAGGGCGTCGAAGACGCGGAAGATGTCGATGCCGCCGGCGGCGGCCTCCCGCACGAAGGCGTCGGTCACCTCGGTCGGGTACGGCGTGTAGCCGACGGTGTTGCGGCCGCGCAGCAGCATCTGGAGGCAGATGTTCGGCACCGCCTCGCGCAGCGCGGCCAGCCGCTCCCAGGGGTCCTCGGCGAGGAAGCGCAGCGCCACGTCGTAGGTGGCGCCGCCCCAGCACTCCAGGGAGAGCAGTTGCGGCAGGGTGCGGGCGACGGCCGGGGCGACGGCGAGCAGGTCCCTGGTGCGCACCCGGGTGGCGAGCAGGGACTGGTGGGCGTCGCGGAAGGTGGTGTCGGTGACGCCGATGGTCGGCGACGCGCGCAGGTGCCGGGCGAAGCCCTCGGGGCCGAGGTCCGCCAGGAGCTGCCGGGATCCGGCGGGCGGCGCGCCGGCGGGCAGCGGCGGCAGCTTGGTCAGCGGGTCGGGCAGGCCGGGCCGTTCGCCGTGCGGCTTGTTGACGGTGACGTCGGCGAGGTAGGTGAGCAGCTTGGTGCCGCGGTCGGCGGAGTGCCGGGCGGTGAGCAGCTGCGGGCGCTGCTCGATGAACGCGGTGGTGACGCGGCCCGCCTGGAAGTCCGGGTCGTCCAGGACGGCCTGGAGGAACGGGATGTTGGTGGCCACGCCGCGGATGCGGAACTCGGCGACCGCGCGCCGGGCCCGGCCGATGGCGGCCTGGAAGTCCCGGCCCCGGCAGGTGAGCTTGACCAGCATCGAGTCGAAGTGCGCGCTGATCTCCGTACCGGCGTGGGTGGTGCCGCCGTCGAGCCGGATGCCGGAGCCGCCCGGGGAGCGGTAGGCGCTGATGCGGCCGGTGTCCGGGCGGAACCCGTTGGCGGGGTCCTCGGTGGTGATCCGGCACTGCAGGGCGGCGCCGCGCAGGGTGACGGCGTCCTGGGTGAGGCCGAGGTCGGCGAGGGTCTCGCCGGCGGCGATGCGGAGCTGGGCCTGGACCAGGTCGACGTCGGTGACCTCCTCGGTCACGGTGTGCTCGACCTGGATGCGCGGGTTCATCTCGATGAAGACGTGGTTGCCTTCGCGGTCCAGCAGGAATTCGACCGTGCCGGCGTTGCGGTAGCCGATCTCGCGGGCGAAGCGGACCGCGTCGGCGCAGATCCGGTCGCGCAGCTCCGGGTCCAGGTTGGGCGCCGGGGCCAGCTCGATGACCTTCTGGTGGCGGCGCTGCACCGAGCAGTCGCGCTCGAAGAGGTGGATGACCCCGCCCTCGCCGTCGGCGAGGATCTGCACCTCGATGTGGCGGGGCTCGACGACGGCCTTCTCCAGGAAGACGGTCGGGTCGCCGAAGGCGGAGGCGGCCTCGCGGGAGGCGGCCTCGACGGACTCGCGCAGCCGGGCCGGGTCCGTCACCCGGCGCATCCCGCGTCCGCCGCCGCCCGCGACCGCCTTGACGAAGACGGGGAAGCCGATGTCCCCGGCGGCGCGCACCAGTTCGTCCACGTCGGTGGAGGGCGGGCAGGAGCCGAGGACGGGCACGCCGGCCGCGCGGGCGGCGGCGACCGCGCGGGCCTTGTTGCCGGTCAGCTCCAGCGTGTCCGCGCCGGGCCCGACGAAGGTGATGCCCGCCTCCTCGCAGGCGCGGGCCAGCGCGGGGTTCTCGGACAGGAAGCCGTAGCCCGGGTAGACGGCGTCGGCGCCGGCCCGGCGGGCGGCGGCCACGATCTCCTCGACGGAGAGGTAGGCCCGCACCGGGTGGCCCGGCTCGCCGATCTCGTACGCCTCGTCGGCCTTCAGCCGGTGCAGCGAGTTGCGGTCCTCGTGCGGGAACACGGCGACCGTGCGCGCGCCGAGTTCGTAGCCCGCCCGGAACGCCCGGATGGCGATCTCCCCACGGTTGGCGACCAGCACCTTGCGGAACATCATGGATTCCCTTCAGCTGCCTGCCCGGCGACGAACACCCTGGTGTCGGCCCGCCCTGCCGTACTCGCGGACACCCTAGGGTCTGACCGTAGGGGGCAAGGTGCGAAAACCGTCACACCGACAGGGTGTGCGGCGCCACAGATCACCGAGAGGTGATCTTCGCCCCGTTTGCTCCGTTCCCGGATCCGGGCTTCCCGGCCTGACCGACCGTCCGCTTTCGGGAAGATGCCTGGACTCTTTCTATTTGGATCACGAATTCTCGTATAGTGACCGCAACTTCACCTGCAGTGTCACCTCTCCCAGCCGTATGAGGACCAGACCGGACCGATGACCGCGCCCACGCAACCCGGCGACCGAGCCACCCTCCGTACGTTCGTCTCCGCCCTCGCCGTGACCGGTGTGCTGTCGGCGCTCGCGGTCTGCGCGGCCGTGGCGGTGGCACCGGGGCCGGCGCACACCACCGTCGTCCGGGGCGGGGCCGCGGCGGCGGTCCTGCTCAGCGTGGTGGTGGCCACGGCCGCGCACGCCCGGCGCACCGCGCGCGACGCCCGGCGCCGGCTGGAGGAGGTCACCCAGGACATCGGACGGCTGCTCCAGCAGCAGGCCCGTACGACCGAGGAGGCGCGCCAGGAGCAGCACCGGCTCGCCGAGGAACTCGCCCGGCAGCGCGCGGAGTTCACGGAGTCGTTCGCCGCCGAGCGGGACCGGCTGGCGGCGGAGGGCGCCCGGGATCTGGAGCGGCTCCGGCAGGACAACGCCCGGCTGGCGGGCGAGGCGGAGCGGGCCCGGCGGGAGCGGGCGGCCGCGATCTCCGCGACCTCCAACGCCGCCGCCCGGATGCAGGCGCTCGCCACGGCCACGCTCGCCGACCTGCGGGCCATGGAGGACCGGCACACCGACGAGGACGTGCTGGCCGATCTGCTCCACCTCGACCACCGCACCGCGCAGGCCGGCCGGCTCGCGGACTCCATCGCCGTGCTCACCGGGGCGCGTTCGGGCCGCCGCTGGGCGCGTCCGATCGGGATGGAGTCGATCCTGCGCGGCGCGATGGGCCGGATCGCCGGTTACCGACGGGTGCGGGTGCACTCGGTCAGCGAGACCGCCGTCGCCGGGCACGCCGCCGAGGGCGTGATGCACGCGCTCGCCGAACTCCTCGACAACGCCGCGAACTTCTCGCCGCCGACGGCCGAGGTGCACGTCTATGTGGAGGAGGTGCCGGCCGGGGTCATCGTGTCGGTGGAGGACAGCGGCCTGGTGATGGGCGAGGTGCAACTGCGCCGCGCCGAGCGGGCGGTCTCCGGTGACGCCTCCGAGCTGGGCGGTCTGACCGGCACCCGGCTCGGGCTCGCGGTGGTCGGCCGGCTGGCCCGCAAGCACGGGTTGAAGGTGTCGTTCCGGCCGTCGGCGCGCGGCGGCACGGGTGTGCTGATGCTCGTCCCGCAGGACATCCTGAGCAGCCCGGCCGCGGCCGCGCCGCCCGCCGCCGCCCCGCGTTCCCCGGGCGCCTCGCCCGCACCGGCACCGGCCGCCGTGGCGGCCTCCGCCCCCGAGTCCGCTCCCCCGCCGGAACACGGCCCGGCCGGGCTGCCCAAGCGGCGCCGGGGCCGTACGCTCGCCGAGGCCGAGCGCGCCCGGTCCGCGTCCGGCACCGGGTCCCGCACCGCGCCGACGGCCGAGGAGAGCAGGACCCGCGTCGCCCGCTTCAGCAGCTTCCGCCAGGCCGTCCGCCCGTCCAGCCCACCGAACGGCCGCTCAGCCGCCACTCCGGCCATCCCGACGAACGGCGGCACCGGTGCCACACCGGCCGCCCCGACGAGCGGCCGACCGGGCGTCACGCCCACCACACCGGTCGGTGACGGAACCGACACCCCGCGCACCGCCCCGACGAGCGGCGGGCCGGGTGCCACACCGGCGGATCCGCCAAGCGGCCGGCCGGGCGCCACGCCCACCACACCGGCCGGCGACGGGCCCAGCACTCCGAATACCAACCCCTCGGTCGATGCCTCGCACGCGCCGGTGCCGGACGGCCTCGCCGCCACACCCGTGCGCGGCACCGCGTGGGACGGCGGCGAGGGCACGGCCCACGCGCCGGACGCCCGGGCCGCGGACGCGCTCCCCCCGGTGTCCCCGTCCCGCCCCGCACCCGGCGCCCGAGCCGCCGTACCCTCCCCGCACCAGGCACCCGGCGACCAGACGGCCGTAGCCTCAGCGCACCCCGCACCCGGCGGCCAGACGACCGTACCCTCTTCGCACCAGGAACCCGGCCAGGCGGCCGGGCCGGGCACCGCAGCCGGTGACCAGGCCGCCGCCGGCCGCCACCCGCATCTCCCCTCGGACACCCACCCGCACACGCACCCGGAAGGCGACACCACTTCATGACCGGCCCGACCACCGCCGACGACACGCTCACCTGGCTCCTGGAGGGCCTGCTGGAGAGGACCCCGGGCGCCCGGCACGCGCTCGTGCTGTCCCGGGACGGGCTGAAGCTGTGCCGGACGCCCGAGCTGAGCGTCGACCAGGCCGACCAGCTCGCCGCGATCGCCGCCGGCATCCAGTCGCTGTCGCACGGCGCGTCCGTGGAGTTCGGCGACGGCAGCGGTGGCGTGCGCTCGGCGATGACGGAGTTCTACGGCGGTGTGCTGTTCATCGTGGAGGCCGGCGCCGGCGCCCATCTGGCCGTGATCACCACCGAGGACGCGGACGCCGGTGTCGTCGGGCACAACATGAGCGAACTGGTGGAGCAGCTCGGCGAGCACCTGACCGCTCCGCCCCGCACCTCATGAGCGGACCCGGCGGGCACCGGCCGGGCCGGGACGACGCCCCGGACCGGCTGTACACCATCACCCAGGGCCGCAGCCGGAGCGACCCGGACAACCCTTTCGACCTGGTCACCCTGGTGGTCGCCGAGTCGGAGCCGACGACCGGCATGCAGTCCGAGCACGTGGCGATCCTGGAGCTGACCCGCTCGCCCACCTCGGTGGTGGAGATCGCCGCCGAGCTGCGGCTGCCCGTGGGCATCACCAGGGTGCTGCTCTCCGACCTGCTGGCGGCGGGCCGCGTCAGCGCGCGGCATCCGCGCCCGCCGGCCATAACCGATCCCGACATCCTGGAGCAGGTGCTCGTTGGACTCCGCAATCTCTGACGCGCGCACCCCGTTGGGTGCCTCCGCCGACCAAGGCTTCAAGATCGTGGTCGTGGGCGGCTTCGGCGTCGGCAAGACGACGCTGGTCCGCTCGGTCAGCGAGATCCGCCCCCTCAACACCGAGGAGACGATGACGCGGGCCGGCGAGACGGTCGACGACATCGGCCAGGTGCGCGGCAAGACCGCCACCACGGTGGCCTTCGACTTCGGCCGGATCACGCTGGACGCGCGCAAGGTGCTGTACCTGTTCGGCGCGCCGGGCCAGGAGCGGTTCTGGTTCCTGTGGGACCGGCTGTTCTCCGGCACGCTCGGCGCGGTGGTCCTGGTGGACACGCGGCGCATCGACGACTCCTGGTACGCCATCGACCGGCTGGAGCACCACGGCACGCCGTTCATCGTGGCCTGCAACGACTTCGGCGGCCCGGTCCGGGCCGGCGCGGACGTCCGCGAGGCCCTCGACCTGGACCCGCACGTGCCGCTGATCGACTGCGACGCCCGCTCCCGGGAGTCGTCCAAACAGGTGCTGATCACGCTGGTGCAGCATGTGAAGAACCGGTACGCCGACCCGTCCGCGCGGGCGGGCCTGCCCCGACAGGAGTTCGTGTGACCACCCCCGACGCCGTCCCGCTCGGCGGACCCAGGTTCCAGACCGAACCCGCCCGCCTGTACCGGGAGATGCGGCGCGACCACGGCGCCGTGGTGCCGGTCGTGCTCGACGGCGGCATCCCGGCCTGGCTGGTGCTCGGTTACCGCGAGCTGCACCAGGTCACCGGCGATCCGGTGCTGTTCAGCCGGGATTCGGACCTGTGGAACCAGTGGGAGAACATCCCGGCTGACTGGCCGCTGCTGCCGATGATCGGGCGCAAGCAGCCGTCGATCCTGTACACGGTCGGCGAACGGCACCGGCAGCGCGCGGCGATGATCAGCAACGCGCTGGAGGAGGTGGACGCGTTCGAACTGCGCGCGCACGCCGAGCGGTTCGCGGACGAGCTGATCGACGCGCTGTGCAGCGCGGGCGAGGCCGATCTGATCGCGCAGTACGCGATGCTGCTGCCGGTGCGGGTGCTGGCCCGGCTCTACGGCGTCCCGGACGAGGACGGCCCGGGGCTGGTCACCGCCCTCAACGACATGATCGACGGCCGGGAGCGGGCGCTGGCCGGGCAGGCGCATCTGGCCGGTTCCATGGCGCGGCTGGTCGCCGACCGGCGCAAGGAGCCCGCGGACGACGTGGTCTCCCGGATGCTCGCCGACGAGGGCGGGTTCGGCGACGAGGAGATCGTGCAGGACCTGATGGTGATGATGGCGGCCGGGCACCAGCCGACCGCCGACTGGATCGGCAACTCGCTGCGGCTGATGCTGACCGACGAGCGGTTCGCGGCCTCCCTGTTCGGAGGCCGGCACAGCGTCGCGGAGGCGATGAACGAGGTGCTGTGGGAGGACACGCCCACACAGAACGTGGCGGGCCGCTGGGCCGCCCGCGACACCCACCTCGGCGGCCGGCGGATCGGGGCCGGCGATCTGCTGCTGCTCGGTCTCCAGGGCGCCAACTCCGACCCGCAGGTGCGGACCGACGCCTCGGCGCTGACCGGCGGCAACAGCGCGCACTTCTCCTTCGGGCACGGCGAGCACCGCTGCCCGTTCCCCGCGCAGGAGGTCGCCGAGGTGATCGCGCGGACCGGCATCGAGGTGGTGCTGGACCGGCTCCCGGACATCGATCTGGCGGTGCCCGCCGACTCCCTCGCCCGCCGGCCCTCGCCCTGGCTGAGAGGGCTGACCAGACTTCCCGTGCGGTTCACCCCCGTACCCGCCCGCTGATCGCGCGCCGACCCGGCCGGTGAGCGGTGCGGCCGGGGCCCGGGCACCGTCCCCGGACCGGCGCCGTACCGCCGCACTCCGACCCCCGACTGGGAGGCACGTCACGATGACGACCGGTACCGAAGCACCCCGCATCGTCCTGGATCCCTTCGTCACCGACCTGGACGCCGAGAGCGCGGCGCTGCGCGCGGCCGGTCCGCTCGCCGCCGTGGAGCTGCCGGGCGGTGTCCCGGTGTGGGCCGTCACCCACCACGCCGAGGCGAAGGCGCTGCTCACCGATCCGCGCCTGGTGAAGGACATCAACGTGTGGGGTGCCTGGCAGCGCGGGGAGATACCCGCCGACTGGCCGCTGATCGGCCTGGCCAACCCGGGCCGCTCGATGCTCACGGTCGACGGCGCCGACCACCGCCGGCTGCGCGCCCTGGTCGCGCAGGCACTCACCCCGCGCCGGGTGGAGCGGCTGCGGGAGCGGATCGAGCACCTCACCGAGGGGCTGCTGGACGCGCTGCCCGCGGACGGCGGGGTGGTCGACCTGAAGGCGGCCTTCGCCTACCCGCTGCCCATGTACGTCGTCGCCGACCTCATGGGGATCGAGGAGGCCCGGCTGCCCCGGCTGAAGACGCTGTTCGAGAAGTTCTTCTCCACCCAGACCCCGCCCGCCGAGGTGCTCGCGACCCTCACCGAGCTGGCGGGGATCATGGCGGCGACGGTGGCGGCGAAGCGGGCCGAGCCCGGTGACGACCTGACCAGCGCGCTGATCCTGGCCTCGCAGGACGGCGACCGGCTCACGGACGAGGAGATCGTCTCCACGCTCCAGCTGATGGTGGCGGCCGGCCACGAGACGACGATCTCGCTCATCGTCAACGCCGTCGTCAACCTCTCCGCCCACCCCGGGCAGCGCGATCTGGTGCTGTCCGGGAAGGCCGAGTGGTCGGCGGTGATCGAGGAGACCCTGCGCTACTCGACGCCCACCTCGCACGTCCTGATCCGGTTCGCGACCGAGGACGTGCCGGTCGGCGACCAGGTGATCCCGGCCGGGGACGCGCTGATCGTGTCGTACGGCGCGATCGGCCGCGACGAGAACGCGCACGGTCCGACCGCCGGGGAGTTCGACCTCACCCGCGAGCCGGTCAACCGGCACATCTCCTTCGGTCACGGCCCGCACGTCTGCCCCGGTGCCGCCCTGTCCCGGCTGGAGGCGGGTGTCGCCCTGCCGGCGCTCTACGCCCGGTTCCCCGGCCTGGACCTGGCGGTCCCTGCGGCAGAGCTGCGCAACAAGCCGGTGGTCACGCAGAACGACCTGTACGAGCTGCCGGTGCGCCTGAACCCGTAACCGCGTCGTCCCGGGCGCCTCGGCCGGCACCGGCCCGGCCGGGGCTCTCGCCCACAAGGCGCCCCAGGCGGGGTGAGCGTCCCTTGTGGCGGCCCGGGAACCGTAGGAGAGTGACCGCCGGCGTGGAAGAACGCACCGTCCAGTGAGAGGGAAACCGCATGGCCACCGAGGAGTCCGACCCGCCCGAGGACGCGGATTTCCGGCGCGTGGACTCGCTGGCGCGGGAGATCTTCTCCGACGTGGCCAACAAGTGGGCGTTCCTGATCATCGAGGCACTCGGTGAACGCACGCTCCGGTTCAGCGAGTTGCGCGACGCGGTCGAGGGCGTCAGCCACAAGATGCTCACCCAGAACCTGCGCATGCTGGAGCGCAACGGTCTGGTCAGGCGTCAGGTGCACCCGACCGTCCCGCCACGGGTCGACTACACCCTCACCGGCCCCGGCCAGGGTCTGCGCGCCACCGTCCACGGCATGTGCGCGTGGACCCGCCGGCACCTGGGCGCCATCGAGGCCGCACGCCACCACTTCCACGCCTGACGTGCGTCCGCCGGGGCACCCGCCCGCCCGGCTTGACTTCGAGAGCGCTCGAACCCGTAGCGTCACGGCCGGTGCGTGGGGATGTGCGCGCCCGGTCCTTCCCACGGGATGCCGGGTGCCCGGATCCGTCGCTAGATGGAAGCAGTCCCTCGCGCCCGGAGAAGGACGGACCAGCTCACGGAAGGAACTTCCATGCACCAGCGCAGCCTGCGGGAACTCCAGGTATCGGCCATCGGACTCGGATGCATGGGGATGTCCGCTTTCTACGGCTCCGCCGACCGGGCGGAAGGCATCGCCACCATCCGGCGCGCCCTCGACCTCGGCGTCGACTTCCTGGACACCGCGCAGCTCTACGGCCCGCTCACCAACGAGTCGCTGGTCGGGGAGGCGGTCAAGGGGCGCCGTGACGAGTACGTGATCGCGACGAAGTTCAACTACCGGATGGACGACGCCGTACCCGGCGACATCAGCACGATCGGCCCGCAGGACGGCTCCGCCGAGCATGTGCGCAGCTCGGTGCACGGCTCGCTGCGGCGCCTGGGCACCGACCACATCGACCTGTACTACCAGCACCGTGTCGACCCCGAGGTGCCCATCGAGGAGACGGTCGGCGCGCTGGGCGAGCTGGTCGCCGAGGGCAAGGTGCGCTGCATCGGGCTGAGCGAGGCGAGCGCGGAGACCATCCGGCGCGCCCACGCCGTCCATCCGGTCACGGCGGTGCAGAGCGAGTACTCGCTGTGGACGCGGGACGTGGAGGCCGAGGTGCTGCCCGCCTGCCGGGAGCTGGGCATCGGCTTCGTGCCGTACTCGCCGCTCGGCCGCGGTTTCCTCGCGGGCCGGTTCTCCTCGCCGGACGAGCTGGACCCGAACGACTTCCGCCGGACGAACCCGCGCTTCACGGACGCCAACCTGGAGGCGAACCGGCGGCTGGCGGAGAAGGTGAAGGAGATCGCCGCGGAGAAGGACGTCACCCCGGCCCAGCTCGCCATCGCCTGGGTGCTGGCCCAGGGCGAGGACCTGGTGCCGATCCCCGGCACCAAGCGGCGCGCCTACCTGGAGCAGAACGCCGCGGCGGTCGACATCGAGCTGACCCCGCAGGACCTGGCCCGCATCGACGCCGAGCTGCCCGAGGCGGCGGGCGAGCGGTACGACGAGGCGGGGATGCGCTCGGTCAACCGCTAGCCGGCCTCCCCGGAAGGGAGCTGTGAGGAAACCCACGCGCGGGCCAACCGCCGTAGCGCGCGGGGGGTTTGCCGGGGCGGGGGCGCGGCCGGCGGCCGGTGTGGCGATGACCGGGGTGTCCCGTCTGCCAGCATGGTCGGCGCCCTTGACCAGGCGGCCCGGCCGTGCAGCACAGCCGGACCCTCGGGCTCCGCCGGTCTCTCTTCCCCCGCCTGGTTGTCGAGTATCCCGCCGTGCCCCGTGCCTCCGCCCCGCCCACGTCCGCGCCCGCCCAGGCCCCGGCCTCGCACGCACCGTGGCGCTCCCTGCGCCACCGGGGCATGCGCTGGTGGTCGGCGGCGAACTTCGTCTCCAACGCCGGTACGTGGATGCAGCTCACCGTGCAGAACCTGCTCGTGCTGCACCTCACGGGCTCCGCGGCGGCGACCGGTCTGTCCATGTCCGTCCAGGCGGCGCCCGCGCTGTTCGTGAGCCTGCTCGGCGGCGCGGCCGTGGACCGCTGGCCCCGGAAGACGACGGTCGCCGTCAGCCAGGCCCTGCTCGGCGCGGTCGCCTTCACGACGGCGCTGCTCGTGGCGGCGGGCCGGATCGACATGACGGCGCTGCTGGTGCTGGCCGCCGTGACCGGTGTCATCGCCACCGTCGACGGCCCGGCCTGTGCCCTGCTCGGCAACGATCTCGTGCCCGCGGCGGATGTGCCCTCGGCGATCGGGGTGGGCGCGCTGGTGCACGGCGCGGGCCGGCTGACCGGCACCGCGCTGGCCGGGGTGACCGTCGGCTTCCTCGGCACGGGCGCCGCGTACGCCGCCAACGGGCTGTCGTTCCTGTGCGTGGCCGCGGTGGTGCCGTTCCTGCGGCCGGCTCCCGGGGCCGCCGGGGAGCCGGCGGCCGGGCCGCGGCCGGCCGCGGCGCGCGCGGAGACGACCGTGCGGGAGGGCCTGTCCTTCTTCCTGCGCAGTCCCCGCCTGGTCGCCCTGGCGGGCATCACCGGGCTCAGTTCCGTCTTCGGCCGCAATTACGGCCTGACCCTGGCCGTCCTGGTCACCGGGCCGCTGGCGGGCAGCGCCGGGGCGTTCGGCACGGTCTCCACGGTGCTGGCCGTCGGCGGCATCCTCGGCGCGGTCCTCGGCGCCCGGCTGCGCGCGCCCTCGGTGCGGACCGTGGGCCTCCTCGCGGCGGCGGGCGCCCTGCTCCAGGTGGTGGCGGGGCTGTCGCCGTCGCTGGCCGTGCTGCTGGTGCTGGTGCTGCCGATGGCGGTCGTGGAGTCGGTCTCCGACACCGCGGGCACGGCCGTGCTCCAGACCGATCCGCCGCCGCGGCTGCGGGGCCGGGTGCTCGGCGTGTGGAGCAGCGTCGGCACGGTGTGGAGCCTGGGCGGGCCGCCGCTCCTGGGGCTGTTGATGGAGTGGGCCGGGGCGCGCGGTGCCCTGGTGGCGGGCGGGCTGCTGATCGCCGGGCCGGTCGGCGCGGGCCTGCTGGTGCGGCGCGGCCGGGGCGGCCCGGTGCCGGTGGCGCTGCCCGCGAAGGACGGCGACGTCACCGGCCGCGCGGCCCTCGGCACGGCGGCCTGACGGGCCCCGCCCGGCGTCAGGCGGTCCGGCCGGGCAGGTGGTACACGTGGAACGCCTGCCCGATCACCGGCTGGGCGACGTTGCGCACGCGCACGCCCCCGCTGGTCATGCCGTGCTCGGTGCCCGCGTGGGCGTGGCCGTGCACGGCGAGGTCGGCGCCGCCGGTGTCGATCGCCTCGGCGAGCAGATAGCTGCCGAGGAACGGGTAGATCTCCAGCGGTTCCCCGGCGAGGGTCTCCGGGACGGGCGAGAAGTGGGTCAGCGCGATCCGTACGGCGCAGTCCTGCTCCTCCAGCTCCTTCAGGGCGCCGTGCAGGCCCTCGGCGCAACGGCGGGAGTAGCGGACGAACTCCTTCATGAGGGGTTCGCCGAACTCTCCGGCGCAGCGGCCGACGAAGCCGCCGCCGAAGCCCTTGGTCCCGGCCACCCCGATCCGGACGCCGTCCGCGGTGACGACGGCGGACTGTCCTTCGAGGACGTGGGCGCCCGCTTCCTCGAGGATCGCGGTGACCTCCTCGGGCCGCTCGTCGTGGTGGTCGTGGTTGCCGAGGACGGCGACGACGGGCACCCCGAGGTCCTTGATCTCCCGGGCGACGACGGCCGCCTCCTCCGGTGTGCCGTGCCGGGTGAGGTCGCCGGCGAGCAGCAGGACGTCGGCGCACTGGGGCAGGGTCTCGAAGGAGGGGCGCAGCGTGCCCTGGCTCTCGGGGCCCATGTGGATGTCCCCGACGGCCGCGACGCGGATCATGTCAGGTCCTCTCCGTGGTCGGGCGAGGAGGTTCCGGCGATGAGCAGGTCGCTGTGGACCGGATGTCCCGCCAGTTGCTCCCGGGCCATGCGCAGGATGTCGTCCCGGCACTGGGCGGACGGCACGGTGCCGGTGAGCAGGACGGCGTCGCCGCGCAGTTCCAGGCGTACGCCGAGTTCGCCGAGGTCTCCGGAGGCGAGTCGTTCGGCGAGGTGGGCGACGCGGTAGTCCAGGCTCCCGGCCGTCTGCGGGGGCGGGCTGGTGTCGGTCATGGCTGCCCCTCCCGGGGTTCGATCACGTTCAGCCGTTCGAGCAGGAACAGGAACGCGGCGGGCATGGGTTCGTCGCCGCAGGCCGCGCGGACCGCGTCCCAGTCGACCTTCTCGCGGACCGCGCGGGCCACCGGCAGGACCGATCCGAAGTCGCAGTAGTGCTCGGAGAAGGCGTGGATCAGGCTCTGGATCAGGTCGGTCGGGCTGAGCACGGGCATCAGGACCGAGTCGACCGGCAGGACGTGGGCCCGCTCCAGCATGTCCCGGGTGACGGGCCGGTGGGCCAGCGCGAAGATGATGTCGACGTTCTGGCCGTGGCTGGTGGTCTTCAGCAGCCAGTCCTCCGGCGGGGTCCGTACGCCGAGCCCGGCCTCCCGGAGGGTGGCGGCCACCGCCTCCGCGTCGTCGGGCAGGATGGCGAAGTCGGCGTCGTGCTGGAGGTAGCGGCTGCCGCCGTGGGCGTAGACGGCCACGCTGCCGGCGAGCGCGAAGGGGTGGCCCGCGCGTTTCAGGAGCGCGCCGATGTGTTTGGCGGCCTCCAGGATCGCCTGGCTGCGGTCCTGGGGCAGCTCCGCCGGCTCGGCCGCGTGCGGTGGCTCGGTGTCGGCCGCGTGCGGCGCCTCCGGAGCGGGCGGGAGCGGTGGCTGCGCCGGCCGTACCGGTCCCGGGGCGGGCGTGCGGACCGGCTGGGCGGGGCCCGGAGCGGGGGGCGGCGCCGGCTTCACCGGTCCCGGGGCGGGCGCGGGCGTCGGCTGCACGGGTCCCGGGGCGTGGGTGAGCGCGGGCCCGGACGGCTCCGGGGCGTGTGCGCCCGTCGGCTGCCGTGGCTCCGGAGCGGGCGCCGGCTCCCGGTCCGGTCCGTCCGTGGCGATGCGGAGTTCGGTGACCTCCGGTCGCCCCACGGGCGCGGTGTCCTCCCCGTTGTGCGTCATGACCTCTCCATTCGCACCCTGACTTCCCCGGGCGGCCGGTCGGCCCGGGGAGTACGGGTACCCGGCGCCGCGCCCGCGACACCGGGTGCTACGGAGGTTCACTCCTCCACGACGAGCGCCGGGGTGCCGGCGGTGAGGGTCCGTCCGTGGAAGAAGGCCGGGGCGCGACGCCGCATCACCAGCATGATCACCACACCGAGGAGCAGCAGGCCGACCCCGATGACGAAGACGGAGCCGACGCCGAGGACGGCCGAGCCGCTGCCGTAGGCCGGGTTCCACATGTCGTAGAGGGTCTTGCCGAACACGGCGGTGAGCAGCAGGCCGCCGAGGACCGGGAAGAAGCCCTTGAAGAGGGCGTCGCGGGCGGAGCGGGTGAGCTCGCGGCGGAAGAACCAGGCGCAGGCGAACGCGGTGAGCGCGTAGTAGAAGCAGATCATCAGGCCGAGGGCGTAGATGGTGTCGACCAGGACGTGCTCGCTGAGCAGGGACATCACCGTGTAGAAGGCGCCGGTGGCGACGCCGGCGGTGACGGTGGCCCGGCCGGGGGTGCGGAACCGCTCGTGGACGCGGGCGTAGGAGGCGGGCAGCGCCTGGTACGTCGACATGGCGAGCACCGTGCGGGCGACCGGGATGAAGGTGGTCTGGAGGCTGGCGGCGGCCGAGGCGAGGACGGCGGCGAAGAGCAGGATGCCGAAGGCGTGGCCCATGACCGGTCCGGCCAGGGCGGCGAAGACGTTGTCGGAGGTGGCCGGATCGGCCAGGCCCAGGCCCGAGGTGCCGGAGCCGACGGCCATCTGGGCGGCGACGCCGGTGGTGAGGTAGGAGCCGACCAGGACGGCCATGGCGATCAGGGCGGCCCGGCCGGGCGTCTTCTCGCTGCCGACGGTCTCCTCGTTGGCGGTCAGGCAGGTGTCCCAGCCCCAGTACATGAAGATCGACAGGGAGAGTCCGGCGCTGAAGGAGGCGAAGGAGTCCACCGCGAACGGGTTCAGCCAGGACCAGGAGAAGTCGGTGTGGCCGGGGAAGGCGCCGGCGCGGGCCTTCCGCAGGGCCATGACGACGAAGAGGGCGAGCACCACGAGCTGGAGTCCGACCAGCGCGTACTGCACGCCCTTCGTGGTGGTCATGCCGCGGTAGCTGATCGCGGTGGCGGCCGCGATCAGCGCCAGACAGGTGAGGATGTGGACGGCCTTGTGGGCGTCGAGGCCGGCGACCGCGTCGCTGCCGGTGATCTCCCCGGCCAGCAGCCACAGGTAGGAGGTGGCGACGCCGGCGAGGTTGGACAGGACGATCACGGTCGCGATGACCAGGCCCCAGCCGCACATCCAGCCGACGTGCGGGCCGAACGCCTTGACGGTCCAGGTGAAGGAGGTGCCGCAGTCGGGCACCGCCTTGTTCAGTTCCCGGTAGGCGAAGGCGACCAGCAGCATCGGCAGGAAGCCGGCCAGGAAGACGGCCGGCATGTGCAGGCCGACCTCACCGGCGGTGGAGCCGAGGGTGGAGGTGAGGCAGTAGACCGGGGCCACGGTGGAGACACCGATGACCGCGCTGCCCAGCAGGCCGATGGAATTGCCGCCGAGGCCCTTGCCCCGCACACCGTCGCCGGTTGCCGTGTCGGGGGCGTCCGGCCTCATCGCCGTCTGTGTCATGACACAGGACGCTAAATGCTGCGATTTCGGTTGAGGGCGGTACAGAAGGAACCCGGTAAACCTTTGATCCGCAGGCTCATCGAGCAAACCGGCCGGTATTTGAACGGCAGATTACGCTAGTCGATCCACGGGATGAAGGCAACGCGGCGACTGTCCGCCATTCGGGAAACGAAGGGCCGTCCGGAATATCCCGTTCCCTTTCTTTCCCTGTGACGTGCGCCACTACCGTCGTCGGCGCACCCTGGGAGGCATGACCTCCCGGCCCGGGCACACGGCACCGCGGCGGCCATGGCGGTCGGCCCACGCGCTGCTCGTGCTCCCGGTCGCCCTCATCGTGGTGATCACCGTGGTGGACATGCACACACCCGTCGACGTCCACCTCGGACCGGCCCTGGTGATCGCCCCCGCGCTCACCCCGTCCTTCGCCGGCCCCCGGACCACCGCGGGCGTCGGCGCCCTCGCGGTCGCCGCCCAGGTCCTCCTCGGCGTCACCCACGGCGGGCTCGGCACCACCAACCACGTCGTGCAGATCGTCACCCTCACGCTCCTCGTGGTGCTCACCGTCCTCTACAGCGCCCTGCGCGAGCGCCGGCAGGCCCAGCTGGCCCGGGTCCGCACGGTCGCCGAGGCCGCGCAGCACGTCCTGATGTGGCCGCTGCCCGAGCGCCTCGGCACGCTGCGGATCGCCTCGCTGTACCTGGCCGCCGAGGACGAGGCCCAGATCGGCGGCGACCTCTACGCGGCGGCCCGGTGCGACGGCGCCGTGCGCGTGCTGATCGGCGATGTGCGGGGCAAGGGGCTGCCCGCGATCGGCGAGGCCGCGCTGCTGCTCGGCGCCTTCCGGGAGAGCGCGCACCGCCGGATCCCGCTGACGGAGCTGGCCGCCGCGCTGGACCGGAGCATCACCCGGTACGCCGCGGAGCTGGACCCGCCGGAGGAGCGGGGCGAGCGGTTCGCCACCGCGCTGCTCGTGGAGATCCCGGACGGGGAGCCGGTCGCCCGGCTGACCAGTTGCGGCCATCCGCCGCCGCTGCTGCTGGGCCCCGGCCACGTCGTCACGGTTCCGGGCCTGCACCCGTCGCCGCCGCTCGGTGTGTACGACGGCGCCGGGCACACGCTCGACGTCCTCTCCTTCGGACCGGGCGACACGCTGCTGCTGTACACGGACGGGGTGGTGGAGGCGCGGGACGGGCGCGGCCGGTTCTATCCGCTCGCCGAACGGGTGGCGCGGTGGACCGGGGACGGCCCCGAGGCGCTGATGCACCACCTGCGGCGTGATCTGCTCGCCCACGCCGGCGGCCGGCTCGGCGACGACGCCGCGCTGATCGCCCTGTACCGCTCCCCCGCCGGACGCCGCCACCACCTCCCGCACGGCGACCCGACGCGGCCGGGCTGACCGGCCGTAGCGCTCACCCGTCCGTGCGGCGACCGGCGCGGCCCGGCCGGCCGGCGGAACGTCCACCCGTCCGCGCGGCGGTGTTCAGCCGGGAGGGTGGTCCGCCCGGCGGGCCGCCGGGGAGAAGCCGTGGCGGGCTTCGACGCCGACGACTACGGCGGTGACGTCGTCCGGACGGCGTCGGCCGTGCCCGCTCTCACGGCCCTCTCCCCCGGCTACGGCTTCCCGCAGGACGGCGAGGCCGACGATCCCGGCCGGGTGCGGCGGGGTGCGGCGGGTCATGGCCGGCCGGGCAGGCGGCTGCCGCGGTCCTGCCGCCCGCACGGCGGGGGCCGACGGCTGCCGCGCGCGGCGCCGGTCGTGGCCCCGCCCCGAATGGGGCGGGGCGGGGCCGTCCCCGGTTCAGCCGGCCTGCTTCAGACCGGTGATCTTCAGGGTCTTCAGGTCCGACTGGACGTCGATCCGGCTGACCTGCGGGTGCGGACCGTCACCCCAGGTGAGCGTGACCCGGCTGGTGGCGTGGCCCATGCCGGAGCCCGTGTAGGCCACTTTCCACTTCACCGGCACGTTCTGGGCGAACAGGATGCCGTCGGCGTGCTCCTTCTTCTCGAAGGCGGCCACGGACTTCTGCGCCGCGGCGGAGAGGTAGAAGCCGCGCAGGGCCTTGGCGGTCGCCGCGGCGCCGGGTTCGTCGGCGGCCCAGACGGCGTCGATGTAGGCGCCGTAGAAGTCGGTCACGCGCTGGCTGACGTTGCGCGGATCGCCCTGCGCGGACGACACGGCGGCGGCGCGGGTGGTGTGGCTCGCGGAGGCGCCCGCGAGGGCGGGCGTGACGGCGGCCAGGGTGAGGCCCGCGGTGAGGGCCGCGGCGGTCAGCAGGGTCTTGCGGTTGCGGACGGACATACGTTTCGTTCCCCCGGATTCTGCGCGACCGGGCCATCCCGGTCACCGACGGTCCCTAAGACCGTATTCCGCGCGCTCCGGTTCCGCTTCCCCATGGTCCGTTCGGGTCAATTCGCCCGTTGGGGGGGCACGGGCCGGAGGGGCGGGTCGGGGGCGCCGGCCGCCGTGCCCGTCGTACGGGCGGGACGGGGCCGGGGTCCGGGAGGTGGGTCGGACCCCGGCCCCGGGTCTGTCAGGGCTTGCGGGCGACCGCGCCGTACATGGCGATGTCCTCGTCCCGGATGCCCTGTTCGCCGCTGCCGTCGGGGTGCCAGTGGTGCACCTGGACGATGCCGGGCTCGACCAGGTCGAGGCCGGCGAAGAACTCCTGGGCCTCCTCCGCGGTGCGCAGCCGCATCGGCATGTTCCGGGCCGCGTACTCCCGGGCGACCCGGCCGACCTCCTCGGGCGCGAACTCGGCCGTGCCGATGGACATCGCCAGGTAGCTGCCGGAGGGCAGCGGCTCCAGCAGCCGCCGTACGACGCCGACCGCGTCGTCCGCGTCCAGCATGAAGTGCACGATCGCGATGACCGTGAGCGCCACGGGCCGGTTCAGGTCCAGGGTCTCGCGCAGCTCGGGGGCGTCCAGGATGGCGGCCGGGTCGCGGAAGTCGGCTTCCAGGTACGCGGTCCGGCCCTCGGGGGCGCTGGCCAGCAGGCCCTGGGAGAGGGTGAGCACGATCGGGTCGTTGTCGACGTAGACGACACGCGACTCGGGCGCCACGGCCTGCGCGATCTCGTGCAGGTTGGGCGAGGTCGGGACGCCGGTGCCGATGTCCAGGAACTGGCGCACACCCGCCTCCCGGGCGAGCCAGCGCACGGCGCGGTTCATGAAGTCGCGGTTGGCGCGCATGTGCACCGGGAGCGCGGGCCACTCCCGGGCCATCGCGTCGCCCGCTTCCTTGTCGGCGGGGTAGTAGTCCTTGCCGCCGAGTATGTAGTCGTAGATGCGGGCGCTGTGGGCGTTCTCGGTGTCGATCCGGTCGGCCGGCCATCCGTTGTCGGGCAACGCCGTGTCTCCCATTCGGTCGAGGTCGGGGCTCGCGCCCGCGGGTGCGTCCGCGAGCGCGGTGGCGCGTGGAGGAGGGGTGTGGCGGGCGGTACGGGCGGCGGCTCACCACTCCTTGCGCAGTGCGGCGAGCAGGGTCTCGGTCTTCCGGGCGGGCGCGGCCTGGGCACTGAGCCGGTCCAGGGCCTCCCGGTAGACCACGACCTCCTCGGACTTGTCGAGGTACACCGCCCCGGCCAGACCGGTGAGGTAGGCGACGTCGGGCAGTTCGCGGGCCCGGAACCGGAACAGGTGGAAGGCGCCGGCCCGCAGGGCGGGGTGCGGGCCGTTGGCGAACGGCATGAGCTGCACGGTGACCTGGGGCAGCCGGCTCAGCTCGACGAGGTGGTCGATCTGCGCGCGCATCACCTCGGGGCCGCCGACCGGCCAGCGCAGCGCGGTCTCGTCCATCACCACCCACAGGCGCGGCGGGGCGGGCCTGGCCAGCAGTTGCTGGCGGCGCAGGCGGAGCGCGACGCGGCGTTCGACGGTCTCCTCGGTGGCGTGCGGCTCCCCCGCGGTGAGCAGGGCGCGGGCGTAGTCCTCGGTCTGGAGCAGGCCGTGCACGAACTGGTTCTCGTACGCGCGGATCTGCTGGGCCGCCTGTTCCAGGCTGAGGTAGGCGGCGAACCAGTCCGGCATGACGTCCCGGTAGGCGTGCCACCAGCCGCGCTTGTTGGCCTCGCGCACGGACTGCAGGAAGGTCTCGATCTCCTCCTGGTCCGTGACGCCGTAGACGCGCAGGAGTTTCTCGGCGTCCGCGAGCCGCAGCCGCGCCACCTTGGCGGCCTCCATGCGGCGGATCGTGGAGTGGCTGACCCCGATGGCCGCGCCCGCCTCGGCATAGCTGAGGCCGGCCCGGACGCGCAGCCCGCCGAGCTGTCTGCCGAGGATCATGCGCAGCACGGAAGGTGCGCCGCCCCAGTCGGTCTCCGCGGTCACGCCCACCCCCTCGTCAGCTCCCGGGATCACCTTCGCACGGGTCCGGTCCGGCACCCATTCGATCACGTCGTGGCGGATGCAGCATGCACGTCGCCACTTGCAAATTTCAACTTGTCGGTTGCGGTGCCCGGTTGGCAGGTGCCAGAGTGGGCGCACTGCTCCAGCGGGCAAAGCAAGCAGCCGGGCGGACGGTACGGAGTCCGCCGCCCCGGTGGCCGCGAGCCCGCTCGTGCACGGTCGGACGAGAGGAAAGGCGCATGGCTCGGCCCTCTCCGCTCCGACCGCTCCCGCGCCCACCGCTCCATCCCCGACGGCTCCGCCGCCCGGCCGGTCCCAACCGGCCGGGGCGTTCCGCCCCGGCGCGCCCGGACCCGTACCCGGTCGCGCCGGCGTCCCGGCACCGGGCGGCGGAGACCGTGCTCCGCCTCGGCGGGACACCGGACAGCCGGCCTCCACGCCGGCCGCCGGACCCGGCCCGCCGCTCCGGACCACCCGGAGGCGAGCGTCCTGGTCGACTCCCTGGGCCCTACGGCCCCGACCGGCTCGCCTCCGGGGCCGCACTCCCCCGCCTCACCGGCCGCCCGTGGCCGGCCACCGGCCCGACCGGCCACGGCCCGACCGCCCGGCGCGGGGCCGTGCGCACCGGCCGCCGTGCCACGGGCGGGCCGCCGGCCGTGCGCTGACCGCCGCCGGCGGACGCCGGGCCGGGTTCCGCCCGCGCCCGTCTTCGCCGCACCCCCCTTTCGTACCGCCCCGGACCATCCCCCACTCGTCCGAAGGAAACCCGTGCACCCGACGCTCCCCTCCCCCGCGTCCGCCGATCCGTCCTGGACCCGCGCCCACCCCAAGCCCGGCCCCCGGGAACAGGCCGGCTGAACCGCGGGCCGGGAGGCCGTCCGCCCCGGCCGGCGAACCGGCCGTACCGCTGCGGCGTTCCGGCCCGCGACCCGCTAGATTCACGGCCGGTGCGGGTGGTCCGCACCCGTCGGCGGCCGGTTACCCACCGGTGTCCGGGCCCGCCGCGCGTTCCGTACCGCCGAGGGGTGCCATGGTCTGGTCGCTGCTCCGCCGCCGGGCCGCGTCCGCGCTCCCCACGCCCGGGAAGTGCGGGCCCGGCCGGCACGTGCTGGCCACCGAACGGCTGCTGCTGTTCACCCCGCGGACCCGGCTGGACGTGGTGGCGGTGCTGGCGGCGAGCGCGGACGCCGAGGCGCAGCGATGGCTCGGCACCCAGGCGGACGAGCTGCTGCCCGACCCCGCCGTCCGCCGGGCCCTGCTGGCCTGGCGGCCCGCCGGCCACGACCGCCGCCGGATCCCTCCCGTGCTGGCCGAGCCGTACGCACCCGGTCCCGACGGCCCGCTGCTGCTGGTCTGCCTGCGCCGGTCCGACCTCGGCTACGCCGGCGGTCTCGAACTGCATCCGCGGACGGGCGAGATGGGCGGCTGGCTGGCACCGGGCTGCCGTGGCCGGGGCCTGGGCGCGGAGCTGTTCCGCGCGGGCGTGGAGCTGGCCCACACCCATCTCGGGCTCGCCACGGTCCGCGCGGGGGCGGAGCGGGGGAACACCGCGAGCCGGGGGGCCCTGCTCCGCGCGGGACTGGTTCCCGACGGCGGCCCGGCCCGGCACACCCTGCCCGACGGCCGCGTGGTCGACGCGGTCTGGCACCGGCACGACAGCCCGGCCGCGACACGCTGCCGCTGATCACGGGGCAGGCAGGGCAGAAGGGGCGTGCGGGGCAGGCGGGCGTACCGGTCCCGGTGGTCGGGCGGACACTCGGGGACACCGGTGGTCGCGGCGCTCGGCCGTGCCTGGCCGGCGGAGCGGACATATGCTGCGAAATGCCGCCCTCGAAGGGAGTGCCCATGGCCGACACGCCCACCGGCCCCACCGCCGCACCGGACCCATCGGACGCACCAGGCGGCCCCCCGGACGCACCGGGCCCGTCGGACTCATCCGGCGCATCGGGCCCGTCCGGCTCCCCGGCCGCCGAGCTGACGCTCCGGCCGCTCGGCTTCGCGCACCTGGCCGCCGTCCTCGACCTCGGTCGCCGGGTGTACGACACGGACGCGATGCCCTACACCGGCTGGTCGCTGTCGGCCGTCGCCGGGCATCTGGACGCACCGGACCCGGCCTGTCTGGTGCTGCTCGACGGCGACCGGGTCGCCGGGTTCGTGCTCGGCTCGCTCTCCTTCGAGCAGCGCGCCGACTGGGGCTACCTGGAGTGGATCGCCGTCGACCCGGACTACCAGGGACGCGGGGCGGCCTCCCGGCTGGTGCGGGAGTGCTGTGCGCGGCTGGCCGAGGCCGGCGCGGTGTGCGTGGTCACGGACGTGGAGCGCGGCAACACCGCCTCCGCCGAGCTGATGCGCCGCAACGGCTTCGCCGAGGAGGCCACGGTCAGCCTCTTCGTCCGGCAGCTGGCCGACGCGCAGGCGCCGGGCGCGGGCCGGGCCCGGGGCGCGTCCGGGCCCCGCCGTCACCTCACGCGCGCGGCGGCCGGACGGGTCCGCTGAGCCCGGCACCCCGGACCCGGCGCGATCCGGGCCGGGAGGCCGTCAGTCGACGGCGGTGAAGGCCAGTACGGCGTTCTGGCCGCCGAAGCCGAAGGAGTTGCTCACCGCGGCGCGTATCCGGTGCGGGCGCGGCGTCTTGGTGACGATGTCCAGGTCCATCGCCGGGTCGAGGGTATCCAGGTTGGCGGTGGGCGGGATGAGCTGGTGGCGCAGGGTGAGCACGGTGCAGGCCGCCTCGATGGCCCCGGCTCCGCCGATGGCGTGTCCGATGGTGCCCTTGACCGCGGTGACGGGCGGGGGCCGGTGGAAGACGCGGCGCAGCGCGTTGTGCTCGGCGGCGTCGCCCTGCGGGGTGGCGGTGCCGTGCGCGTTGACGTGGTCGATGTCCTCGGGGCCCAGGCCGGCGTCGGCGAGGGCGCCGCCGAGGGCGCGCGCGGCGCCGTCGCCGTCGGGACGCGGGGCGGTGAAGTGGTGGGCGTCGCAGGAGGCTCCGAACCCGGCGAGCAGCGCCTCGGGCCGGACGCCCCGGGCGCGGGCGTCCTCGGTTCGCTCCAGGACGAGGACGGCGGCGCCCTCGCCGAGGACGAAGCCGTCGCGGTCCCGGTCGAACGGGCGGGAGGCCGTGTCGGGCCGGTGGTTGCGGCGGGACAGGGCGCGCATCTGGGCGAAGCAGGCGGCGGTCATCCGCAGCCGGGCCGACTCGCTGCCGCCGGCCAGGACCAGGTCGCAGCGGCCGGACAGCAGCCAGTCGCGGGCCAGGCCGATGGCGGTGGTGCCGGAGGCGCAGGCGGTGCTGACCACCATGTTGGGGCCGAGGGCGCCGAGGTCCAGGGCGATCTCGGCGGCGGCCATGTTGGGCACGCTGCGGGGCAGGGCCAGCGGGGAGACCCGGTCGGGGGCGTCGCCGGCGAGCCGGTCGAACTCGGTCTGCCAGCCTTGCATGGAGCCGGTGCCGACGCCCATCACGACGCCGATCCGGGCGCCGTCCCAGCCGGCCGGGGCGAGCCCGGCGTCGGCGACGGCCTCGCGGGCGGCGAGCAGCGCGAAGGTGGTGAACCGGTCGAGCCGGCGGGCCAGCCGGTGTCCGAGCAGGGCCGCCGGGTCCAGGCCGGGCACCTGGCAGGAGAAGGCCACGGGCAGCCCGGCCAGGGCGGGGTCGGCGGCGGCGGTGGACTGGCCGGCCAGCAGTCCCGCCCAGGCCGCGTCCCGGCCGATGCCCGCCGGGGTGATCAGACCGAGCCCGGTGACGGCCACCGGGGCCCGCCGCGTACCTGCTTCCACCTGCTGCATGAGGCGTGATTATCCGGGCGGGAGCAGCCGGCCGCGGGCCGTGACCGGGCCATCGGCGCGGCATGGCGGGCGCTACCACCCGGATGAACGAACGCGTGCGCCGATCCGCCGCCGGGACCCGCCGGCTCGACGGCCGCCCGCCCCGGGACGGACGGCCCCCGGACAGCGCCACCCACACGGGACGCACGGCCCGCCCCGGCTCCCCCAGCCCGCCCGGCTCCGGCCCTCCCACCGGACCCGGACACAAAGCCCGCCCCGCCTCCCCCGACCGGCCCGGCCCCGGCTCTCCCGCCCGACCCGGACGCACGGCCCGCCCCGGCAACCCCGACCGGCCCGCTTCGGCACCGCCCCCTCCCCGGGGCCGGGCCGGGTCTACCGCCCCGGCCCGGAAGCGTCGGGGCCGTCCTCCGGGTCAGGTGTGTCCTCGGGCGCGTCGTCCGTGTCGTTCCCGGCGTCGGCCGGGTCCAGGGCCCGGACCGCGCTCGACCACGCCGCCGTGAGCGCCGCCTCCAGGTCGCGCAGGGGACGGCCGGAGGCGTCGAGGCGGAGGGCGGGGCCGATGTGGACGTGGACGCGGGGGCGGCGGGCCGGTGCGGTGGCCCAGCCGGCGAGTTGCTTGGCGTGGCCGCCGGAGGAGACCCGGCGGGCGCCCGCGTGCCCGACCGGGAACACCGGGGCGCCGGTGGACAGCGCCAGCCGGACCACCCCGGACTTCAGGCGCCCGGGCGGCCGGTCGTGGGCGGGGTGGTAGCGGGGCAGGCGGCCCTCGGGGTAGACGAGCACGCCCCGTCCGGCGGCCAGGGCGTCGGCGGCGTGCCGCAGGGCGTCCGGTGCGCGGCGGCTGCCCCGGTGTACGGGGACGTGGCCCTCCCGGGTGAGGACGCGGCCGAGCAGCGGCACCCGCCACAGTCCGGCCGTGGCCAGGACGGCGGGGCGCAGGCCGAGCCGGTGCAGGGTGCCGACGAGCAGCACCGGGTCGAAGAACGAGGTGTGGTTGGCGGCGAGGACGTACCCGCCGCCGGGCGTGCGCGGCAGGTTGCCGGTGCCGCTCACGCTCGTGTCACCGAAGACGGGCACCAGGGCCCCGGCCCACGCGTACAGCATCGGGCGCTCCTCTCGGCCGCTTCCCGCCCGGGTGCCGATCATCACCGGCCCGGTGCCCGCGCGCACGCCCGTGCCGCCCCGAATGCCCGTCCGGCGTGCGGTGCCCGGGAGCCGGTGGCTGAATGGCCGTCATGGAGTTTCTCGCCGCGTACGACGCGATCCCCGAGGACGACGTACCGCAGCGGGTGGCGCTGCTGCGGCGGACCATGGTGACCGGCAGGGCGGCCCTGTTCGCCGAACTGCGCGCCCGCCGGCCGGTGTTCACCACGCCGATCGGGGTGTTCGTCACCCGGCACCCGGATGTGCTGGAGGTGCTGTCGGCGCCCGAGACGTTCACGGTGGGCGTCTTCGGGCCGGTCCTGGAGGATGTGCTCGGCGCGCCGTTCATCCTGGCCCGGGACGGTGCCGACGTGCACTGGCGGGAGCGCGGGTACGGGCAGCTCATGCTCGCCGCCGAGGACGCGCCCCGGGTGCGGGAGCTGACCGCGCGGATCGCGGACGAGGCGCTGGACGAGGCGATCGGCCGGGGTGCGGACACCTTCGACCTCGTCCAGGACTACGCCCGTCTGGCCGCCGCCCGGGTCGCCGCCGCCTACCTGGGCTTCACCGGGATCGAGGAGGACACGCTGCACTCCTGCACCCGCCGGATGCAGTGGGCGTTCGCCGTGAACCCCGGCCGCGACCCGGAGATCCACGCGGCGGGCGTGGCCGCCGGCCGGGAACTGCGCGACCGGGTCGCCGAGGTGATCGCCCGCCGCCGGGCCACGGCCGCCGGGGACGGCCCCGACGATGTGCTCGCCCGGATGCTGGGCACCCCGCTGCCCGCCGGGTACGGCTTCGACGACGAGCGGGTCAACGCCAATCTGGTCGGCTATCTGACGGGCTATCAGCAGAACGCCACCCAGTGCACCGTCACCGCGCTCAAGGAACTCGCCGTACGTCCCGGTGTGCTGGCCGAGGCGGAGCGCGCGGCCGGCGAGGGCGACCCGGCGCGCTTCGACGCCTATGTGTGGGAGGCGCTGCGCTTCCACCCGTTTGTGCCGGTCACGCCCCGGCTGTGCGTGCGCGACCACGTGCTGGCCGCGGGCACCGGGCGGCGGACGGTGATCCCGGCCAAGAGCGTGGTGCTGGCCTGCTTCGCGTCGGCGATGTTCGACGAGGAGGTGCTCGACCGGCCCGCCGAGTTCCGGCCCGGCCGCCCGCCCGCGCACGACCTCGTCCTCGGCTACGGCGCCCACGACTGCGTCGGCAGGTACGCGGCCCGGGTCATCGTGCCCGAGCTGGTGCGGCGCGTGCTGCTGCGGCCCGGTGTCCGTCCGCTGCCCGGCGCCGAACGCGACCTGGACTACGCGGGCACCCCGTTCCCGCAGCACTACACGGTGCGGTCCGGCCGTACCGCCGTGCCCACGCCCTGACACCGGCACCGACCCGCGACCCGCGGCCCCGGCAGCGCCGGTCCGGTCCGCGAACCCACCGGAGGACCCATGACCGTCACCTCTCGTCCGTCCGGGGCCCTGCCGTGGACCGGGGCCCGGGACCGGTCCCGGGACGGGGTGCGCAACCGCTTCGAGACACATCTGCTGACCCACTACGGCCCGGCCTGGCGGACGGTGCGGCGCAGCCGGTGGCTGCACCGCAGGCTCAACTCCACGCTGACCGACCTGGCCGTGCTGAAGGCGCCGCCGCGCCCCAACCCGCTGAGCACGAAGGCCCCGTACACCTCCTGGGACTCGCTGACCGACCGGTCGTGGGTGGGCCGGCACCTGCCACCGGTGGCCGAGGTACGCCGGGACCTGCCGTCCCCGGAGCGGGTGGCCGGGCTGTTCCGCCGCGAGGGCGGGGGCCGTTACTGCACCCGGTCGAGCGCGCTGCTGCCGGCCTTCGCGCAGTGGTTCACGGACGGTTTCCTGCGCGGTCACGCGGCCACCGGCGATCCGCGCCGCACCGACTCCCCGCACACCCTGGACATGAGCCAGCTCTACGGCGACCGTGAGGAGGTCACCGCCTGTCTGCGCGCCTTCGAGGGCGGCCGGCTGAAGAGCCGGACCGTCGGCGGCGGCGAGTTCCCGCCCGCGCTGTGCGAGGGCGGCCGCGTCCTGGACGAGTACCGGCCGATCCGGCCGGTCCGGTTCGACGAGGTGCCCGAGGAGTTCGTGGACACGCTGTTCGCGTGGGGCGGGGAGCGCGCGCACGCGCACATCGGGCCGATGGCGCTGAACGTCCTGTTCCTGCGCGAGCACAACCGGGTCGCCGGGATCCTCGCCGCCGCGCACCCCGGCTGGGACGACGAACGGATCTTCCAGACCACCCGCAACACGCTGATCGTGATGATGATCCGGGTGATGCTGGAGGAGTACATCAACCACATCACGCCGTACCACTTCGACTTCGTCCTCGATCCGGTCCGCACCGACCGCGGGCGGTGGCACCGGGAGAACCGGGCGACGATCGAGTTCAGCCTCGTCTACCGCTGGCACAGCCTGGTCCCGTCCGCGTACACCCTGGCCGGCCGCACGGTGCCGCTCGTGCGGACCATCGCCAACGGGCAGCTCGTCCTGGACCGGGGCCTCGGCCCGCTGTTCGAGGACCTGTCCCGGCAGCCGGCCGGTCTGGTGGGCCTGTTCAACACGGACGAGCTGCTGCTGCCGCTGGAGGCGCACGCCGTCGCCGTGGGCCGGGAGCTGCGCCTCGCCTCGTACAACGACTACCGCGCCCACTACGGCTTCCCCCGGGTCACCGACGTCGGGCAGATCTCGGGCGACCCGCGGGTGCGGGAGGCGCTGCTCGACCTGTACGGCGACGTCGACGCGATCGACCTGTACGTCGGGCTGTTCGCGGAGGAGCCCGAGCCGGGTGCGCTCTTCGGGCGGCTGCTCGAACGCGTCATCTCCGTGGACGCGTTCTCCGAGGCGCTGAACAACCCGCTGCTCGCGCCCCGGCTGTTCGGGCCCGCCACCTTCTCCCCGGAGGGGCTGGAGATCGTCCGGCGGACCCGCGGTTTCTCGGACCTGGTGCACCGCAACCTGCCCGAGGACAAGGGCCGTTACCTCGTGTCGCTGGGCAGGAGCGCGGCCGAGGCCTCGTGCGGGGCCCGCTGAGCGGGGTCAGGCGTCGGTTCCCGCGTGGGCGCGCAACGCCTCCGCGGCGGTGCGCAGTTGGCCCGCCGCCGAGGTGCAGGAGGCGGCCTGCCGCTCCAGGGTGGGGCGGCTCCAGTCCGGGGCCGCCGGGCAGCCGGCGAGCGCGGCCGCGGTGGCGCGCAGCCGCCGGGCGTACTCCTCCATCAAGGCGGCGTCCGACCGCAACGCCGCGGCGCGCTCCAGCAGTTCGGTGGCGTACGACGTGACGTCGGGGGTCTCGGTCACCATGGAGTGCTCCCGCGAGGCGGTGGAGGGGGTGGGGATCAGCGCGGCAGGACGGCGCCGGCGCTGCGGTGGAGCATGAACTGGGGGCAGGTCAGGACGAACCGGGGGCGGGCCGCGGCGATGCCGAGCCGGCGCAGCTGCCCGGCGAGGGGTACGGCCGCCGCGGTGTCCAGCCGCAGCCGCAGGCCGCCGCCGCCGTGCAGCCGGAGCCGGCCGTGGGTCCGGACCTGGGTGCGGATGGTGCTCTCGCCCCGGCGGCCGTAGAGGATCCAGTCGGCGTCGGGGCAGCGCGCGCCGGGTCCGAGGCGGCCGTCCACGGTGAGGCCGAGGTCCGGGGAGCGGACGTCGATCCGCCGGCCCGTCAGTTCGGCGTCGACGGCCGTCCGGGTCGCGGGCTGGCCCCAGATCTCCCGGGCCACGACCCGGGCCTCCTCGCTGGTGACGGCGAGGGAGAGGAGGTACCGGCCGGTGCGCCGGAGGTCGACGCGGCGCAGCAGGTCCAGGGCGACGTCGTAGGGACGGGGCCGCCACAGGTCGTCCACCAGCACGGACAGGGCGATCTCGGCGTACGGCCCGATGGTGGTGCAGCGGTGCTCGTACAGCGAGAGCACGGCCAGGGCGTGCCGGCCGAGCCGGCTCGGGGTCATCCAGGTGACGTCCGGCAGCAGGGTGCGGGCGGTGTCCGCGTCGACGGGGAAGCACAGGTGGGCGGCGGAGGAGTCGTAGTAGCGCACGGGGACGTCGACCGGACCGGCCGCGGTGGGCAGCGAGGCGGTGGGCAGGGTGAGGAAGGGGTAGCCCTCGGGCGGGTTGGCGCGGTCCTTGAGCTGGTAGGCCTGGGTGCGCACGACGGGGCCCCGGTAGGGGGCCAGGGCCTCGTCCACGCGCAGGCGGGCCTCGGGGACGACGGTCCTGAGGTGCTCGATGTACTCGTGGATCATGTGGCACAGCGGGAACTCGTGGGTGGGCCCGGTGTAGTCGACCTCGTACCAGTTCGGGTGCGGGTCGAAGGCGGAGCCCGCGCCCCGGCCGTCGAGGACGGGCACGATGTCGTGCTGGTTGGTGATGCTCGCGACCCAGGTGCGCGGGTCGGCGGGCTTCTTGTTGTCGACCGGGGAGCCGACCGTCACCACGTGGGTGACCCGGTAGGTGCGGCAGAACTCCTCGTCCTGGGCGAGGTTCATCACCGCGATGCCGCCCTCGCTGTGCCCGATCAGCGCGAGGTCGGCGCCGCGCGGGATGCCGTAGTCGCGCAGGGCGAGCAGGAGGGAGCGGGTGTACGGCGAGTCGGGCATGAACAGGTTGCGCCAGGCGCCGATGAAGTCCTGCGGGGAGTCGTTGCGGGGGCGGCCGGGCGCCATGCCGGGCGCCTGGAGGACGTAGCGGACGACGCCGTCCGGGCCGCGCACGTTCTGCAGCAGGATCCGCCCGTCGGTGGAGAGCGTCTCGATGTTGCGCAGAAAGCCGAGGAAGGTGCCTTCCGTGGCGATGACCTGCCGTTCCTGGTCGGTCAGGGGCACGGCCTCCGCGGCGCCCTCGCCCCGGTCCAGGTTCGCCAGCCGGGCGGCGCTGACGCCGTGCAGCGGGTCGGCGGACAGCTCCCGGCCGGCGGCCAGCGCCCAGCCGGTCTCGTCGTTCTTCGGGTCCTCGTCCAGCAGGGCGCGGATGGCGAGGAGTTCGGCCATCAGCGGGGCCAGCCCGGACAGCGCGCGCTGGGCGCCCTGGTCGCGGAACAGGGCGCGCAGGGCCCGTACGGCCTCCAGGTCCCGGTCGGCGGTGACGGCCTCGGTCAGCCGGCGCATGCCGGGGTCGCGCACGAACTCGGGGTGGTCGGCCAGCACGGCGGCGATCCGCAGCCGCAGCGAGCCGACCGCCACCAGCGCCGCCAGGCTCTCCCGGCCCAGCACCTCGCCGGCCGCGCCGAGCAGGTGGCCCACGCCCCTGGGCGCGGTGATCGCGGAGCCGCCGAGGCCCTGTCTGGTGGTCAGAGCCCGCAGCAGCGCCCACTGGGCGGCCAGGCCGGTGCGGGGCCGGCGGCGCGCGGAGACGGTCAGGGCCGGGGAGAACAGCGCGGTGCTGGTGCGGGCGGACACCGCGCGGATGCCCTCGGCGACGTCCACCACGTCGCGCGCGCACCGGCGCAGCAGTTCCTTGGTCTCCTGGCCGTCCGGCACGGGCCGTCCGGGTGCGGTGCCGTCCGCGCGCATCCGACGCTCCCTCTGCTCGACGACATGGGGCGGGAGGTGCGGGCGCCGCGCCGTGGCGCGGCGCCCGCTCCCATGGTCGGCCAGCGGGGCGGCGCCCGCACCTTCATCCATCCAGGTAGAGGATGTCCGCCGGGGCCGCGCCGGGCGCCGAGCCTGGGCGCCGGGTGCCCGGGGCGGGCGCATAATCGCCGCACATGACCCCCTGCACTGCCCCGCGCCGCCTCGCGGGAGGCGCGCCGTGACCCTGTCCCCCGACCACCCGGAGGGCCTGCCCGCCCCGCTCCCCGACACCGTCCCGGTCGGACTGCCGCTGCGCACCAGCCCGCTCCCCGACACCGTCCCGGTCGGACTGCCGCTGCGCACCGGCTATCTGCTCACCCTCGTGGTGGGCCCGCTGGCCGTGCTGGCGCTGGCGCTGCCGGCCGCCCTGGCCGGCGGCTGGGGGCCGCGCTGGTACGACGCGGTCCTCGGCGCCGGCATGTACGCGCTGGCGATCATGGGCATCACCGCCGGCTACCACCGGCACTTCACCCATCTGTCGTTCAAGGCGAAACGGCCGCTGCGGATCGCCCTCGGGATCGCGGGCGGCCTCGCGATGGAGGGACCGGTGACCCTGTGGGTGGCCGAGCACCGGCGCCACCACCAGTACGCGGACCGGGACGGCGACCCGCACTCGCCGTGGCGGTACGGCACCGGCCGACGGGCGCTGCTGAGGGGGCTGTGGCACGCGCAGGTCGGCTGGTTCTCCTCCTCGCCGGTCCGCTCCCACCATCCGCGCTACGTCCCCGACCTGCTCGCCGACCCCGACGTGCGCCGCCTGGACCGCTGTTACCCGCTCACCATCGCCGTCTCGCTGGCGCTGCCGCCGGCGCTGGTCTGGGCGCTCACCCAGGACGGGCGGTCGGCGCTGGTCACCTTCTTCTGGGCGAGCCTGGTCCGGTACGCCGTCGTCCACCATGTCACCTGGTCGGTCAACTCCGTGGCCCACGCCTTCGGCTCCCGTCACTACGCGACCCGCGACCAGTCCCGGGACGTGCCCTGGGTGGCCCTGCTGACCTTCGGCGAGGGCTGGCACAACCTCCACCACGCCGACCCCAACAGCGCCCGGCACGGCGGGCTGCGCGGCCAGCCGGACCTGACGGCGTGGCTGATCGCCCGGTTCGAGCGGTGGGGCTGGGCGTACGACGTGCGCTGGCCGGACGAGCGGCGGATCAGCGCCCGGCTGCGCGACGGGGCGGCCGGCCGGTGGGCGCCGGACCGTCAGCCGCCCGCGAAGTAACGGGAGAACGGGGTCGAGTCGACGGCGAACATGCCGCTGAAGGGCTCGTTCAGCTGGTAGACCAGCAGCACGGTGAAGGTGATGAGTCCGGTCAGGCCCATCACCATCACCACGTGCGTGACGCTGCGCCGTACGCCGAACATGAACATGAAGGCAACGGTCAGCACGCCGCCGACGATCAGCCCGAACCACAGCACGGGTGACATGGAGCTTCCCACGTCCGCCTCCCGGCCGCGCCGGGCGTCGTCCAGGGTGCTGAGCTGGGCCAGGATCTCCTGGAGCGTGGCCTGCTGGGCGAGCGTGGCGTCGGCGGGGAGCCGGCCCGCCGCCCGCAGGTCGTTCAGCAGGTCCCAGCCGCGCCGGCCCGGCGGCTGTCCGCCGGTCATGGCGGGCCACTCCTCGCTCACGACCTGGTGGACGTACGCGTCCACGGCGGTCCTGGTCCGTTCGCCCTCCAGCGCCGGCAGCCCCGCCGAGAGCAGGCGGATCTGGTGGGCGGCGCTCGCCTCCGCCTGCACATGGCCCTCCGCGCCGGACCGCGTCTCCCACACCGACACCATCGACAGACCGAGCACGAGGGCGTAGAGCACGCCGACCATCATGGAGATGTACTCGGCGACGTCCTCGCGGGGTTCCTCGTCCGGGGCGGGCGGCCAGTAGCGGTGCCGGATCACCACGATGCCGGCGGCGACCACGGCGATGCCCAGAACGACGGCGAAGGTCTCGATCATCGGCTCGGATGCTCCTGTCGTCTACGTGTGCTCGGTGGCGTAGGGGTGCTCGGCGGCGGGAACGGCGGCTACTTGCCGATGCGCCGCGAGCCGAGGAGCGCGGCGGCGAGGGCGGCGGGGATCAGCAGCAGCAACAGCGCGGCGAGCAGCCCGAGCCCGGTGGGCCCACCGCTGGGCCGGATGAAACGGGAGGTGATGGAGGGGTTGCGGGGGGAGGCGTGCGCGGTCGGGGAGGTGCGGGGGGTGGAGGGGGAGTTGGGGGTGGTCGACTGACCGCCGGTGCCCTGGCCGCCGGTGGCCTGACCGGCAGTGGTCTGACCTGCGGTGGTCTGACCGCCGGTGGCCTGACCGGCAGTGGTCTGGCCTGCGGTGGTCTGACCGCCGGTGGCCTGACCGGCTGTGGCCTGGCCGCCAGTGGCCTGGCCTGCCGTGGACTGGCCGCCTGCGGATTCGCCGCCGGTCGACTGGCCGCCCGTGGACTGGCCGCCGGTTGCTTCGCCTCCCGTGGTGGTCCCGCCCTGGCCGGCTGAGGCGCCGGCGACGGCTCCCGCCGTCCCTCCGCCGACCGCACCCGCTGTTGCTCCGCCGGCCGCGGCTCCGCCTCCGGCCCCGGCTCCTCCACCGGTCGCGGCTCCGCCCCCGCCGGCAGCCGCCGCTCCGCCTGTTGCGGCGCCTCCACCTGCTGCGGCGCCCGCACCGCCGGCAGCGCCCGCACCGCCGGCAGCGGCGGCAGCACCGGCCCCAGCAGCGGCGCCCGCACCGGCAGCAGCGCCGGCCCCAGCCCCGGCCCCAGCCCCGGCCGCAGCACCCGCGCCACCGGCAGCCGCTCCCGCGCCGGCACCTGCGGCTGCTCCCGCCCCGGCGGCCGCGCCCGCTCCAGCGCCGGCACCCGCACCCGCGCCCGCCCCCGCTGCTGCACCAGCACCAGCACCAGCACCAGCACCAGCGGCTGCCCCTCCACCGGCACCCGCACCCGTGCCCGCCGCCGCCCCGGCACCTGCCCCGGCGACCGCTCCAACGCCCGCAGCCGCGCCCGCCCCCACACCTGCTCCCGCTGCCGCTCCGGCCCCCGCTGCCGCGCCGACGCCCGCCGCCGCTCCCGCGGCCCCGGCTCCAGCCGCCGCACCCGCACCGGCACCGGCAGCCGCACCCGCCCCTCCCGCAGCGGCACCCGCCACCGCACCGGGCGCACCGCCGCCAGGCCCGGGTACGGCCCCACCCGGCACCGGCACGATCACTCCGGGGACAGGTGCCGGTGCGCCGGGCAGGGGCAGCGGCAGGGGTGGCGGGAAGACGGTTCCGGGCGGCACGGGCAGGACCGGCGGCACGGGCGGCGGCACGGGTACGGGGGCGGGCGGGGCCGGAACGGGCGGCGCGGGGACGGACGGGACCGGCGGCGGTACGGGGACGGGGAGAGGTGGCGACGGGACCGGGACGGGTGTGGGGGCCGGCGGAGCGGGCGGCGGGGGCGGTGGGTACAGGGTGAACCCGCCGGTCGCCCAGGCCTTGAGCGGGGGCGGCCACTCCGGACAGCCGTCGGGCCGCAGGGTCTTGATCCGGTCGGTTCCCTTGACGTGTCCCTCGCTGAAGTACTCCCCCGGTGGCCGCTCCACCGTCGCCACGCAGCGCGCCGAGCCGCCCGGCTCCAGACTCGGGACGGTATCGTCGCCGGACGGGCAGACGATGACGGGCGACTGGAGCACCGGGTCGGTGATCCGCAGGTCGAACACCGTGCGGTTGCCGGTGTTGGTCACGTCGTAGAACACGGTGGCCCGGCCGAGGGCCAGGGCCCCGTCGTAGATCTCGCCGCCGGGCAGCACGGTCTCGGGCAGTGCCGTCATCACCGTCTCGGAGAGGGACAGCCGTCCGCCGACGCCCGCGTAGCCGGACCGGTAGGCCGCCCGGGACTCGTAGCCGAGGGAGGGCACGCGGCCGACGGCCGTGACGTCCGCGGTCCGGACGCCCTCGCGCGCGGTGGACCAGGCGGTGCAGGTCGCCGTGTCGAGGCCGCGGAGCATCGGGACGTGATCGCCGCCGCCGGGGCAGCGGATGGCGGCGTCGGGCAGTTCCGGGTCGCTGACGCGGACGTCGTACAGGTCGGCCCCGGTCCGGTTGACCAGGCGGTACGTCTTGACGAGCGGGTGGCCGACGCGGATGCCCGGGTCGATCGCCTCCGTGCCGGGCCTGGTGTCGACGGTGACCTCCAGGGCGAGCCCGCGACTGCCCGCGCCGTCGGCGACGGCGCGGTCCGCCGCCCCGGCGCACATGGTCAGGAGCAGCGGAAGCACCGTGGGGAGGCGGGCCGCGAGGGTCCGCCCCTGCCTCCCTGTCACCGCTACGAGCACAGGGAGAGGATTAGCAGGGCCCTGTCCGGGCGGCCGCGGTCCACGCCGGTCACGCGGCGTGATCGTATGAAGATCACTCCGGTGGCCGCGTGGGGGGGCCCGGCGGTATGCCCGGCCCTCTCAGCCGCCGGGCATCAGGCCCGCCGCGAGCGTGGCTCCCAGCTCCCAGCACGCCTGCGTGGCGGCCTTGTCCGGCTCCCCGGTGACGGTCACCGGCTCCGCCGCCCGGCGCCACCCCAGGCCGGTGGTGACGGCCTCGACGGCGCGCACGGCACCGGTGACGTCGTTGCCGCCGTGGACGTAGTAGCCGAAGGGGCGGCCCCGGGTCTCGTCCAGACACGGATAATAGATTTGGTCGAAGAAGTGCTTGAGCGCGCCCGACATATAGCCGAGGTTGGCGGGCGTGCCGAGCAGGTAGCCGTCGGCTTCCAGCACGTCGGAGGCGGTGGCCGAGAGGGCGGCCCGGCGTACCACACGGACGCCCTCGATCTCCGGTGTCGTGGCGCCCGACACGACGGCCTCCAGCAGGGTCTGGCAGTTCGGCGACGGGGTGTGATGGATGATCAGCACAGTAGGCACACCCGGCACCCTGCCCCGTGGCCGCCGCCCGTGCAAACGACGGGCCGCGGCGGGCGTCGCGAGGGGACGGACGGCCGGGGAGGACGGAAGGAGTCGCCGTGACCGAGGAGAACCGCCGGGCGCCGGCCGCCGCGGTGTTCGACGCGCTGGGCCTGGACTACGAGCGGGCGTTCGCCGGCTCCGCTGCGCACCGGGCGTCGTTGCGCCGGCTGCTGGAGCGGCTGGCACCGGGCAGCAGGGTGCTGGACGTGGGCAGCGGGACGGGACGCCCGACCGCGCACACGCTGGCCGAGGCCGGGCACCGGGTGCTGGGCATCGACGTCTCGCCGGTCATGGTGGACCTGGCCGCCCGGCAGGTGCCCGGGGCCGAGTTCCGGCTCGCCGACATCCGTGAGACGCCGCTGCCGGAAGCCTCGTTCGACGCCGTGTGCGCGTACTTCTCGCTGCTCCAGATGTCGCGCGCCGAACAGGCGGACGTGGTGGCCAGGCTGGCGCGCGCGGTACGGCCCGGCGGTCTGGTCGCGCTGGCCACCGTGCCCGTGGACGTGGAGGACGCCCAGGGCCTCTTCATGGGCCAGCCGGCGTCGCTGACCAGTTTCAGCGCGGAGGCGTTCACCGACCTGGTGACCGGCGCCGGTCTGACGGTGCTGGCCGAGGAGCGGACCCTGTTCGCCCCGGACCACCCCGGGGCCGTGCCCGAGCCGCAGCTGTTCCTGCACGCCCGGCGGGAGACGGGGCCCTCCGCGAGCGGGTGAGCCGTACTCCCTCCGGCGTTGCCCCGGCCCTCGGCTACAGTGACGGCTCCGAACCGGAGGGGAGACGACAGTGCAGGTCAGGGTGGGGACGGTCGGGGGCGGCGTGGTCGCCGCGGCGGCGCTCGCGGCGCTGCTCGGCGGGTGCGCACAGCCGGCGGACGACGACGGGAAGAAGTCCGCGAGCACGCCGTCCGGCAGCACGGGGGCGACGGCCGGGGACACGTCGGCGAAGGCCGCGGCGGCGCGCGGCGGCACGGTGGGGCCCGCTGGTTCGGCCTGTGAACTGCCCGTCAGGTTCGCCGTCGCCCAGGGCTGGAAGGCCAAGGCGGTCGAGGCCGTGAAGGAGCCGGCACAGACGGCGAACGGCGGGGACGACGACCTGGCGGCGGCGCTCGACGGCCTCCTCCGGCAGGGACCGGTCACCGCGGCCTGCGAGATCGACGCCAAGCCGGCCGGCCACCTCGGCTTCCTGCGCGTGTGGACCGGCGGGCCCGGCGACGCGGACGCGGGCGGGGTGTTGCGCGCGTTCGTCGCCGCCGAGGACGGCTCGGGCAAGGCGGCGTACCACTCCTTCACGACCGGCGGCGGCCTCGCCGCCGTGGAGGTGGAGTACCTGTACACCAGCAAGCTGCTGGAGGAGACCAAGAAGGAGAGCGCCTTCGCCGTCAGCACGCCCGGCGGCCCGGTCGTCCTGCACCTCGGCGGCCTGGACACCGGGGAGCACGAGGCGATGCGGCCGGCGTACGAGCTGGCCAAGCAGACCCTCGGGCTGTCCTGACGGCCGTCGGCCGGGCCGCTCAGTCCGTGGCCGTGGCCCGGCCCAGATAGGTGAGGGGACCGGCGTCCGGCACCCGGATCGGATGGAAGCCGACCCGGTCGTAGAAGGCGCGGGCGGCGGTGTTGGCGGTGACCATGCCCAGGTGGACCGCCTGGACACCCTGTCCGCGCAGGGCACGCAGGAAGGTGTGCAGCAGACGGCGGCCGTGTCCCTGCCCCTGCCAGCGGGGCAGCAGGTCGATGTGCAGATGGGCCGGGTAGCCGGCGAGTTCCGGCACGAGCATCCGCTCCGGGTGGTGCAGGAGGTGGATCATCTCCTCGGCGGGCGTGCGCGGCGGTCCGGCGGGCCTGGGGTAACGGTCGGCCAGCCGGGGGATCCAGTCCCGCCGGAACTGCTCGACGAAGCGCCCGGTGTCCGCGGTGCCGAGGAGGTATCCCACGGCCCGGCCCGTGCCGTCGTCCAGCACGAAGGCGAGGTCCGGGTCGAAGTGGCAGTACGGCTCGGCGAAGATCGACGGCAGGAGACGGAGGTCGGGGTAGATCGCCCGGGAGTCGCCTCCGGCATGCGCGGTACGGACGCAGACATCGGCGACGGCGTCGCGGTCGGCAGGGCGGTAGGGCCGGATGACGGGGTACGGGTGCGGGGTTGCCATGGGGCTATCCTGCGGGGTTTGGGAGCGCTCCCACAAGGATGAGGGCCGATCGCGGGGCCTGCCGGGCGGGGCGGAGGCGTTGGCGTTGGCGTTGGCGTCAGTAGCGCAGGCGCCTGGCCCGGAGCAGCATGAACAGGCCCGAGAGGGCGAGCAGTGTGCCGGCGGCCGCGGACCAGAGGTGGACTCCGGTGCCGGCCAGACCACTTGGCGCCGCTTGGGGCTGAGCCCGGGGAGCCGGGGGCAGGGAGGCGGGCGGTGCCGGGGCGGTTGCCGGGGCCGGGGCGGTTGCCGGGGCCGGGGCGGTGTCGTGGGTGTCGCTCTTGGTGCTGGGCGCCGGTGCGGAGACGGCGGTCCCGCCGGACGCCGTGGGCGTCGCCGCCGTACCGGAGTCGCCCGAAGGCCGGCAGGCGCGGCCCGTGTTGACACAGTCGACCATCTCGCGCATCAGGTCCTCGTCGAAGACGTTGATGAAGTCGCCGTGGTCGGTGACGGGCTTGTGCAGTTGCTCGGGGAAGGAGTCCACCGCGAACAGCGGGACGGTACGGCCACCGTCCGAGACGCTCGGCGCGGGGACGTCGTAGACGATGCGCTGCACCAGTTGCGGAATCGCCCGGAAGCCGGCCGGGCAGGAGCCGTCCGGCGCGGTGAAGGCCACGTGGGTGCGGTGGTTGGCGCTGTCGGTGTTGCGGCCGTCCCAGCAGCTCTGGAAGCGGAAGGTGCGCACCACGTCGCTGCCCGGCGGGCACAGCGGGTACTTGTCCGTCAGTTGCCGGTCCTCGTAACCGGTGCAGCTCCACGACGCGTTGGCGTTCCCGGGACCGTTGACGAACGCCTTGGCGTCGCCGGTGACGACACGCAGCAGGCGCGGCATGGCGGTGACCTTGCCGCGCGGGTTGCCCACGAACGTCAGCGTCACCTCCTCAGGCGTGACGATCTGGCCGGTGTTGCCCTCCGTACCGCCGCCCGGGGCCCCGGCGTCCCGTTCCGGCCTGCCGTTCTGCAGGCGCAGCACCGGCCAGTAGTACGCCGACTTGTCGCCCTTGTTCACGCAGCTCGTGGCGGCGTTCGCCAAGTCCGTGTCGGTGGCGAAGGCGTTGGTGGACTGGTTGCCGATGTAGTCGTGGACGTGGTGGGCGCCGTTGGCGACTCCGGGGGCGACGATCAGGTTGTCGGAGTTGAACAGGCCGCCCGCGTTCACCCCGCAGTCGGAGGTGAAGGTGCCGCGCGAGGCGCCGGGCCGAGGCGGCGGGGCGGGCGCGTCCGGCGGTACGGCGGTGATGTCGGCGTAGTCGGAGGCGACGGGCCCGTTGCCGCCCTGCCCCGCACCGGCCTGCGGGCCGGCGGGCGGGACGGGTCCGGCGGTGTCCGGGACGGATGCGGCGCTCCGGCTCTCGGAGGCGAAGGCGTAGACGTTCGCGGCGACGAGCCCGGCTCCGCCGAGTATCAGGGCGACCGCCGTGAGGATCGCGCGTCGCGCGCGGGGCGGGCGTCTGCGCCTGTTGCGTGCCAAGGTCGTTTCCCTGTGTGTGATCACCGGTCGGGTATGGAGTTCCCCGACCTCATACGGATGGCGAGGCCGCCGTGTTCACACGAGGCCGCCGTGTTCACACGAGGCCGTCATTTTCAACGGAGTCGCGCGTGCGCCGGAACACACAGGAAAGCACGGTTCACACCTCTGGGGCGTCGCACGTCATCACGAAGATCACGCATACGTATCGGGCATTCCGCGCCTCAACCTTCACACGTGGCACACACGTTGGCTAGGTTGACGCGAGGCCGCCGCCCGGCAGCACCCGGCGTGCCGCCCAACTGCCTTGCGGGGCGAGGAAGGAGCACGTCTTCGATGGCGCCGGATAGCCGCGACGAGGTTCGGCAGCGGATCGACTTCCTGTACGACCAGGCCGAGAACGACACCGGCAATTTCAACGCCACCCGGGCCATGGCCGTCCGGGCGCGCTCCCGCGGAGTGCCACCGGCCAGGCGGCCGGGCCGGCGTCCCGGCCCGGAGCCGATGTCGGAGCCGGACGAGATCACCCGGCAGTGGTTCGACACGGCACGCACCGCGCTCGGCCCGACCGTCCCCGCCGTACTGCCCGCCGCCCGCCTGCCCGACCGGGCACCCGCCCCGGCCCGCCTTCCGTCGATCGGCGAGGGCGCCATCCTGCCGGGCGCCGGCCCGGCGGCGGCCCTGGAACCGGGCCCGTCCGGCCCGGCGCCCGCGGCCCTGGAGGACGGTACGGACGGGTCACCGGCCGTGCCTGCGGCGAACGCGCTCCCTACGGCAAGCGCGATGACCACACCGCTTCCGACGGGTGCGGTGACTGCACTGCCTGCACGGGCTGTGCTGACCGCGGCACCCGAGGGAGGCGCGCCGGTCACGCCACCCCCGGCCGCACCGCTGGACGCCTCGCCCGGGAGAGGTGTGGCGGCCCCGGCGCCCGACAGCGCTGCGACGGTCGCGCTGACAGTCGGGGGCGTCATGCCGCAACCGCCGGTGGTTCGCGTGGCGGGTGAGGTACCCGGTGCCGTGTCGCTCCAGCCCCAGCACCAGTCCTTCGGCATGCCCCCGGAGCCGGCCACCCCCGGTGATCCGCTCACCCACCACGCCACCCTGTCCACCCCGCCGATGCCCCTGCCCACGGCAACCGCAACCGCAACGATCACGACACCGGCACCCCCGCCGGCCCCGGCGCCAGCCACTCCACACCCGGCCTCCCTCGCCCTCGCGCCCACCCCCACCTGGGCTTCCGGGTCCCCCCTCACCGATGCTCCCGTCCCGGAGCCGCCGGGTGCCCTGCGTGCGCTGCGTGCCGCCAAGGCGGTCGCGTTCGCCCGGGCGCAGGTCGGCAAGCCGTGCGTGTGGGGTGCGACCGGACCGGACTCGTACGACTGCTCCAGCCTCACCCGGGCCGCCTGGCGGGCCGCCGGGGTGACGTTGCCGCGCGCCGCGTACGAACAGGCGCTGGCCGGGGCCCCGGTGACGGTGGCCACGATGGAGCCCGGCGATCTGGTCTTCTTCTTCGACGACGAGCGGCACGTGGGCCTCCACGTCGGCGGCGGCATGATGGTGCACGCTCCGGGACCCGGTTCGTCGGTGCGCGAGGAGTCGATCTACGGCGCCGGCGAGGCGGCGATCCGCCGGATCATCCGGCCCGCCTGAGACCGCCCGGCGTGAGCCATAACGGCCTGCTCTCCCGAAGCTGCGGCAAAGTGACCTCAATCCCCGCCCGCGTCCGGCGGTTGGAGTTGCGGGCGGCACCACGGGCCGTAACCAGCCGAGTCGACCGGAGCCTCGTGATGCGTCTTGGCCGGCCGGTCAGCCCGTGGAGGTCACCAGTCCGACCCGGTAGGCGAGGACGACGGCCTGGACTCGGTCGCGTAGGCCGAGTTTGGCCAGGATTCTCGACACGTAGGTTTTGACCGTCTCGGGAGTGATGTAGAGCTGCGCGGCGATCTCCGCGTTCGACAGTCCCTCGGCGATCTGCCGGAGCACCTCCAGCTCGCGCGGGGTCAGTGCCCGTACCACGTCCTCCCTGGCCGGCCGGGACGTGTCGGCCGGGCGCAGGTGTGCGGCGAAGTGGCCGATGAGGTGGCGGGTGACGGCGGGGGCCAGCAGGGTCTCGCCCCGGGCGACCGTCCGGATGCCGTTGACCAGCTCCGCCGGGGGCGCGTCCTTGAGGAGGAAGCCGCTGGCCCCGGCACGCAGCGCGTCGTAGACGTAGGCGTCGACGTTGAAGGTGGTGACGACCAGCACCTTCGGGGGTGCCTCGGCGTCGGGGCCGGCGAGTTGCCGGGTCGCCTGGATGCCGTCGAGCAGGGGCATCCGGATGTCCATCACCACCACGTCGGGACGCAGGCGCCGTGCGGCCCGGACCGCCTCGTGCCCGTTCTCGGCCTCTCCGACGACCTCCAGGTCGGGCTGGGCGGAGAAGATGGTGACGTAGCCGGTGCGCACCAGTGCCTGGTCGTCGCAGACGAGCACACGGATCGGCGGCGGCGCATGGCTCACGGGGTCACTCCGGTGGGGGCTTGGACGGAAGGGTGGCGTGGACCTCGAACCCGCCTTCGGGCCGGGGTCCGGCCTCCAGTTCACCACCGGCCATCCACGCCCGTGCACGCAGCCCCGCCAGTCCGCGCCCGCCCCCAGGGCCCGTCTGCCGCACGGCGGGTGGGGCCGCCGGGGAGGCGGTGGGCCCGTCGGTGGTCACCGTGATCACGATGCGCTCCTCGCCGTGCCGGACCAGGACCCGTGTCGGCTGCCCGGCGGCGTGCTTCATCGCGTTGGTGAGCGCCTCCTGCACCACCCGGTACGCGGCCAGCTCCACGTCCACGGACTGCGCTCGCCGCTCGCCCCGCTCGCTGAACTCGACCGGCTGCCCCGACCAGCGGGCCTGTTCGACCAGGTCGCCGAGCCGTCCCAGGGTGGGTGCCCGGTCCGCGCGCGCCGGGCCCGCAGACGCCGACTCGCCGGTCGCCTCCAATACGCCGAGCAGGTAGCGCAGTTCTGTCAGCGCCCGCCGGCCGGTGTCGCTGACGGCCGACAGTCCCTCGCCGGCCTTGTCCGGTGCGGAGGTGAGCAGGAACTGTGCCGCGTCCGCCTGGACCACCATGGCCGTCACATGATGGGTGACCACGTCGTGCAACTCGCCGGCGATGCGTGCCCGCTCCGCGGCCGTGGCCACTTCGGCGGCCAGCCGCCGCCGCTGCGCCTCCTCCGCCCGCCGTGTGCGTACGGCGCTCCCCACCAGCCAGAACGCGCCCAGCGTCAGATAGAACGCGAGATAGTCCGCGATGCCCTGCGGTGAGCCGAGGCGGTTCAGGACGAGGGCCAGTGCGGCGTAGCCCGCGCTCACCACGCCCGCCAGAGCGTGGCGGAGGCGGACCTGGTGGGCCCCGGCCGAGTACAGGGCCAGATACAGCCCCAGACTCCCGGACGTCGTCGCGAAGCCCAGCGCCTGGTACACGGCGAACGCGCCCGCGACGACAGCCAGACAGCCCGCGGGCCATCGCCGGCGGGCCGCCAGCGGCAGGGTCTGGGCCAGGATCAGCCCGATGCTCGGCACGCTCACCGGCCGCTCGGGCAGATCCCCGATCTGCGCCCCGATGTGGGACACGGTGGGCACGAAGGCCAACAGGGCCAGCGCCAGGGCGAGGACGCCGTCCTTGAGGAAGGCGTCCCGCTCCTCCCACCAGTCGAGCGGCGCACGGAACAGCGCACGGCTCCAGGGCGCCTGAGGGAATGTCACTACCGTTTCCTCCGGTCAGCCGGCCTGGGTGTGTCGTGCGGATCGGCGGGGCAGCAGACGGCCGCCGCGGCGGGCGAGGACGACCATGCGGACGGCGAGCAGCACACCGAGGACGACGGGCACCAGCGCCGCCTCCAAGCCGAAGCCACCGCCGGTCAGCACGGCGGAGCCATGCGCGTCGACGGTGAACAGGCCCTCGGCGGTGTGCCCGGAGACCGGGATGCCGAGCAGCCCCTCGGTGGTGTTCCAGGCGAAGTGCAGCCCCGCGACGAACCAGATGTTACGCCGCCACAGGAACGCGGCGCCGAGCATCACGCCCGCCTCCACGGCGATCGCCAGCGCGCTCCACACACTGGCTTCCGGAACGCTCAGATGGGCGATGCCGAAGAACAGCCCGGTGATCACGATGGCGGCCCGGCTGCCCCACAACTGCTCCAGGGCCTGGAGCGCGAGACCGCGGAACAACAACTCTTCGGTGACCGCGGCGCCGGTCTGCACCATGACCGCGGACCAGACGACCGCCGTGAAGCCGTGGCCCGCCCAGGAGAACGAGTAACCCCCGAACGCCGTGATCAGCAAGGCGGACACCGCTACGAAGCCCAGGCCGGTCGCGCCGCCCAGCAGCGCCTCCCCGCCGGCTCCCCGCCGGGCGATCTCCGGCGTCGGGCGTCGCGCGACACGGCGCATGACCAGCCAGTACACGGCCAATGCGGCCACCGCACCCAGCGCCGGAACCGGACCGGGGCCCGTGGCGGTCAGGGCCGAGACCAGGCCGACGCCGACCAGGCCCGTCACCATCCAGCCGAGCGGAGAGCGGACGATCCGGCCGAGACGGCCGCCGCGCGCGCCGGGATCGTCGGAGCCCGGGCCCGGGCCCGGGCCGGGGACTCCGGCGCGCCGTGCGGTGGATGGTGTACTCATGGTGGCCCCCTGTCGCGGTCGCCCCGGCGGCGACCCGACCACCACGCTAGGAATCCGGCGCCGTCCGCGAATCACCCGCGCATGGACAGCTCCTGTAGCTCTCGCGGGGGATGCGCCCGGGAAACGTCGTACGTACCGCCCGCCCGGTGGGGAGCCTGGGTGGTTCGCGACAGCAGGGCCATAAGTGCGGCCTGGGTGAGCCATAAGACCGACTTATGAGGTCATAGACCAGACCCCCGTACCAACTTAGGGCTGCCTTAGTTTAGGCTTCCTGATCAAGTCGCCCATTTTCACGCGAAGGGAACCTGATCATGCCGCGCGCCCTGCGGGTAGCCATCGTCGGAGCCGGCCCCGCCGGGATCTACGCCGCCGACGCCCTGCTCAAGTCCGAGGTGGCCGCCGGCCCCGGTGTGTCCATCGACCTCTTCGAGCGGATGCCCGCCCCGTTCGGCCTGATCCGGTACGGCGTCGCGCCCGACCACCCGCGCATCAAGGGCATCATCACCGCCCTGCACCAGGTGCTGGACAAGCCGCAGATCCGGCTGTTCGGCAACGTCGACTACCCGACGGACCTCGGCCTGGATGACCTGCGCGCCTTCTACGACGCGGTGATCTTCTCCACCGGCGCGATGGCCGACCGCGACCTGTCCATACCCGGCATCGACCTGGACGGCTCCTACGGCGCCGCCGACTTCGTCTCCTGGTACGACGGCCACCCGGACGTGCCGCGCACCTGGCCGCTGGAGGCCGAGAAGGTCGCCGTCCTCGGTGTCGGCAACGTGGCCCTGGACGTGGCCCGCATCCTGGCCAAGACCGCCGACGAACTGCTGCCGACCGAGATCCCGCCGAACGTCTACGACGGTCTGAAGGCCAACAAGGCCGTGGAGATCCACGTCTTCGGCCGCCGTGGCCCGGCGCAGGCGAAGTTCAGCCCGATGGAGCTGCGCGAGCTGGACCACTCGCCGAACATCGAGGTCATCGTCGACCCCGAGGACATCGACTACGACGAGGGCTCGATCGAGACCCGGCGCGGCAACAAGCAGGCCGACATGGTCGCCAAGACGCTGGAGAACTGGGCGATCCGGGACGTCGGCAACCGTCCGCACAAGCTGTTCCTGCACTTCTTCGAGTCGCCCGCCGAGATCCTCGGCGAGGACGGCAGGGTCGTCGGCCTGCGCACCGAGCGCACCGCCCTGGACGGCACCGGCAACGTCAAGGGCACCGGCGTCTTCAAGGACTGGGACGTCACGGCGGTCTACCGCGCGGTCGGCTACCTCTCCGAGAAACTGCCCAAGCTGCCCTGGGACATCGCCTCCGGCACCGTCCCGGACCAGGGCGGCCGCGTCGTCGAGGAGGGCGGCACCCCGCTGCAGTCCACCTATGTCACCGGCTGGATCCGGCGCGGCCCGGTCGGTCTCATCGGCCACACCAAGGGCGACGCCAACGAGACCGTCGCCAATCTGCTGGACGACTACGCGAACGGCCGCCTGCACACCCCGGCCACGCCCGAGCCGGAGGCCGTGGACGCCTTCCTCGCCGAGCGGAACGTCCGCTTCACCACCTGGGAGGGCTGGTACCGCCTGGATGCCGCCGAGCGGGCCCTCGGCGAGCCGCAGGGCCGCGAACGGGTGAAGCTGGTCGAGCGTGAGGACATGCTGCGGGAGAGCGGGGCGTAAGGCCCCGGCTCCACCGGCGGGACGGCGGGGGCCGGCGCGAGTGCGCCGGCCCCCGCGGCCGCGCGGCCCGCGCCGGACCGGAGCGGTTCGTCTTCCTGAAGATCGCCCGCACGTGACGACGAAGCCCCAGCTCATCCGTGCAGGAGCACGGCAGATTGGCCGTATCTCGTCTGCCGTCCCATGACCCCGCACCGGCTTAATGATGCTCCCGCGTCACGCACCGCGCGGGTGGGTGTGACGACAGCACGGGGGAACCATGGATGGCACCGGCGGCATCGGCGTACCACGTCCCGGGACACCTCCCTGGCCTCCGCCACAACTTCCGCCCCAGCCCTCGTCTCCTCCGTCCCAGCCGCCTCCTCGGATACCGCCGATGCCGCTGCCTCCCCGCCGGGGAAGGCCACTGGAACTCCGGGTCCAGCGGCAGATCCTGTGGGTGGGGTCGGCGGCGGTGCCGTTGCGCAATGTCAGCTGGGTCGAAGTGTTCAGACTGAAGCGCGCCTGGGGCAAGGCCGGCGTCTACTCCCTGCTGCTGGTGGTCGCCGTCCTCTTGGTCTCCGCCCGGCTCGACTCCACGGACGGGGGCGGCGGCTCTGCCCCGAACGTCCTGGTCCTGTTCCCCCTGATCGTCGTCTTCGTCGTCCTGGTCTGGCCGAGGAAGCCGGTGCTGGTCGTCGAGATGAACAGCGGTTCCAGGGTGGTCCTGACCCTGCCGACCATGGATGAGCTGCGGGCGATCGCCGGGCAGATCGTGTACGCGATCGACCACCCGGAATACGAGTTCTCCGCCGTCCTTCAGCAGTACAACACCACGAACAACTTCGGTTCCGTCGTCAACCTGAACGGCGGCAGGGGAAACACGGGGATCAGACTGTGAGCGACACGTCGAACTACTACGGGGACGTCGTCAACGTGAACGGCGGCGAAAAGGTCGTCGGCATCAACCACGGCACCGTCGTCCACCACGACGGCACCGCTCAGGACACCGGGCTCCAGGCCGCCGTGACGGACCTCACCCTCCTCCTCGACGACCTGCGCCCGGCGCTCGCCCCGGAGCAGGCCCGGACCGTGGAGAACGCGCTGCCCGCGCTCACCCCCGACCGGGCCGCCCTGCGTGAGCGCGGCATGATCCTGGCGTCCGTCGCGCAGATCGCGGCGACCGTGGGCGAGGTGGGCAGGCCCGTCATGGAGGCGCTGGGGCGGCTGCTCGCGCTGCTGGGCTGACGGTCCGCGGGCCCCGGCGTACGGCGTGCGCTCCGTGCGCCGGTCGCACTCCCGGGCGACGCGCGGCGCCGGGCCCCCGCGCCCCGGTCGCGCCGCCGAGCGGTGATACTGGGAGGCGCACCCGCCCCCGTCAGCAGATTGGCTCATGTCGAACTCCGCCGCCGACCACGCCACCGTCCCGCAGACGCTCTGGGCGGTGCGGGGCCGTCACACCGGTCCCGCCCCCGAGGACGTCGTCCGCCGCACCTTGCGCCGGCACAAGGAGAGCGGGGACATCGACGACTTCGCCGAGCCGGCCGCGGCCGGGGACCTTGGCCTGCGGGTCTTCGAGGCCCGCTGGCGGGCCGGGGGCACGGTGACCGTGCGGGCCCGGCTGACCCTCGTACCGCCGCGGGACCGGCTCACGGGGCACGAGTGGCGGCTGGTCGCGGAGGCCGAGCGGCCGTGGGACGACGCGTGGCCCTCGCCGGCGACCCTGTTCTGGCCCGACGGCGCCGCCGACGAGGACGGCGACGGCTCCTGGGACCATCACCCCGCGGTCCCCGGGCTGCGCTTCCGGCACGTCAACACGCTGCCCGAGGACGACAAGGAGATGCGGCGCCGGCTTCGGGACGCGGCCCGGGAGGCGTGGTGCGTCCATGTCGTCGTGCACGAGGCGATGACCCCCGACGAGCGGGGCCGGCGGCCGCTGGCCCGGCTGCTCCCGCCCGGACTGCGCCACCGCGTGATCGAGCACCGGGCCGCCCCGCAGCAGCTGCGCGGAGTCAACTGGGCCCTGAAGGACCTCGGCGTCGAGGTGCCGCGCGGCGGCGCGGTCCTGCTGCCGCCGGATCCGGCGCCGGACGGCTACGACGGCCGGGAGCACAGCGTACGCAACGTCTTCCTGGACGGTTCGGAGCCGGCCGAGCTGATCGCAGCCCTGCGGCACTTCGTCGCCCTGCCCCGGCCGCTGTCCCAGGGGGCCGCGGAGGCGCTGGCCGACCTGCGCGAGAACTGGACCCTGCTGACCCTGCGCGAGGAGCTGGAGGCCCAGCGGCGGCTGGTGGCTATGTACGCCGAGGCGCTGGAGGCGATGACGAAGTCGCGGGACCTGTACAAGGAGGCCGCCGAGCAGGCGCTGGAGGCCCTGGCCGCCTACCGCGACGTCCCGGTGCCCACCCTGCCCCAGCAGCGGCCCGGCTCCCGCTCGCCGGGCGCGTTGCAGCAGCTCACCCGGACGTTCGAGCGGCTGCGGCTGCCGGGCAGGGGCCGCCAGCCGGAGCCGGAACACTCCGGCGCGGCGGCGTCGGCGGACGCGCCTGGCACACCGGACGGCGCACCGGACGCGTCCGGTGCGCCGGAGGAGATCGTGCGGGAAGGCGTCGGGGGTACGGGCCGCGGGGACGGGAAGGCGTCCTAGAGCGGTCCGGACCACCGGCCGGGCCTGCTCGGCGCGCGGACCGGAGAACGCGGACTGGAGAACGCGGACCGCGGAGCGCGGAGCGCAGAGGGCGGACCGGAGAAGGAGCGAGGATGGACACGACCACGACCCTGCTGGTGCTCGGCGGCGTCGTCGCGGCGGTGCTGCTCGCCGTCGCGGTCGTCCTGCTGGTGCGGCTGGTGCGGACCCGGCAGACGCTGCGGCGCGCGGGGCTGCCGACCGGTCCGCGCTGGGTGTTCTGGGGCGCGGTCGCGTATCTGCTGCTGCCCACCGACCTGATGCCCGACCCGGTCTACCTGGACGACATCGGCGTCCTCCTCCTCGCCCTGCGCAGCCTGCGCAGCGCCCGGCCGCTGCCGGGCGGGACGAAGGACGCCTGACCGGCCCAGGCCCGGCCCGGCTCGCTATGGGTGATCCGCCGGCGAGGGGACCGTGGCTCAGCCCGCTCCCGCACCCTCCGTCCTGCGCGCCGTCACGGCCGTCAGCAGCACCGCCAGTGCCCCGGCGGTGGCTGTCACGGCCACCGGGCCGGCCAGCCAGGGCGGGGCCAGGGTCGCCGCCGGCAGCGCCACGTCCGGCAGGCCGAGACGGGCGCCGAACACCTGTCCCGCGGCGAGCGCCGCCGTCAGGACGGCCGAGGCCGTCGCCCCGACCAGCCGGGCCGGTGCGGTGCGCGCGGTGAGGGCGAGCGCCAGCAGCCCGCACAGCGCGGAGGCGAGCAGGGTGGTCCCGAGGCTGCCGTGGGACAGCCCGGTCCAGTAGCGCGGCAGGTGGGCCAACCCGCACAGGAACACCAGCAGCGCGGCACACCGGGCGGCCCACACGGTGGCCGCGGGCGCCCGTCCGCCACCGGCCCGGTGCACAGCCGTGGCCGGGACGGAGGCGGACGCGAAGAGGAACGCGGAGGCCGGGGCGGAAGCGAGAGGTGCAGAAGCGGAAGGCGACGGCACCGAAGCAGCCCGCACCTCGATCGTGCTCCCCTGCGTCGCCGGCTCCTTCGCGGGCCATCCTGCCCGCGGCGGTGTCCCCCGCCCCTGCTGGAACGGCGCATCAGCCGCCCTGAAGCCCGTCGACCTGGCACCGGTCGGACCGGAGTCCGCCGGGTTCAGAGCCGAGCGTTCGGGCGGCTCGCCTTCCGTGGCCAGGCTGTCGATCAGTTCGGCGAGCTCCTCGACGGGTCGGTGGACGGCCACCGCGCGTATGGCCGCCTGCCCGCAGTGCGGTTCCACGGGGCCGCGGTGCAGCAGCCGCACCAGCCGCGACACTTCCGCCAGCGGGCGGCCCTCGGCGGCGGCGCGGATCAACTCGTCCGCGCTGTCGGTCTTCCGGGGCGGCTCGGTCAGCAGAGCCACCAGGCGGGTGACGTCCTCCACCGACCGTTCGGTCCCCAGGGCACGCAGCGCGGACGCCGTGGTCCGGGCGTGTCCGGGCGAGCGCTCCAGCAAGCCGAGGAGCCGGACGACGTCCTCCAGCGGGCGGTCGGCGACGGCCGCGTGGACCAGACCGTGCAGCGGGTCGCCGTCCGCCGGGGTGTCGTACACCGGGACGCTGGACACGGGATCGTGGTGCCCGTCGTACTCGGCGCTGTCACGCGCGGAGCCGTCAGGCGTGCGGTCGCGCGGGTCCCCGGAGCCTTCCGCGGGCGGGCCGGTGGGCGCCGGGGCTATGAGCGTGTCCTCGGGACGGGGTGACGGAGAGCGGGTGGTCATCTCGGCTCCAGGGGACGGGTGCGGGGGCGCGCCCCCGCACGCGGTCGGCGTCACACGGTCCGCGGCCGGTCGGCCGGTCACGGCACGTACGTGGTCCGTCGCCGGTCACGGCGGCGCGCAGTCCATTCCTACGAGCGGGTCCGGGGCCCCGCCACCCGGGCGGCGCGCCGGTGTGAGAGAACCGGCAGCGGGCCCTGCTCCGACCGGGTGACGGTCTCGCCGGACGGCGCCGGGCAGTGTAGACATGGGCACATGGTGCGACTGCCCGGCCGGTCCGCGACCCGGCCGCCCCGAACGCTCGGGTACCCGCGCGCACCGCACGGCCCGGCGCAGCCGGGCCGTGGCCCGGGGGGCGGCCGGCCCGGGGTGCTCCGGTCGGCGGTGACCGGGCGCAGCGTGGCCGGTCAGGTGTTCCTGCTGCAAGTGGTGATCGTGCTGCTGCTGGTCGTCTCGGCGGTGGTGGCCCAGGTACTCCAGGTGCGGCACGACAGCGACACCGAGGCGGCGAATCGTTCCCTCGCCGTGGCCGAGACCTTCGCCAACGCTCCGGGTACGGCCGCGGCCCTGCGCTCCGCCGATCCCACGGCCGTGCTCCAGCCGCGCGCGGAGGCCTCCCGCAAGGCGACCGGCGTGGACTTCATCGTCGTGATGAACACCGACGGTATCCGCTACACGCACCCCGAGACGGACCGGATCGGCAAGAAGTTCGTCGGGAACATCGGTCCGGCGCTGGCCGGCGGGACGGTCACCGAGCACGTCACCGGCACCATCGGCCCGCTGGTGCAGGTCGTGGTGCCGGTGCGGGACGCGGCGGGCACGGTGGTGGGCCTGGTGTCCGCCGGGATCACCACCGCGCACGTGGGCGGCACCGCCGACCAGCAGCTGCCGCTGCTGCTCGCCGCGGCGGCCGCCGCGCTGGCGCTGGCCACGGCGGGCACGGCCCTGGTCAGCAGACGGCTGCTGCGCCAGACGCACGGCCTCGGGCCGTACGAGATGACCCGGATGTACGAGCACCACGACGCGGTGCTGCACGCGGTCCGCGAGGGTGTGCTGATCGTCGCGGACGACGGCCGGCTGCTGCTCGCCAACGACGAGGCGCACCGGCTGCTGGACCTGCCGGCGGACGCCGAGCGGCGGCATGTGCTGGAGCTGGGTCTGAACGACGAGACGGCGGGTCTGCTGGCCTCGGGGCGGGTCGCGACGGACGAGGTGCACCTGGTCAAGGACCGGCTGCTGGCGATCAACCAGCGGCCGACGGATCTGCGCGGCGGCCCGCCCGGCAGTGTGACCACGCTGCGCGACTCCACCGAGCTGCGCGCCCTGTCGGGCCGCGCGGACGTGGCCCGCGAGCGGCTGAACATGCTGTACGACGCCGGGGTGGGCATCGGCACCAGTCTGGACGTGTCGCGGACCGCGGAGGAGCTGGCCGGGCTGGCGGTGCCCCGGTTCGCGGACTTCGCCACCGTCGACCTGTTCGAGGCGGTGCTGAGCGGGGAGGAGCCGCGGCCGGATACGGCGCTGCGCCGTACGGCCTGCGCGGGCGACCGCGAGGACGTCCCGCTGTACCCGGTGGGCGAGCGGATCCGGTTCGTGGCGACCTCGCCGCAGACCCGTGCCCTGACGACGGGGCAGTCGGTCGTGGCGGCGCGGCTGCGGGACACGCCCGGCTGGCGGGCGCAGGACCTGGAGCGCACCGACCAGGTGCTGGCGTACGGCATCCACTCGCTGATCACCGTGCCGCTGCGGACGGGCGCGCTGGTGCTGGGCGTGGCGAACTTCTGGCGGGCGGAGAAGCCGCAGCCGTTCGACGCCGAGGACGTGTCGCTGGCGGAGGAGCTGGTGGCGCGGGCCGCGGTGTCCATCGACAACGCCCGCCGGTACACCCGCGAGCACAGCATGGCGGTCACGCTCCAGCGCAGCCTGCTGCCGCGCTCCCTGCCCGAGCAGGGCGCCCTGGAGATCGCCTACCGCTATCTGCCGGCCCAGTCGGGTGTCGGCGGCGACTGGTTCGACGTGCTGCCGCTGTCCGGTGCCCGGGTGGCGCTCGTCGTCGGGGACGTGGTGGGGCACGGGCTGCACGCGGCGGCGACGATGGGCCGGCTGCGGACGGCCGTGCACAACTTCTCGGCACTCGATCTGCCGCCGGACGAGCTGCTCGCGCTGCTGGACGAGCTGGTCGGACGGATCGACCAGGACGAGACCCCGGCGTCGGGCGGGGCCGTGGTGACGGGCGCTACCTGTCTGTACGCGATCTACGACCCGGTGTCCCGGCGGTGCACGCTGGCCCGGGCTGGTCATCCGCCGCCCGCGCTGGTGGGTCCGGACGGCTCGGTGGAGTTCGCGGACGTGCCCGCGGGTCCGCCGCTGGGGCTGGGCGGGCTGCCGTTCGAGACGGCGGAACTGGAGCTGGCGGAGGGCAGCCGGCTGGTGCTGTACACCGACGGGCTGGTGGAGGACCGGGACCGGGACATCGACGAGGGCCTGGCTCTGCTGTCCGACGCGCTCGGCGGGACGCCGGGCGCCTCGGCCGAGGAGACCTGCCGCACGGTGCTGGACCGGCTGCCGGCGCGGCCGAGCGACGACGTGGCGCTGATCGTGGCCCGTACCCGGGTGCTGGGCGAGGACCGGGTGGCGCAGTGGCAGGTGCCGTCCGATCCGGCGGCGGTGTCGCGGGTGCGGTCCTCGGTGACCCGGCGGCTGGCCGACTGGGGGCTGGAGGAGCTGGCGTTCACGACGGAGCTGATCCTGAGCGAGCTGGTCACCAACGCCATCCGCTACGGGCGCGGTCCGATCGGGGTGCGGCTGCTGCGGGACCGGACGCTGATCTGCGAGGTCTCCGACCGCAGTACGACCTCGCCGCACCTGCGGTACGCGGCGAGCACCGACGAGGGCGGCCGGGGGCTGTTCCTGGTGGCGCAGCTCGCCGAGCGCTGGGGCACCCGGTACACGCCGCACGGCAAGGTGATCTGGGCGGAGCAGCCGCTGCCCTGAGCGCGGGCCGGCGCGGACGGAAGGGGCGCCGGGGCACGGCACGGGCCCGGCGGACGGCGGCACGCGGTCCGCCGGGCCCGTGGCGGGGCACCGGGACGCCCGGGCGGGGCGGCGGTCAGTCGCCGCCGAGGCGGGCGCGCAGCAGCTGCTTGCCCAGCTCGGCGCCCTTGCGGCTGTCGGACTGGGCCTTGCGGAACAGCTCCACGACCTCGTTGTCCTTCTCCCGCTCGGCGTCCTGGATGTACTGCTCCAGGCGCAGGGCGTTGCTCAGACACGCCTCGACGTACCAGATGAGGTTGTAGTCCTTGTCGCGCGTGCCCGTGACGTCGCCGGTCTCGCTGGTGCTGGTCATCCGGGATTCCCTCCTTGTGTCGAGCCTGAGTCGGTCCCGCTGTGGGACCGCCCGGGTACCCGGGCCGGGTGCGGACACACCGCCCGTTCGGGTGCGGAACCGCCACGCATCGGGCACCGGGCCGTATCCGGCCACACCGGGGCGCGGGCGGTGCCGGGCCGGCGCCGCGGGGCGGCTCAGCCGAGGGCGCGGTCCAGGTTGAAGGCGGCACTGATCAGGGACAGATGGGTGAACGCCTGCGGGAAGTTGCCCTGTTGCTCGCCGGTGCGGCCGATCTCCTCGGCGTACAGACCGAGGTGGTTGGCGTAGGTGAGCATCTTCTCGAAGGCCAGCCGTGCCTCGTCCAGCCGGCCGGCCCGGACCAGCGCCTCGACGTACCAGAACGAGCAGATGGAGAAGGTGCCTTCGTCGCCGCGGAGGCCGTCGGGGCTGGCCTGCGGGTCGTAGCGGTAGACGAGGGAGTCGGAGACGAGGTCCTCGGTGAGCGCGTCCAGGGTGGACAGCCACTTGGGGTCGGTGGGGGCGATGAACTTGGCGAGCGGCATCATCAGCACCGAGGCGTCGAGGACGTCGGCGCCCTCGTACTGCACGAAGGCGCCCCGGCGCTCCGACCAGCCGCGGTCCATGATCCGCCGGTAGATGGTGTCCCGGGTCTGGCGCCAGCGGCGGTGGTCGGCGGGCAGGCCGCGGTGGTTGGCCAGGCGGATCGCCCGCTCGATCGCGACCCAGCACATCAGCCGGGAGTACAGGAAGTTCTTGCGGCCGCCGCGGGTCTCCCAGACGCCCTCGTCGGGCTGGTCCCAGTGGTCGCAGACCCAGTCGACGAGCCGGCACAGGTCGTCCCACTGTCCGCTCGGGATGGGCTGCGCCCACTTGTCGTAGAGGTAGGCGGAGTCGATCAGCGCGCCGTAGATGTCGAGCTGGAGCTGGTCGGCGGCGGCGTTGCCGACCCGGACCGGCGCGGAGCCCAGGTGGCCCTCCAGGTGGGGCAGTTCGCGCTCGGGCAGCTCGGTGCGGCCGTCGATGCCGTACATGATCTGGAGCGGTCCGGTGCCCGCGCCGTCGCCGGGGCTGATGTTCGTGGTCAGGAAGTGCATGAAGGCCGCGGCCTCGCTGGTGAAGCCGAGCCGGAGCAGGGCGTAGACGGCGAAGGCGGCGTCGCGGACCCAGACGTAGCGGTAGTCCCAGTTGCGTTCGCCGCCGAGCTGCTCGGGCAGGCTGGTGGTGGGCGCGGCGACGATGGCGCCGGTGGGCGCGTAGGTGAGCAGCTTCAGAGTGAGGGCGGAGCGGTGCACCATCTCCCGCCAGCGGCCCCGGTAGCGGGACTGGTGCAGCCAGTGGCGCCAGTAGGCGACGGTGGCGTTGAACTCGTGTTCCGCCTCGGCGTGGGCGCAGCCGCGGGGCGGCACCCGGACGCCGAGCTGGTCGAGGGCGAACACCGCCGTCTCGCCCTCGGCCAGTTTGAATTCGGCCCGCGCGTCCCGGCCGTCGTTCTCCACGGCGACGGTGGAGGTGAAGGCCAGGGACTGCTGGGGCGACTCGAAGACGATCATGTCGTCCACGAGGCGCAGGGTGTGCGGGTCGGCGCCGTAGTTGAAGCGGGGGGCGATCAGCGCGCGGAAGGGCACGGTACCGCGGACGCAGATCACCCGCCGGATCAGCCGGTGCCGGCGCACCTCGCACACCTCGCGCGCCTCGTCGCAGTACACGGGCATGAAGTCCTGCACCTCTCCGACGCCCTCGTCGGTGAAGAAGCGGGTGATCAGCACGTTGGTGTCGGGGAAGTAGAACTGCTTGGTGCGGGCCGGTACGGCGGCGGCCAGCTCGTAGCGTCCGCCGCGTTCGGCGTCGAGGATGGCCGCGAAGACGCTCGGGGAGTCGAAGGAGGGGCTGCAGTACCAGTCGATGGTGCCGTTGGTGCCGACCAGGGCCACGCTGCGCAGGTCGCCGATGAGGCCGTGATCGGCGATGGGCAGGTAGCGGGGGCTGGGGGCGTCCTCGGCGAACGGGGTCGCGGCCATCGGCGGCCTCCCGGTGAGCGGTGCGGTGCGATGCGGTGCGTTTCCCCGCGCTCGCGGGGTTCTCCCGCTGCCGGGGTCCTCCCGGTCCGCGGTGTCTGCTCCAGCTTACGAGTGCGGGGTTCGCGGTGGCGCGGGAAGGCGCTCGGCGTCCGTTCCCGGGCCTTCCGGATGCAGGGTGGGCCGCGGCGGGCAATGGTGAGAGTGTGCCCCGTTCGGAGGCACCGGCACGGATGCGGTCATCCGGACCGAGGAGGAGGCATCATGTCGGCACCCACACCCGAAGAGTCCCGTGCGTCGGACGACGTGCGCACCCCGGACGCCCTGCTCCACTCCGCGCCCCCCAGGGATGTCACCCCGGAGGACCTGGTGATGGCGGCGGGCAGGGACGTCACACCGAAGACCCTCGACTGGGCGCGGCGCAAGCTGGAGTCGGAGGGCCCGGCGGCCATCGAGAAGCTGCTGCCTTAGGGCGGTCCGGGGATCCGGCGCGCAGAGGCCGGGCGGACGGGCGGGCCGGGTGCGATCGCGCCCGGCCCGCCCGCTGTCACCCGCCCGCCGTGTCCGCCGTGGACGGCCCCCGGGACGCCTGCCCGCAAGGACCCGCCCGCGTCCCCGGTGTGCTCAGGGCTCCTCCTCCACCACGTGCATCGCCGCCTCCTCGGCGCCGGCCGCTCCCCCGTCGATCCCGATGTCCCGGGCGACCTCCTCCTTCGTGGTGTCGGTGTGGGCGCCCTCGTCCGGGGCGACCAGGCGGCCCGCGCGGGCGCCGCCCGCCTCCGGGTCGACCGGCTCGCCCTCGCCGCCGGGCAGGTCGCCGATCTCGTCACCGGGCGGCGCGGTCACGTCCGGGACCTCCTGGCCGAGCCGCTCGTCCAGGCTCTCGCCCTCGTGCTGCTCACCGGCGGTGATGCCGTGCTTGGTGACGCCCAGCGGGCGTTCGGGCGGGGAGTAGCCCTCGTCGAGGATGTCGTCGTAGGTGCGCTCGCCGACCGCGTCCTGCAAGTCCAGGGGCGCGGCGTCCTCTTGTTCCTCGTTGGTTCCGGTGGGCTGGTACGCGTCGTCCGCCATGGGGGTCTGCTCGGACTGCTGCTCGCTCATGGTCGCCTCCTTCGGGGTTCGCGGGCGGTCCCGGTCCGCGTTTCCCGTGGGCGGATCATTAATCCCGCCCGGACGGCTCGGCGCGGGAGCGGCCCGGGGGGTCCGAGCATGATCGACGGCCCGGGGGTCCGAGCATGATCGGCGGCCCGGGGCGTGCCCGGCGGCCCTGATCCGCTCCCGCCGCGTCGTGGAGCCGCGGACGCGGTGCCGGCCGGGCGGTTCGGTCCGGCCGGGCGGGGAGGCGCGGAGCGGAGTCAGGGGCGGCCGTGTGGAGGCTTTCCTCCGGGTGGAGCGGGTACGGCTGCGCCTCAAGCCTTGTGCCATCGATCCGTACCTGCAACAGCCCTGCAGTAAAGAGGGCGGCACGGCTTGCCCATGGAGAGGGAAAGCGTGAGCGGGAAAGTCTGCCGGGGCCGCTGGTCCGGGGCAGGTCACAGCGCCTTGCGGCGCACCAGCGCGCCGAGCACCAGCAGACCGGGCAGCAGCGGCAGCCAGACCGTCAGCAGCCGGTAGCCGAGCACCGCGGACGCGGCGGCGGCACCCGGGGTGCCGGCGGCGGTGAGGGCGAGGGCCAGCGCGGCGTCCAGCGAGCCGAGGCCGCCCGGCGTGGGCAGCAGGGCGGCGGCGCTGCTGGCGGCGAGGTACAGCAGCGCCACCTGGAGCGGGGCGAGCGCCAGCCCGACGGCCCGGGTGACGGCGATGAGGACCAGCGCGTGCAGCACCGCGAAGGCCAGGGAACCGCCCCACAGGGCCGCCGCGCGGGCCGGACGGGCGTGCGGCGCGCGGAGGCCGGCCAGCGCGGTGCCGAGCGCCTGCCGGCACCGCGCCCACCACGGGGTGAGCGGCAGCAGGGCGACCAGTACGGCCGCGCCTCCGGCGGCGGCGACCGCCACCGGGGAGACGCGCGGCAGGCGCAGCAGCCCGGGGCAGGCCGGGGCGAGCAGCGCGATCAGCGCGAGGCGGACGGCGGCGCCCGCGGCGGCCTTGACGGCGAGGGCGCCGGCCGCGCGCCGGGCCGGCAGCCCGCAGCGCATCAGGAAACGCAGGTTCACCGCGCCCGCGCCGAGGCCGGCGGGCAGCAGATGGTTGGCGGCGGAGGCGGCGAACTGGGCGGCGACCAGCCGGGCGCCGGGCAGCCGCCGGACGACGGCGCCCTGCTGGGCGAGCGCGGCGGCGGCCCAGGTGCCCAGGGCCGCCACCGCGCCGGTCAGCAGCCAGCCGGGATCGGCGACCGCCAGCCGCCCGGCCCCGCTCTCCACCACCGGCCAGTACCGGTGGAGCAGGTACAGCGCGCCGAGCAGGACGGTGAGGCAGCCGCCGGCGTGCCAGCAGGCGCGGCGGCGGCCGAGGGCGGCGGCGAGGCCGGCCGGTGAGGTCATGGGCGGGCGCCCGGCACGGCGTAGTAGAGCCGGACGGCGCCGGCCGGCGCGGAGGACCAGCCGCGGGTGTGACCGGGCGGCGCCGCACCGGCCGGCACCAGCGTGGCGACCGGGATCCGGCGGGCGGTGCGGAGGATGCCGGCCACGGTGGTGTTGGCGTTGGGCCCGGTCGTCGCGGCCGAGGCGCACCCGGCGGCGAAGCCGACCGGGATGGCCTCGTGACCGGTGACCAGACAGGGCGGCCGGACGCCGTGGCGGTGCAGTTCGGCCGCGGTACGGGCCCAGGCCCGGCGGGCGGCCGTGGTGGTGCCGGCCACCCGCAGGACCATGGCGGCCTGCACCAGGAGGTACACGGCGAGCCCGGCGCAGACCAGCACCGCGAGGACCGGACGCGGCACCGGGCGCCGGGCGGCCGCCAGCCGGGTGAGCGCGTCGGCGACCGGGACGGCGAGCAGCGCGTAGGCGGGCAGCAGGAAGCGGGGGGCCGCGTAGTCGAGCAGGAACAGGTAGGGGAACGCGGCGGTCGCCGCGCAGGCGAGCGGCAGTGCGGTGGCCGCCGGGCGCCGGGCGCGGACGGCGAGGACCACCGCGAGGACGGCGAGCGGGGGAAGCGCGAACCACCAGAAGGTGAGGAGGGGATGCGGCAGGGCGCCGGCACACGGGCGGCACAGGGTCCGGCCGCCCAGGCCCCGCAACTGGTCCGCGAAGGCGAGGTGCCAGTCGAGGCCGCCTTGGATCGCGGCACCGTCGGCCAGCCGGCGGGCCAGGCCGCCGTAGCGCGTGTACGCCTCGGCCACCCACTGGACGGCGCCGGCGGCGAGCCCGGCCGTGAGGACGAGCAGCGCCCGCCGGTGACCGCGCCGGAGGCCCACGGCGAGCAGCGGCAGGCTCGCCCAGACCGCGTCCACCGGCCGCATCCACGCCATCAGCAGCGCGCTCCCGGCCAGACCCCACAGGGCCGCGCGGTCGGCGCGGCCGGCCCGGTCGGCCCGGTCGGCCCCGAGGCGCAGGAAGCAGGCGACGGCGGTCAGGGCGGCGACGGCGACCCAGAGGTTGGGCATGGCCTGGGGGCCGTAGAACAGGGTCACCCACAGGGAGGCGAACAGACCGCCGGCCAGGGCGAGCACCCGCACCGGGAACAGACCGCGCCAGGCGCGCAGCGCCAGGAACAGGGCGAGACCGGAGAGAACGGCGAGGTAGGTCCGCAGCAGGGCCGTGGACGAGGACCAGGCGGCGACGGGCGCGACCAGCAGGGAGACGCCCCGGGCGCGGGGCGCGCTGAAGAAGGCGGCCGGGGCGTGCCGGCTGACCTGGCTGACGTACACCGTCTCGTCCCAGCCGAGGCCCATCCCGGGCCGCACGAGCAGGATTTGGGCCAGCGTGAAGGCCACGGCGACGGCCGCGAGCGGCCGGCCGGCCGGGGCGGGGCGGGCGGACGCGGGGCGCTCGTGTTCCCGGTCCGCCGTGCCGAGTGCCGCGTGCGCGCTGCCGCCCATGACCACCCCTCAAGTGCCCTCGGATCGCGAGGTCCACTGTCCCTCCGCGATGCCCGGGGGCCGGGAGGCGGGCGGGGAGACACGGCCGCACCGGCGCGGATCACCCGGCCGCGCCCGGCGGGCAGGGCCATCCGGCGGACGCCCCGGCACACCTTACGGCGGGAGTCCGCCGGCCCGGTGCGTCCCGCCCGGCCGACGGCTCCCGCCGCGGCGGGCGGGCGCGCTCAGCGCGTGCTGCCTCCGTTCGGGGCGCGGTGGCGTGGCTGGCCGGGGGCCGGGCGGCGGCGCGCCGGTGGTACGGCCCGTACGGCGGGCATGTCCGTGCCGACCGTCAGCGGCTCGCCGTGGTGGCTGAGCGTCAGGGGTTCGCCGTCCAGCAGCGCGTACGTCACCTTGTCCGCGCCGATGTCCACGCGCAGCCGGCGCCCGCGGAACTGGACGTGGAAGGCGAGCCGGCGCAGCCGCTCGGGCAGCCGGGGCGCGAACCGCAGCGTGTCGCCGGCCCGGCGCATGCCGCCGAACCCGGCGACCAGCGCCATCCAGGTGCCGGCCAGCGACGCGATGTGCAGCCCGTCCCGGGTGTTGTGCTCCAGGTCCGCCAGGTCCATCAGCGCGGCCTCGGTGGTGTAGGCGAACGCGAGGTCCAGGTGGCCGGTCTGGGCGGCGATGACGGCCTGGCAGCAGGCGGACAGGGAGGAGTCGCGGACGGTCAGCGGCTCGTAGTAGGCGAAGTTCCGGGCGATCTGCTCCGCGTCGTACACCTGCTCGAAGTGGTCGTTGCAGGTGTACATGGCCAGTACCAGGTCGGCCTGTTTGACGACCTGTTTGCGGTACAGGTCGAAGTAGGGGAAGTGGAGCAGCAGCGGGTACTGGTCGGCGCGGGTGCCGGCGAAGTCCCAGCGCTGGTAGCGGGTGAACCCGGCGTGCTGTTCGTGGACGCCCAGTTCGGCGTTGTACGGGACGTGCATGGCGTCGGCCGCGTCCCGCCAGGCCGCGCTCTCCTCCTCGTCCACGCCGAGCCGCCGTGCCTCGCCCGGGTGGCGTTCCGCCGCGTCGGCCGCGGCGCGCAGGTTCTGCCGCGCCATCAGGTTGGTGTAGGTGTTGTCGTCGGCGACGGCGCTGTACTCGTCGGGGCCGGTGACGCCGTCGAGGTGGAAGACGCCGTGGCTGTCGTGGTGGCCGAGCGACCGCCACAGCCGGGCCGTCTCCACCAGCAGCTCCACGCCGGTCTCGCGTTCGAAGGCGGTGTCGCCGGTGGCCTCGACGTACCGGACGACCGCGTCGGCTATGCCGGCGTTCACATGGAAGGCGGCGGTGCCGGCCGGCCAGTAGGCGGAGCCCTCCGGGCCGGCGATGGTCCGCCAGGGGAACGCGGCGCCCGCGAGTCCGAGCTGGGCGGCGCGTTCGCGGGCCTCGTCCAGGGTGCTGTGCCGCCAGCGCAGCGCCTCGGCGACGGCCCGGGGCGCGGTGTGGGTGAGCACGGGCAGCACGAACATCTCGGTGTCCCAGAAGGCGTGCCCGTCGTAGCCGGAGCCGGTCAGGCCCTTGGCCGGGATGGCGCGCCGCTCGGCGCGGGCACCGGCCTGAAGGACGTGGAACAGCGCGAACCGGACGGCCTGCTGGATCTCCTCGTCGCCCTCCACCTCGACGTCGGCACGGGACCAGAAGTCGTCCAGGCGCTCCCGCTGGCCGGCCAGCAGCCCTTCCCAGCCGTCGTGCGCGGCGGCGGCGAGCGCGGCGTCGACCTGGTCGGCCATCGCGGGCAGCGAGCGGGCGCCGGACCAGCCGTGGGCGACCAGCTTCTCCACCCGCAGCGTCTGGCCGGGCTCCAGTACGGAGGTGACGGTCAGCCGGGCCACGTCGATGCCGCTCTCGGCGCGCAGGGTGGTGCGCTCGGGCCCGGTGACGACGTGGTCGGCGGCCACGGCGACCCGCAGGCCGCTGTTCCGGGTGCGGTGGACCAGCCGCAGCCGGCCCTCGGCGGCGAAGCCGTCCTCCTGCTCCAGCGGTGACTTCAGAGCCCGCGCGGCGCGCGGGTCGCCGTCGGACGCGGGCAGGCTCTCGTTGGCGACCAGCTCCGACTGGATCACCACCCGGCTGCGGCTGTCCACGGCCTCCACCTCGTAGGCCACGGCGGCCACCGCCCGCTGGGTCAGCGACACCAGCCGGGTGGAGCGCACCCGGACCGTCGAGCCGGCCGGGGAGGTCCACTCGCAGGTCCGCTCCAGCACTCCGCGCCGCAGGTCCAGGACGCGTTCGTGGGCGACGAGCCGGCCGTAGCGCAGGTCGAACGGCTCGTCGTCGACCAGCAGCCGCAGGATCTTGCCGTTGGTGACGTTGATGACGGTCTGCCCGGACTCCGGATAGCCGTAGCCCGCCTCCGCGTACGGCAGCGGGTGCACCTCGTGCACGCCGTTGAGGTAACTGCCGGGCAGCCCGTGCGGTTCGCCCTCGTCGAGGTTGCCGCGCCAGCCGACGTGCCCGTTGGACAGGGCGAACACCGACTCGCTCTGGGCGAGGACGTCCAGGTCGAGGGCGGTCTCCCGGACGGCCCACGGCTCGACGGTGTACGACCGGTCGGTGATCACTTCTCGTCTCCCAGCTGGGCGAGGTCCCGTACGACGGTGTCGGCGCCGTGCGCGTACAGCGCGTCGGTCTGGCCCACCCGGTCCACGCCGACGACATAGCCGAAGCCGCCCGCGCGGCCCGCGTCCATGCCGGCCAGCGCGTCCTCGAAGACGGCTGCACCGGACGGCTCGACGCCGAGGTCGCGGGCGGCGGCGAGGAAGGTGTCGGGACGCGGCTTGCCCGGCAGGTTCCGCTCCGCCGCCACCACGCCGTCGATGCGCACGTCGAAGAAGTGCTCGGCGTCCACCGAGCGCAGCACGTCCCGGCAGTTGGCGCTGGAGGAGACGATCGCGGTGCGCAGGCCGGCGGCGCGGACCGCCTCCAGATAGCGCACGGTGCCCTCGTAGACCTCGACGCCGCCGGTGCGGATCTTCTCCAGCAGCAGGTCGTTCTTGCGGTTGCCGAGGCCGTGCACGGTACGGGCGTCCGGCGGGTCGCCGGGGTCGCCCTCGGGCAGGTCGATGCCGCGCGAGGCGAGGAAGGCGCGGACGCCGTCGGCGCGCGGACGGCCGTCCACGTACTCGTCGTAGTCGGCGGCGTCGAACGGCCGTCCCCGTTCGCCGTCGTACTCGCGCAGGAACGCGTCGAACGTCTCCTTCCAGGCCGCCGCGTGCACGACGGCCGTCTTGGTGACGACCCCGTCGAGGTCGAACAGGCAGGCCTGGATGGTGTCGGGGAGACCGAGCTGAGTCATACCGGGGACTCTTCCCCGTCCGGGACGGTCCAGTGGGTGGCGCACACCACATGTTTTCCCCGCGGGTGGTGACACACTCTCCTGTGTGCCGCCCACCTTCGACGATCTCCTCGTACGCGCCCGTTCCCTGACCCGGGACGGCCGGCGCGCCCTGCTCGGCATCGCGGGCAGTCCCGGCGCCGGCAAGACGACGCTCGCCGAGCGGCTGGTGGCCGCCCTGAACGGCGACGGGCCGCCGTGGGCCGCGCACGTGCCCATGGACGGGTTCCACCTCGCCGACGCCGAACTGGACCGGCTGGGCCGCCGGGACCGCAAGGGCGCGCCGGACACCTTCGACGCGGCCGGGTACGCGGCGCTGCTGCGGCGGCTGCGCGAGGAGACGGACGGGGTGGTGTACGCGCCGGCGTTCGAACGGGTGCTGGAGCAGCCGCTCGCGGGCGCGATCCCGGTGCCGCCGGAAGCCCGGCTGCTCGTGACCGAGGGCAACTACCTGCTGCTGACCGAGGGTTCCTGGGCGCGGGTGCGGCCCTGCCTGGACGAGGTGTGGTTCTGCGAGACGGCCGAGGACGAGCGGATACGCCGTCTGGTCGCCCGGCACGAGGAGTTCGGCAAGGAGCACGCGGCGGCCGTGGCCTGGGTCCGGGGCACGGACCAGCGCAACGCCGACCTGGTGGCGGCGACCCGGGACCGGGCGGACCTGGTGGTGGAGGCGACAGCGATGGGCGCGGAGAGCTGACGGGTCGTCAGCCCTGGGCGGACGTTCCCGGTCATGTTCATCGGGCCGGACCCGGACGGCCGCCCCTTCCGGTCGATGGTGGGCCCCGGTGAACTCCGCGCGGCCGCCGGCCGTATCCGTGGGTACGGCGGAAGGTCCGCCGGTACGACGCGTGCGGGGGTGGGGCGGTGCGACAGTGGGGCCGTGACGCGGCGCCCGGGCCCTCCGCGGCTCCCGCGCCGGCCGGCCGCGCCGCGCCGCCGCGCCGGTTGCGGCGGTGGGGGCCGCCGCTGCTGGTCGTGCTGCTGCTGGGGCAGATGGCCGCGGTGATGGTCACCACGGCCGTCCGGCAGACCCCGACCGTCGACGAGCCGGTGTACGTCGCCACCGCCACCGACTGTCTGCGCGCGCACCGGCTGCGCTACAACCCCGAGCATCCGCCGCTCGGCAAGCTGCTGATCGCGGCCGGGGTCGCGGTGGCCGGCCCGCATTACGACCCGGCGTACCACGGCGGTCAGGGACAGGTGGGCCGGCACCTGCTGTACGAGTCGGGCAACGATCCCTGGCGGCTGATGCTGTGGGCGCGGCTGCCGGTGATCGCGCTGACGCTGCTCACCGGGCTGGTGGTGTTCGTGTTCGCCCGGGACCTGACGAGTACGGCCGGCGGGCTGACCGCGCTCGCCCTGTACACGTTCTGCCCGGACGTCGTCGCGCACGGCTCGCTGGCCACGCTGGACGCACCGGCCACCGGGTTCGTGCTGGCGTCGGTCTGGCTGGTGTGGCGGGCCCGGTGCCGGCCCGCCCGGTATCTGCCGCTCGCCGGGGCGGCGCTGGGCGCGGCCGTGGCGACGAAGATGAGCGCGCTGCCGGCGGTTCCGGTGCTGATGGCGCTGGCCGCGGTGTCCGTCGCGGCCGCCCGCCGGTCCCGCCCGGCGGTGGCACCGGACGCCTCCGTCCGCCCGTCCCGCCCGGCGGTGGCACGGCCCGGTCCGGGCGGGGCGCCGGCTTCCCCGGTCGGGCGCCGTGCACGCGTGGCCCGTCTCGCGCTCCGCTCCGCCCGCGTGCGCATCGCCCACCCCGCGCTCCGTTCCGCCCGCGCGCTCTGCGCCCCCGCGCTCTCCGGCCGGCTCGCCGCACGGCGGCCCGTGGTGGCCGCGCTCGGCGGGGCCTGCGTCGTGGCCGTCGTGGCGGTCGGCATCGTGTGGGCCGCGTATCTGGCCGTGGATCCGCGGCTGCGGTTCGTCCCCGCCGAGCCCGTCCCGGCCGTGCACGGGCCGCGCGCCGGTCTCGTGGAGCTGCTGCCGGTGCCGCCCGCGTACCGGGCCGGGATGCGGGCGCAGTTCGGGCTGGAGCGGCTTCCGTGGCGCGGCTATCTCTTCGGGCACCTGTACACCGGCCCGCGCTGGTACTACCTGCCGGTGGCCCTGCTGGTGAAGACCCCGCTCGGGCTGGCGGCGCTGGGCGGGGCCGGTGCCGTGGCGGCCGCGGTACGGCGCCGGACCCGGCCCGCTGCGCCGTACCTGCTGCTGCCGCCCGCGGTGCTGCTGGCGGCGGCGATGACGGGGGCGCGCAACTTCGGGACCCGGTACGCGCTGTTCGTGCCGGTGTTCCTCGCGGTGACGGCGGCCTGTGCGCCCGTGCCCGGCCGGCGGTGGGCGGGGCCGCTGGGCGGCGCGCTGGTGCTGTGGGCGGCGGTGAGTTCGGTGCGCGCGTTCCCGTACTACCTGCCGTACGCCAACGAGGCGTTCGGCGGGCCCGCGCGCGCCCACCTGCTGCTGCACGACTCCGGCGTGGACTGGGGGCAGGACCTGGGCCGGCTCGCCGAGCGGCTGCGCGAGCGGTACCCCGGCGAGCGGGTGTGGCTGGTGTACAAGGGCAGCGGGGTGCCGTCGTACTACGGCATCCGCGCCGCCGATCCGCGCACAGTGGCGCCGGACCGGGTGCACGGACTGCTGGCGGTGTCGGACTCCGCCGTCGCCACGGCGCGCGGCCGGCTCGCCGGGCTGCTCGCGGACAGCCGGCCGGTCGGCGAAGTGGGCCATTCGATCACCCTGTACCGGCGCTGAGCCCCTCGTCTCAACCCCCTGGTCACGGCGGTGGGTGAGCTATGTTGAGTGCTCGTGGCAGACAAAGGAGGCCGACCGGTGCCCTCGCCGCAGCAGGCACGCGCACAGGCATCAGCGATCACGTCGGGCAGGACCGCTCCGAAGGCCGAGGCCGCCGCCCCCGCCTCGCGGCTGCGGGAACTGTTCGACGGCCCGCGTCTGTCGCCGGGCCAGCGGCGCATCGCCCAGTACCTGATCGAGCACCTCACCGAGGCCGCGTTCCTGTCGATCACCGAGCTGGCCGACCGGGTCGGCGTCAGCCAGCCCTCCGTCACCCGCTTCGCCGCCGCCGTCGGCTTCAGCGGCTACCCCGCGCTGCGCGAGACGCTCCAGTCGATCGCGCTGAGCAGCCTGGCGGGCGGGCCCGGCGAGGAGAACCGGGCCAACGAACTCCAGGCGGCCGTCGACGCCGAGATCGAGAACCTGGAGAACCTGCGGCGGGACTTCGCCGACCCCGAGCGGGTCATCCACGTCGGCCGCGAGCTGTCCCGCTCCGCTCCGCTGACCGTGCTCGGGCTGCGCATCTCGGTGTCGCTCGCCGAGTACTTCGGCTACGCCGCCCGCCGCATCCACCCGGACGTACGGCTGGTGACCCGCGGCGGCAGCGTGGCCTACGACGCGCTGTCGCAGGCCCGGGGCGCCGGCGGCACCTGGGTGCTGGCCTTCGCCATGCCCCGGCACTCCCAGGAGACGCTGACCGCGGTCCGGGTGGCGCGCGCCGCGGGTCTGAAGGTGGCCCTGGTGACCGACCTGGCGCTGGGGCCGCTGGCCGACGAGGCCGACGTCACCTTCGCCACGGGCACCGGGTCGCGGCTGGTGTTCGACTCCTACGCGGCGCCCGGGGTGCTGGCCGCCGCGCTGCTCCAGGCCATGACCGACGCCGACCCGGAGCGCACCCAGGCGCGACTGGAGACGTACGAGCAGTTGTCGGAGCAGCATCAGTTCTTTCTCAAGGACTGAGCCTCTTCTACAAGGACTGAGTCGCTGCCGCGACGGGCCGGACGGGGGCCGGTGCGGTGGCCGGCTCCTTCCGCTCGTACCGGTGCATCCGTGAAGATCTTGCGGTCGTCCACCCCCTGGACGGGGATCATTCACCGCATATCGCGCATGAATGTTTTCATGCGTCTTGAAAACGGGTCGGCATATATAAATACTGCTCCGCAGACTCACCGCACGGACACCCCCAGCCGCCGCCCCACCCGCGGCGGCGCCCGGGGTGGACGAGGGGCGCGTCGTCTGCGCGACGCGCCCGTGGCGGCCCCGGTCATCCCCTAGGCCGGGGCCGCCCCGAACCCGTCGGCCGCCGCACCGCCGACCGCCCGCACGCCGCCGCCCACCGGAAGCGATGATCATGCCCCTGACCAGCACGCGCATCAGCCCCGACTGGCCCTGTCAGGTCAAGACGCCGGGCAGCTACGACTGGGAGCGCTCGGCGGCCAAGTGGCTGCGCGAGCTGATCCCCGCGCGCTACGCCAGCTATCCGGCGCTCATCCGGCACCCGGTCCTGCTCGCCCGGCACGCGCAGCTCCAGGTGCAGCAGGAGATCCGGGTCGCGCGGACCGCCCTGCAGACCGCGCGGGCCGAGCTGCCGGTGCTCGGCCTGCCCGAGTCGGTGATCGAGCACACGATCAAGCTCTACGCCGCCGAGATCCTCCAGCTCCAGCACATCGCGCGCAGCGTCCGCGCCGTCAGCGAGGCCCTGGCCGGCCGCGGCACGGGCCGCTGACCCTCCCCCAGCCCCCAGTCCCCCGCTCCGGACGCACCCCGGCAGCGGACGGGTCCGAGCGTCCGCGTGTCCGCCGGTCCGGCCCCGCCGGGAGCGGTCGCCGCGGCGCGCGGCACCCCCGCGGCCGCCCCGCCTCCCCGTGTGAAGGTGGCATAAACCTTGACCTGGCATACGAGTGATCGAGCGGGCCGGCGTATGCCATGCTCGTCGCGTGACGAGCGAGCCCCTGCCTCCGGTGGACCGCGCCACCAGCGACGAGCTGGCGGCACTGGCCAAGATCGTGGCCCGGCAGCGCGCCGAGCTGGAACGGCTGCGGGACGTGGCGGCCTCCTCGGCACTGCTGGAACGGGCCAAGGGTGTGCTGATGGCCGTCACCGGCTGTACGCCGGACGCCGCTCACCGGGATCTGGTCCGGCGTGCCGAGGACGGCAACCGCACCCTTCTCGAACAGTGCTGGCTCACGCTGGGCGCGCTGCCGCCCGGACAGCGGCCCGCCGCCCCGCCGGAACCGCCCGCCGTCGGCTCCTGGGGGCGCGGGCCCGCCGGCACCGGGGAGCCGGCGGCGGTGCTCGCCCGCCTCGGCCGCGACCTGGTCCGGGTCGGCTCGCCGCACGAACTGGCCGGCTGCCTGCTGGACCATCTGGCGGCCGAGACGGACGCCGACGCGGTGATGCTCTACGAGCGGCTGCCCGAGGGCGGCCTCGGCCTGATCGGGCACGCGGGCGTCGATCCCACCCTCGCCGCCCAGTGGCGCCAGATCCCGCCGGTGGCGGGTGTGCCCGCGCTGGAGGCGCTGCGCGCCGGAGAGCCGTACTGGCTGGAGGACCACGAGCGGGACAGCGCCCGCCATCTGCTCATCGGCACCCCTCCGCAGCGCTGGCTCACCCGGGCCTGGCTGCCGGTGTCCGCCGGGGACACCGCGCGCGTCGCCCTCGGTGTGCTGCGCCGGCGCGACGCGCGGTTCACCCCCCGTGAGCGGGAGCTGCTGCGGGCCGTGGCCCGGCTGTGCGCGGGCCGGCTGCGGGCCTTCGACGCGTCCCGGGACGACGCGGCCGAGGACACCTCGCGGACCGTGCAGTCGGTCTTCGACGCGCTGCCGGGCGCGGTGCTCCTGCTAATCCCGCTGCGCGCCGCGGCCGGCGAGGTGGAGGACTACCGCATCGTCGCCGCCACCCCGGACGCCGTCGACGTGTTCGGCCGGACCGGGCGGGACATGGTCGGCCGGCACATCCTGGAGAGCTATCCGTCGGTCGCGGGCGAACCGCTGTGGCAGGGGTACCTGCGCGCGCTGCGCACCGGAGTGCCGTTCGAGAGCGAGCCGTTCGCCTACCAGGACGTGATCGGCGAGCTGCCCGTGACCGCCACCTACACGGTACGGGCGGCTCCGCTGGGCGAGGGCCTGGTGGTGTCCTGGCTGCGGCACGACCCGGCGGAGCGGCAGGAGCAGCGCCTGGCCGACGTGCAGCGCCTGGGCAACCTCGGCTGGGCGAACTGGAACCTCGTCACCCAGGAGATCTCCTGGGCGGAGCAGACGTACGCCGTACTGGGGCTGCGGGAGGACGAACGGCCGGTCCGGCTGGAGCGGCTGCCCGACCTGGCCGTGGCCGAGGACACCGGGCCGCTCGCGCACGCGATCGCCGGGCTCGTCACCCACGGCCGCCCCTTCGACGTGCCGTTCCGGACCGAGACGTCCGAGGGCGTCCGGCATCTGCGGATGGTCGCGGAGGCGGTCATGGCGTCCGACGGCACCCCGGTCGAGGTGCACGGCTTCGTCCAGGACCTCACCGCGCAGCGCAGCGCGGAACTCGCGCTGGTGGAGAGCGAACGCGCGATGCTGCTCCAGCGCGGCATCCTCCAGGCCGAGCGGGCCCTCGCGGCCCGGCTCCAGCACGCCTTGCTGCCGCAGCCCGGCAAACCGGTGCGGCTGGCCGGGCTGCGCGTCGAGGTGGCCTACCTGCCCGCGCAGGCCGGCATCCACGTCGGCGGCGACTGGTTCAGCGCGATCGAACTGCCCGACTGCGACGCGCTGTTCGTGGTCGGCGACGTGGCCGGCCACGGCCTGGACGCCGTGGCCGCCATGGCCCAGCTCAGGTTCACCGCCAAGGGCATGGTGAGCACCGGTTCCTCGCTCACCGGGGCGCTGGCGCGGCTCAACCAGTTGCTGCTGCACTCCCGCGACAGCCAGACCACCGCCACCATGGTCCTGGCCCGCTACGACCCCGGCCGGCAGGTCCTGGCCTGGGCCCAGGCCGGGCATCTGCCGCCGCTGCTGGTGCGCCGCGGCGAGGCGCGTTTCCTCGACCGTCCCGGCGGCATACTCCTCGGCGCGACGGGCGCCCCCGTCTACGAGTCGCTGGAACTGCGGCTGGAACCCGGTGACCGGCTGCTGCTGTACACCGACGGCCTGGTGGAGCGTCCCGGCGAGGGACTCGACGCGGGCTTCGACCGGCTGGCGGAGGCGGTGCGCGGCCACGGCAGCGGCGAGTCCGGCTCGCTGGACGCCCTGCTCGCCGCGATGCTCGCCGCCGAACGGCGGGACGACGTGTGCGTGCTGGACATCCGGCTGCCGCTGGAGGCAGTACAGGAGGCGGTGGCGACCCCGCAGGACACGGACGGCTAGGGAGCCGCGGCCGCTTCCCCGTACCGTCCAGTGCCCGCGTGCTCGCGGGGAGCACGCGGGCACCGCGCGCGGCGGCCGGGCGGGCCGCCGGGCACATCGGGTGGTACGCCGTTCAGGCGACGGACCGGAAAGGGCCGGCCCGGAGAGTCGTCAGACGGCCAGCTCGGCCAGCCGTCGCGTGAGGTCCTCCCGGCGTGCCTTGACGTAGGCGAACTGCCGTACCGGGGTGCAGCCCCGGGACAGCTTCACCGCGTCCGAGCCGGTGGAGTAGTGGATGTGCGTCAGGCCCTCGGCCATGGCCAGCCGCAGCAGTTCGTAATAGACGAGACCGAAGTACAGCGGCAGCCGCCCCTTCGCCGCGTAGTCGAAGCCGCCCTGGCGGGCGTACAGCTGCCCGCCGTGGGTGAAGGTCAGCACGAAACCGGCCAGCTCACCGTCCAGGTGGGCGGTGGTGACCCGGGCCGCCGCACCGGCGTGGGCGGCCACGCTGCGCAGGACCGCGAGGAAGGCCGCCGCGTCCGCGGGCGTCCCGTGTTTCGCGTACAGGGCCGTCTCCAACGGAGCGATCCGCTCGATGAGTTCCCCGGTGAGCGGCTGGGTCCGGTAGGTGACGCCCGCCTCCGCCAGCACCCGGACCTCCTTGCGGATCTTCACCCGGTGCCGCGACGGGAACCGGGCGAGGTACGTGCCGAAGTCCCCGTCGGCCGGCACCTCCAGGGAGTAGGCCGTCTGCCCGGGCAGGACGGTGTACCGCCTGGACTCCAGCACCCGGCGCAGCAGGGTGTCGTCCTCGTCGACGTACAGGAACGAGACCGCCTCCAGGCCGGCCCGCCACGCCTCGTCCTCCGCCGTCGCGACGAGCCGGCTGACCGCCGCGTGCTGCTCCTCGGGCGGCAGGCCGGCCCGCACCCCGGCCTTGGTGTGCGAGGGGTTGCGGCCGCCGCAGGCCAGCGCGGGCATGAGCGCGCCGGGCCAGTCGGCGGTCTGCCCGGTCAGCCGCTCGTGGATCGAGGCGACGACCCGTCCGGGGGCGCAGAAGACGTACGGGGTGTCCGCCTCCAGCGGGTAGGCGGGCAGAGCCGCCGACGGCTCGCCGTCCCGCAGGGCCGTGAAGTAGTACGGAGGGGTGGCCGCGGTCGCCTGCGCGTGCCGGAGCCACGGGGACGTCGCGTAGAAGCCCCGCGGTCCGAACAGCGCGTCCCAGCGTTCCGTGCCGACGTCCGCCAGGTCCCGGTGCACGGCCACGTCCCACGCGGCGGTGCCCTCGGCCGGGGCGGCTGTCACTGCTCGTCCTCGTCGGCGGCGAAGACCGGGGCGAGCTGGCCGAGCGCGGACTCGGCGCGGCGGACCGCGTCGCCGGTGGTGTCGCCCACGGCGACGACGTACCCGAGCAGGTCCAGGTTGCTCTCGGCGGGCCGCACCCGGTCCCCGGGGCGGACCTCCAGGTCCACGTCCGCCACGCCCGGGACGCGCCGCGCCAGGTCCACGCCCTCGACGCGGGCGAGGATGCCGGTGCGGTGCGCGGCCAGATAGCGGGAGGCGGCGGCGCGGTCGCGCGTGCGGGTGAGGTCGGCGGTCTGCCCGGCGTGCAGCCGGACGACCTCCCGCTGCAGGTAGACGCCCGTCGCCTCGCGTATCAGCTGGGTGATCTCGGCGCCGGGCATGCGCCCGTTGACCTCCACGATCCGCGGTCCCTCGGCGGTCACCTTCACCTCGGCGTGGGCGGCCCCGAAGTCGTGGCCGACCGCGTCCAGGGCGCGCCGGGCCAGGTCGGCGCAGCTCCGGCGGACCGGTTCGGACAGCATCGAGGGGAAGGTGTCGCCCATCTCCACGAAGTGGGGATGGGGGCCGAGTGCCTTGTCGGTGACGCCGAGGATGTGCCGTTCGCCGTCCACGAGGACCGACTCCACGCTGACCTCGAAGCCGATCAGGTACTCCTCGACCAGGACGCCGGGACGGCGCGGCTGGCCGCGGAAGTCGGTGGGGCTCGCGGTCAGGTCGCGGTAGGCCGCGACCACCTCGGCGGGGGTGCGGCACAGGGTGACCCCGATGCTCGCGGACTCCGTCATCGGCTTGACCACGCACGGGTAGCCGAAGCGGTCGGCCGCGGCCAGCGCGTCGGCCTCTCCGGTGGCCTGGCGGTAGTCCGGCACCGCGACACCGGCCGCCCGGCACGCGTCGCGCATCAGCAGCTTGTCCCGGCAGTTCCGGGCCGCCTCGGGGGACAGTCCGGGCAGACCGAAGCGGGCGGCGACCTCGGCGACGATCGGGATGTTGTAGTCGGTGACGGTCATCACCCCGCGCAGCCGGCCCGCGGCGTGGAACGGGGCGAGCGCGGCGACGACCGCGTCGACGGAGTTGGTGTCCGCGGTGACGACCTCGTCGAGGTGCTTGGCGTACACCTCCTCGGCCAGGCTGACCACGCGGTAGCGGTCCGGGTCGTTGCTCACCAGGACGGTGTGGAAGCCCAGTTCGTGGGCTGCCCGCAGCGGGGTCAGGCCGAAGTTCGACAACTGGCTCTCGACGACGGCGAGGACACCGGGTTCAGTGCTCATGGGTGTGCCTTTCGGATTCGGGCGTCGCGCATCGGACGCGGTCTTCTTCGCGGGCCGCGGCGACGGCCTCGGCGATCGGCCGCCGGACCGCCAGGGTGAGGAGCAGCGCGGCACAGGTACACGCGGCGGGCAGGCCGAGGGCCGTGACCGGGCCGGCGCTGTCGGCGACCGCACCGGTGAGCGCAGAGCCCAGCGCGCCGCCCACGGCGATGAAACTGCCCACACCGGCGAACGCCTCCGTCATCCGGTGCCGCGCCGTCAGGTCGCCGATGAGCTGGAACTCCTCGGCGCCGGTGGGGGCCATGGGCAGCCCGCTCAGCGCCAGCAGGGCGCCCAGCAGGAGGAGCGTCCAGACCGTGGGCAGGCCCGCGCGGTGGGCCAGGGCGGCCGACGGCAGCACGGCCAGCGCGAGGGTCAGGACCACCAGGAGCCGTACGTACCGGCGGAAGGTGCTGCCGCCACGGGTCCGGGCGCCGTAGCGCAGACCGCCCACGACGCTGCCCGCGGACTGCAGGGCGACCAGCGATCCGGCCAGTTCGGGGGCGGACCCCTGAGCGCGCAGCATCGCCGTGACGGCCACCGCCAGTGCGCTGGACAGGGCCGCGGTGAGGGCGATCGCGGCGAGCACCGACAGCGCGGCGGCACCGCGCCGGGTGCCGCGGGCCGCCGGGCGGCGGGGCACGGGCGCGCGGCGGCGCACGATGCCCGCCTGCCCGTAGCCCACCGCTCCCGCCGCGAGCAGCACGGCGGTGACCGGCAGCGCGGTGCGGGCCCCGAGGAGCCAGCCGAGCGCGCTGACCACCGACGGGCCCAGCACGAACAGCAGTTCGCTGAGGGTCGACTCGAACGCGTAGGCCCGCTTGCGCAGGTTCTCGTCGTCGGTGAGGTCCTGCCACATCGCCCGCGCCGACGCACCCACCGGAGCCGTGACCAGGCCCGCGCAGCAGGCCACGGCGAACAGGACGCCGGTGGGCGCGCGGGACGCCCCGAGCGCGGCGGCGACCAGCAGCCCGCCGGCCACCGGCCCGGTGATCCGCAGCACGGGTGCCGGCCCGCGCCGGTCCATCAGCCGGCCGATGAACGGTCCGCCCACGGCGCTGCCGAGGGCGTACACCGCTCCGGCACCGCCCGCCACCGCCACGGAGCGGTCCGACTGGACCAGGGCCAGCAGCAGGGCGAGCGGCACCATCGTGCCGGCCAGGCGCGCGAGCGCGGCGGGCACCGCCGCCGCACTCGCGCCGGGGAGCCTCAGCAGCTCGGCGTAACTCCTGAACATCACGACGACTCGGACGGCCGGGCGCCCGGGTCGGCCAGCCGGAACACGTCGGCTCCCGTCTCCGCCCGCCAGACCAGTTCCTCCCGGTCGCCGTCGAGCGCGACCACGGCGGACCTGGTCCGGATGAAGTTGTTGCTCCGGCCGAGCGAGTAGGCGCCCGTGTCGTGCAGGCACAGCAGGTCGCCGGCCCGTATGTCCTCGGGCAGGTCGACGGAGGCGGCGTGGATGTCGTTCTCGTAGCACAGCGGTCCGGCCACCGACCACGCGGCGGTCGTCGGCGCGTAGGCACGGCCGAGCGGCACCAGGCGGTGCACCTCGCCGCTGCCCGTCCAGGGGGCGACGTTGTTGCCGCCGTCCAGGATCAGCCAGCGGGCGTCCGGCAGTTCCTTGCGCGACATCACCCGGGTCACCAGGGCCATCGCATCGGAGACCAGCCAGCGCCCCGGCTCGCAGGCCAGGTCGACGTCGGCCAGGCCCGCCTCCCGCAGCCGCTTGTCCACGTCGGCCAGCAGCGCGGGCACGTCCAGGACCGGCTCCGGGTCCGGCGGCGGGGTGCCGCCCTGCTGACCCCACAGTGCCGTGAGCGGGCCGGTGCGGGGGCGGCGGATGCCCGGGACCCCGAAGCCGCCGCCGATGTTGACCTCGCGCAGCCCGACCGTGCGGTGCAGAGCCGCGGCCTCCCGCAGGATCGGCTCCAGCGCGGCCACCAGCAGCTCCTGGTGCACGATCTGGCTGCTGAGGTGGGCGTGCACCGCGGTCAGCGACAGGTGCGGGCAGGCCGTGATCCGCTCGACGAGACCGGCGAGCTGCGCGGACCCGGCCGGCCAGCCGAAGCGGTTGCGGCGGGCCGCCCGTTCGGCCAGTGCCCGGTACGACGGGTCCGGCGACGTCGACAGCGGCAGCCCCGGGGAGATCCGGATGCCGACCTCGATCCTCCGCCCGGCGGCCGCGGCCAGCCGCTCCAGCGTCTCGATCTCCTGCTCGCCGTCGATGTTGACCCGCACTCCGTGCCGTACGGCCGTCGCCAGCTCTTCCTCGGTCTTCACCGGGCCGTTGAACACGATGGCCTCCGGCGGGAATCCGGCGGCCAGCGCGGCGGCCAGCTCGTAGCCGGAGACCACGTCGGCGCCCATGCCGTGACCGGCGAGCCGCCGGCACAGATAGGGCAGGTAGTTGGTTTTCACCGAGTAGTAGACCCGCGTGGGCCTGCTCAACGAGTCCAGTGCCGCGAGCAGTTCGCGGGCCGCGCGGTCGAGCCGCCCGGCGTCCAGCACCTGCACCGGAGTGCCGTGCCGGCCCGCGATGTCGACCAGCCGGTCGTAGTCCCAGTCCGCGGCGGTCCGGGGGTCCTGTGCGAGGCGGCTCACGACGCGGCCTCCGTCCCGGCCGCGGCGTGCCGCGAGGTCCCCGTCAGCAGCCGGAACCCGGCGTCGATGTGGTCGCGCTCCAGCAGGTCGGCGTAACGGCGGTGCCACGCACCCGAGTCGAGGTCGGCGCGCAGCCGGGCCACGCCGCGCTCGACGGCCGCCGGATCGGTCAGCGCGAACGCCGAGCAGGCCCGCCGGACGGCCGGCTCCAGGTAGGCCGCCGGCCGGCGCCAGAAGGCGGTCATGAAACCGTCCGTGAAGTCGTGCCAGACGGGCAGTTCGGCGACCTCGCAGGGTCCGAGCAGCGTGGTGATCCGCTCCAGGGACGGGACCCGGGACCGCTCGGCGTCGGCGATCTCCGGTACGTAGTCCCGGGTGAACCAGTAGTCGGCCTGGACGTCCATGTCGTAGGTGACGACGGCGAACCGGTCGGCCACACGGAGGAGTTCCGCGATCCCGGCCTCCAGGTCCGACCAGTGGTGGACGGTCAGCACGGCCATGGCCGCGTCGAAGGTCCGGTCGTCGAAGGGCAGGTCCTCGGCGCGGCCCGCCAAGCAGGGGGCACTGCCCGCGGGCCGCTGGGCGCGCATCTCCAGTGAGGGTTCGACGGCGATCACCTGGAGACCCTCCGGCTCGTACGCGCCTGAACCGGCTCCCAGGTTCAGGACCGTACGCGCGTCTTGCAGGGACTCGCGGATCAGCGCGGCCCAGCGCGGGTCGGGGCGGCGGACGGTGGAGTAGCCTACGCCGATGCGGTCATAGACGGCGGCCGTGCCCGAGTCGGCGGCGGGCAGGCTGTCGAGAACGGTGTGGGTCACGGGGCTCACGCCTCACTGTTGCTGGCGAGGACCTCGGCCTCGTACTCCTCGCCGTAGCGCCGGTGCTCCCACGGGTTCACCGCGACCAGCCACACGTCGCGGTAGCCGCCCTCCTCGCTGAGGTGCTCGATGTCGGTCACGTGATGGAACATCGACCGGTCGTCGAAACAGATCGCCTGGCCGTCCTGGAGGGTGGTGGTGAAGAACGGCTCACCACCGCCGAGCGGCATCAACTGCGTTTCGCCGCCGGATATGTTGTGCCGCCGGGTCACGGCGACGATGCCGTAGTGGTGGCCGTCGCGGTGCGGGCCCTCGGGCGCCGCCACTCCCTCCACCTCCGGGGTGGACACGACCCGGCACTGGTGCACGTTCAGCTGCCAGACGGTGCCCTTGTCCAGGTCCAGGGCCTCGGCTCCGGCCGCGATCAGCGGCGTGGGGTCCGTCGTCAGCGGTTCCAGGGTGCGCAGCCGGCCGCCGACCAGGTCGTTGTACTGGCGGGGCTGGGCGAAGTGACGGTGCGGCAGGAGTTCCAGCTTCCACTCGCCGTCGTGGACCAGCCGGAACTGCGAGAAGCGGCGGTAGCGCTGTTCCGAGCCGGTGTACGGGTCGAGCGGGAGGTTCTCGAACTGGGAGAGGGTGTACTCGTCCAGTTCCGGTGTATCGATGATCGCGAAGCCCTGTGCGTTCAAAGCCATGCCTGACTCTCTCCTTCGCGCTCCGGGACCCCGTGCCACAAGCCCCCGAGCTGCACGGATCAGTGATTGCGAAGGACGCTAGCCAGGTGCGGACCGAAGGTAAATGATCTTGCTGGTCGAGCAGCCCCCTCCCCTCTTCGACAAAATGGCGGGTTGACCGGGGATGGCGCGTATGAAAACGGCAGGTGACGCCGAACCCTCTTACTGGTTACGGCATTTGACGGTATGTCGGATGTGAGATGAGCGGTGCCGGAGCCGAGGAGACCGGACCCGGCCGGCCGCTCAGTCCGCCGGGTGGCCCGCCTCGATGGTGGCGGCGGCGGAGAGCCGCAGCAGCGGTCCGTCCCGGCCCTCGCCCCACTCGACCGGGTCGAGCACATGGCCGACGTGGTCGCCGCCGTCGACGCGGTCCAGGACGGTGCCGACGAACCAGGCCGCCACGCCGTCCAGCACGGCGGCGCCGGCGTGTCCCTCCCGCCAGCCGGTCCGCGCGAACTTGTCGGTCTCGTCGCCGGTCTCGCCGCCGAAGAGTTCCGCGAGGTCCCGCTGGTCGCGGGTGAGCAGATGGACGGTGAGGTGCTGCGCGGCCCCGGCGACCCGGTAGGTGCGGTTGGCCTTGGACAGCCAGACGACGAACCGGGGCGGCCGGATGGAGCACTGGGAGGCGAAGCCGACCAGACAGCCGGCGCGCTCGCCGCCCGCCACGGCGGTGACCACGCACATGTCCGGGTCCAGCCGGTCGAAGAAGCCGTCCAGGTCCGGGTCCGGGCGCTTGGAAGGACCGTCCGCGTCCGGCTCGTGCCCCGCGCCGTCCACGGCACCGCCCTCCGTACCGTCCGTATGCCGTGTGCCGCTCTGCTCCGTCATGCGGTCCGCTCCCGTCCGCCGCCGCCCGGCCCGCGCCGGCCGATGCACTGTCCGTCCCGCTTCGGTGTGCCCCGCCTTCCGCCCGCGAATCGTCCCCGGAACGGTCACGGCAGTGCCGTCCGCGTCGGTCCCGCCCGCCAAGGCGGCACCGGACCCCTCTGCCCGCTCCCGCGCCCGCGGTCCGACCGGCACGGCGGAAGCCGGCCGGCGGATCACGGTCCGGCCCGGCCGAGCGGCCATCGCCGGGACGGTCACGGCGGCGCCGACCGCGCCAGTCCTGCCCGCCAAGGCGACACCGGCCCTCTGCCGACTCCCGCGCCCGGCGGTCCGACCGGCACGGCGGAAGCCGGCCAGCGGATCACGGTCCGGCCGGACCGAGCGGCCATCGCCGGGACGCTCACGGCAGCGCCGACCGCGCCGAACACCCCCGCCAAGGCGACACCGGACCAGCGCCAGCCCCCGCGTCCCGCGGTGCCAGGGCCAGGCCGGTGGCCGGCCGACGGATCACAGTCGGGCCAGGCCGAGCGGCCATCGCCGGGACGGTCACGGCGGCGCGCACCGCGCCGGTCCCGCCCGCCAAGGCGACACCGGCCCTCTGCCGACTCCCGCGCCCGGCGGTCCGACCGGCACGGCGGAAGCCGGCCGGCGGATCACGGTCCGGCCGGACCGAGCGGCCATAGCCGGGACGCTCACGGCAGCGCCGACCGCGCCGAACACCCCCGCCAAGGCGACACCGGGCCCCGCTCGCTGCCGCGCCCGGCGTCCGACGGCCACGGCTGAGATCGACCGCGGATCACGACCCGGCCCGGCCGAGCGGGCGCCGCCGGGACGGTCACAGCGGCACCGTCCACGCCGGGCCCGCCCAGGCGACACCGAGCCCCCGCCGCTCCCGCGTCCCGCGTCCGACGGCCACGGCTGAGGCCGACCGCGGATCACGGCCCCGCCCGGCCGAGCGGACGCCGCCGGGACGGTCACGGCAGTCATCCCCGCCCCGGCCGCACCGAATCCGCACCGAACCCGCGTCGGCCCCCGCGTCCGGCCGTCCGACCGGTACGGCGGGAGCCGGCCGGCAGATCACGGGCCGGCCGGACCGAGCGGCCATCGCCGGGACCGTCTCGGCGGCCGGCTGCCGGTCACGGGCCGGTCGGGGCGGGGGCTCCCTCTGCGAATCGGCTCAGGGATGCCGTGAACGCGGCGACGAAAGCGTCTCTGGTGTCCTCCGGCAGCGCGTCCAGGGACAGGTAGGGGTTCAGGTCCTCCAGTTCGACCAGCAGGAGGCTGCCGTCGGGGGCGCGGCAGGCGTCGACGCGCTGGATGCCGTAGCCGAGGGCGTTCCAGTCGATGAAGCGGCGGGCGAACTCCAGGTCGGCGGCGGTGGCCGCGTACGGCTTCAGCTCCCAGCGGCGGACGGGGTCGGGGGCGTACAGGGCGTACTGGAAGTCGTCGTCGACGAAGTAGAAGGACACCTCGTAGGCGAAGTCGACGCGGGGCTGGACCAGGACGTCGCCGGCGGCGAAGCCGGCGAGCCGGCCGGCCGGGACGATCCGCAGGCCGAGGGAGTCCGCGCCCTGCTTCGGCTTGACCACATAGCGCTCGGCGGCCGGCAGCAGGTGCGCGTCCTCGACGCGGCCGACGGTCGGGATCACGGGGCAGCCGGCGGCGGTCAGGTCGAGCAGGTACTGCTTGCCGGCCATGTCCGCCTTCCCGGTGAGCGGGTTGTACACGCGGGCGCCGGTGGCGAGCGCGCGGGCGCGGAAGGCGTCGTACTCCTTCTGATAGCCGAGGACGGGCCCGCTGTTGCGTACGACGACGGCGTCGAAGGCGTCCATCAGGGCCACCGCGTCCGCCGGATGACACAGGACCAGGTCGAAGCGGTCGCGCAGCCGGGAGGCCAGGTGGACGTCCTCGTCGCCGTAGCGGCGCCCGCGGGCCCGGTACGCCAGGTCGGTGACGTACAGCAGGCGGGGACGGGCGTCGGGCATGCGGGCTCCTCGGGAAGTGGTCCGGCAGCGGAGTGCTCCGGCGACGGTGCAGAGACGGTGCAGAAAGGTTACGCCGCAGGTTACGGCGCCCTTCGTCCACCCCGGGTACGCCCGGCGGGCGCGGCCGGACAGCACTCGGTTCCCCCGTGACACCCTTCGCGCTGCACCGAGTGCCAGGCGACGGGTCCGGGTGCTACGTTCCTCGTCCATGAGCTCCAGCAGCACGGCGCCGGCCGCCCGGCCGCCGATCCGGGACGCCCTGGTGGCGGCGGCCTTCCGGCTCTTCCTGGACCGCGGGTACGAGCAGACCACCGTGGACGACATCGTGGCCCTGGCCGGGGTCGGCCGGCGTTCGTTCTTCCGTTACTTCCCCTCCAAGGAGGACGTGGTCTTCCCCGATCACGAGGGCTGTCTGGCCGAGATGACCGCGTTCCTCGCGGCGAGCGGCCCGGAGCACGAGCCGGTGCGCCGGGTGTGCGACGCGGCCCGGCTGGTGCTGCGGATGTACGCCGAGAACCCGGCCTTCTCCGTGCAGCGCTACCGCATCACCCGCCGGGTGCCGGGGCTGCGCGCCCACGAACTGTCGGTGGTGCGGCGCTACGAGCGCGCGCTCGCCGCGTACCTGCGCGACCGGTTCGCGGGCCGGCCCGACGGGACGCTGCGCGCCGACGTGATCGCGGCCGCGGTGGTCGCCGCGCACAACAACGCGCTGCGCTCCTGGCTGCGTGCGGACGGCGCGGGTGATCCGGGCGCGGCCGTGGACCACGCGCTGGACCATGTGCAGCGGACCTACGCGCGGACGGCGGACGCCCCGGCGGCCGCCGTCTGGGCCGGACCGGACGGCTCCGGCGCGGCGGGCCGGGACGAGGACGTGGTGGTGCTGGTCTCCCGCCGGGACGCCCCGCTGTGGCGGGTGGTGCGGGAGCTGGAGTCGGTGCTGGACCGCTCCTGACCCGGCGCATCGGCCTGATTTCGGGGTACGGAGTGCCTTTACGCGTGACACTCAGTGCCATAACCTGTCGGCGTGCACGGTGGCACGGCAACCGCGCACACGTGTGCCCGGCCCCCCACGGGCATGCGGGATTCCGGCCGAGTGCAGGGAGTTGACCAGCGTGTACCACCACTCAGCAAGCGCCTCGCAGCCGGCGGCCGGGTCCGCGACGGGTGTTCTCGAACCCACCGCCACGGACTCGCGGGACGCCCTCCTCTTCCAGCGCTGCACCTGGTGCGGCACCGCGACGTACCACCGGCTGCTGTGCCCGGTGTGCCAGGGCAGCGAGCTGCGCACGGAACGCAGTGAGGGCGTCGGCACGGTCCGCCACTCCACCGTGGTGCACCGCAACACCCCGGCGGCGCGCAATGTGTCGCTGATCGAGATGGCCGAGGGATTCGTCGTCCGCGGCCGGGTGATGGGCCCGCCGGTCGGGATCCACAGCGGCGACCGGGTGCGGCTGTCCACCGCCCAGGACCCGGTGCGCGGCGAACCGGTCTTCCAGTTGCTGGACGAGCCGTACCGGGCCTGGACCTGATCGCCGCCCGCACGACGGTGTGACACATCACCTGCCGTGCACAGGCAACCCACAGCCTTCGCTTTCCATCCTCCGGGAGCGAGGGACGCCCGGTACCGCCGGGACGTCCGAGGGACGGGGTTCGAGGAGGAACAGTGGTCCGTGCCCGGCGCATATGGGTGGCCGCCGCCGCGTTGCTCGCGGTGGCGGGGGCATCCCCGGGAGTGGCTGTCGCCGATTCCCGGCCAGCCGCGGGATCAGGCACCTTGGCGGACGACCCGCCGTTGCCGCCGGGCTGGCGGCTGGCCGGTGACGGTTCGGCACCGCACCTGGTGTGGCGGTCGGGCCGGGCGGTGCCGATGGGTGACGCACGGGTCGAATTCCGTTCCGGCGGACGGCTGTTGGGCGTGCCGCGGCCGAGCGCCGACGGGCACACCTTCCGGCTGCCGCTGGACGGCCCCGGGGCGAAGCGGCTGCGTGATCTGCAAGTCTGGTCCGGCGGGCGGCGGTTGGACGCGCGCCAGACGCAGGACACCGCGCCGGCGGCCCGGCCGCCGGCCCCGCTGCCGGCGAACGGCGTGGACCCGGGCAAGCCCGGCGCCTACCGCACCAGGACCGGCGAGTACGCGCTGAAGTCGGTGCGCCTGCCGGGTCTGCCGGCGCCGGTGGAGATGCGCGCGGTGGTCGTCGCGCCGGTCGGCGCGACCGGCAGGCGCCCGCTGGCGCTGTTCCTGCACGGCCGCCACTACACCTGTTACAAGGGAGCGGACATCACCGGCGACTGGCCCTGCGCGGCCGGCAGCAAGCCGGTGCCCAGCCACCGCGGCTATCTGCGGGACCAGCGGCTGCTCGCCTCCCAGGGCTATGTCACGGTGTCGGTCTCCGCGAACGGCGTCAACGGCCAGGACTACGCGGCCGAGGACGGCGGCGCACAGGCCCGGTCGTCACTGGTGCGGCTGCACCTGGCCCGCTGGGCCGGCTGGGCCGCCCACCCCGAGACCGCGCCGAAGGTGGTCCGCGAGGCACCGCGCGCCGATCTGTCGAAGGTGCTGCTGGTCGGGCACTCCCGGGGCGGCGAGGGCGTCAACCGGGCCGCGCTGGACAGCCTGGCCCCGCCCCCCGCCGACCAGGACGGCTACCACGGCCCGGTGCGCTGGACGATCAAGGGCACCGTCCTCATCGGCCCCACCGTCTTCGGCCAGAACCCGGTGCCGGACGTGCCGTCGGTGTCCGTCCTGCCGGGCTGTGACGGCGATGTCTCCGACCTCCAGGGCGAGGTGTACGTCGACGGCACCCGCGGGGTCGGCAAGGGCACCGCGCTGCACAGCGCGGTGTACGTGATCGGCGCCGACCACAACTTCTTCAACTCGGAGTGGACGCCGGGCCAGGCCGCGGCCCCCGCCGAGGACGACTTCTCCGACGACCCGCACCACCCCGACCCGGTGTGCGGCAAGCGGGCCGCGACCCGGCTGACCGCCAACCAGCAGCACCGGGCCGGAGCCACCTACATCGCCGCCGCCGCGCGGCTGTTCCTGGCCGGCGACGACCGGGTGCGGCCGCTGCTGGACGGTTCCGGCAAGCGGGCACCGTCCGCGGATCCGGCGCGGGTGCTGAGCCACGCGGTGGGCGCCCGCCGGGGCGCCGGCTTCCTGCCGGACGGCGCGGTGTCGGTGACCGGCGGCAGGCTGTGCGCCGCGGTCGACCCGAGCCCGGCCAAGAGCTGCCTGGGGCCGGACACCAAGGGCACCTCGCCGCACTTCGCGCAGTGGGAGACCGAGCGGGAGACCGGCCGGCGCGCGGTCGCACTGCGCTGGACGCGCACCGGCGCTCCGGTCCGGGTGACCCCGCGCGAACCGGTGTCGCTGACGGGTTCCTCGGCGCTGGCGCTGCGGATGTTCGTGCCGCCGAACACGCGGGGCGCGCGGTTCGACGTGTCCCTGACCGACACCTCCGGCAAGAAGGCCAGGCTGGGCCGGATCACGCTGGACGGACTGCCCGGCAGTGAGCGGACCGCCTCCTACTGGGCCCGGGAGGTCCGGGTGCCGCTGTCGCCGGCCGGCCGCGCCGGACTGAAGCTGGGTTCGGTCAAGTCCATGGAACTGACGTCGCGTTCGGCGTCCGGGCGGGCCTGGCTCATGGACGCCTGGGGCTGGCGGCCCGGGACGCCCGCGGTGCGCGCGGAGGCGCTGCCGCGGGTGGACGTCGGCCGGACGACCGTGGACGAGGGCGACTCGGGCACGCGCACCTACCGGGTCCCGGTGCAGGTGACGGGCCGGGGCGGCAGCGGCCGGGTCCGGGTGTACGTCCTGGACCCGGCGACCGGGCGGACCACGGACCGGCTGGTGACGGTGCGTCCGGGCGGCCAGGACATCGACGTGCCGGTCCAGGTGACGGGCAACACCCGCTACGGCACCGACGTGTCGCACGACGTGCTGGTCAAGGCGGTCCGGGGCGCGCGGGTCGGCTCCTACCGGGGCGGGGTCACCGTGCACGACGACGACCCGGCGCCCACGATGACCGTCACGCCCGTGGCCGGCAAGGTGACCGAGGGGAAGACGCTCACCTGGCGCCTGTCGCTGTCGGAGCCGGTGGACGTCGACCTCGGCGCCCTGTTCGAGGTCGCGCCGGCCACCGCTCCGGAGCTGTCCACCAAGGACGTGCCGGCCGGCTGGCTGAAGGACATGACCGGGGAGAAGCCCGATCCCGAGCGTGCCCTGTCCAAGCTGTCCGGGCTCTACCTGTGGGCGGACATCCCGGCCGGCCGCACCAGCGCGGACATCACCGTGCCCACGGTCAAGGACCGGGTCCGGGAGGCCACGGAGTCGGTGCGGTTCCGGCAGACCGACCTGGGCACCGGCGAACCGCAGGCCGGCGGGCTGGAGCTGACGGGTTCGGTGCTGGACGCGTCGTAGGACACCCCCGGGTGGCCCTCACGGTCCGAGGGTCACCCGGATGCCGACCGTGCCGGCCTTGCCGCGGCGGAGCCGGCTGCCCAGCAGGCTGAGCCGGCCGAGGACGCCGTACTTACGGGCGATCAGCTTGCGGTAACGGGCGGTGGTGGCCGCGTCGGTGATCTCGGCGGTGGCGGGCCGCTGATCGCCGGTCGGGTTGCCGCGCAGGTCACACGGGCCGACGAGGACGTCGGGGCGGCGCCGGACCCGCTTGACCTTCCCGCTGCCGGCGGCGGTCCACACCCCGAGGCGGTCGCCGTCCCGGACCACCCACACCGGGGTGGCGACGGGCGTGCCGTTCCTGCGGTAGCTGGTCAGCAGCAGATACTTGCCGGAACCGAGCCGGTCGAGCCGCGTGTCGTCCATGTCCGCAGTGTAAGGGCCGGTCACATTCCAGGTCGGGCCGTGAAGATCGGCTCGGCCGTCTGGATTTCCTAGCGCACGGTGTACCTCCCGTCAGGCATCCCTCAGGCACAGGAGCTGACTCACGTGACCGACAACCCGGCAGCCGCCGGCGACCGCTCGCGGTGGCGGCCCGGGCCGGACGCCGGGGCCGCGCCGGAGGAGGTCGCCATGTTCGGCGGGGTGGCCCGCAAGAACTGAGCGGCCGGCGCCGGTGAACACCCGTGCCGCGCACGCCGTATGGAGGAGCGGGCCGTCGACGTACCGGGGGCCCCGCGGTGCCCGGTGCGGGCACCGCGCGGTCGGGTTCGGCTTCGGGAGCCTTCCATGCGGCACGCACGACGACGGGTCGTCCGGCGAGTGACACGGCTGGCGGCGGCCGGCGGACTCCTCCTGGGGAGCGCCATGACCGCCCAGGCGGCCCTCGCGCGTGCGCCTGCGCCGGCCGTCGCCGGTGTCCTGCGCGCCCCGGACGGCACCGGCGCCGCGCTGGTGGCGCGGCTGGGCACCGCCCGTACGGCGGGCAGCTGGCTCGGCGCCGACGGGCGTCCGGTCGTGGCGGTGACCGACGCGGCGGCGGCGCGGGCGGTGCGCCGGGCCGGGGCCGGCGCGCGGATCGTGACGCACAGCATGGACGAGCTGAAGTCGGCGGCGGCGGCGCTGCGTTCGGCGCCGCGGGTGCCGGGCACGGCCTGGGCGGTGGACTACCGCGCCAACCGGGTCGTGGTCCGCGCCGACCCCACGGTGTCCGCCGGGGACTGGTCCCGGCTGAGCCGGGTCGCGGGCCGGATCGGCTCCTTCGTGCACATGGAACGGACGAACGGCGCGTTCACCACGCGGCTGAACGGCGCGCAGCCCATCCTGTCGGCCGGCGGGCGCTGCTCGGCCGGGTTCAACGTCACCGACGGGCGCTCCGACTTCATCCTCACGGCCGGGCACTGCGGGGACACCGGGGCCGCCTGGTTCGCCGGCGGCCAGGGCGGCCCGCCGCTCGGCACCACCGTGAACAGCTCTTTCCCGGGCGGGGACTTCTCGCTCGTGCGGTACGCCGGCGGCACCGCGGGCGCGGGCGCCGACGTGGTGGCGGTGGGCGGCGGCAAGGGCGTGCGGATCACCGGGGCGGCCGATCCGGCGGTCGGGCAGCGGGTGTTCCGCAGCGGCAGCACCAGCGGGCTGCACGACGGCCGGGTCACCGCGCTGGACGCGACCGTCAACTACCCGGAGGGCACGGTCACCGGGCTGATCGAGACCACGGTGTGCGCCGAACCGGGCGACAGCGGCGGCCCGTTGTTCTCCGAGGGCGTGGCGCTGGGCGTCACCTCGGGCGGCAACGGGGACTGCGCGGCGGGCGGGACGACGTTCTTCCAGCCGGTGACCAAGGCGCTGTCGGCGCTCGGGGTCCGGCTGATCGTGCCGGGTCCCGCCGCGGGCGGCGCCCGGGAAGGCTCGCCCGCGCGGTCGGCCCCGGCGGACCAGGGCGCGCGGGCGCCCGGCACGGCCTCGCCGGGTTCCTCTGCGCCGGTGACGGGCGGGCCGGGCGGCACCCCGCTGGCCCGGCTGGTCGACACCCGGAACGTCGGGCCGGGACTGCTGGTGGTCGCGGGCAGTCTGATCGCGCTGGTCGCCACCCGGTACCTGCGGGCCGAGCAGGACCGCAAGGCCTACCGGCGGCACTATTCGGCGACCTGGGGCTGACCGGGCGCCGGGGCGCGGCGGGGAGGACGAGAAGAGGACACCCGTGCGGTGACACGGGTGCCCTCCACGGTACGGCGTGGTGCGCGCGGGCCGGTCAGGCTGCCCGGTGCGACCGCGGGGCCGCGGCGGCCCACTCCAGCACGAGGCGCTGATACTCCGCGCGCTGCTCGGTGGTCAGAGTCCCGCCCGACCGGCGCCACAGGGCCCGGATCTCCTCGTTGACCTCCGCGGCCGATCGCTCGGAGACGGGTTCAACAGTGGTGGACATGCTGTGAAGCATATGCCGAGCGACGTGAAGGCGATGTGAGTAAGTACCCGCGATACGGACATTCCGGACCGTGTTACTCATCACGTCAAGGTGTCAACCGGAAACGGCACGTCCGTTCCCGGTGCCACCCGCCGCCCCGGCGCCGCGGGCTCAGGTGCCGGGCTTGCGGCCGTAGACGAAGACGTCGTCGCCGTTCCTCAGCAGCGACCAGTACTTCTTGGCGACCGTCTTCGTCATGTTGACGCAGCCGTGCGAGCCCGGCGGGTTCCACATGCTCAGACCGACCGAGTGGAAGGCCTGCCCGCCGTCGAAGAACTGGCTGTAGGGCATCGGCACGTCGTAGACGGACGAGACGTGATCGATGTCCCGCCAGTAGATCTTCTTCAGGCCGGTGCGGGTCTCGAAGCCGTCGCGGCCGGTGCGCACCGGCACCGGGCCGTAGACCAGCCGGCCGCCGTCCTGGATCCAGCTGAGCTGGAGCGTGAGGTTCACGCAGGCGATCCGGCCCTTGTTCACCGGGCACTTGCCGTCCTTGTTCGGCTTCTTCCCGACGGCCTTCTGCTTGTTCATGAGGTCCATCACGCCCCAGGTGACGGGCCCGGCATAGCCGATGTTCGGCGTGATGCCGTGCTTGTTCTGGAACGCCTGGACCGCCTTGCAGTCGCCGGCGGACTGCCTGCCGTCGACCGGCCGGCCCAGGAACTTCTCCACCTGCTTCTGGTACGGCCCCGTGCGCGTCGTACAGCTCGCGGCCTGTGCCGGTGCGGCGGTGAGGGCGAGCGCGAGCGGCGCCACCAGTCCCGTGACACCCAGCGCGACGACGCCTCTTGTGCGTATGCCCCCCATGGCGGCCTCTCTCCTTCTTTCCGGTTCTCCGGTGGTTCGCCCGGTCCTCCCCGGGTGCCTTCCTGCGCGCATTCCCGCGGTCTCGGACTACTAGACCGGGCCGGTGAGGGCATGGTTGTGTTTCCGGTCAGGCTGTGACGAAACGGTGAAGTTCAGACCGTACAACACGCCCGGAGCAGCTCGACCGCCCGGGTCAGGGTCTCCGGAGTCGCCGTGAACGGCAGCCGCAGATGCCGGGTCAGGGTGGTGCGGTCGGCGGCGAAACGGGGGCCCGGGGTGAGGGCGAGACCGCGGGCGGCGGCGCGGGCGGCCAGGTCCGTGGCGCGCGGGCCGGTGCCGTCCAGACGCAGCCACAGGGTCAGTCCGCCCGCCGGGACGGTGTACGTCCAGCCGGTGCCGGCGAGCAGCCCGGCGAGGTGGTCGCGCTGGGCGCGCAGCCGGGCACGCCGGTCGGCGAGCAGGTCCGGCAGCGGCGCGCCGAGCAGTTCGGCGGCGATGAGCTGCTCCAGGGGCGGCGGCGCGAGCTGGGCCTGGAGCGGGTTCAGCCGCAGTTGCCGTACCAGCTCCGCGGTGGCCCGGAGCCAGCCGACCCTGAGGCCGCTCCACAGGATCTTGCTCGTGGAGCCGATCTGGATGACCCGGGCGCCGGCGAGGTGCGGCTCGGTGCCGGGCGGTGTCCGCAGGTCCAGCTCGCGCATGGTCTCGTCGGCGATGACGGTCAGCTCGTGGCGGTCGGCGAGCGCGGCGACCTCGCGGCGGGTGGCGGTGTCCATGTGGGCGCCGGTCGGGTTGTGGAAGTCCGGGACCAGATAGGCGAGGCGTGGACGGTGCCGGCGCACGGTGGCGGCCAGGTGCGCGGTGTCCCAGCCGTCCGGGGTGGTGACCGGGAGGGGCAGCAGGCGGGCCCGGCGGGCGCGCAGTACGGCGAGGGCGCCGGGGTAGGCGGGGTTCTCCACCAGCACGGGCGCGGTGCGGTCGGTGTGCAGCTGGTCCAGGAGCAGCGTCAGGGCGGCCTGGGCACCGGCGGTGACCAGGATCTGTTCGGGCCGGGTGGCCAGGCCGGCCCGGGTGTAGCGGTCGGCCAGCAGGGCGCGCAGCCGGGGCAGGCCGGCCGTGGCGGTGCCGGAGTCCACGAGCAGGGGCCCGCTCAGCTCGGCGGCGCGGGCGAGGGCGGCCCGGTAGGCGTCGTGGGGTGCGGCGGTCACCGCCAGGGTGAGGTCGAGGTCGGCGCCGGGAGCACCGCCCCGGTCGAGGGACCAGGGGCTGGTGCGTTCGGTGAGGCGGGCGGGCAGCCGTACGGCGCTGCCGCTGCCGTGCCGGGTGCGCAGCCAGCCGTCGGCGCGCAGCAGGCTGAGCGCGGCGACCACCGTGCCCCGGCTCAGGCGCAGGGCGCGGGCCAGTTCCCGTTCCGAGGGCAGCCGGGTGCCGGCCGGGAGCCGGCCGTCGATCACGGCCTCCCGGACCGCCGCGGCCAGGGCGTGGGCGAGCGGTTCGGAGCGGGTGCGCCAGTCGCCGAGCGCGGCGACGAATCCAGTGTCCACCGGTCCAGTTTTACCGGTCCACTCCCTGCGAAGTGGACCAGGCGCGGGAGATGCCCCGCGGCCTAGGCTGCGGCGCATGGACCCCACGCTCGCCGGTGATCTCGCCCGGCTCCCCGCACTGCTCCAGGCCGCCCGTGACCTCGCAGCCCGGGAGGTGGCGGAGCTGGCCGGGCGGCCGGTCGCCGCGCCCGGCCGGACCCCGGACCGCGCCCCGCTGCCGGCCGGCGGCGTGGGCGGCGAGGCGGCCCTCGCGCACTTCGCCGAGCGGTGGGCGCCCGGCTTCTCCGGTTCGGCCGGACCGCGCTACCTCGGCTTCGTCACCGGCGGCGCGACGCCCGCCTCCGTGGCCGGCGACTGGCTGACCTCCGCGTTCGACCAGAACCTGTCCGGTGCGGGCGGTTCCTGGGCGCAGGAGCTGGAGCGGGAGACGGTGGCGTGGCTGCGCGAGCTGTTCGGGCTGGGCGAGGCGCACAGCGGGGCGTTCGTGACCGGCGCGACCATGTCCAATACGGTCGGGCTGGCCATCGGCCGCCAGTGGGCCGGCGAACGGCTGGGCGTGGACGTCTCCCGGCAGGGCGCCGCGGCGCTGGGCCCGCTCGACGTGCTCTCGGGCAGCCCGCACTCCAGCATCGCGAAGGCCATGTCCGTGCTGGGCCTCGGCCGGGACCGGCTGCGGCGGGTGCCGCTGCTGCCGGGCGGCCGGGAGGCCGTCGACGTGGGCGCGCTGGAGGCGGCGCTGGCCGAGCGGGCCGGCCGGCCGGTGCTCGTCGTCGCCAACGCGGGCACCGTGAACACGGTCGACTTCGACGATCTGCGGGCGATCGCCGCGCTGAAGGAGCGGTACGACTTCTGGCTGCACGTGGACGGGGCGTTCGGCGCGTTCGCCGCGCTCTGCCCGGAACACGCCGCGCTGGTCGACGGGCTGGACGCGGCCGACTCGGTCTGCGTGGACCTGCACAAGTGGCTCAACGTGCCCTATGACGCGGCCGTCCAGTTCACCCGGCGCCCGGACCTCCAGGTGGAGGTGTTCCACAACGCGTCGCCGTATCTGGGCGTGCCGGAGGGCGACCCGGAGTTCCTGCATCTGACCCCGGAGAACTCGCGCCGGCTGCGGGCCCTGCCGGCCTGGTTCTCGCTGGTGGCGTACGGGCGGGCCGGGCACCGGGAGATCGTGGCGCGCAACGTGGCCCTGGCCCGCCGGCTCGGCGCGGGCATCGAGGCGCTGCCGGGCCTGCGGCTGCTGGCCCCGGTGCGGCTCAACGTGGTCTGCTTCACCCTGGCCGCGGACCCGTCGCGGGAGCGGGTGGCGGAACTGGCCCGGGCGGTCGCCGCGTCCGGCGAGGCGTATGTGACACCGACGGTGTACGACGGGGTGCCCGCACTGCGCGCGGCGTTCAGCAACTGGCGGACCACTCAGGCCGACACCGACCGGGTGCTGACGGTGCTGGCGGCGGCCTCCGGGTGAGGGCTCCGGGGTCAGGGGGCGCGCCGGACCGCCGCGCGGAATCCGGTGTGGACGGCGGTGAGGCCGCCGTCGACGACGAGGGTGGTGCCGGTGATCCAGGCGGCGTCGCGCGAGGCGAGGAAGGCGACCGCGGCGGCGACGTCCTCCGGTTCGCCGACCCGGCCGAGCGGGTACAGGCCGCGCACCGCGTCCAGGTCGTCCTCCCGGCCCTCCCACGCGGAGGTGCGGACGGTGCCCGGCACCACGAGGTTGACCCGGACGCCTCTGGGCGCCGCGTGCCCGGCGAGGGTCCGGGTGAGCGAGCCGAGGCCGGCCTTGGCGGCGCTGTAGGCGTGGTTGCCGAAGTCCTGGAGGCCGTTGACGGAGCCGATGCTCACGATGGCCCCGCGTCCGGAGGCGGCGAGGTGGGGCAGGGCGGCCCGGCAGCAGCGGTGCGCGCCGGTGAGCGTGACGTCCAGGTCGCGCGCCCACACCTCGTCGGGGTCGTCCTCGAAGAGCGGGACGTCCGGGCTGCACTGGGCGGCGCAGTTGACCAGCACGTCGAGCGAGCCGAAGGCGGTGACGGCGCGGGCGACGGCCGCCTCGACGGCGGCGCGGTCGGCCACGTCGCAGCCGAACGCCTCGGCGGCCAGGCCCCGCCGGCGCAGTCCGGCGGCGGTGCGTTCGGCCTCGGGCAGGTCCCGGTCGGTCACCAGGACCCGGCCGCCCTCCTCGGCGAGCCGCCGGGCGACGGCGGCACCGATGCCACGGCCGGCGCCCGTGACGAGAACTCCGTGCCCTGCAAAGCGGGTGGGATCGGTCATGCGCCGACGGTACGTCCCGACGGGCCCCGTTTCACCGCCGCTGCACGAGCTTTCCTCACACACCGGACGCCCACCACCGGTCTCACCGGTAGCCGGTGACGTCCGCCGGGCCGCCCGCCTCCTGCACCTCGGCCAGGTACCGCCAGGCGTCCGGCCGGCTGCCGTCGAGGTCGGTGAAGCCGTAGGTCCGCGCGAGGCCGCCGCTGGACAGGGACTGGCCGTTGAACCGGGCCACGTCCGGGTCGGCGGCGAGCGCGGCGACGGCGCGGCCGGTGAAGCGCGGGGTCTCGGAGATGGCGAAGTGGGGTTCGCGGGCCAGGGCGTCCCGCCAGTTCTCCTCGCGGACGCCGTACGCGTCGAGCATGATCTCCGAGCGCATCCAGCCGGGCGTCAGGGCCACCGCCGTCGCCCCGCGCGGGCCGAGTTCGTGGCCCAGGGCGAAGGCCATGCGCAGCACGGACGCCTTGGCGAGGTCGTAGAAGAAGTTCACGCGGTAGGTGTCGCGGTTGTGCTCGGCGGTGCCGTCGGTGACCTCCACGACCAGGCCGCCGGGCCGGCGCAGCAGCAGCGGCAGGGCGTAGTGGCTGGTGACGGCGTGGGTCTCGACCGCGAGGCGGAGCAGCCGCAGCCCGTTGTCCAGGTCGTGCTCCCACACGGGCGTGTCCCACTCGAAGAGCTTCTCGCCGCCCCAGATGTCGTTGACGAGCACGTCGAGGCGGCCCTGCTCGTCCGCGATACGGTCCACCAGGTGCCGTACGGCGGTCCGGTCGAGGTGGTCGGCCGGTACGGCGATGCCCCGGCCGCCGGCCGCGGTGACGAGGTCGGCGGTGTCCTCGATGGTCTCCGGGCGGTCGTACTCGGAGCGGCGGGCCCGGGTGCTGCGGCCCGAGACGTACACGGTGGCGCCGGCCGCGCCGAGTTCCACGGCGATGCCCCGGCCCGCGCCCCGGGTCGCCCCGGCGACCAGCGCCACCTTGCCGTCCAGTGGTCCTGTCATGTCCTGCCTCCCGTGCGGTGCGTGTGCTGCCGTGACCCACCCTCACCGGGAAACCGGACACCTTCTGTCGGCTTTCCGGGGCGGGATGTCAGTCGGCCGCCGCGGGCGCGGGACGGGACTTGCGCGGTCTCAGTGTCCGCGGGCGATCCATTCGTCCAGGTGGGGAGCCTCGGCGCCGATGGTCGTGGCGTCGCCGTGGCCGGTGAGGACCTTGGTCGCGGGCGGGAGGGTGAGGAGGCGGTCGCGGACCGAGTCGATGATCGTCGGGAAGTGCGAGTAGGAGCGCCCGGTGGCACCCGGGCCGCCCTGGAAGAGGGTGTCGCCGGTGAACACGGTGCCGAGCCCGGGGTCGTACAGGCAGACGGCGCCCGGGGCGTGGCCGGGGGTGTGCAGGACGGTGAGGTCGGCGCCGGCCGCCTCGATGACCTGGCCGTCCAGGAGGTGCCGGTCGGGGTCGCGCTCCGGGTGGGTCTGCCGCCACAGCGGCAGGTCGTCGGGGTGCAGCCAGATGGTGGCGCCGGTGCGGTCGGCGAGGGCCGGGGCGGCGTTGACGTGGTCGTTGTGGGCGTGCGTGCACACGATGGCGGTCAGCCGCCGGTCGCCGACGGCGCGGGCGATGGCCTCGGCGTCGTGCGCGGCGTCGATGACGATCACCTCGCGGTCGTCGCCGACGAGCCACACGTTGTTCTCGACGTCCCAGGTTCCGCCGTCGAGGGTGAACTGCCCGCGGGTGACGAGGCGTTCGATGCGGGCGGCCATCACAGCACCACCACCGAGCGCAGCACGTCACCGTGGTGCATCCGCTCGAACGCCTGCTCCACCTCGTCCAGTCGGACCGTCTCGGTGACGAACGCGTCGAGCGGCAGGCGGCCTTGCAGGTGCAGGTCGATCAGCATCGGGAAGTCACGGGTGGGCAGGCAGTCGCCGTACCAGCTTGACTTCAGGGCGCCGCCGCGGCCGAAGACGTCCAGCAGGGGCAGTTCGAGCCGCATCTCGGGCGTGGGGACGCCGACGAGGACGACGGTGCCGGCGAGGTCACGGGCGTAGAAGGCCTGCCGGTAGGTCTCCGGGCGGCCGACGGCCTCGATGACGACGTCGGCGCCGAAGCCGCCGGTCAGCTCGCGGACCGCCTCCACCGGGCCGGTGTCCCGGGAGTTGACGGTGTGGGTGGCGCCCAGCGCGCGCGCCTTGGCCAGCTTGCTGTCGTCGATGTCCACGGCGATGATCCGCGCCGCGCCGGCCAGGTTCGCCCCGGCGACGGCCGCGCCGCCGACACCACCGCAGCCGATGACGGCGACCGAGTCGCCGCGGCCGACGTTCCCGGTGTTGATCGCGGCGCCGATGCCGGCCATCACACCGCAGCCGAGGAGGCCGGCCACCGCCGGGGAGACGGCCGGGTCGACCTTGGTGCACTGGCCCGCCGCGACGAGCGTCTTCTCCGCGAAGGCGCCGATGCCGAGGGCCGGCGACAGCTCCTGGCCGGTGGCGGCGAGGGTCATCTTCTGCCGGGCGTTGTGGGTGTCGAAGCAGTACCAGGGCCGGCCGCGCAGACAGGCCCGGCACTGGCCGCACACGGCCCGCCAGTTGAGGATGACGAAGTCGCCGGGGGCGACGTCGGTGACGCCCGCGCCGACCGACTCCACGACGCCGGCCGCCTCGTGGCCGAGCAGGAAGGGGAAGTCGTCGGAGATGCCGCCCTGCTTGTAGTGCAGATCGGTGTGACAGACCCCGCAGGCCTGGACGCGTACGACGGCTTCGCCGGGCCCCGGGTCCGGCACCACGATCGTCTCGATCCGCACGGGCTCGTTCTTGCCCGGTGCGATCACTCCGCGTACTTCCTGCGCCATGGACTGGTCCCTTCGTCGAATGCCTGCACGGCCGACCCTACGCGGGAGTGATCCCCGGCGGGACGGGCCACGGGGGCGTTCGTGGATCTTTCCGGCCGCCGGCCGGGGTGCGGGCCGTCCCGGCCGGTACGGCCCGCACCCCGGCGGGTGTCCTCAGTGGATGCCGCCCAGCAGCCCGAGCACGGGCGCCGCCGGGGCGAGGACCTGCTGCACCTGGTTCAGCTGGTGCAGCTCGCGGAGGTGTTTCAGCTCCTGCACCTGGCCGCTGACGCGCGGCACCTGGTCCCGGTGGGATGCGGGCACGGCGCCGGTCGTGAGGGAGTCCAGCGTGTTGAGCGCGCCCAGTTTCCCGACCAGCGGCGCGCCGGAGCCCGCCGCGCTCGCCTGCGGCACGGCCAGCCCCGCGATCCCGGCGGCCAGACCGACGGCGGCGACGATACGTCGTGTTGAGATCATGTCCCGGCAACGGCCGCGGGCCCCGGCCGGACACGGGCGGCGCGACGGCCTCACCCGTGAGGCTGAGCGCGGCGGCCGCGCTTGCCGGAACCGCCGGGGCGGAGGAGTCTCGTCGAAGGGGACCCGTGCGGTCCGCTTCCGGACGGGCCCCGGGCATCTGAAGGAGGTCACCATGAGTACGACGGGCTCCGCCTTCGACATCGAGACCCTCCGCCGGGGGATCGAGGGGAACACCGGCAACAACCTGCTGTCGCTCTACGCGGACGACGCAAAGATCCGCATCGTCGACCGCGACCACCAGCCCAGCCACCCCACGGTCCTGCACGGCCGGGGCCCGATCGCCGAGCTGCTGGACGACATCTACAGCCGCGACATGACGCACAAGCTGGAGCAGTGCGTCGTCCAGGGCGACCGCGCCGCCTACAGCGAGTCCTGCGAGTACGCGGACGGCACCCGGGTCCTCGCCGAGTCGATGGTCACCCTGCGGGACGGCAAGATCGCCGATCAGCTCATCATCCAGGCCTGGGACGAGTAGGCCCCGGGGCCGCGGGAGGGCGGTACGGCGGACGTACGCACGCTCGGTTACCCTGGACGCGGGCCGTGACTGGCGCTGAGGTGGAGCACCACCGGGGAGCGGCCCGTGCAGCAGCCGCGCGCCTGGGCGAGAAGAGCCGATCCCCGCCCAGGAGTGTGCCGCATGACTCAGGCCCGTCTGATGGACGGCACCGCGCCCGCCCGCCGCATCGTCGAGGAGACCGCGCGGCAGGCCGCCGCCCTCACCGCACGCACCGGCACCGCGCCGTGCCTCGCCACCGTGCTGGTCGGCGAGGACCCGGCGTCCGTGACGTACGTCCGCATGAAGCAGAACCGCTGCCGCCAAGCCGGCATCACCTCCCGGCACGTCACGCTGCCCGCGACCACCACGACCGCCGAACTCGTGGGCGCGCTGCGGGAGTTGTCGGCCGACCCGGAGGTGCACGGCATCCTGTTGCAGCACCCGGCGGGCGAGCACATCGACGAGCGGGCGGCGTTCGAGGCGATCGCGCCGGAGAAGGACGTGGACGGTGTCACGTTCGCCTCCTTCGCCACGATGAGCTTCGGGCTGCCGGGCTTCGTCTCCTGCACACCGGGCGGCATCATGCGGCTGCTGGACGAGTACGGCGTCGACCCGGCCGGGAAGCGGGCCGTGGTGGTGGGCCGCAGCGCGATCCTCGGCAAGCCGGTGGGCATGCTGCTGCTGGCCCGGGACGCCACGGTGACGTACTGCCACTCGCGCACCCGGGAGCTGTCGGCGGTGGTCCGCGAGGCCGACATCGTCGTGGCCGCGGTCGGCCGGCCCCGGCTGATCCGCGGGCAGGACGTCAAGCCGGGCGCGGTCGTGATCGACGCGGGCTACAACCCGGGGAACGTGGGCGACGTCGACTTCGACTCCGCCGTGGAGCGGGCCGCGCTGATCACGCCGGTGCCGGGCGGGGTCGGTCCGATGACGATCGCCACGCTGCTGGAGCAGACCGTGACGGCCGCCGCCCGGCAGCTCGGGGCGTAAGAGCGCCGTCCGGACGCGGGCCGGGCGCGGGGCCGCGCGGGCGGAAAGCGTCCGTTGCGGGACGACGATGTCACCGCCCTGGAGCTCTCGGGGCCGCGCGGGCGGAAAGCGTCCCCGGAATCGGGACTTCGGGGTACCGGGGCCGCGGGGAGCGGCCATACTGACGCTCGTGCGCGTTGCGGTCATGACGGCGGGTTCCCGGGGCGACGCCGCCCCGTACACCGGGCTCGGGCACCGGCTCGTGCTGGCCGGGCACGAGGTCACCCTGGTCACCCACGGGCGGTTCGAGCCGCTGGTGGCGGGTTCGGGCGTGCGGTTCCACGCGCTGCCGGTGGACCCGCGGGCGGAACTGGAGTCCCCGCGCGGCCGGGGCCTGCACCGCAGTGCCGGTGGCGGCGGGAAACTGCTGCGGGTGGCGGATCTGGCGCGGCGCGTGGTCGGCCGGCTGACCGAGGACCTGCTCGGCGCGGCCCGGGACAGCGACGTGCTGCTGCTGTCCGCCTCCGTGGCCCCACTCGGGCAGACGATCGCCGAGGGACTGCGGCTGCCGAGCCTGGGTGTCTATCTGCAACCCCTCGCCGCCACCCGGGAGTTCGCCCCCGCGGTGCTCGGCGGCGGGTCCTGGGGCGGGCCGGTCAACCGGCTCGCCGGGCACGGTGTGAACCAGGCGGTGGAGCAGATCTTCTCCGGTGCCGTCCCGGCCCTGCGCGAGCGGCTCGGCCTGCCCCCGCTGCGCACCGGTGCCGCGCTGCGGGCCCGGGAGCGGCGGCGCTGGCCGGTGCATCACGGCTTCAGCCCGCTGGTGGTGCCCCGGCCCGGTGACTGGCGGGCCGGCCTGGAGGTGGGCGGCTACTGGTGGCCGTACGAGGACGGGACCCCGCTCCCCGGGGCCGTGCGGGAGTTCCTGGACGCCGGGCCGCCGCCGGTCTTCGTCGGGCTGGGCAGCGCCACCGTGCCGGACGCCGGGCGGCTCAGCGCGCGGGTGGTGGCGGCGCTGCGGCGGGCCGGGCTGCGCGGAGTGATCCAGCGCGGCTGGGGCGGGCTCGCGGCGGACGGGGACGACATGCTGACCATCGGCGAGGTGCCGCACGCGCCGCTGTTCCCGCGGCTGGCCGCCGTGGTCCATCACGCGGGCGCGGGCACCACGGCGGCGGGGCTGCGCGCCGGGGTGCCGGCCGTGCCGGTGCCGGTGCAGTTCGACGCGGGCTTCTGGGCGGCGCGGCTGGTCGCGCTGGGCGTCGCCCCGGCCGTCGTACCGCTGCGCGGACTGACCGTGGACGCGCTGGCCGCGGCCCTGGTCCGGGCCACCCGGGATCCGGCGTACCGGCGGCGCGCCGAGGCGCTGGGGGCCCGGATCCGGGACGAGGACGGTGCCGCGCCCGTGCTCGCCGCGCTGGAACGGCTGCCGGGCTGAGCCGTTTCGGCCCTCGCGTCCCGTGCCGGGCCGCTGCCGGGCGGTCAGCCGGTGGTCAGCCGGTGGTCAGCACCATGCGGAACCGGGCGGCGCCGGCGAGCATCTTGTCGTACGCCTCCCCGGCCCGCTCCAGCGGCACCGTCTCGGTCATCGGGCGGATGCCGTGCAGGGCGCTGAACGCCATGGTGTCCTCCACGTCCCGCGCGGTGCCGGACGGGTGGCCGCGCACGACCCGGCCGGCCATCAGCAGCTGGGCCGGGCTGACCCCGAGCGGGGCGGTGTCGGCTCCGATGACCACGAGCTCGCCGCGGTGGGCCAGGCCGTCCACGGTGGCGGTGATGGCATCGGAGTTCCCGGCGGTGGCCAGGACGGCCCGGGCGCCGCCGAGGGACCGCAACGCCTCGGCGACGGGCGTGCCGGAGGTGCTGTCGATGTAGTGGTGGGCGCCCAGCCGCTTGGCGAAGTCGGCCTTCTCGGCGCCCCGGGCGATGCCCACCGTCTCGAAGCCCATGGCGACCGCGTACTGCACACCGAGGTGTCCCAGACCGCCGAGGCCGAGCACCGCGACCAGGTCCCCGGGCCGGGCGGAGCTGCGCCGCAGCCCGTTGTACGTGGTCACACCCGCGCAGGCCATCGGTCCGGCGTCGCTCGCGGCCAGGGCGTCGGGAACGCGGGCCAGGGCGTCGGCGGGCACGGTGACCTGCTCGGCGAACCCGCCGTCGTAGGCCCAGCCGGGCACCGTCAGGTTCGGGCACACGACGAAGTCGCCCTCGCGGCAGGGCACGCAGTGGCCGCAGCTGCCGCCGAACCAGCCGACGGCCACTCGGTCGCCCACCTGCCAGCCGCGCTCCCGCACGCCCTCGCCCAGCTCCTCGATCCGGCCGGCGATCTCGTGGCCCGGCACCACCGGGAACGTGACGCCCGGCAGCGCGGCGCCGACGAAGAGGGCGTCGCTGTGGCAGACGCCGCACGCCTCGACGGCGATCCTCGCCCGGCCGGGACCCGGCCGGGCGACCTCGCGCTCGACCAGTTCGAAGGAGCCGTGGGGAGCGGTCACCTGCGCGACCCGGTAGGTACTCATGGTGGTCTCCGGTGTGAACGGGTACGACGGCCTTCCCACCCAGCAGACCAGCTCCGCTGCGATCACGCGCGCCGAGCCGCGCCCTGCCCGCCGGGACTGCGGCCCGGGCGCCGGGGTCAGCCGGTCCCGGGCCGCCGGCCGTCCGGCCGGAGCATGCCGAGCAGCAGCCGGACCAGCTCGTCCACCACCTCGTCGAGCGTGGCGTCGACCCAGCCGGCGGTCCAGTCGTGCAGCAGGCCGTTGACGCTGCCGATGAAGGCGGTGGCCGCGAGCCGGTAGTCGCGCGGCGCCGCCTCGCCCCGGGCCACGGCCGCGTCCGCCTCGGCGCGGATCAGGGCGACCCAGCGGGCGCGGCGGGCGAGCCGCTGCTCCTCCAGGCGGGCGCTGACGCCGATGATCTCCATGAAGGCGATGCGGACGCGGCGCGGGTCGGCGGTGACCGCGCGGGCGTAGGCCCGGAAGAGCACGGTGGCGCGCTCGGGCAGGGGCAGCCCCTCGGCGTCGGCGAGCGCGTCCAGGACGGCCTGCTCGGCCCAGCCGTTGACCTGGAGGTGCAGGGCGGCGAGGACGTCCTCCAGGGTGCGGAACTCCTCGTAGAACTGGCGGGTGGACAGGCCCGCGGCCCGGCTGAGCGCGGCGACCGTGGTGCTCCGGTAGCCGGGCGTGTCGCCGAAGAGCCGCAGGGCCGCGTCGAGGAAGCGGCGGCGCCGCTCGGCCTGCCGTTCCGCGGCGGACCGGCCGCCGTAGCGTCCCGTCGGCGCTCTGAGCCTGCCGTCCACGCGTCCCCCTCCGTCATCCGCCGGTCGTTCGATCGTGTCGTGCACGCCTCTTGTCGAGAAGGCCGCCTTCTCCTTACTTTTCAGTAAGTCCACTGTGAAAGCGCCCGTGTTCAGATTCCCTCCGAGGAAAGAGAGCCGTCATGGCTGTCTCCAGAACCAGGCTCCTGTGCTCCGTGGCCGTCGCCCTCGCCCTCACCGCCGCCGGCCCCGCGGCCGCCGCCTCCGCCCGTCCCGCCGCCCCCGACGGCCTGCGCGAGGTGCTGTTCGTCGGCAACAACTGGGACGGCACCGCCGATGTCATCCGCTCCTCCGGTGACTTCGCGAGGATCGGCCGGATCAGCGTGATCCCGGACAAGGCGGCGCGGCTGGCGGAGATCAACGCCGACCCGGTCAAGTGGATCTACTTCCAGGCGATCCGCAACAGCGTCGGCGAGGGCCACGACCAGTTCGCCGACGACATGTACTCCACGCCGGACGGCCGGTCGGTGGTGGTCTCCCGGCCCAGTTTCGCCGATGTCGTCTCCATCGACCTGACCAGCGGGAAGGTCAACTGGCGGTTCCCCGTGGCCGGTTACCGGGCCGACCACATGGCGGTCTCCCCGGACGGCACCCGGGTGGCGGTCTCCGCCTCGACCGCCGACACCGTGCACGTGCTGGACATCGCCACCGGCCGGCAGCTCGGCTCGTTCGCGACCGGGGCCAAGCCGCACGAGAACATCTTCACCAAGGACGGCAAGTACATCTGGAACATGTCCATCGGCGACGTCAACACCGACCTCGACAGTCCCGGCTGGGACTGGACCAAGGGCGACCGGCACATCACGGTCGTGGACGCGACGACGTACAAGCAGGTCAAGGTCGTCGACATGCGTCAGCGGCTGGACGCGTACGGGCTGAAGGACTTCTCCGACGCGGTCCGCCCGGCCGTGTTCTCCTCCGACGAGTCCAAGCTGTACTTCCAGGTGTCCTTCTTCAACGGCTTCTTCGAGTACGACGTCGCCACCGACAAGATCACCCGGATGAAGACCCTGCCGAAGAACCCGGCGACCAGCGAGGACCGCACCACCTGGGTCAACGACTCACGCCACCACGGCCTGTCGATGAACCCCGCGGGCACCAAGCTGTGCGTCGCGGGCACCATGGACGACTACGCGACCGTGGTCGACCGCGCCTCGCTCCAGGAGGGCCCGCTGATCCCCGCGTCCAAGCCGTACTGGGCGACGGTCAGCGGGGACGGCTTGGACTGCGTCGTCTCCGAGAGCGGCGCCGACCAGGTGACGGCGATCGACTTCGCCACCGGGCGGAAGGTGACGTCGGTCCCGGTCGGCGATCACCCGCAACGCGTCCGGCTGGGACACGTACCGGCCGACTGGAACGGCACCGACGCCTGACACCCCCAGACCGTGGTCTCCGGGGTGCCCCACTCACCCCGGAGACCACGCCCGCGTCCCCGGGGGCGGGGCAGGACCACATCCCCGTCCCCTGGGGCGGGGCACCGGGCGAGCGGACCCTGCGTGAGAGTCACGCGATGCCGGCCCGCCGGTACGCGGCCCGTGGCTGGCCCGGACAGCGAGGAGGCCGGCGGTGTGCGCGGCGGCTGTGCCGAGGGCGCGGTGTCGCCCCGGCCCGGAGGCCACCGGGAGCGGCCCGGCAGGCGTGGCCCTGCACGGAGGCGGCGACGGAACACCGCTCGGCCGGACAGCCCGGGCGGCCCGACCTCAGGGCACCATCCGGCCAGACGGCCGGGGCAGCCCGGCCGCAGGGGCGCGCGGCCCGGCGGGCGTGGCCCTGCACCGAGGCGGCGACGGAGCACCACTCGGCCAGACAGCCCAGGCGGCCCGACCGCAGGGGACCACCCGGCGAGACGGCCAAGGCGGGCCGGCCGCGAAGCGCCGCTCGGCCAGACGCCCGGGGCGGTCCGTCCGCAGAACGCCGCTCGGCCGGGTCGGCCGCAGGGCGCCACTCGGCCAGACACCCGGAACGGGCCGGCCGCAGGGCGTCGTTCGGGCGGCCGGCCGGGGCTGGCGGTCTGGGCGGGTGGCGTGGGCTTGCTGTGTTATGGCGTGTGGTTTTGCGGGGTGTCGGTTATGCGGGCGTGCAGGTGTTGGTCGTGCCAGCCGTCTGTGTGCAGCAGGGCGCTGCGTTGGGTGCCCTCGAAGGTGAAGCCGGAGCGGTTCGCCACCCGGCAGGAGGCGGGGTTGGCCGTCGAGTGGCACAGGCGCAGCCGGTGCAGGCCCAGGTCGTCCAGGGCCCACCGGGCGAGCCGCCGGACCGCCGTGACGGCGAGGCCGGCGCCGCGGGCCTCGGGCAGCAGCCAGTAGACGAGTTCGGCGCCGCCGGCGGCCAGGTCGACGTCGTTCAGACCGACGAGGCCGAGGGGCGGGCCGTCCGGCCGGGCCAGGGCCCACACGGCGCCGGTCTCGGCCCGCCACCGCTCGTGCATGCGCGCGATCCGGGCGCGGGCCTCCGCGCGGTCGGCGACGGTGAACAGGTTCCAGTGCCGGATCGCGGGGTCCTGCCCGGCGGCGACCAGCGCGTCGGCGTCCTCGGGCCGCCAGGGCCTGAGTTGCGGGCCGCCGTCCGGCAGGTCGAGGACGGGCTGTGCGCGGCCGGCCATGCGGCCCGCGGGGACGACGGGGGGTATGCCGGTGCCGGTGATCATTCCGGCATGGTCGCACAGCCGCTGCGGCGGACGGGTGGCGCTACGGCCGCGGCAGCCGGTGCAGGGTCACGTCGGTGAGCGCTCCGCCGGCGGCCGTCGCCGTCAGGTAGGTGCAGTGCGGCTGGCGGCGGCGGTCCGTCGGCGAGCCGGGGTTGAGCAGGCGCAGGCCGCCGGGTGCGGTGGTGTCCCAGGGGATGTGGCTGTGTCCGAAGACCAGGACGTCCAGGTCCGGGAAGCGGGCCGCGCAGCGGGCCTCGCGGCCCTGGGCGGGGCCGGTCTCGTGGACGACGCCGAAGCGCAGGCCGCCCAGTCCGGCGTAGGCCACCTCGGGCAGCCGGGCGCGCAGGTCGGGGCCGTCGTTGTTGCCGTAGACGGCGATCAGCCGGCGGCTGCGGCTCTCCAGCAGGTCCAGGGTGGCGGTGTCCACCCAGTCGCCGGCGTGGAGGACGGCGTCCGCGCGCGGGAGTTCGGCGAGCACCTGCTCCGGGAGCCGCTTGGCCCGCTTGGGCAGGTGTGTGTCGGACAGCAGCAGGAGGCGCACGTGCGGAGCCTACGCGGTGCGGCGGCGCAGGCCGCGTACGGTGGCCAGCACGGTGGCGGTGCCCGCGCCGAGGACGGCGGCGGTGGCGGCCGGGTGCCGGACCAGGGTCTCCTGCCAGGAGCGGGCGTGGGAGATGTCGTCGAAGGCGCCGTGCGCGCCCTGGTCGTCGGCGGGTGAGCGGTCGACGGGTTCGAAGAGGTTGTCCAGGTGGGCCGGCGGGACGCTGTCGGTCTGCTGGGAGTCGAAGCCGGTGCGGGCCAGGTAGCGGTCGAGCAGCGCCGGCGCGAACCGGTTGGCCCAGAGCGTGGCGGCGGTGGAGGCGCCGACGTAGTACTGCTTGCGGTGCGGGTGGTCCGCCGCGTAGAGCACGCCGCGGGCGGCGACCTCGGGCTGGTAGATCGGCGGGACCGGCATCGGGTGCTTGGAGAGCCGGGAGCGCACCCACTGGAACTGGGGCGTGTTGACGGCCGGCATCTGGGCGACGGTGACGTGCACGTTGCTCCCCCGGTGCAGCAGTTCGGTGCGCAGCGAGGAGGTGAAGCCGTTGATCGCGTGCTTGGCCCCGCAGTACGCCGACTGCAGCGGGATGGAGCGCTCGCCGAGCGCGGAGCCGACCTGCACGATGGTGCCGCGGTCGCGGGGCAGCATGCGCCGCAGGGCGGTGCGGGTGCCGTTGACGAAGCCGAGGTAGGTGACCTCGGTGACCCGTTTGAACTCCTCGGCGGTGATCTCGTCGAACGGCGCGAACACCGTGGAGAACGCGCAGTTGATCCAGACGTCGATCGGGCCGAACGCCTGTTCCGCGGCCTCGGCGACGGCCTCCAGCCGCTCCGGGTCGGCCGCGTCGGCCGCCTGGACCAGGGGCCGTCCGCCGAGCGCCGCGACCTCGTCGGCCGCCGCTTCGAGGCCGCCCTCGCCGCGCGCGACCAGGACGACGTCGGCGCCGCGCCGGGCGTACAGGCGGGCGGTGGCCCGGCCGATGCCGGCGCTGGCGCCGGTGATGACGACGGTGGGGGGCATGGTCCTCTCCTCGGTCAACGGGTTGGTCAACGGGGTCTTCCTCACTGCACCCGGTACGGTGCCGCGCGTTCGGCGGCGAGGGTCAGGCCGAGTCCGGGTGCTCCGTCGGCGCCCGGCGTGACGCTGCCGCCGCCGGGGTCGAGGGCGCCGTCGAACAGGAGCCGTTCGATGCGGACGTGGTCGTGGAACCATTCCAGGTGGCGCAGGTTGGGCACGGCGGCCGCCGCGTGGGCGTGGGCGTGGGGCGCGCAGTGCCCGGAGACGTCAAGCCCGCGCGCGTGGGCGAGCCCGGCGGCGCGCAGCCAGACGGTGATGCCGCCGCACCGGGTGACGTCGGCCTGGAGGCAGTCGACGGCGCCCGCGGCCAGCATGTGCCCGAAGTAGGCGAGGGTGTAGCCGTATTCGCCGGCGGCGATGTCGAGCGGGGTCCGGCCGCGGAGGTCGGCGAGGAGGGCGAGGTGGTCGGAGGAGACGGGTTCCTCGAACCAGGTGACGCCCTGGTCGGCGAGCGCGCCCGCGACGCGTACCGCCTGCCCGCCGGTGTAGCCGCCGTTGGCGTCGACGTACAGCTCGGCCGTGTCGCCGATGGCGGCCCGGGCGCGGGCGACGCGTTCGAGGTCGCGGCCCTGCCGGGTGCCCCAGGACTCCGCGATCTTGATCTTCACGCGGGGGATGCCCTGTTCCTCGGTCCAGCCGCGCAACTGGCGTTCCTGCCGGGCGGCGTCGTAGGTGGTGAAGCCGCCGCTGCCGTAGACCGGCACGTCGTCGCGGGCGGCACCGAGCAGGCGGACGAGGGGCAGGCCGAGCAGGCGGGCCTTGAGGTCCCACAGGGCGATGTCGACGGCGGCGACGGCCTGGGCGGCGAGGCCCGGCAGTCCGGCGTTGCGCACGGCGCGGCACATCAGCTCGTTGGCGCGCGGCACGTCCCAGGCGGACAGGCCGGTGACGGTGCCGACGAGCAGTTCGCGTACCAGATGGGCGGTGGCGGCGGCGCCGTAGGTGTAGCCGAGTCCGGTGGTCGCGCCGGAGCGTACGGTGACCAGGACGAGGGTCGTCTTGTCCCAGGCGAGCGTGCCGTCCGCCTCGGGGCCGTCGGTGGGCACGGTGTAGACGGCGGTGTCGACGGCGTCGACGGCCGGCTGGTCGTCCATGGTCACCTCCCGCGCCGCCGCAGTCCGGCCGCGGCGGCCGCGGCGCCGGCGCCGGCGGCGGCCACCGAGGCGGTCGTCGCCCAGCGGGCCGTACGGGACGGCCGGGCGGGGCGGGGGGCCAGACGCTCCGGGTGGTCGCCGGGCAGGTCGCCGGCGAGGGCGAGCCCGAGCGCCTCGGCGAGGTGCAGCGCGCGCCGGCCGGTGCCGCCCTGTTCGATCTGGGTGCGGCAGCTGAAGCCGTCGGCGAGGACGAGGCTGTCGGGTGCCGCGCCGCGGACGGCGGGCAGGACGCCCTGTTCGGCGACGGCCATGGAGACGTCGTAATGGCCGCGTTCGAAGCCGAAGTTGCCGGCGAGACCGCAGCAGCCCGCGTCGAGCACCTCGGCGTCGAGGTGGGCGCGGCGCATCAGTTCCCGGTCGGCGTCGAACTTCATGACGGCGTGCTGGTGGCAGTGGGTCTGGACGGTGGCCCGCCGGGCGAGCCGGGGCGGCCGCCAGCCGTCGGGGGCGTGCCGGACCAGGTGTTCGGCGAAGGTGCGGACCTGTCCGGCCAGCCGCTCCACGTCCTGGTCGCCGGGCAGGAGTTCGGGCGCGTCGGAGCGGAAGACGGCCGTGCAGGACGGTTCCAGGCCGATGACCGGCGTACCGGCCTCCAGGTAGGGCCGCAGCACGTTCAGGGTGCGGGTCAGCACCCGCTTGGCGACGGTGAGCTGGCCGGTGGAGATCCAGGTCAGGCCGCAGCACACCGGCTCGGTGGGGACGGCGACCCGGAAGCCGGCGTCCTGAAGGACGCGGACGGCGGACTGCGCGACGGCGGGGTGGAAGTAGGTGCTGAAGGTGTCCGGCCAGAGCACCACCGTGCGGGGGTCGGCCGGGTCCGGTTCCGGCCGGTCGCGGGCCCGCCACCACTGGACGAAGGACTCCCCGGCGAACACGGGTGCGGTGCGGGCCGCGTCGACGCCGGCGAGCCGCTTGCCGAGGCCGGCCAAACCCGGCGCGTGCAGTGCGGCGTTGACCAGCCCTGGGGCGGTACGCGACAGCCGGGCCCACAGCGGGAGCCAGCCCATGGAGTAGTGGGCCATGGGACGCGGCCGGCCCGCGTAGTGGTGCGCCGTGAACTCCGCCTTGAGCGTGGCCATGTCGACCCCGGTCGGGCAGTCGGACTTGCAGCCCTTGCAGGCCAGGCAGAGGTCCAGGGCGTCGCGTACGGCGGTGGAGCGCCAGCCGTCCCGGATCGCGGAGTCGGCGTGCCCGCCGAGCATCTCGAACAGCAGCCGGGCCCGGCCGCGGGTGGAGTGCTCCTCCTCCCTGGTGGCCCGGTAGGACGGGCACATGACGCCGCCGGAGTGGCCGCGGCAGTTGCCGATGCCGACGCAGCGCAGCACCGCGCGGTCGAAGGAGTGGTCGTCCTCGGGGAAGCCGAAGTGGGTGGCGGGGGCGGCGGGCCGCCACGTGGGGCCGAGGCGAAGCTGTCCGTCGACCGGGTGGGGGTGGACGATCTTGCCGGGGTTCATCCGGCCGCCGGGGTCGAACAGCTCCTTCAGCTCGCCGAAGGCGGTCACCAGCCGGGCCCCGAACATCCGGGTGAGCAGCTCGCCCCGGGACTGGCCGTCGCCGTGCTCGCCGGACAGCGAGCCGCCGTAGGAGGCGACGAGGTCGGCGGCGCGTTCCAGGAACCGCCTGAAGCGGGCCACGCCTTCGGCGGTGCGCAGCCCGAACGGGATGCGCGTGTGGACGCAGCCCTGCCCGAAGTGGCCGTACAGCGAGGGGTGGTCGTAGTCGAACTCCTCGAACAGCGCCCTGAGGTCGCGCAGATAGTCGCCGAGCCGTTCGGGCGGTACGGCGGAGTCCTCCCAGCCCTCCCAGGTCTCCCGGTCGTCCGGCGGGCGGGCGGTCACGCCGAGTCCGGCCTCGCGGGCCCGGAGCATCTTCTGTTCGCGTTCGGGGTCGTCGGAGAAGGCGACATCCGCGTCCGCCTCCTGGCGGCCGAGGGCGTGCAGCAGCGCGTGCGCCTGTTCGTCGACGGCCTCCTGGCTGTCGCCGCCGTACTGCACCATCAGCCAGCTATCGCCCTCGGGCAGGATGGCGAGCGAGTCCAGGTAGGCGCCCTCCTCGCGCATCAGCTGGGCCATCCGGCCGTCCAGGGCCTCCAGTTGGGTGGGGTTGCCGTGCTCCAGCAGGCGGGGCACGTCGTCGGCGGCGGCGCAGATGTCGTCGTAGCCGAGGACGAGCAGCGACTGGTACGGCGGCACGGGCACGAGGTCGATCTCGGCGCGCAGCACGGTCACCAGGGTGCCCTCGCTGCCGACGAGGGCCTTGGCCACGTCGAAGCCGTTCTCGGGCAGCAGCGAGTCCAGGTTGTAACCGGAGACGCGGCGCGGGATCTTCGGGTAGCCGCGGCGGATGTCGGCCAGGTACTCGGTGGCGATGCGGTCGAGGCCGGCGTAGATCCCGGCGAGCCGGCCGCCGCCCGCGATGATCCGGGCCCGCTCGTCGGGCGGGGTGGGGCCGACCCAGGCGCGCTGTCCGTCGTAGGTGAGGATCTCCAGGCGGCGGACGTTGTCGACGGTTTTGCCGTACGCCTGGGCGGAGGCGCCGCAGGAGTTGTTGCCGATCATGCCGCCGAGCGCGCAGTGGCTGTGGGTGGACGGCTTCGGGCCGAACTGGAGCCGGTGGCGGGCCAGCCGGCGGTTGAGCTCGTCCAGGACGATGCCGGGCTCCACCACGCAGGTGCGCCGCTCGGCGTCCACGGAGAGGACACCGGTGCAGTACTTGCTCCAGTCGATGACCACGGCGGCGTTGGTGGTCTGTCCCGCCAGGCTGGTGCCGCCGCCGCGGGACAGGACGGGGGCGTCGAAGCGCGCGCACACCGACACGGCCCGGGCGCCCGCCTCCACGGTGCGGGGCACGACGACGCCGAGCGGGGGCTGACGGTAGTTCGAACCGTCCGTGGCGTAGGCGCCGCGGCTGCCCGCGTCGAAGCGGACTTCGCCGTCCACCTCGGCGTGGAGGGCCGCCTCCAGGCCGGAGCTGTCCGGAGGGGTCATCTGCGCTCCCTGGGTTCACCGACGTACCGCGCTGTCCGGGCCGGGCGAGTACCCGGTGCGCCGCACCGTAAAAGGGACAGGCAGATGCCCGAGGCGCCGCACGGCGAAAGGGACAGGCAAGTACCCGGAGCGCCGCACCATGAAAAGGACAGGCAGGCTGAACAGGCTGAACTGAACAGGCTTGGCTGGACAGCCTGGCCTGTCGGTCCTAGTCTTGGCGTCCATGGCCGACATCTCCGACTCCGCCGCCCACGCCGCGCGTGACCTGCGCGTGGTCTTCAGCAGACTGCGGCGCCGCATCCGCGAGGTCGGGCGGGACGCCGGCCTCAGCCCTTCGCAGGAGTCGGCGCTCACCCTGGTCGGCAAGCACGGCGCGGCCACGGCCAGCGCGCTCGCCGCCGCCGAGGGTGTGCGCCCGCAGTCCATGGCCAGCACGCTCGCCGCCCTGGAGCAGCACGGGCTGGTCCGCCGGGCGCCCGACCCCGACGACGGCCGCCGCCAGCTCGTCACCCTGACCGACGTCGGCCGGGCCCGCACGGAGGGCAACCGGCAGGTGCGCGAGGAGTGGCTGGCCCGCGCCTTCCAGGACCGCTACACCGAGGAGGAACGGCAGACGGTCCGCACGGCGCTGGAGCTGCTGGACCGGCTGTCCCGGCCCTGACACCGGGGCGCGTGCCCGCCGGGACGCGGCCGGTGTGCCGCCGCGCGCCTGCGCCGCCACCGCGGCGTCTCCCCCGAACCACAGGAAAGGCCTGACCGACGCATGTCGCTCACCACGCTCGACCCCCGTACCGCCCTCGTCGCGATCGACCTTCAGAACGGCATCGTGGCCATGCCCACCCAGCCCCTGCCGGGCCCGGAGGTCGTCTCCCGGACCGCCGCGCTCGCCGACGCCTTCCGCTCCCACGGCCTGCCCGTGGTCCTGGTCCGGGTCTCCTTCGCGGCCGACGGCGGGGACGCCGTGCCCGGCCGCACCGAGCGTCAGGCTCGCGGGCTCGCCTTCCCGGAGGGCTGGGACCTCGTCGTGGACGAGCTGTCCGGCCACCCCGGCGACATCCGGGTCACCAAGCACAACTGGAGCGCCTTCCACGGCACCGACCTCGACGACCAGCTGCGCCGCCGGGGCATCACGCAGATCGTGCTGACCGGGATCGCCACCAGCATCGGCGTCGAGTCCACCGCGCGCGACGCCTACGCCCGGGGCTACCACGTCACCCTCGCCACGGACGCCATGGCCGACGCCGACGCCGAGGCGCACGCCAACAGTGTGGAGCGGATCTTCCCGCGGCTCGGCGAGACCGGCACGGCCGACGAGATCGCGGCCCTGCTCGCCCGGACCCGCGTCTGACCGCCGGCCCCCGGCAGCCGGGGGCCGGCGGTCAGACGCGGGTCGTCAGTCCTCACCGCGCGCGATGACGCCCCCGCCGCCCGGGCCGGGCCGCGAGGTCCGCGGGCCCGGCACCGCGTGGCCACGGGCTCGTCCGGTGCCGGTCAGGTGCGGCCGCCGCCGCCACTGCCGAAGGAGCCGCTCGAACCGGACGACCAGCGCGGCCGCTGCTGGTCGTCGGCGCGCTTGGTGCCCACGTTGCCCAGCTCGTGCGGCGTGAGGCGGTCGCTCCCGTCGGCGGCCCGGGGCACCTCGCCGGGCTCACGGACCTCACGGGTCTCGCGCACCGGGCCCCCCGCCGGCATCTTGGGCTGCTCCTCCGGGCGCGGCGGCGCGGGCTCGCGCTCGCGCACCTTGATGCCCAGCCGGAAGGCGTAGATGATCCCCACGACGCAGGCCACTCCGGCGATCAGGATCAGCGCGTATCCGAAGACCTGGGCGCCCGAGGCCGCTTGGTACATGGCATTGTTCATGACCGCCGGGTACCCGGCGCGGCCCGCCGGATGCCTGCGCGGCCGTCCGCACGTCCGCCCCGGCGCACCGGCTGACCAGCGGACGACGCACCGGGGCGGGGCCGGCGGCGCACCGGGGCAGGGCCGGCGGTCAGTCGCCGGTGTCCGAGGCCGCGCGTTCCACCTCCGCCTCCACCTCGGCCCGGGGCCGGCCCGTCTGCTTGGCGTACTCGCTCACCGCCGTCTGGACATCGCGGGCCAGGTCGCGCCAGGCCCGCAGGGCGGTCTCGTAGGTGCCCGACTGGACGCCCGTCATGCGGCGCTCGGCCGGCGGGCCGTAGGCGTCCCGCAGTTCCTGGACCTGGACCTGGGCTGCGTCGGCCGCGCGCTGCTTGGCGACCAGTTCTTCGAAGGTGTGCGACACGCCACCCGACCTTAGGGCAGTGCCGGCGGGCGGGCCCCCGGCGACCTGCCGGAACCGGCCGCACCCGTACCCGAGTGGCGGGTCAGCCGCCGGGCACGAGATCCGCCCACACCTGTTTGCCGCCGCTGACCGGGACCGTGCCCCAGGCCGCCGACACGGCTTCCACCAGCAGGATTCCCCGGCCTCCGGTGGCCTCCCAGCCGATGCCGGCGGGTTTGACCGGGCTGCGCGGCGAGGAGTCGGCGACGGCCAGCCGCAGCCGGTGGCTGACCAGGGTGAGGTCGAGGCGTACCGGGCCCCCGGTATGCACCAGCGCGTTGGTGACGAGTTCGGAGACGGCCAGCAGGGCCGCGTCCACCGTGTCCTGCGGCATGCCCCAGGCGCGCAGGGTGCGCCGGGTGAAGCGGCGGGCGTGGCGGACCGCCTCCGGCACCCGCCACACCGTCCAGCTCTCCCGCAGCGGACGCACGGCCAGGCCGTCATAGCGCATCAGCAGCAGGGCCACGTCGTCGCCGCGGTGGGCGCCGGCGAGCAGGGCGTCGGCGGCCAGGTCCAGGTGGGCGGGGTCGGCGGCGGCCAGCGCCCGGGCCAGCCGGTCCATACCGGTGTCCAGGTCGGAGCCGGGCGACTCCACCAGGCCGTCGGTGGTCAGCGCGAGCACGGTGCCCGGCCGCAGCCGCAGCGGGGTCATCGGGAACTCGGCCTCGGCGAGCACGCCCAGCGGCGGGCCGCCCTCCGTGCGCAGGATCTCGGCGCGGCCGTCCGGGTGGCGCAGCACCGGCTGCGGATGGCCGGCGCGTACGCACCAGGCGGTGCCCTCCTCCATGTCGACGTCGACGTAGCCGCAGGTGGCGAAGAGGTCGGTCTCCATGTCCAGCAGCAGCCGGTTGGCGCGGGAGACGACCACGTCCGGGGCGTGTCCCTCCGCCGCGTAGGCGCGCAGCGCGGTGCGCATCTGGCCCATCAGGGCGGCGGCGCTCGCGTTGTGGCCCTGGACGTCGCCGATGACGAGGGCCACGTGGTGGTCGGCGAGCGGGATCACGTCGTACCAGTCGCCGCCGACCTCCAGGCCGGCCGTGGTGGGCAGGTAGCGGGCGACGGCGGCCCCACCGGCCAGCCGGGGCAGCCGGCGCGGCAGCAGGGAGCGCTGGAGCATGCCGACCAGTTCGTGTTCGGCGTCGAAGGCGTGGGCGCGCAGCAGGGCCTGACCGGTCAGTCCGGCGCAGGCGGTCAGCAGGGCGCGTTCGTCGGGGGCGAAGTCGTGCGGGCGGTCCCAGCCGACCAGGCAGGCGCCGGCCATACGGCTGCCGGCGGGCAGCGGCAGGACGGCGAGGCCGCCCGGGCCGACCCCGGCGAGAGCGGGCTCCAGCGCGGACCCGGCGGGCCAGATCCTGGCCCGGCCCGCGCGCAGCGCGGCGGCCAGGGTGGGCATGGCGCGCACCGGCGCGTCCGGCCACTCGGTGCGCCATTCGCTGCGCCACACCTCGGGCCAGGCCTCGGGTTCGGGCGGGTCGAGGACGGTGACGACCAGCCGGTCGTTCTCCAGTTCGGCCAGGGCGACCCGGTCGGCCCGCAGCGGCTCCCGCAGCGCGGCGACGACGGCCCGGCCGACGTCCTTGACGGTCCCGGCGGTGGCGAGGGCGGCGGCCAGGCGCTGCACGCGGGCCACGTCGGTGGCGTCGGAGCGCACGGTGGAGGCGTCGACGACCGTGCCGACGAGCCGGGCGGAGCGGCCTGGGCCGCCGGGCAGCAGCCGGCCGCGCAGCCGCAGCCACCTCGGCGGCCCGTCGGACCGCAGGATGCGGAACTCCAGTTCGCGCTCGCCGATGGACATGTGGTCGGCCTCGACCACGGACATCAGCGTGGGCAGGTCCTCGGGCACCGTGCGGCCCAGCAGGGTGTCCACCCGGCCGTCGAAGGCGTCGCGGTCGATCCCGAACAGCCGCAGGAGGGCGTCGCCGGCCTCCACCCGGCCGGTGTCCATGGCCAGGCTGAAGGCGTCCTCGGACAGCTCGCCGGGGTCGCCCGGGGCGGGCGGCGCGGGGACGGCGACCGCGCGGGCGATCAGTTCCAGGCAGGTCCGGTCGCCGGCGCCGAAGCCGCCCGGGTGCTCGCCGACCGCCAGCAGGCAGCCGCCGCCCGCCGCGCCGAGCGGCAGGACGACCATGGTGAAGTCCGGCGACGGGACACGGCGGGCGTCCGGGCCGCCGGCCGGTTCCGCCGGGCCGAGGCGGAGCGGCCGTCCGGTGCGGTGTGCCTCGGCGACCGCGGAGGAGCCGGCCGCCGGGTAGCCGTCCCGGAGGCCGTACAGGGTGCGCGGCAGACCTGCCGACTCGGCGAGGCGGAGCAGTGCGGGATCGTCACCGGGTGTGTACACCCCGGCGAAGGACGCCCCGGCGAACACCAGCGCCAGTTCCAGCACGCGGCGGAGCCGGTCCGGGGTGGCCGGGGAGGCCGCCAGCGAGGCGAGGGCGGCTTCGGCACGCTGCGGCGCCGTGCTCGTTCCGCCGGCCGCAACGCCCTCACTCACCACCTCGCCATTACAGCGCGTACGGGCCGCCCGCGCAGCCCCTGTGCACGGGAGCCGGGACCGCCCGGCCGGGCCGGGTCCGCTCCGGCCGGATCCGGACGGGGACCCTAGTCGTCCGTCGTCCGGATGCCCCGGCTGAAGGTCGCGGTCACCGCGGCGGCGGTGACCAGCACGGGGAAGACCAGCATGGCCGGTGCCGGGCTCCAGCGGGCCAGCAGCGCGCCGGCCAGCGCGGGAGCGAGCGCGGCGGCCGACCCGGCGGCGAGCAGCACACCGGCGACCACGCGGCCTTGCAGGTGGTCCGGGGTGACGGCGGCCTGGCGGGCGAAGAGGGCCGCGTTCGCCGTGGGCCCGAGGAACACGGCGGCGGCCAGCGGTACGGCGGCCAGGACCGAGCCGGCGAGCAGCGCGCCGGCCGTCATCAGCGCGGCGGTCACCCAGCACAGCAGGGTGAGCAGGGCGGGCAGCGGCAGCCGCCGCTGGAGCGCGGGGGCGGCGAAGGCGCCGAGGAGGCCGCCCAGCGCGAAGACCGCGCCGGCCAGGCCCACCAGGAGCGGCGGGGCGCCGGCGCGGCGCAGCGCGAGCGTCGTGGCGAAGACCATGCCGGTGAACGCCATGTTCAGCGGGGCGGCGATGATCAGCAGCGCGCGCAGGAACGGATGCGCCAGCAGGAAGCGCAGCCCCTGGGTGGCGGACGCGCCGCCGGCCGGGACCGCCGTCCGCCGGGGCTGCTGGAGGGGTCGGCGGATGCGGGACACGGCGACGAGGGAGAGCAGGTAGCTGAGCGCGTTGCCGAGGAAGGGCAGGGCCCGGCCCAGCCCGAACAGCAGGCCGCCCAGCGGCGGACCGGTCAGCGAGACGGCGTAGGCGCGCGCCTCGTTGCGGGCGACCGCCGAGGTGAGCTGGTCGGGGCGGACCAGATTGCGGACGGCGGCGTGCTCGGCGGTGCTGAACACGGCCGTGGCGGCGGCGCCGGCCACCACCACGGCGAGGATCACCGGCAGGCTCGCGGCGCCCGTGGCGACCGCCCAGCCGAGCAGGGCGTACCCGGCGAGCCGCAGGACATCGCAGACGATCATCAGCCGGCGCCGGTCGAAGCGGTCGGCGAGGACACCGGCCGGCAGCCGGCACACCAGGGTGGTGACGAGCCCGGCGGTGCCGACGAGTCCGGCCCGTGCCGGGGAGCCGGTCTGCTGGAGGACCAGCAGCGGCAGCGCCAGGTCCACCATGGCGCCGCCCAGGTCGGACAGGCACTGCCCGGTCCACAGCAGGGTGAAGTCGCGGTTGCGCCACAGGCTCGGCGCCCGCCCGGTGTCCACGGCCGCGCCGTCGCCCGGCGCCGGCCGGCTCACCCCGCGTCCTCGGCGGACAGCGCGCCGCGACCGTGCTCGGCGGCGGCCGGCCCGGCGGCGTCCACGGCGGAAGCCACCGGCGGCCCGGCCGCCAGCCCGGCCGCCGGGCCGGCCGAGTGAACGGGGACAGCCGCCGACGCACCGGCGCTGCCCACCGGTTCACGCCGGCCGACAGCCGACTCGGCCCGGCCGAGCGCCGGTTCGAGCGCGCTGGCCTGCTGACCAACCGCCGGATCGAGCGCGCTGACCTGCTGACCAACCGCCGGATCGAGCGCGCTGACCGACTCCTGCTGACCAAGCGTCGGTTCCAGCCCGGCGACGACCGGCTCACCCCGGCCAAGCGCCGGTTCCAGCCCGGCGACGGCCGACTCGCCCCGGTCAACCGCCGGTTCAGGCCGGTCACCGGCCGACTCGGCCTGACCAACCACCGGTACGCCCTCGGTGGTCGTCCCCTCGTCGGGCCGCCGGGTCGGGACGACCAGCAGCTTGGTGACCGCGCCGTCGTCGTCGACGACGTCGCGGACGTGGCGGAAGCCCAGGCGGCGGCACATGGCCAGGCTGGCGGTGTTCCCGGCGCCCACCATGCCGTACGCCTCGCTGAGGCCGAGGTTGTCGGCGGCGTGTGCCAGCAGGCCGCGGACCACCTCGCCGCCCAGGCCCCGGCCCCAGTACGCGGGGGCGAGCGCGGTGACGAGTTCATGGCCGTCGACGTTGCCGGTCGGCTTCACCTCGGCGTGGCCGACGTAGGCGTCCGCGAGCCACAGCCCCCACACGTCGAACCGGCGCCGCGGGTAGACGTCGTCGAGGATGGCGCGGAACAGCTCGCGGAGCTGCGGTTCGGGCACGAGGTCCTGCCCCATCCAGCGGCACACCTCCGCGTCGCGCAGCAGGGCGACGAAGACGTCCTCGTGCTCGGGCCGGTAGGGGAGGAAGTCCAGGCGTTCGGTGCGCAGGACGGGGGTCATGGCGGGCTCCTCGGGGAGTGGTGCGGTGCGGCGGGGGCCGAGGGCGGTGGGGCGCCGGTACGGCGGCACGTGGGGGGAGGCGGTGCCGGGCCGGCGCGTGGCCGGCCCGGCGGGTGTGGCGGCGTGCCCGGTCAGGCGCCGGCGTTCTCCATGCGCTCGCGCAGGCTCTTGGGCCGCATGTCGGTCCAGACCTCGTCGACGTAGGCGGAGCACTCGGCCTCGGTGCCCTCCTTGCCGACGGGCTGCCAGCCGGCGGGCACCTCGATGTCGACGGGCCAGAGGGAGTACTGCTCCTCGTCGTTGCGCAGCACCTGGTAGCGGGTGTTCTCATCCATGTCGTCTCTCTTTCGTCGTCGTGGGTTCACGGGTGGGCACCGGCGGTGGCCGGTCGGGGCGCGGGGTGCGCGAGGGCCGCGCCGGGCGGTGCGCCGGGGCGGTGCCTCGCGGGGGCGGAAGGTCGTCACCGGCCTCCCCGGGCGTGCCGGGCCAACTGGCGCAGGGCCTCGGCGAAGTCCTCGGCCACCCGGCGCACGGTCTGCGTGTCGTGGACGCCGGGCCGGTGGTGCCAGGTGAAGGCGAGCCGGCCCTGCTGGACCGCGCCGACCACCTCCACCAGGTGGGAGCCGGGGTCCCGGGGGTCGTGGTCCTGCCCGAGGGAGCCGTGTTCGGCGCGGACCAGGCCGCCGTCCCCGGTCTCGGGGCGGGCGTCCCACTGGCCGAGGTAGTTGAACACCACCTGGCTGTGGGCGCTGTTGCCGAGGCGTTCGCGGACCTCGGGCGGCCCGAAGGTGCGCAGCGCGCCGAAGCCGATCCCGTTGCCGGGTACGGCGCGCAACTGGCGGCGCACCGACTTCACCAGGGACCGCCAGTCGCGGTCCGGACCGCAGGCGCCGGGGTCGGGCACCTGGAGGGCGACCGGGTGGACGGTGGTGAACCAGCCGACGGTGCGGGTCAGGTCGACGCCGTCGAGCAGGTCCTCGCGGCCGTGGCCCTCCAGGTCCAGGCGGACCCGGTCGCGTCCGGTCCAGCGGGCCAGGGCCAGGGCCAGGGCGGCGAGCAGCACGTCGTTGACGCGGGTGCGGTAGGCGGTGGGCGCGGCGCGCAGCAGGGCCGTGGTGTCCTCCTCGCCGAGTTCCACGCTCACCGTGGCGGCCGGTCCGGCGCCGGGTGCCGGGGCCGGGGCCTCCTCGGTGCGCACCGCCTGTTCCCAGTAAGGCAGTTCGTGGTCGAGGCCGCCTTCGGCGACATGGGCGGCGAGTCGCCGGGACCACTCGCGGAAGCTGGTGCTCCGCTCCCCCAGGGTGACCGGGCCGCCCGCCAGGGCCTGCCCGTAGGCGGTCTCCAGGTCGTCGCGCAGGATGCGCCAGGAGACGGCGTCCACGACCAGGTGGTGGGCGACGAGGAGGAGGAACGCGGGCCGGTCCGCCTCCCCGGTGAACAGGGCGGCGCGCAGGTGCGGGCCGCGGGCCAGGTCGAAACCGGCGTGCAGTTCGTCGGCGGCCTTCGCCATGGCCGCGTCGGCCTCGTCGGCGGACAGGCCGGTCAGGTCGTGGGTGACGAGGAGGCCGTGGCCGGGGGCGGGCGGCGGGTTGAACTGCCGCCAGCCGTGCTCGTCGCGGGTGAACCGCATGCGCAGCGCGTCGTGGTGTTCCAGCAGGGCGTCGAGCGCGGTGCGCAGCGCCCCCTGGTCGGGGGTGCCGTCGAGTTCCAGCAGCGCCGACTGGTTGAAGTGGTGGTGGGCGGCGCGCGGGGTGGTCAGGAACCAGTGCTGGATCGGGGTGAGCGGCACCTCGCCGGTCGCCGGGCCGTCGGCGGACGGGCGGGGCGCGGTGCGCACGACAGTGGCGAGTTCGGCGACGGTCTGGTGGGTGAACAGGTCCCGGGTGGCCACGTGCAGGCCGTCGCGGCGCAGCCGGGAGACGACCTGCATGGTCAGGATGGAGTCGCCGCCGAGGGCGAAGAAGTTGTCGTCGGCGCCGACCTCCCCGATGCCCAGGACGTCGGCCCAGACGCGGGCGATACGGCGTTCGGTGTCGGTGCGCGGCGCGGTCCGCGGTCCGTCCGGGGCCTGGGCGGGGCCGGGTGCGGGCAGGGCCCGGCGGTCGGTCTTGCCGTTCGGGGTGAGCGGCAGCCGGTCGAGCGGCACGAAGACCGAGGGCACCATGTGCGGGGGCAGCAGTCCGCCCAGGTGCAGCCGCAGGTCGCCGACGGGCAGGCCGGTGCCGGCCGGCTCGGCCGGGACGACGTAGGCGACGAGCCGGTCCGGTGCGCCGGGTTTCTCCCCGGCGCGGACGACGACCACGGCGTCCCGCACCAGGGGGCTGCGGCGCAGCGCGCTCTCGATCTCGCCGGGCTCGATGCGGAAGCCGCGCAGCTTGACCTGGTCGTCGGCGCGGCCGGCGAACCGGAGCCGGCCGTCGGCGGTCCAGCGGACCAGGTCCCCGGTGCGGTACATCCGCTCCCCCGGCGCCCCGTACGGGTCGGGCAGGAACCGCTGGGCGGTCAGCCCGGGCCGGCCGAGGTAGCCGCGGGCGAGGCCGGGCCCGGCGAGGTACAGCTCGCCGGTCACGCCGGGCGGTACGGGGCGCAGCGCGGCGTCGAGGACGTGGACGCGGGTGCCGGCGGCGGGGCGGCCGATGGACGGGGCGCCGGTGCCGGGGGTCAGCGGGCCGGTCCAGGTGGCGACCACGGTGGCCTCGGTGGGCCCGTAGGAGTTGATCATCCGGCGGCCGGGGGCCCAGGTGTCGACCAGGTCGGCGGGGCAGGCTTCGGCGCCCACGATGAGGGTGCGCAGGTGGGGCAGGGCGGCGGCGGTGCCGGGCGGTACGGTGGCGAGCGCGGCCGGCGGGATCAGGGTGTGGCTGATGCGCCGCCCGGCGAGCACCTCGGCCAGGCGTTCCCCGACCAGCGGTCCTTCCTCGCCGGTGACCAGCGTGGCGCCGCCGAGCAGCGAGACGCACAGTTCCAGGACGGAGGCGTCGAAGCTGGGCGAGGCGAACTGCAGGACCCGGTCGCCGGGGCCCGCCGCGTACTGCGCGGCGGCGGCCGCGGCGAACGCGGCGAGGCCGCGGTGGGTGACGGCGACGCCCTTGGGTGTGCCGGTGGAGCCGGAGGTGTAGATGACGTAGGCGGGGTGGCCGACGGTGAGCGCGGTGGGGCGGTCGGCGTCCGTGGGCGCCGTGTCCGCGCCGTCGGCGTCCCAGACCTGGGCCGGGTCGTCGAGGACCAGGTGGGCGCCCGCGTCCCGGATCATGAACGCGCGGCGCTCCGCCGGGTAGCCGGGGTCCACGGGCAGGAAGGCGCCGCCGGCCTTGGCGACGGCGAGCTGGGCCACCACGCTCGCCGCGGAGCGGGGCAGCGCCAGGGCCACCACGCGCTCCGGTCCGACGCCGTCCCGCAGGAGCCGGTGGGCCAGCCGGTTGGCCGCCCGGTCGGTCTGCGCGTAGGTCAGTTCCCGGTCGCCGTCCGCGAGTGCCACCGCGTCCGGGGTGCGGGCCGCCTGCCGTTCGAACAGGGCGGGCAGGGTGGTCTCGGGCACCGGGCGGAAGGTGCTCCGGCCCTGGGCCGACAGGCGCCTCAGCTCGTCGGCGGAGGCCAGCGGCAGCGCGCCGAGCGGGCGGCCGGGGTCCTCGGCGACGGCGTGCAGCAGGGTGCCGAGCTGGCCGGCCATCCGTTCGGCGGTGGCCGCCTCGAACAGGTCGGTGTTGTAGGTGAGCAGGCCGTGCAGGTCACCGGAGGCGGTCTCGGCGAACTCCAGGGTGAGGTCGAACGCGGCCTGCTCCGACTCCGGTTCGACGTCGGTGACGTGCAGGCCGGGCAGGTCGAGACCGGCCGTCGGGGTGTTCTGGAGGACGACCATGACCTGGAAGAGCGGGCTGCGGCTGGTGTCGCGCACCGGCTGGACCTCGTCCACGACCCGTTCGAACGGCACGTCCTGGTGGGCGAAGGCGTCGAGGACGGTACGCCGGACGTCGCCGAGGAAGGCGGTGAACGGCCGGTCGGCCGCGGCCCGGGAGCGCAGCACCAGGGTGTTGACGAAGAACCCGACGAGTCCTTGGGTCTCGGGCCGGTCGCGGCCGGAGGTGACGGTGCCGACGGTGACGTCCTCGGCGCCGGACAGCCGGGCCAGGTAGGTCTGGGCGGCGGCGACGAGCGTGGTGAACAGGGTGGTGCCGTGGTCCCGGGCGAGCCGGGTGAGCCCCCGGACGGCCGCCGCGGGCACCACCAGCCGGGTGGTCGCGCCGGCGCTGGTGCGCACCGGCGGCCGGGGCCGGTCGGCGGGCAGTTCCAGCGGTGCGGTGCCGGCGAGCTGCTCCTTCCAGTAGGCGAGGTGCTCCGCGGACTCGGTGTCGCCGGTGGCGCGCTGCCAGTGCGCGTAGTCGGCGTACTGCACGGGGAGCGGCGGGAGTTCCGCCTCGGTGGCGCCGAGTGCGGCGCGGTAGTGGTGGGCGAGGTCGCCGAGCAGGACGGAGGTGGACCAGCCGTCGGTGACGATGTGGTGCAGGGCGAGCGAGAGCACGTGGTCGTCCGTGCCGAGCCGGACCAGACCGGCGCGCAGCAGCGGGCCCTCGCGCAGGTCGAAGGGGCGGGCGCGGTCCTCGGCGAGCAGACGGCGCAGCTCAGGTTCGCGGGCGGGTCCGGCGAGCCCGGACAGGTCGCGCAGCGGCAGCGGCACGTCCTGGGGCGGGTGGACGATCTGGACACCGTGCCCGTCGACGCTGTCGAAGGTGGTGCGCAGGGACTCGTGCCGGGCCACCACGGCGGCGAGTGCCGCGCGGAGCGCGCCGGTGTCCAGGGTGCCGCGCAGGCGCAGGGCGAGCGCGGTGACGTACTCGGCGCCGCCGGGTTCGAACTCCTGGAGGAACCACAGGCGCTGCTGGGCGTGGGACATCGGCGCGACCGCGTCGCGGGCGACCGGCACCAGTGCCGGGCGGCCGGTGTCGCCCGGTGCGGCGAGCAGGCGGGCCAGCGCGGCCGGCGTGGGGTGGGTGAAGACCGCGCGCGGGGTGAGGTCGGTGCCGAAGGTCTCGGCGAGCCGGGAGGCGAGCCGGATGCTGAGGATGGAGTCGCCGCCGAGCTGGAAGAAGTCGTCCTCCGCGCCGGGCGGTTCGCTGCCCAGCACCTCGGCGAAGACGGCCGCGGCACGCCGCTCGGCCTCGGTGCGGGGCTCGACCCGGGTCCGCCCCGGGCCGGTGTCCGGTGCGGGCAGGGCGGCCCGGTCGACCTTGCCGTTGCGGCTGAGCGGGAGGGCGGTGAGCGGGACGACGGTGGTGGGGACGAGGTAGTCGGGCAGGGTGCGGGCGGCGAAGGCGCGCAGTTCCGCGCCGTCCTGCCCGGCCGGTCCGACGACGTAGGCCACGAGCCGTTTGGCGCCCGGCCGGTCCTCGCGGGCCAGCACGGCGATGTCCACGACGCCCGGGTGGGCGGCGAGGGCGGCCTCGACCTCGCCGGGCTCGACCCGGAAGCCGCGGATCTTCACCTGGTCGTCGGCGCGGCCCAGGAACTCGACGGTGCCGTCCGGGTGCCGCCGGGCCAGGTCGCCGGTGCGGTACATCCGGGTGCCGGGCGGACCGAGCGGGTCGGCGAGGAAGCGGGCGGCGGTGTCGCCGGGACGGCCGAGATAGCCGCGGGCGACGCCCTCGCCGGCGAGGTACAGCTCGCCCGGGCAGCCCGGCGGCACGGGCCGCAGCCGGGCGTCGAGGACGTGCACCCGCATGTCGTCCAGCGGGCGGCCGATGGGGACGGTGCCGGGCACGGCCGCTGGGTCGGCGAGGGCGAAGCTGGTCGCGAAGGTGGTGGTCTCGGTGGGCCCGTAGCCGTCCACGACGGTCAGGCCGGGGCAGGCGGCGAGCACCCGGCGCACGGCCTGCGCGGGGACGACGTCACCGCCGGTCCAGACCTGCCTGAGGCCCCGGAAGGAGTCGGGGGCGTCCTGGGCGAGCAGCCGGAACAGTCCGGCGGTCAGCCACAGCGCGGTCGGTCCGGCGTCGCCGGCCAGCCGGCGCAGCAGGGCCGCGTCCACGGTGTCGCCGGGCGCCACGAGCACGCAGCCGCCGTTCAGCAGCGGTGCCCACACCTCGAAGGTGGCGGCGTCGAAGGCGGCCGGCGAGTGCAGCAGCACCCGGTCGCACACCCCGCCGGCGAACCGGCTGTCGGTGGCCAGCGCCGCCACGTCCCGGTGCCGCACCGCGACGGCCTTGGGCAGCCCGGTGGAACCGGAGGTGAACATCACGTACGCCAGCCGGTCGGGGTCGGCGGCCGGGCCGGCGGCCGGGGGCCGGGGGTCCGCGGGGCCGGGGCGGGCGGCGGTCACGTCGGCGGTGGTGAGCCGGGCGGCTGTGCCCGCCCGGGCGAGCAGGGTGCGGCGGCGTTCCTCGGGGGCGCGGGTGTCGACGGGGACGTAGGCGCCGCCGGCCAGGAGCACCGCGAGCTGGGCGACGACGAGTTCGGCGCAGCGGTCCAGCACCAGCGCCACGCGGTCCTCGGGTGCCAGCCCGCCGGCCACCAGCCGGCCGGCCAGCGCCGTCGCCCAGTCGTGCAGCTCACGGTAGGTCAGGACGCGGTCGCCGTCGCGGACCGCGGGCGCGTCCGGGGTGCGGCGGGCCTGCTCGGCGAACAGGTCGACGGGGCTGCGCGGGTCGGCCGGACGGGCGGTGGTGTTCCAGCCGGCCAGCAGCGCGCGGTCGGCCGGGGTGAGCAGGTCCAGGCCGGCCAGGTCGGTGTCGAACCCGTCGGCGAGGGCGGTGAGCAGCGCGGCGAGGCGGTCCGCGGCGCGCTCGGCGGTGCCGGGGTCGAACAGGGCCGGGTCGTAGGCCAGGTCGAAGGCGAGCCGGCCGGCGAGGTGGGCGCGCAGGCACCACGGGAAGGTGGTGGCGTCGTCGGCGCGCACCTCCTCGACCCGGACGCCCGTGCGGGCCGTCGCCGACTCGTCCACGGGGTAGTTCTCGAACACCACCATGCTGTCGAACAGCGCTTCGCCGGGCGGGACTTCGCTGACGGCCTGGATGCGGGGCAGGGCGAGGAAGTCGAAGCGGCGGGCGTCGCTCTGCCGTTCCTGGAGGTCGCGCAGCCACGGCAGCACCGGTCCGGCCGGTATCCGGACCCGGGCCGGGACGGTGTTGATGAACATGCCGATCATGCCCTCGACGCCGGGCAGTTCGGCCGGGCGCCCGGAGACGGTGGTGCCGAACACCACGTCGTCCCGGCCGCCGGAGCGGGCCAGCAGCAGCGCCCAGGCGCCCTCCACCACGGTGTTGACGGTGAGTCCGGCCCGGGCGGCGCCCTCCCGCAGCCGCCGTGAGACCTCCGGGTCCAGCGCGTGGTGGACGCTCGCCGCGGACCGGGCGCGGTGGGCCTCGGCGGGCGTGCGGTCGTACGGCAGCGGGGTGCGGGCGGTGAACCCGGCGAGGGTCTCGGCCCAGTGCCGTTCGGCCGCCGTCTCGTCCTGCGCGGCGAGCCAGTGCAGGAAGTCCGCGAAGGGCCGCCGTACCGCGGGTGCCGGGTCCGGGCCGCCGGTGAGCGCGGCGTAGCGTTCGCACACCTCGGTGAGCAGCTGCCCGGTGCTCCAGCCGTCGAGGACGATGTGGTGCGTGGACCACAGCAGCAGCACCTCGTCGCCGGGCAGGGCGGCCAGGGTGAGCCGGGTGAGCGGCGAGGTGGTGAGGTCCAGGCCGGCCGCGCGGTCCTCGGCGAGCAGCCGCTCGGTGGCCGTGGCGCGTTCGGCGGGTGTCAGGGCGCGCCAGTCGAGGCGGGTGACGGGCAGCTCGGCGTGGCGGTGGACGACCTGGACCGGGTGGGGCAGGCCGTGCCAGTGGACGCTGGTGCGCAGCGCCGGGGTGCGGTCGGCGACCTGCTGCCAGGCGGCGGCGAAGGCGTCCGGGTCGGGCACGCCGGACAGCCGTACGGCCGTGCGGTCGAAGTAGGCGTGCTCGGTGTCGACGAGTCCGTGGAAGAGCATGCCGGACTGGAGCGGGGTGAGCGGCAGGACGTCCTCGGTGTGCCGGCCGGTGCCGACGAGCCGGTCGAGCTGGTCCGGTGCGAGGCCGGCGAGCGGGAAGTCGGACGGGGTGCGGCCGCCGGCCCCGGGGTCCGCGCAGTGCGCCGCGATCTCGCGCAGGGCCGTCAGGGTCTCCTCGGCGAGCCGGCGGACGGTGTCCTGGTCGTAGACGGCCGCCGGGTAGGTCCAGCCGAGTTCGAGGCGGCCGTGCTGGACGACGCCGGTGATGTCCAGGAGGTAGGGGCGGGGTTCGTCCGGGTCGGTGTCCCGGCCGGCCGGCGGCAGCGCGCCGCGGACCAGGCCGTCGGCGCCGGTGCCGTCGGCGTCCCACTGTCCGTGGTAGTTGAAGCCGACCCGGGGTGCCGGGGCGCCGGCGAGCGGGCTGTCCGGGACGAGGTGGCGCAGGGCGCCGTGGCTGAGGCCGTGCAGGGGCACCGCGCGCAGTTGTTCCTTGACCGAGCGGAGCGTGTCGTGCCAGCCGGCGTCCGGGGCGACGCGCAGGGCGAGCGGGAACTCGGCGGTGAACCAGCCGACGGTCCGCGACAGGTCCAGGTCGGCGAACAGTTCCTCCCGGCCGTGGCCCTCCACGCCGAGCAGCACCGTGTCGCGTCCGCACCAGCGGGCCAGGGTGCGGCCGAGGGCGCTGAGCAGGACGTCGTTGACCTGGGTGCGGTAGGTCTCCGGGACGCGGCGCAGCAGGGCGCCGGTGGTCGGCTCGTCCAGGGTGACCGTGAGGGTGGCGGCGGTGCCGTACGTGTTCGGGCCGGGGCGGCCGGCGGGCAGGCCGGCGGGGGCCGTGCCGGTGCGGGTCCAGTACGGCAGGTCGGCGTCCAGGGCGCCGGAGCGGGTGTGCCGGTCGAGCCGGGCGGCCCAGCGGGCGTAGGAGGTGCCGGCGGGGGGCAGGTCGGCGGGCCGGCCGGCCGCGGCCGCCCGGTGGGCGGTCTCCAGGTCCGCGAGCAGGATCCGCCAGGACACGCCGTCGATCACCAAGTGGTGTGCGGTGATGACCAATTGGCCCGGGAGGTCTGTTCCCCGGTCCAGGTGGAGGACGCGGAGGACCCGCCCGGCGGCCGGGTCGAGGGTCCGCTGCGCCGCGTCGGTGAGCCGCTGGGCCTCGGCCTCCAGTGCCGTGTCGTCCAGCCCGGACACCGGGTGCCGGGTGAAGACGCCGTCCGGGGCCGCGGGCAGCGCCTCCTGGCGCCAGCCGTCGGCGGTGCGGTGGAACCGGGTGCGCAGGGCGGGGTGGTGGCCGACGAGCGCGGCGACGGCCGCCTGGAGCGCCGTGTGCTGGGTGCCGGGGGCGAGTTCGAGGCGCTGGGTCATGGTGAACCGCAGCGGCTGTCCGGGGTCGCGGCCGTCCAGGTACCAGTGCTGGATCGGCGTCAGCGGTGCCTCGCCGGTCTCCTCGGCGACGGCCGCGGGCGGGGCCGACTCGGTGGCGCGGAGGGCGAGTTCGGCGATGGTCTGGTGCCGGAACACGTCCTTGGTGGTGAGGGCGAGCCCGGACTGCCGGGCCCGGGCGACGATCTGGATGCTCAGGATGGAGTCGCCGCCGAGCGCGAAGAAGTTGTCGCGGGTGCCGACGCGTTCGACGCCGAGGACGTCGGCCCAGATCGCGGCCAGGCGTTCCTCCGTGCCGGGCCGGGGCGCGATGTACGGGGTGCCGCTGTCGGGCTGGGCGGGCGGTGCGGGCAGGGCGCGCCGGTCGGTCTTGCCGCTGGTGGTGCGGGGGATCCGGGCGAGCGGGACGAACGCGGCGGGCACCATGTGGTCGGGCAGGGTGCGGCGCAGCGCGAGCCGCAGGGCGTCGGCGGACGGGACGCGGCCGGCGGCGGGCACGACATAGCCGACGAGCAGGAGCCGGCCGGCGTGTTCGCGGGCGGCGACGGCGGCGTCGGCGACGTCCGGGTGGTCCCGCAGGGCGGCCTCGACCTCGCCGGGCTCGATGCGGAACCCGCGGATCTTGACCTGTTCGTCCACCCGGCCCAGGAACTCCAGCAGTCCGCCCGCGTCCCAGCGGGCCCGGTCCCCGGTGCGGTACATGCGCTCCCCCGGTGCTCCGAACGGGTCGGCGAGGAAGCGCGCGGCGGTCAGTCCGGGCCGGTTGAGGTAGCCGCGCGCCACCTGTGCCCCGGACAGGTACAGCTCGCCGGGCACGCCGGGCGGCACCGGGCGCAGCGCGGCGTCCAGGACGTAGGCGCGCAGGTTGCCGCCGGGGCGGCCGATGACGGGGCGGCCGGGCCGGTCGGTGACGCGGCCGTAGACGGCGTCGACGGTGCATTCGGTGGGCCCGTACATGTTGTACACGGCCACGCCCAGTTCCTCGTCGGCGCGCACCAGTTCGCGCCAGCCGGCCGCGGTGACGGCCTCGCCGCCGACGAGCAGCAGGCGCGGGTGGTGGCGGCCGGGGGCGAGCAGCCCGGCGGAGGTCAGTTCGCGCAGGAACGACGGTGTGACGTTGACCAGGTCGAGGCGGTCCCCGGCGACCTGGGCGCAGAACGCCCCCGGGTCCAGGCGGACGTCCTCGTCGATGAGGTGGACCTCGTGGCCGAGGGCGAGAAGCAGCGGTCCTTCCCAGGAGGTGTCGAAGGAGAAGGAGGCGCTGAGCGCGGCCCGCAGCCGCCGCCCGCCGGCGGTGTGCGGGGCGAACAGGCCCGTGCGGTGGTCGTGGCAGAGGTTGACCAGTTGCCGGTGTTCGACGGCGACGCCCTTGGGGCGGCCGGTGGAGCCGGAGGTGTAGACGAGGTAGGCGGTGTGCCCGGGCAGCAGGGGCCGGACCCGGTCGGCGTCGGTCGGGTCGTGGTCGGGCAGCAGGTCCCAGGGCACCGCGTCGAGGTCGGTGAGCAGCAGGCGCGGCCGGGCGTCGGCGAGCAGGAACTGCTGCCGTTCCGCCGGAAGTTCCGGGTCCAGGCAGAGCAGGGCGGCGCCCGCCTTGAGGACCGCGAGCAGCGCCACGACCAGGTCGGAGGTGCGCGGCAGGCGTACGGCGACCACGTCCTCGGGGCCGGCGCCCCGGGCGATGAGGTGGTGGGCGAGCCGGTTGGCGCGCCGGTTCAGCCCGGCGAAGTCCACGGTGGTGTCGCGGGCGGCCAGGGCGGTGTGGTGCGGGGTGCGGGCGGCCTGGGCCTGGAAGAGGGCGGGGAAGGTGGTGTCCGGCTCGGGCAGCCGGGCGCCCTGCCCGTGGCCCAGCACCCGGGTGCGTTCGGCGTCGGTCATCAGCGGCAGCCGGGCCACGCGCTGTCCGGGGTCCTCGGCGACGGCCTCCAGCAGGACGCGCAGCCGGGCGGCGAGGTGTTCGGCGGTGGCGGCGTCGAACAGGCCGGTGTCGTACTCCAGGTGGCCGGTGAGGCCGCCGTCGTCCTCCACGAAGTCGAAGGCGAGGTCGAAGGTGGCGGTGCGGACCGGCGGGGTGACCGGTTCCACGGCCAGGCCGGGCAGCCGGGGCGGTGCGGCGCCGAGGTTGTGCAGGGCGACCATGACCTGGAACAGCGGGGTGCGGCTGGTGTCCCGCTCGGGCTGGACGGCGTCCACGACCCGCTCGAAGGGCACCTCCTGGTGGGCGAACGCCTCCAGGACGGTGCCGCGCACCTGGCGCAGCAGTTCCCGGAAGGAGAGTCCGGGGCGCACCTGGGAGCGCAGCACCAGGGTGTTGACGAACATGCCGACCACGTCGTGCAGTTCGGACCGCTCCCGGCCGGCGGTGACGGTGCCGACGGTGACGTCCTCCTGGCCCGCCCAGCGGGCGAGCAGCACCTGGCAGGCCGTGACCAGCGTGGTGTAGAGCGTGGCGTCGGCTTCCCGGCCGCGTTCGCGCAGCCGCTCGGTCAGCGCGGCCGGCAGGGTGAACGTCAGCAGGGCGCCGTCACGGCCGCGGACGGCCGGGCGGGGCCGGTCGGTGGGCGGTTCCAGCGGGGTCACGCCGTCCAGGACGCGCCGCCAGTAGGCGAGTTCGGTGTCGGCGTGTGCGGCGCGGGCGCGCTGCCAGGTGGCGTAGTCGGCGTAGCGCACGGCCGGTTCGGGCAGGTCGGGGCGGCGGCCGTCCAGCGCCGCCGCGTACAGCTCGCCCAGGTCCCGGGCCAGTACGCCGACGGACCAGCCGTCGGTGACGATGTGGTGCACGGCCAGGACGAGGACGTGCGCGTCGGCGGCGAACCGGCCCAGCCGGGCCCGCAGCAGGGGGCCGGCGGCCAGGTCGAAGGGGGTGGCGGCCTCCTGGTCGAGGAGGGCGTCCAGGGCCGCGTCGTCCGCGAGGCCGGTCACCGGGAGGTCCACGGGCCGGGGCGGGTGGACGATCTGCCGGGCCTGGCCGTCGTGTTCGGCGAACGTGGTGCGCAGCGCCTCGTGCCGGGCGACCAGACCGTCCAGCGCGGTGCGCAGCGCGCCGGTGTCGAGCGGGCCGCGCAGCCGCAGCACGGACAGGGTGGTGTACTCGGCGCTGCCGGGCTCGAACCGGTCGAGGAACCACAGGCGCTGCTGGGCGTACGACAGGGGGGCCGGGGTGTCCGGGTCGGTGGCCGGGATGGTGTCGGCGGCTGTCCCGGTACGGGGTTCGCCGAGCGCGGCGGCGAGGTCGGACAGCTTGGGGTGGGTGAACAGCAGCCGGGGCGAGACGTCCGTGCCGAAGGCGGCGCGCAGCCGTGAGGTGACGCGGACGGCGAGGATGGAGTCGCCGCCGAGGGCGAAGAAGTCGTCGTCGGCGCCGGCCTCGTCGGTGTCCAGGACGTCCGTCCAGGCGGCGGCGACCAGCCGTTCGGCGAGGGTGCGCGGCGGGGTGCGCGGGCCGTCGGCGGCGAAGCCGTCGGGGCCGGGCGCGGGCAGGGCGCGCCGGTCCAGCTTGCCGTTGCCGGTGAGCGGCAGCGCGGCCATCGGCACATAGGCGGCCGGCACCATGTGCGCGGGCAGCAGCTTCTCCAGGTGGGCGCGGAGTTCGGCGGCGGGCGGCGGCGGCAGGGCGCGGTCGCCGGTGCCGGTGCCCACGACGTGGGCGACCAGCCGGCGGGTCCCGGCGGTGTCCTCGTACACGCCGACGGCGGCCGCGCCGACGTCCGGGTGGCCGTGCAGGGCGGCCTCGATCTCGCCGGGTTCGATGCGGTAGCCGCGGATCTTGACCTGCTGGTCGGCGCGGCCCAGGTACTCCAGGGTGCCGTCGGCCCGCCAGCGGGCCCGGTCGCCGGTGCGGTACATGCGGGTGCCGGGCCGGCCGAACGGGTCGGCGGGGAAGCGGGCCGCGGTGAGGCCGGGCCGGTCGAGGTAGCCTCGGGCCAGACCCTCGCCGGCGACGAACAGCTCGCCGACGGCGCCGGGCGGTACCGGCTGGAGGGTGCCGTCCAGGACGTAGAGCCGCAGGTCGGGGATGCCGGTGCCGATGGGGCTCGCGGTGCCGGCCCGGGTGGCCGCGCGGTCCAGCGGCGCGTGGGTGACGTGCACGGTGGTCTCGGTGATGCCGTACATGTTCACCAGGCGCGGCGCGGTGTCCGGGTGGCGGGTGTACCAGTCGGCGAGCCGGGTGACGTCCAGCGCCTCGCCGCCGAAGACCACCGTGCGCAGCGCCAGGCGGCGGCTGACGTCCGGGAGTTCGGCGTCGGCGCGGATCAGCGGGTAGAAGGCGGAGGGCGTCTGGTTGAGGACGGTGACCCGTTCGTCGGCGAGCAGGCGCAGGAAGTCTTCCGGGGAGCGGGCGGTGTCCTCGGGGACGACCACGAGCCGGCCGCCGTGCAGCAGCGGGCCCCACAGCTCCCAGACGGAGAAGTCGAAGGCGTAGGAGTGGAACAGCGTCCACACGTCGTCGGGGCCGAAGCCGAACCACTGCCGGGTGCGGGTGAACAGCCGGACGACGTTGGCGTGCGGGACGACGACGCCCTTGGGCCGGCCGGTGGAGCCGGAGGTGTAGATGGCGTAGGCGGGGCTGTCGGGCAGGGCACGGCGGGGCGGGCCGGCGGCGGGCCGGCGGGCCAGGTCGGCGCGTACGTCCGGGTCGTCGAGCAGCAGCCGGGGTACGGCCGTCTCCGCCGCCGTCGGCCCGGTGGTCACCAGGGCGACCGGTCGGGCGTCGGCGAGCAGGTGCCGGAGGCGTTCCGGGGGCAGGTGCGGGTCGACGGGCAGGTAGGCGGCGCCGGTCTTGAGGACGGCGAGGACCGCGACGACGAGGTCGGTGGAGCGGGGCAGCGCGAGGGCCACGAACCGCTCGGGTCCGGCGCCGAGTTCGGCGAGCCGGTGGGCGAGCCGGCCGGCGCGGGCGTCCAGGGTGGCGTAGTCCAGCCGTTCCCCGCCGCAGGTGACAGCCTCGGCGCCGGGGGTGCGGGCGGCCTGGGCGGCGAACAGGGCGTCCAGGGTGGCGGCGGGCCGGCCCTCCTCGGTGCCGTTCCAGCCGGTCAGCATCCGGTGCCGTTCCTCGGCGGTGGTCCAGGCGAGGGCACGCACGGGCCGGTCCGGGTCGTCGGCCAGCTCGGTCAGCAGCAGGCAGAGCCGGCCGGCGAGGGAGCGCACGGTCGCGGCGTCGAACAGCTCGGGGTCGTAGGCGAGATCGAAGCCGAACCGCTCGCCCTGGTAGGCCCGCAGGACGAGGGCGTAGTTGGTGGCGTCGCGGGCGGAGACGTCCGCGAGGCGTATCCCGGTGGCGTTCGAACGGGCCTGGTCGAAGGGGTAGTTCTCGAAGGCCACCATGCTGTCGAACAGCGGGCTGCCGGCGGGCACGTCGCTCAGCGAGGTCAGTTCGGCCAGCGAGACCGCCGCGAACCGCCGTGCCTCGGCCTGCTCCTCCTGGAGCCGTCGCAGCCAGTCGGTGGCGCTCCGGCCGCCGTCCACGCGGACGCGGGTGGGCAGGGTGTTGATGAACATGCCCACCATCGACTCGGCGCCGGGCAGGTCGTCGGGGCGTCCGGAGACGGTGGTGCCGAACAGCACGTCGGGTTCGGCGCCGTAGCGGGACAGCAGCAGGGCCCAGGCGCCCTGGACCACGGTGCCGAGGGTGAGTCCCTTCGCCCGGGCGGTCCGGGCCAGCCGCGCGGAGACCTCGCCGGACAGCCCGGCCGTGTGCACGCCGGCGGAGCGGGTCTCGTGACCCGGGCGCCGGACGCGGTCGGCGGGCAGCGGGGTCGGGGTGGCGAAGCCGGCGAGGACGGTCCGCCAGTGCGCGTGCGCGGCCCGCGTGTCCTGGCCGGCCAGCCAGCGCACGTAGTCGCCGAACGGGCGGCGGGCCGGGGGTCTGGGGGCGGCGCCGGTGGTGAGCGCCGCGTACTCCTCGAACACGTCGGCGAGCACCTGGGCGAGGCTCCAGCCGTCCAGGATCAGGTGGTGGGAGGTCCACAGCAGGTGCAGCCGGGCGTCGGGCAGCCGGACGAGGGTGAGCCGCATCAGGGGTGCCGTATGGAGGTCGATGCCCTGGGCGAGGTCGTCGGCGCGCAGCCGCTCCAGCCGTCCGGCGCGCTCCGCCGCGTCCAGCTCCCGCCAGTCCACCTGCCGTACGGGCACCCGGACGGTGCGGTGCACGACCTGGAGCGGCACCGGCACGCCCTCCCACACCACGCGGGTGCGCAGGGCGGGCGTGCGGTCGGTCACCCGCTGCCAGGCCAGGGCGAGGGCACCGGGGTCGGTGATGCCCTCCAGCAGCAGCGCGGCCTGGTCGACGTACACGTCGTCCGGTCCGCCGACCAGCCGGTGGAAGAGCATGCCTTCCTGGAGCGGGGTGAGGGGCAGCAGGTCTTCGACGTCCCGGCCGTCACCGGCGAGGCGGTCCACCGCGGCCTGGTCCAGCCGGGCCAGCGGGAAGTCGGACGGGGTACGGCCGCCCGCGCCGGGGGCGGCGCAGTGCTCGGTGAGGGCGCCGAGCGCCCGCACCATGGCCGCGGCCAGTTCCTCGACGGTGCCGGCGCGGTGCACCCGGTCGCTGTAGTGCCAGGTGATCTCCAGTTCGCCGTCGGAGACCAGCGCGGACACGTCGAGCAGGTGGTCCAGCGGCGCGTCCGGGTCCGTGTCCCGGCCGGGTACGCCGGCGACGGGCGCGAAGTCGCTTCCGGCGGACGCCTCCCACTGGCCGTGGTAGGTGAAGCAGACCTGCGGCAGCGGGAGTCCGCCGAGCGGCCGGGCCTCGGGCCGGGGCGAGCCGAGGTGGCCCAGGGCCTGGTAGCCCAGGCCCCGGCGGGGCACCGCCCGCAGCCGTTCCTTGACGGTCTTGAGGGTGGTCCCCCAGTCGTCCGCCGGGGTCAGGGTGACCGGGTACTGGGTGGTGAACCAGCCGACCGTGCGGGACAGGTCGGCGCCCTCGGCGAGGTCTTCCTCGCGGCCGTGGCCCTCCAGGGCGACGGTCACCCGGCCGGTGCCGGTCCAGTCGGCCAGCACCCGGCCGAGCGCGCTCAGCAGCACGTCGTTGACCTGGGTGCGGTACACGCCCGGGACCCGCCGCAGCAGGGCCTCGGTGGTGGCGCGGTCCACGCGGGTGCGGACGGTGCGCACGGACCCGGCGAGCGGGGTGCCGGGCAGGTCGACGGGGAGCGGGGTGCGCGGCTGCGCGGTCTCCTCGGTCCAGTAGGGCAGTTCGTCGTCGAGGCCGCCGGAGCGGACCCGCGCGGCCAGGTCGCGGGCCCAGGCGGCGAACGGGGTGTGTTCGGGTTCCAGTGCGGGTTCGTCGCCCGCCGCGGCCTGCCGGTAGGCCTGTTCCAGGTCGCCGAGCAGGATGCGCCAGGAGACGCTGTCGACGGCCAGGTGGTGGGCGGTCAGGAACAGGCGCGGGCGGTCCCGGCCGGTGAGCAGGGCGGCGCTCAGCAGGGTGCCGGTGGCCGGGTCCAGGGCGGCGCGGGCGGTCTGCGCCGCCTCGGCGGGTGCGGTGTCTGCGCCGTACCGGGCCAGCGGTGCGGTGGCCGGGCCGGCGCCGGGGTGCTGCCGCCAGGTGCCGTCGGTGCGGGTGTACCGGGTGCGCAGCGCGGGGTGCCGGGCCACCAGGGCATGCAGTGCCGTCTCCAGCGCGCGGATGTCGAGGTCGTGCGGCAGGTCGAGCAGCATGGACATGCTGAAGTGGCGCAGCGGCCCGTGCGTGGCGAAGAACCACTCCTGCACCGGGGTGAGCGGGGCGGGCCCGTCGTCCTCGGGGCGCCGGGGCGCGGGCACGGGGGCGGTGCGGCGGGACGCGGCGGCGGCGAGGTCGGCGACCGTCTGGTGCCGGAAGACGTCCTGGGAGCCGATGTGCAGGCCGGCGGCGCGGGCCCGGGAGACGGCCTGGATGCTCAGGATCGAGTCGCCGCCCAGCTCGAAGAAGTTGTCCGTGACACCCACCCGGGCGACCCCGAGCACCTCGGCCCAGATGCCGGCCAGGGTCTCCTCGTCGGGTGTGCGCGGGGCGGTGTACCGGCGTTCCTCGTCCGTGTTCTCGGGCGCCGGCAGGGCGCGGCGGTCCAGTTTGCCGCTGGTGGTCAGCGGCAGCGCGGGCAGCGCGGTGAAGGAGGAGGGCACCAGCGCGTCGGGCAGCACCCGGCGCAGGGCCGCCCGCAGGTCGGCGGGGGCGGGGCGGGGCGCGTCGGGTGCGGGCACCACGTAGGCGGCGAGGCGGGCGTGGCCGTGCGGGTCGGGCACGGCGACGACCGCGGCGGCGGTGATGCCGGGCAGCGCGAGCAGGGCGGCCTCGATCTCGCCGGGTTCGATGCGGTGGCCGCGCACCTTGATCTGGTCGTCGGCGCGGCCCAGGTAGTCCAGGCGGCCGTCGGCGGTCCAGCGGGCCAGGTCGCCGGTGCGGTACATCCGCTCCCCCGGCGCCCCGTACGGGTCGGGCAGGAAGCGGGCCGCGGTCAGGCCGGGCCGGCCGGTGTAGCCCCGGGCGAGCTGCGGGCCCGCCAGGTACAGCTCGCCGCCGACGCCGGGCGGCACCGGCCGGAGCCGGCCGTCCAGCACATAGGCGCGCAGGCCGGGCAGCGGGCGGCCCACCAGCGGGCGGTCGCGGCCGTCGATCCGGCAGGACAGCGCGTCGACCGTGCACTCGGTCGGTCCGTAGAAGTTGTGGGCGGTCACGTCCGGGTGGGCGGCCAGTTCCCGCCACAGCGCGGGTCCGACCGGCTCGCCGCCGAGCATGAGGACGCGCGGGTGGTGCCGGGCGTCGGTGAGCAGCCCGGCGGGCAGCAGTTGCCGCAGATAGGACGGGGTGACGTCGAGGAAGTCGATCCGGTGTTCCACCACGTACTCGACCAGGGCGGCCGGGTCCATCCGGGTGACCTCGTCGACCAGGTGCAGCGGGTGGCCGTCGGCGAGCAGCAGCACGCCTTCGAGGGAGGTGTCGAAGGAGAACGACGCGGTGAGCGCGACGTTGAGCGGGCCGCCGCCCGCCTCGGCGACGAAGCCGGCCCGGTGGGCGGCCAGCAGATGGGCCGCCGCGCGGTGGGAGACGGCGACGCCCTTGGGCCGGCCGGTGGAGCCGGAGGTGTAGATGACGTAGGCGGTGTGCTCCGCGTCCAGCGGGGCGCGCCGGTCGGCGTCGGCGGGGTCGGTGTCCGGGGCGGTCGCGGGGACGGCGCGCAGGGCGTCCTCGTCCAGGACCAGGGCCGGACGGGCGTCCTCCAGCAGGTAGCGGACCCGCTCCTCGGGCAGGGCCGGGTCCAGCGGCAGATAGCCGGCGCCGGACTTCCACACGGCGAGGATCGCGACGATCATGTCGGCGGTGCGCGGCAGGCGCAGCGCGACCAGCCGTTCGGGGCCGGCGCCGAGCGCGATCAGGTGGTGGGCGAGCCGGTTGGCGCGGGCGTTGAGCGTGCCGTAGTCCAGCCGTTCGCCGCCCGCGACGAGGGCGAGGGCGTCCGGGGCGTCGGCCGCGCGGCGCTGGAACGTCTCCGCGTGGACGGTGTCGGGCGCGGTGAGGCGCGGGCCCGCGCTCCAGTCGCGCAGGACGTGCCGTGCCTCGTCCCCGGACAGCAGCGGCAGGCTGCCCAGCGGGCGGTCCGGGGCGTCGGCCGCGCCCTGGAGCAGCCGCAGCAACTGCCCGGCCAGCCGCTCGGCGGTGGCGGCGTCGAACAGGTCGGTGCGGTACTCCAGCAGGCCGGTCAGGCCCTCGCCGTCCGGGACGAACTCCACGCTCAGGTCGAAGGTGGCCGCGTGCCGGGGCACGGTGACCGGGGTGGTGGCGAGGCCGCGCGGAGCGGTCGCGGCGGGCGGGTCGGGGTGCAGCAGGACCATCACGTCGAACAGCGGGTTGCGGCCCGCCTCGCGGTGGGCGCCCGCCGCATCCACGATCCGCTCGAACGGCGTGTCGCCGTAGGCGAAGGCCTCGCCGACCGTCTCGGCCGCCCGCGCCAGCAGGTCCCCGAAGGACTCGGCGGCGTCCACCCGGGTGCGCAGCACGACGGTGTTCACGAAAAACCCGACGGTGCGTTCCAGGTCGGTGCGGGACCGGCCGGGGGTGAGGGAGCCCACGGTGATGTCGTCCTGGCCGGACCAGCGGGCCAGCAGCGCCTGGACGGCGGCGACCAGCGCGGTGTGCAAGGTGGCGTGGTGTCCGGTGGCCAGGTCGCGCAGGCGTCCGGTCAGCGCGGCCGGGACGGCGAAGGTGTGGACGGCGCCCTCGCCCGCCTCCTCGCCGCGCCGCGGCCGGTCCAGGGGCAGTGCGGGTGCCGCCGCCCCGGCCAGCTTCTCCTTCCAGTACGCGAGGTGGCGTTCGAGGCGGGGGCCGGAGAGCTGCGCGCGCTGCCACACCGCGAAGTCGGGGTACTGCGTGAGCACCGGCGGCAGTTCGGGCGCGCTGCCGTGCGCGAGGGCGTCGTAGGCGGTGCACAGCTCGTCCAGGACCACACCCATCGACCAGCCGTCCGTGACGATGTGATGGGCCGTCAGCAGCAGGACGTGCGCGGTCGGGGACTCGCGCAGCAGCAGGGCGCGCAGCAGCGGGCCGTGCCGCAGGTCGAAGGGGCGGGAGTACTCGATGAGCAGGTCCGCGTCCAGGTCGCCGGTGTCCCGGACCGGCAGCGGCACCGGGCCCGCCGGGTGGACGCGCTGCACCGGCCGGCCGTCGGTCTCCTCGAAGGTGGTGCGCAGGGCCTCGTGCCGGGCGACCACGGCCGCCAGGGCCGCGCGCAGCGCCTGCTGGTCCGGCGTGCCGGTGAAGCGGACCGCGACCGCGCTGTTGTAGCGGGCGTCGCCGGGCCGCAGCTGGTCCAGGAACCACAGGCGCTGCTGGGCGAAGGACAGCGGCAGCGGGCGGTCCCGGTCGGCGCGCGGGATGCCCTGCCGGGCCGCGGGGGCGGCGCCGCCGGACCGGCCGGCGAGCCGCCGCCGCAGCGCCTCCCGCATCTCCTCGGGCAGCGCCTCGGCGCGGTCCCGCCGGGAGGACCCGGACGGCCCGGAGGACTGGGCGGAACCGGAGGGGTTCGAAGGGGTCGAAGACGTCATGGTCGTCGGGTCCTCACCGTTCGTCGTGGTCGTGGCCGCCGTACGCGGCGTCTTCGTCGTCGTGGCCGCCGTACGCGGCCTGTTCCAGTTCGCTCAGCACCTGGTCCTCCACGAGTTCCGCCAGGGCGGCCACGGTGCGGGAGACCAGGACGTCGCGGGGGGTGAGCGCGACCCCGAACGCCTCGTTGGCGCGGGAGGCGATGAGCAGGGCGCGCAGCGAGTCGCCGCCGAGCAGGAAGTAGTCGTCCTCGGCGCCCGCGGGCGTCTGGAGCGTCTCCTCCCAGATGGCGGCGAGCGCCTCCTCGGTCGGGGTGCGGGGCGCCACGTACGCGGGCCGGGCCCGCTCCTCGGCCGGGGCCGGCGCGGGCAGGGCGGCCCGGTCGGTCTTGCCGTTCTCGGTGAGCGGGAAGCGGTCCAGCACCACGAACGCCGACGGCACCATGTACCCCGGCAGCGAGCGGGCGGCCAGCTCCCGCAGCGCGGCGGGCGCCGGCGGTTCGGCGCCGGGGGCCGTGAGCAGGTGGGCGACCAGGCGCGGCAGGCCGGGCTCGTCCTCGCGCACGCTCACCACGGCGTCCAGCACGCCCGGATGGCGCACCAGGGCCGCTTCGACCTCCCCCGCCTCGATGCGGTGGCCGCGCAGTTTGAGCTGGTGGTCGGTGCGGCCCAGGTAGTGCAGTTCGCCCGCGCCGTCGCGGCGCACCAGGTCGCCGGTGCGGTACATGCGGGTGCCGGGCGGCCCGAACGGGTCGGCGACGAAGCGGGCCGCGGTCAGTCCGGGCCGGCCGAGGTAGCCGCGGGCCAGCGCCGGTCCGCTGAGCCACAGTTCGCCGGGGACGCCGTCCGGGACGGGCCGCAGCCGGGCGTCGAGGACGTAGGCGCCGGTGGCGGGCAGCGGGCGGCCGATGGGCGGTGCGGTGCCGTCCGCCGTCAGCGGCGCGGACCAGGTGGCGACGACGGTGGCCTCGGTGGGGCCGTAGGAGTTGACCATGCGGTGGTGCGGGGCCCAGCGGGCGACCAGGTCGGGTCCGCAGGCGTCGGCGCCGACGGTCAGGGTCTTCAGGTCCGGCAGGGTGCCGGGCGTGCCGGCGGGCAGGGTGGCCAGCGCGGCCGGCGGCAGCAGGGTGTGGGTGATCCGCTCGGACCGCAGGACCTCGGCGAGTTCGGCGCCGAGCAGCGGACCCGGCCGCGGTACGACCAGCCGGGCGCCGTGCGGCAGCGACATGCACAGCTCCAGCACGGAGGCGTCGAAGCTGGGCGTGGCGAACGCCAGCACCCGGTCTCCGGAGGTGACTTGGTAGTGGGCGGCCTCGGCGGCGCTGAACGCGGCGAGACCCCGGTGGGTGACGACCACGCCCTTGGGCGTGCCGGTGGAGCCGGAGGTGTAGATGACGTAGGCCGGGTCGTCCGGGTCGAGCGGGCGGGTCCGGTCGGCGTCGGTGGGCCGGTGTCCGGGCAGACCGTCCGGGGCGGCGGTGAGCAGCGCGGCGGCCTCCTTGGCGTCCAGGGTGAGGGCGGGGGCCGCGTCGCGCAGCATCAGGGCGATCCGCTCCTCGGGGTAGGCGGGGTCCACGGGCAGGAACGCGGCGCCGGCCTTCGCCACCCCGAGCTGCGCCAGCACCATGTCCGCGGAGCGGGGCAGCAGCAGCGCGACGAGGTCGCCGGGGCCGGTGCCCCGGGCGATGAGGTGGTGCGCCAGCCGGTTGGCCCGCTCCTCGGCCTCGGCGAAGGTGAGCAGGGTGCCGGGCGCGTCGAGCGCGGGCGCGTCGGGCCGGCGGTCGACGGCGGCCTCGACGAGGGCCGGCAGGGTGGCCGGGGGCACCGGGCCGAGAGCCGGCCGGGACGGGCCGCGCAGCAGCCGCTCGCGCTGCGCGGGCGGCAGGACGTCGAGGTCGTCGAGGCGGACGGTGCCGTCCGAGGCGGCCAGCGCGTGCAGGGTGCGCAGCAGCTGGCCGGCCAGCGAGGCGGCGGTGCCCTCCGTGAAGTACCGCGGGTCGTAGCCGAGTTCGACGGTCAGCCGGTCGCCGGGCGAGACGACCACGGTGAGCGGGTAGTTGGTGGCCTCGCGGGCGTCCAGGTCGCGCAGGGCGAGCCCGTGGGCGCCCGCGGTCGCGTCGCCGACCGGGTAGTTCTCGAAGACCACCAGGCTGTCGAACAGGGCGGTGCCGGGCTCCAGTGCGGTGAGGGCGTGCAGCGCGTTCAGGGGCAGGTGGTCGTGGCGGCGGTCCTCGGCCCGGGCCTCCTGCACCGCGCGCAGCCAGGCGGCGGCGCGAGCACCGCCGTCGACGGCCGTGCGGGCGGGCAGGGTGGTGATGAACAGGCCGGTGATGGTGTCGGCGCCGGGCAGTCCGGCGGGCCGCCCGGAGACGGTGGTGCCGAAGCAGACCTCCCGCTCGCCGCTCCACCGTGCCAGCAGCAGCGCCCAGGCGCCCTGCACCAGGGTGTTGAGGGTGAGGCGGTGCCGGCGGGCGAACTCCTGGAGCCGCAGCGTCTCCCGCGCGTCCAGCCGCTGCGACAGCCAGGTGCCGGAGCGGGCGGTGGTGTCCGGGGCGGGCCGCCGGTCGTAGGGCAGCGCGGTCGGGCTGTCCAGGCCGGCCAGGACGCCGCGCCAGTGCTCCTCGGCGGCCCGGTTGTCGCGGGCGGCGAGCCAGGCGGCGTAGTCCGCGAACGGCCGGCGCTCGGGCAGCCGGGGCCGCTCGCCGCGGGCCAGGGCGGCGTGCGCGGCCATGACGTCGGACAGGACGTGGAAGACGCTCCAGCCGTCCAGCAGGACGTGGTGGAACGTCCACACCACGCGGACCGCGTCCGGGCCGAGCCGGACCAGGGCGAGCCGCAGCAGCGGGGCCCGGTCCAGGGCGGTGCCCGGGGCCCGTTCGGCGGCGAGCAGCCGCTCCAGCTCCGCCGCGTGCCGGCCGGCCGGCAGCCCGGTCCAGTCGTGCCGGGTGACCGGCAGGGTGACGTCCCGGTGGACGACCTGGAGCGGCACCGGTACGCCGTGCAGGGCGACGGAGGTGCGCAGCACGGGCGTGCGGTCGACCACGTGCTGCCAGGCGGCGGCCAGGGTCGCGAGGTCCCGGGCGCCGTCCGCGACGAAGGTGATCTGCTCGACGTAGAGCCCGTGGGCGGCCTCGTCCAGACCGTGCATCACCATGCCGGCCTGGGTGGGCGTGAGCGGGTACACGTCCGCGACGTCCGTTCCGTCGCCGACGAGCCGGTCGACGGCCGCCTGGTCCAGCGGGGCGAGCGGGAAGTCGGACGGGGTGCGGCCGCCGGCGCCGGGTTCGGCGCAGTGCCGGATGACGGCGCGCAGCTCCCGCGTCAGCTCCGCCGCCAGCCGGGCGACGGTCTCGCGCCGGTGCACCTCGCGGGAGTACGACCAGGTGAACTCCAGCCGGTCGCCGACGACCTGGCCGAGCACGTCGAGCAGGTGCGGGCGGTCCGCGGAGCGGTCCATGCCGCCGGCGAGACCGCCGTACGGCGCGTGCAGCAGGCCGCCCGGGGCCGGGTCGCGGTCGGGCCGGCCGAGGTAGTTGAAGCAGATCTGCGGCAGGGCGGGCAGCTCGCGGCCGGCCGTGGGATGCAGGTGGCGCAGCGCGCCGTAACCGATTCCGCCGTGCGGTACGGCCCGCAGGTTCTCCTTGACGGACTTCAGCACGGTGCCGGTGCCGGCGTCCCGGGGCACGTCCAGGGCGACCGGGTGCACGGCGGTGAACCAGCCGACGGTCCGGGCGAGGTCGGTGTCCGCGAACAGGTCCTCGCGGCCGTGGCCCTCCAGGGTCACCGCGACCCGGTCCCGTCCGGTCCAGCATGCCAGGACCCGGCCCAGCGCACACAGCAGTACGTCGTTGACGCGGGTCCGGTAGGCCTCCGGCACCTCCTGGAGCAGCCGCCGGGTCTCCTCGGCGTCGAGTCCGGCGGTCACGCTCTCCTCGTCGGCTGCGGTGTTGGCGCCGCCGGGCCGGTCGACGGGCAGCGCGGCGCCGGTGTCGAGGCTGCCCCAGTGGGCGAGTTCGCCGTCGAAGCCACCCGCCTCGGTGTGCGCGGCGAGCCGCCGCGCCCAGTCGCGGAACGGGGTGCTCTTCGGGGCGAGGGCGGGCTGTGCGCCGTCGCGCAGCGCGCGGTAGGCGGCGTCCAGGTCCTCCAGGACCAGCCGCCAGGACACGGCGTCCACGACCAGGTGGTGGGCGGCGAGCAGCAGCACCGGCCGGCCGCCGTCGTCCGGCCGGCACAGCGCGGCCCGCAGCAGCGGCCCGCCGGCCAGGTCGAAGTCGGCGCCGAGGGCCTGGGCCACCTCGTCCGGGTCCGCTCGGTGGTGCACCTCCAGGACCACGTCGTAGTCGCCGGGCGCGGTGCCGTACTGCCGCCAGGTGCCGTCCGGTGTGCGCGCGTAGCGCAGCCGCAGCGCGTCGTGGTGCCCGGCCACGGCGGCCAGCGCGGCCCGCAGCAGGTTCTCGTCGGGGTCCGTGGCCAGCTCGTGGGCGACCGTCTGGCTGAAGTGGGCGGGGTCGCCGGTGAGCGTGCCGAGCAGCCAGTGCTGGACCGGGGTGAGCGGGGCGTCGCCGGTCACCGGTCCCTGTTCGGCGGTGACGGCGGCGGCCGGCAGCCGCTCGGCGGCGGCGGCGAGCGCGGCGAGGGTCTGGTGGGTGAACAGGTGGCGCGGGGTCAGGGCGAGCCCGGCCCGGCGGGCGGCGGAGACGATCTGGATGCCGAGGACGGAGTCGCCGCCGAGCGTGAAGTAGTTGTCGTCGGCGCCGACTTCGGGTACGCCCAGCACCTCGGTCCAGATCCCGGCGAGGATCTGCTCGGCCTCGGTCTGCGGCGGCCGGCCGGCGGTGCCGGCGGCCGGTGCGGACCACTCGGGCACGGGCAGCGCCCGCCGGTCCAGCTTGCCGGTGGCCCCGAGCGGCAGCCGCTCCAGCGGGACGACGAGCGCGGGCACGAGGTGGTCGGGAAGGCTCCGGGCGAGGAAGGCCCGCAGCTCGGCGGGGTCGGGCAGACCGACGGGGTCGGTGACCGTGTCACCGGTGGGACCGGGACCGGTCGCCGGGGACCCGGCGGACCCGGCGGACCCGGCCGACCCGGCCGACCCGGCCGACCCGGCGAGTGTGTCCGACCCGGCCGGACCCGCGAGGGTGCCGGTGTGCGGGCGGTCCGGGGTGCGGGGTACCGCGTAGCCGATCAGGCGGCGGTGGCCGGCGTGTTCGACGACCCGGGCCGCCGCCGCGGCCACGGCCGGGTGGCGGGCCAGCGCGGCCTCCACCTCGCCGAGTTCGATGCGGAAGCCGCGCACCTTCACCTGGTCGTCGCCGCGGCCGAGGTAGACGAGGTCGCCGTCGGCCGTCCAGCGGACGAGGTCGCCGGTGCGGTACATGCGGCTGCCGGGCGGGCCGAACGGATCGGGCAGGAAGCGGCCGGCGGTCAGGCCGGGGCGGCCCAGATAGCCGCGGGCGACCCCGGTCCCGGCGAGGTGCAGCTCGCCGGGCGCGCCGACGGGCACCGGGCGCATCCGCTCGTCCAGGACGTAGGCGCGGGCGCCGCCGAGGGGCCGGCCGATCGGCGGGTCACGGTCGGGGTCGGCCGGGTCGCAGGTGAAGGCGGTGGCGTAGACGGTGGCCTCGGTGGGGCCGTAGATGTTGCGGACCTGGCTGCCGGGGACGGCGGCGCGGACCCGCTCCACGGTCCGCGCGGGCAGCCCCTCCCCCGCGAGGACGACGGTGTCCGCGGTGATCCGTACGGCGTCCTCGGCGAGCAGCCGGTCCAGGGCCGAGGGCACCGCGCTGAGCAGTCCGGCCCGCCAGGTCCCGGGGCGCTCGGCGAGGGCCAGCAGGTCGCGGACGATCTCCACGCAGCCGCCGGACAGCAGCGGCGCGAAGATCTCGAACACCGACACGTCGAAGTTGAGCGAGGTGGAGGCCAGTACGTGGGCCAGGCCGCGCCCGGTGAACTCGGCCGCCGCCCAGTCGGTCAGGGCCCGTACGGAGGCGTGGCTGACGACCACGCCCTTGGGACGGCCGGTGGAGCCGGAGGTGTGGATGACGTAGGCCGGGTGGCCGGGCAGCAGGGCGGTGCGCCGCTCGTCGTCGCCGACGGGGGTGTCCGGCACCCCGGGGTCGGGTTCGGCGTCCAGCAGGATGCGGGTGAAGGGGCCCTCGGGCAGCCGGCCGGCGGTCTCCGCGGCGGTGATCACGGCGTCGGGCCGGACGTCCTCGAAGAGGAACGCGACGCGCTCGGCCGGGTACTGCGGGTCGACCGGCAGATAGCCGGCGCCGCTCTTGAGCACCGCGAGGAGGGCCGTGATCAGGTCGGCGGTGCGGGGCAGGCAGAGGGCGACGAAGCGCTCGGGTCCGGCGCCGGCGGCGATGAGCCGCCGGGCCAGCCGGCTGGAGCGGGCGTCGAGTTCGCGGTAGGTGAGGCACTGGTCGCCGTGGCGTACGGCCGGGGCGTCCGGGGTGCGCTCGGCCTGCCGCCGGAACGCGTCGGGCAGGGTGTCCCGCGGTGCCTCGGCCGTCCGGCCGCCGAACCGGGCCACCAGCGCCCGTCCTTGAGCAGGATCCAGCAGCGGCAGCTCGGCCAGCCGGCGCTCCGGTGCGTCGGCCATGCCGGTCAGCAGGGTGCGCAGGGATTCGCCGAGTGCCCGCACCGTGGCGGTGTCGAAGGCGGCCGGGTCGTAGTCCAGGTTGACCGTCAGGGTGTCACCGGGCGCGACGACCACGCTGAGCGGGTAGTTGGTGGGCTCCAGGTCGCGTTCCTGCTCCATGGCGAGGCCGTGCCGGGACAGCGCGCCCTCGTCGAACGGGTAGTTCTCGAAGACCACGATGGAGTCGAACAGGCCGGTACCGCCCGGCACTTCGCTCCACGACTGGACCTGGGCCAGCGGGACGAAGTCATGCCGCCGGGCCTCGGACTGGGCGGACTGCAGTTCGCCGAGCCAGTCCAGCAGCGGGCGCCGCCCGTCCACCCGGGCGCGGGTGGGCAGCGTGTTGATGAACAGGCCCACCATCGAGGTGACGCCCGGCAGTTCGGCGGGCCGGCCGGAGACGGTCGTGCCGAACACCACGTCGGTGCCGCCGCCGTAGCGGGACAGCAGCAGCGCCCAGGCGCCCTGGAGGACGGTGTTGAGGGTCAGGCCGGCCCGCTGGGCGGTCTCCCGCAGCCGCGCCGAGACGTCCGGGCCGAGGGTCACGCGCACGGACCCGGAGGAGGAGCTGCGGTGGGCCTCGGCGGGCCGCCGGTCGCGGGGCAGTTCGGTGGGGGCCTGGAAGCCGGCCAGGGCGGTGCGCCAGTACGCTTCGGCGCCGGCGGTGTCCCGCCCGGCCAGCCAGCCCAGGTAGTCGGCGAACGGCCTGCGCTCGGGCAGACTCGGGCGGCGCCCGGAGGTGAGGGCGGCGTACCGCTCGCACACCTCGTCGAAGACCTGGGCGGCGCTCCAGCCGTCGAGCAGGACGTGGTGGAACGTCCACACCAGGCGGACCCGGTCCGGTGCCAGCCGGATCAGGGTCAGCCGCATCAGGGGCGCGGCGCCCAGGTCGATGCCGGTGTCCCGGTCCTCGGCGAGCAGCCGGTCCAGCTCGCGTTCACGGCGCTCGGCGGGCCACCGCGACCAGTCGTGCCGGGTGACGGGCACGGTGGCGTGGTGCCGGACGACCTGGAGCGGGCGCGGTGTCTCCTGCCAGACCAGGCGGGTCCGCAGCACCGGGTTGGCGTCGGCGGTGTGCTGCCAGGCCGTGGCGAGCGCCTGCGGGTCGGTGACGCCGGACAGCACGAGCTGCACCTGGTTGACGTAGGTGCGCGCGGCCGGGTCCAGCAGGCTGTGGAAGAGCATGCCGGCCTGCATCGGGGTCAGCGGATAGACGTCGGCGACGTCCCGGCCGTTCCCGGCGATCCGGTCCACGGCGGCCTGGTCCAGCCCGGCCAGCGGGAAGTCCGACGGGGTGCGGCCGCCGGCGTCCGGGCGGGCGCAGTGCGCGACGATCTCGCCGAGCGCGCGCAGCATGCCCTCGGCGAGCGCGGTGACGGTCTCCTCGCGGTGCCGTCCGGCGCTGTAGTGCCAGGTGATCTCCAGCCGGTCGTCCTCGACGCGGGCCACGACGTCCAGCAGGTGCGGCCGTTCGGCGTCCGGGGCGTCGGCGCCGCCTAGTCCGCCGGGCACCGCCTTGACCAGGGTGGCGTCGGGGGCGGACCAGTCGAAGCGGCCCAGGTAGTTGAAGCTGATGCCGGGTTCGGGTGTGCCGGTGAGCCGGGGGTGGCGGGCGAGGTGGCGCAGCACGCCGTAGCCGAGGCCCCGGTCGGGTACGGCCCGTAGCTGCTCCTTGACCGACTTCAGGGCGGTGCCCCAGTCGCCGGCCGGGACGGAGAGGGCGACGGGGTACAGGGAGGTGAACCAGCCGACCGTGCGGGACAGGTCGACGTCCTCGAAGAGCCGGTCCTCGCGGCCGTGTCCCTCCAGGCCGACGGCGACGGTGTCGCGTCCGGTCCAGTCGGCGAGGGCCCGGCCCAGCGCGGTGAGCAGCACGTCGTCGACGCGGGTGCGGTAGACGCCGGGGACCCGGCGCAGCAGGCCGGCGGTGCGGTCGCGGTCCAGCCGGACGGTCACCTCGCGCAGGTCGGCGGCGGTGTTCCCGCCGGTGCCGTCCACGGGCAGCGGGTCGGCGCAGGCCCGGGCGGCCCGCTCCCAGTGGGCGAGCTGTCCGGTGAAGCGGTCGTGGTCGCGCAGCCGGCCGGCCCACTCCCGTACGGAGGTGGTGCGGGCGGGCAGCCGTACGGGCTCGCCGGACGCGGCCTGCCGGTAGGCGGTCTCCAGGTCCTCCAGCAGGATGCGCCAGGAGACGCCGTCGACCACCAGGTGGTGGGCGACGAGCAGCAGCCGGGCGGGTCCGTGGCCGTCGGTGGTGAACAGGCGGGCGGTGAACAGCGGGCCGCTGTCCAGGTCCAGTCCGGCGTGGGTGGCCGCCGTGACGGGTTCCTCGGCCGACCGGTCGTGGACCTGGAGCAGTTCTGGGACGGAGCCGTCGGCGGCGGCGATGTCCTGGCGCCGGGTGCCGTCGCCGGCGCCGCCGCGCGGGAAGCGGGCGCGCAGGGCGTCGTGGTGGGTCCACAGGGCGGCGAGGGCGCGGTGCAGGGCGTCCCGGTCGACGGGGCCGGCCGTCTCGACGACCACGGACTGGTTGAAGAACCCGGCGTGGGCCGGCTTGGGGTCCAGGAACCAGTGCTGGATCGGCAGGAGGTCCGCCGTCCCGTCGACCGGTCCGGTCCCGGCGACGGCGGGCGCCGCGGCGCCGCCGGCGGCGGCCAGAGCGGCCACCGTGGGGTGGCGGAACAGGTCGCGCGGGGTGAGGGCGAGTCCGGCGGCGCGGGCCCGGGAGACCACCTGGATGCTGAGGATGGAGTCGCCGCCCAGCATGAAGAAGTTGTCGTCCACGCCGACCCGTTCGACGCCGAGCAGATCGGCCCAGATCCCGGCGAGGGCGCGCTCGGCCTCGGTGCGCGGCTCCCGGTGGGCCCGGTCGCCGCCGGCCGACCAGTCCGGCGCGGGCAGCCGGCGCCGGTCGACCTTGCCGTTGGCGGTCAGCGGCAGCGCGGGCACGGTGACGAACGCGGCGGGCAGCATGTAGTCGGGCAGTCCGGCCGCCAGGTGGGCGCGCAGCTCGGCGGCCGTGGGCAGCGCGGCGGCGGCCGGTACGAGGTGGGCGGCGAGCCGCTTGCGTCCGCCGTCCTCGTACAGGGAGACGACGGCCTCGGCGACGGCCGGGTGCGCGGTGAGCCGGGCCTCGATCTCGGCGGGTTCGACACGGAAGCCGCGGATCTTGATCTGGTCGTCGGCGCGGCCGGTGAAGTGCAGTTCGCCGTCGGCGCTCCAGCGCACGATGTCCCCGGTGCGGTACATGCGGGTGCCGGGCGGGCCGTAGGGATCGGCGACGTAGCGCGCGGCGGTCGCGCCGGGCCGGCCCGCGTAGCCGCGGGCGAGACCCGCGCCCGCGATGTACAGCTCGCCCGGAATGCCCGGGGGCTGCGGCTGGAGCGCGGTGTCCAGGACGTACACGCGGGTGTTGTCCAGCGGGCGGCCGATGGGCAGGACGGCGGGCAGCGGGTCGCCGGACCGGAAGACGCGGCGGGTGGCGAAGGTCGTGGTCTCGGTGGGGCCGTAGCCGTCCACGACGGTCAGCCCGGGGCAGGCGTCCAGGACCCGGCGCACCACCGCGCCGGGCACGGCCTCGCCGCCCGTCCACACCTCGCGGGCGCCGCGCAGGCAGCCCGGGTCCTCCTGGGCGAGCAGCCGGAACAGGCCGGCGGTCAGCCACAGGCAGCTCACCCGCCGCTCGGTGACGGCGTGCCGGACCTGGGCGGCGTCCAGGTCGGCGGCCGGGGCGAGGACGGCCGTGCCGCCGCGCAGCAGGGGCACCCACACCTCGTAGGTGGCCGCGTCGAAGGCGTGCGGCGAGTGCACGAGGACCCGGTCGTGCCCGGCGAAGGCCCGGTCCCGGGCGAGCGCGGCGACGTCCCGCTGGCGTACCGCGACGCCCTTCGGCGTGCCGGTGGAGCCCGAGGTGAACATCAGGTACTGGACGTTGTCGGGGTGGACGGCGACGGCCGGACCGGACGGGCCGTCGGCGAGCGGGGCGCCGGGAGCGGCGTCGGTCCCCGCGGCGCCGGACGCGTCGTCGGCCCGCACCACTCCGTCGCCGGGCAGCGCCTGCCGGGCCGTCTCCTCCCAGCCGGCGTCGGTGAGCAGCAGGCCGGCGCCGGCCTCGGCCAGGGTCCGGCGCAGCCGCTCGGCCGGTGCCCTGCCGTCCAGCGGCACGTACACACCGCCGGTGCGGACCAGGGCCAGCTGGGTGACGATCAGCTCCACGGACCGGTCCATCAGCACGCCGACCGCGCGTTCCGGCCGTACGCCGAGTCCGGTCAGCCGGTCCGCCAGCCGGGCGGCGCGGGCGTCGAGTTCGCGGTAGGTGAGGTGCCGGTCCCCGGCCTCCAGGGCCACGGCGTCGGGCGTACGGCGCACCTGCGCGGCGAACAGACCGGCGACGGTGGCCTCGGGCAGGTCGGTGGCGGTGTCGTTCCAGTCGCCGAGCACCTGGGCGCGGCGGTCCGGGGCGAGCAGCGGCAGCCGGGCGGGCGGGCGCCCGGCGCCGGCGGGCAGGTGGGTGAGCAGGACGGTCAGGTACTCGGCCAGGCGCTCGGCGGTGCCGGTGTCGAACAGCTCGGGGTCGTAGCCGAGCCGCAGGCCCAGCTCGGCGCCCGGGTAAGCGGTCAGGCTCAGCGGGTAGTTGGTGGTCTCGACGCCCTCCAGACCGCTCAGCCGCAGCCCGTGGGCGGCGGCGAGGTCGTCGTCCACCGGGTAGTTCTCGAAGACCACGATGCTGTCGAACAGGCCGACGCGCTCGGGGAGTCCGGTGAAGGTCCGGATGCGGGTGAGCGGCAGGTGGTCGAAGCGCCGGTCCTCGCTCTGGTCCTGCTGGAGCGCGCGCAGCCAGTCGAGCAGGGTGCCGTGGCCGGGGACGGCGACCCGGGTGGGCAGGGTGGTGATGAACAGGCCGGTCATGGCGTCGGCGCCGGGCAGCTCGGGCGGCCGGCCGGACACGGTGGTGCCGAACACCACCTCGTCGCGGCCCGCCTGCCGGGCCAGCAGCAGCGCCCAGGCGCCCTGCACCAGGGTGTTCAGGGTGAGCCCGGAGGTCCGGGCCAGTTCCTGGAGCGCCCGGGTGGCGGCCGCGGGCAGGGCGCGGCGGACCGCGTGCGTGGACTCGGCGCGGTGGGCCTCGCGCGGCTCGCGGTCGTACGGCAGCGGGGTGGCCTCGGTCAGGCCGGACAGCCTCCGGCTCCAGTGCCGTTCGGCCGCTTCCGGGTCGCGCCGGCGCAGCCAGGCCACGTAGTCGCGGTGGGGCGGGCGGTGCGGGAGGGTCCCGGTCCCGGCGTGCTCGGCGAAGACGTCGGAGAGGACCTGGAACATGCTCCAGCCGTCCAGCAGCAGGTGGTGGAAGGACCACACCACCCGTACCGAGGTCTCGGACAGGCGGGCCAGGCACAGCCGTTGGAGCGGGGCCCGGCCGAGGTCGATGCCCTCGGCGCGGTCCCGGACGAGCAGGTCGGCCAGCCGGTCGCGGCGCTCGTCCCCGGTCAGGTCGCGCCAGTCCAGGCGGGTGACGGGCACGGCGACGTGGCGTGGCACCACGAGCAGCGGTTCGGGCACGTCCTGCCAGACGACCCGGCCGCGCAGCGCCTCGGTGCGGTCGGTCACCCGCTGCCAGGCGGCGGCGAGGGCCCCGGGGTCGGGCACGCCGTCGAGGACGAAGGTCAGTTGCTGGACGTAGACCCCGCGGTCGTCCTGGGACAGGCCGTGGAAGAGCATGCCCGTCTGGGTGGGCGTGAGCGGGTAGACGTCGGCCACCGCCGCCGGGTCCGTGCCGGTGATCCGGTCCACGGCGGCCTGGTCCAGCCGGGCCAGCGGGAAGTCGGACGGGGTGCGGCCGGCGGTGCCGGGCCGGGCCGCGTACCGGGCCAGGTCGGCGAGCGCGCCGGCGAACCGCCCGGCGAGGTCCGCGACCGTCTGCTCGCGGTCCGGTCCGTCCGCGTAGAACCAGGTGAACTCCAGTCGGTCGCCGGCGAGTCGCCCGACGACCTCCAGGGCGTGCGGGCGCCCGGCCGCCGGGTCGGCGTCCAGCTCCAGCGGGCGTACGGTGCCCCGGTACAGGCCGTCCGGGTCCGCCGGCAGCTCCATCCGGCCCAGGTAGTTGAAGCTGATCCGCGCCTCGGGGGCGGGCGGTGCCGCGCCGGGGCCGGCCAGCCGGCGCAGCGCGTCGTGGCCCAGGCCGTGCCGGGGTACGGCGCGCAGTTGCTCCTTGACCCGCTTCAGCACGGTGTCCCAGCCGGCGTCCTCGGGGACGGCGAGCGCGACGGGGTAGCGGGTGGTGAACCAGCCGACCGTGCGGCTGATGTCGAGTTCGGGGAAGAGTTCCTCGCGGCCGTGGCCCTCGACGTCGACCACCACCCGCTCCCGGCCGGTCCAGCCGCACAGTGCCCGGCCGAGGGCGCCGAGCAGCACGTCGTTGGCCTGGGTGCGGTAGGTGTCGGGCAGGGTGCGCAGCAGGGCCGAGGTGTCCTCGGGGCTCAGGCGCACGGTGACGGCGCGCTGGTCGGCGTAGGTGCCGGCGCCGCCGGCCAGGGCGGCGGGGAGGTCGGGTTCGGCGGCGGGGACCGCCTCGGCCCAGTACGCCCGCTCGTCGTCGAAGCCGCCGTCCGCGGCGTGGGCGGTCAGCCGGCGGGCCCACTGGCGCAGCGGCGAGGACTTGGCGGGCAGCGCGGCGGCGCCGTCGCGGCCGGCGCGGCGGGCCCGGTAGGCGCGGTCCAGGTCCTCCAGCAGCACCCGCCAGGAGACCCCGTCGACCACCAGGTGGTGGACGGCGAGGTGCAGCACGCGGGGCCCGTCGGCGCCGGTGTCGTGCAGGACGGCCCGCAGCAGCGGTCCGTGGGCGAGGTCGAAGGGGCCGAAGTGCGGGGTGTCCGTCTCCGGTCCGGTGTGGCGGGCCAAGGGGAGGCGGGGCGTCCGCTCGTCGACGGACCAGCCGGGCGCGGGGTCCGCGCCGCCGGCGGTGAACCGGGAGCGCAGGGCGTCGTGGTGGGCGGCCAGGTCGTTCAGGGCCTCCTCCAGCGCCGCCGGGTCCAGGTCGTCGGGCAGCCGGAGGGACAGCGCCTGCGCGAAGTGGGCGGCGCGGTCGGCGGCGGAGTCGAACAGCCAGCGCTGGATGGGCGTCAGCGGTGCCGTGCCGGTGGCCGGCTCCGGCGCCGGGGCGGTCTCGCGCGGGCCGGACGCGGCGTCCGCGCAGCGGGCCAGGGCGGCGATCGTCTGGTGCCGGTAGACGTCCCGGGAGGTCAGCGGCAGGCCCTCCTGGCGGGCGCGGGCCACCACCTGGATGCTGAGGATGGAGTCGCCGCCGAGTTCGAAGAAGTTGTCGTCGACGCCGATCCGCTCCGTCCGCAGCACCTCGGCCCAGACCGCGGCGAGGGCGCGCTCGGTGGGCGTGCGGGGCGCGACGTGCCGTACCGCGCGGACGGCGGGGCCGGGGTCGGGGAGCCGGCCGCGGTCCACCTTGCCGTTCGGGTTGAGCGGCAGGGCGTCCAGGACGACCACGGTCGAGGGGACCATGTAGTCGGGCAGGGTGCGGCCGAGTTCACGGCGTACGGCCTCGGGTTCGGTGCGCTGTCCGGCGGCCGGGACGACGTAGCCGACCAGGCGGCGGTGGCCCTCGCCGTCGTCGGTGACGGTGGCCGCCGCCTCGGCCACGGCGGCGCAGCCGCGCAGCGCCTCCTCCACCTCGCCCAGCTCGATGCGGAAGCCGCGCACCTTGACCTGCTGGTCGATCCGGCCGACGTACTCCAGCGCGCCGTCAAAGCGGCGGCGCACCAGGTCGCCGGTGCGGTACATGCGCTCGCCGGGCGCGCCGAACGGGTCGGCGACGAACCGGGTGGCGGTCAGTCCGGGGCGGTTGAGGTAGCCGCGGGCCAGACCGCCGCCGCCGAGGTACAGCTCGCCGGTGACGCCGGCCGGCTGGGGGCGCAGCGAGGCGTCCAGGACGTAGGTCCGGGTGAGCGCCACCGGGTCGCCGATGGGCGGGGCCTGCTCGGGCAGCCGGTCCCCGGCGAACCAGGCGGTGGCGTACACGGTGGCCTCGGTGGGGCCGTAGATGTTGGCGATCCGGCAGCCGGGCAGGGCGGCGCGCAGTTCGTGCGGCGTCTGCGCGGGCAGGGCCTCGCCGGCCAGGACGACGGTGGACGCGGTCACGGGCGCGGTGCCGCCGGCGATCAGCCGGGAGACGACGGAGGGCACGCCGCTGAGCAGCCCGGCCCGGCGCGGACCGGCGCCGTCGGCGAGGGCCGGCAGGTCGGCGACCACCTCGACGGTGCCGCCGGCCAGCAGCGGGCAGAGCAGTTCGAAGACCGAGACGTCGAAGTTGAGGGAGGTCGCGGCGATCACATGGGCCAGTTCCCCGGCGTCGAACCGCTCCCCCGCCCAGCGGGCCAGCGCGGCGACCGTGCGGTGGGTGACCACGACGCCCTTGGGCCGGCCGGTGGAGCCGGAGGTGTAGATGACGTACGCCGGGTGGTCCGGCAGCAGCGGCCGGAGCCGGTCGGCGTCGGCCAGCGGCGTGTCGGCGAACTCCGGTCCGGCGCAGTCCTCCAGGAACAGCGGGTCGCAGTCCGCGGGCAGCGCGGCGGCGGTCTCCCGGGTGGCGAGCACCAGGGCGGGCCGGGCGTCGTCGAGCATGAGACGCACCCGCTCGGCGGGGTACGCCGGGTCGACGGGCAGATAGCCGGCGCCCGAGCCGAGCACCGCCCACAGCACGGGCACGAGGTCGGCGGTGCGCGGCAGGCAGAGCGCGACCAGCGTCTCCGGGCCCGCGCCGCGCGCGACGAGCAGCCGGGCCAGCCGGGCCGCGCGGCGGGCGACCTCGGCGTAGTCCAGCCGGTCCGGGCCGCAGATCACGGCCGTACGGTCCGGGGTGCGGGCCGCCTGGGCGTGGAACAGCCCGGGCAGCGTGTCCCGGCCGGACTCCCGGGACCGGCGGGCGGGCGGGTTCCAGCGGTCCACCAGGGTGTGCCGCTCCTCGGCGGAGAGCATGGGCAGCTCGGCGAGGGTGCGGCCGGGGCCGTCCGCCATGCCTTCCAGCAGGCGGTGCAGATGGGAGGTGAGCCGGGCCACGGTGGCCGTCTCGAACAGGTCCGTGCTGAACTCGGCGGTCAGCACGCAGCCGCCGTCCGTGTCCGGGGTGAACTCCAGGACCAGGTCGAACCGCGCGGCCGGGCGGGGCAGCGGGTGCTCGGCCAGGCGCAGGCCGCCGGCGCGCGGCGGCACGGGCAGGGCGGTCTGCTGGACGACGAGGGCCTGGACGAGCGGGGTGCGGCTGGGGTCGCGGGGCGGGGCCAGTTCCTCCACCACGCGGTCGAACGGGACCGCGTCGTGCGCGAAGGCGTCCAGCACCGTGGTCCGCATGCTCTCCACGAACCGGTCCACGGTGGCCCGTTCGTCCACCTCGCCGCGCAGCACCACCGTGTTGGCGAAGAAGCCGGGCACCTCTTCCAGGTCCCGCCGGCCGCGTCCGGTGGTGACGGTGCCGAACGCGATGTCCCGCTGTCCCGAGTAGCGGGAGAACAGCAGCGCGGCGGCGCCCGCGAACAGGGTGAACACCGTGGTGCCGCGGCCGGTGGCCAACTGCCGCAGCCGGTCGACCAGATGGGCGGGCAGCACGTGCCGGTGGGCGGCGCCGGCGGCGCCGCGCACGGCGGGACGCGGCCGGTCCGTGGGCAGCTCCAGGTGCTGGAGGTCCGCCAGGTGCCGTCTCCAGTAGGCGAGGTCGGCGCGGTCCGCGTCACCGGCCCGCTGCCGCCGCTCCCACACCGCGAAGTCCGGGTACTGCACGGCCGGCTGGGCGAGGTCCGCGGGTTCGCCGGTGGTCTCCGCGTGGTAGAGGGCGGCGAGTTCGCGGGTGAGGATGCCCACCGACCAGCCGTCGGTGACGATGTGGTGCTGGGCCAGGAGCAGTACGTGTTCCTCGGCGCCCAGCCGGATCAGCAGGGCCCGGGTGAGCGGGCCGGCCGCCAGGTCGAAGGGGCGGTTCAGCTCCTCGGCGAGCAGCGCCTCGACGGCCGCGTCCGGGTCGGGCGCGCCGGCGCGGTCGGCCGTCCGCAGCGGCAGACCGGCGTCCGGTACGACGCGCTGGGCGCCCTGGCCGTCGACGGTGGTGAAGAGGGTGCGCAGGGAGGCGTGGCGGGCCGCAAGGCGGTCCAGGGACCGGCGCAGCGCGTCCGGGTCCAGCTCACCGCGCAGCCGCAGGGCCACTCCGGTGTTGTACTCGGTGCCGCCCGGGGTGAGTTCGTCCAGGTACCACAGCCGTCGCTGCGCGCTGGACAGGGGCAGCGTGTCCCCGGCCGGGGCCGGCGGGATCGGTTCCGGCGGCGCGGCGGCCGAGGGGTCGGCGAGCAGCGGGGCCAGCGCGGCGATCGTCCGCGCGGTGAAGACGTCCCGCACGCTCAGCCGGACCCCCAGCTCCTCCCGGACCCGGGCGAGGACCCGGGCGGCGAGGATCGACTCTCCGCCCAGGTCGAAGAAGTCGTCGGTCACCCCGACCGCGTCGGCGCCCAGGACCTGCGCCCAGATCACGGCGAGTGCCCGCTCCTGGTCCGTCCGGGGCGCCACCCGCCCGGCGGCGACCGTGCGCTCCGGTGCCGGCAGCGCCCGCCGGTCGATCTTGTGCTGCGGGGTGAGCGGCATCCGCTCCAGCACCACGACGGCCGCCGGCACCATGTGGCCGGGCAGCACGGCGGCCACGGCGGCCCGCAGGGCGACGGGGTCCGGGGCGGCCGGGGTGCCGAGGATACGGCGGGCGGCCGAGACGGCCTGCGCGGCCGGGGCGGTCCCGGCCGCCGGCGCGGCGTGGGCGGACTCCGCGGCCGGTGCGGACTCCGTGGCCGGGGTGACGTAGGCGACGAGGCGTTGGTGGCCCGGTTCGTCCTCGCGTACGACGACCACCGCCTCGCCGACCCGGCCGGCGCCGACCCGGCGCAGGGCCGCCTCGATCTCGCCCGGCTCGATCCGGAAGCCGCGGATCTTCACCTGCCGGTCCAGCCGGCCCAGGAACTGCAGTTCCCCTCCGGCGGTCCAGCGCACCCGGTCCCCGGTGCGGTACAGGCGCGCGCCGGGGGTACCGAACGGATCGGCCACGAAGCGCGCAGCGGTCAGCCCCGGTCGGCCCAGGTAGCCACGGGCCACCGCGTCGCCGCCGACGAACAGTTCGCCGTCCGCGCCGGGCGGCACGGGCCGCATCGCGGCGTCGAGGACGTACACCCGGGTGTGCGGCAGCGCGCCGCCGATCGTCGGCGTGCCCTGCCCCGCGGTGAGCGGCCCGGTCCAGGTCGCCACGATGGTGGCCTCGGTCGGGCCGTACGAGTTGATCATGCGGCGGCCGGGTGCCCAGCGGTCCACGAGCCCGGCGGGGCAGGCCTCCGCGCCCACGATCAGTGTGCGCAGCTCGCGCGCGGTGCCCTGCGCGGGATCGGGCAGGGTGGCCAGCGCGGCCGGCGGGATCAGGGCGTGGGTGATGTGGTGCTCGTCCAGGACGGCGGCGAGTTCGTCGCCCAGCCAGGGCCCGTGCGGCGGTACGACGAGCGTGGCGCCGGACAGCACGGACACGCACAGCTCCAGGACGGAGGCGTCGAAGCTGGGCGAGGAGAACTGGAGCACCCGGTCGCCGGGTCCCACCGCGTACCGTTCGGCGGCGGCCGAGGTGAAGCCGCCGATGCCGCGGTGGGTGACGGTCACGCCCTTGGGCGTGCCGGTGGAGCCCGAGGTGTAGATGACGTAGGCCGCGTGATCGGCGTCGGCGGCGGCCGGCCGTCTCGCACCGTCACCGCTGTCGCCGCCGGCCGCGTCTTCGCCGTCGCCGTCCAGCAACTCCCTGACCAGGCGCGGGTCGTCGAGGGTGACGGCGGGCGCGGCGTCGGTGAGCATCATGGTCCGGCGCTCGGCGGGGTAGGCGGGGTCCACGGGCAGGAAGGCGGCGCCGGCCCGGGCCACGGCCAGCTCCGCCGCGATCAGCTCCATGGAGCGCGGGAGCACCAGGGCCACCACCTGGTCGGGCCCGGCTCCGCGCCGTACCAGGTGCGCGGCCAGCCGGTCGGCACGGCCGGCCAGTTCACGGTAGGTCCAGGTCCGCCGGCCGTCGGTGAGGGCCGGCGCGTCCGGGGTGTGGACCACCCAGGCGGTGAACAGCTCGCCGAGCGTCGGGTGCGCCGGGGGCGCGGCGCTCTCCGGGGCACCGGCCGCGGGGCCGGCCTGCGGCAGGGAGGACGCCGGAGCGGGCTTGTCGTGCAGGTCCGTCATGGGTGAAGTCCTTTGGAGAGCGGGACGATGCGACGCGCGGGCCGGCCGGCCGCGGCCCGCCACGAAGGCGGCGCGCCGGATCGGAGGTGGCACACCGGGTGTGCCCGGCGGTGGGACTGCTGCCGTGCGGTGAGCGGAGGGCGGCCGACCGGTGCCAGGGCCATGGCCTGGTGCCGGGCCGGCCTCGCACCGGGGTGGCCCGGTGCCGGGTGGCCTGGTACTGGGATGGCCTGGTGCCGGGATGGCCCGGTGCCGGGATGGCCCGGTGCCGGGATGGCCCGGTGCCGGAGTGGCCTGGTGCCGGGGTGCTGTCTGCTGCCGGTGCCGTTCGCGGGCCGTGCGGCCGGCGGGACGCCTGCCGGTGACCGCGGTCAGCCGGGGCCGGTGCGGCGACCGGCACGCGGGACCCGGCACCCGGAACCGCCCGGCCCGGCGGCCGCCGGCCGGCGTGCGGAGCCCGGTCACCGACCGGACCGGCGCCACCGGACCGGGGCGAACACGCCCGCCGCGCACCGGCACCCGGCACCTGGCACCCGGCACCGCCCAAGGCGGAGCGGCCCGGAACCGGACGGCCGGGAAAGCCCCCGTACCGGCGGCCCCGGCTCAGCCGTCGTCGGTGCGGCGTGCCGTGCGCCCGGAGATCTGCACCCGGTCGATCCGGCCGGTGGCGGGATCGCGGTGGAACCGTCCGCCGGGTTCGAGGTATCCGGTGGCCGGATCGCGCAGATCGCAGGACAGGTCGGCGTAGCAGACCAGCGGGAGGGGCAGGTCGCCGTCCACGGACAGGGCCGGCGTGCCGTCCGGTCCGGGCGCGATCCGATAGGCCGTGGTGCCGTTGCGGTAGGTGCCCGCGCAGCCGGCCGGGGCGGCGACGGGCCGGCCGCGGTCCGCGCTCTCCACGGCGGCCGGCACCCGGACGCCGGTCAGCCCGGCCAGTTCCTCGGTGAGGTCGCGCCAGAGGGCGGTGGCGCCGCCGGCGTTGCCGGTGAAGGCGACGACCACGCCGCTCTCCGGGTCGACCCGCAGGTGGCAGGAGGTGCCCTGGGCGTTGCCGTCGTGGCCGCACCAGACCCGGCCGTCCCGCTGGTACAGGGCGAGCCCGGGGCCCCAGCCGTCGGCCAGCGTGCCGGGGCGGGCGGCGGGATCGGGCCGGCGCATCTCCTTGACGACGGCGGGCGGCAGCAGGTCGGAGCGGCCGGTCAGCGCGTGGCCGAACGCGGTCAGGTCCAGGGCGCTCGCCAGCAGCGCGCCGGCCGGTGCCTCCAGCGGCGCGAGGTTCTGCCGGGCCGGACGGGCCTGTCCGGTCGCGGTGTTGACGGCGTGTCCGGCGGCCACGGGACGCGCCGGCGAGGGCTCGCCGACGAACGCGGGCCGGATGCCGAGGGGTTCGAGGAGCAGCGCCCCGGCCGCCTCGGGCCACGGCATGCCGGTGACCGTCTCCACCAGCCGGCCGGCGGCGACGTAGCCGGCGTTGGAGTAGGAGAAGTCGGTCCCGGGCGCGAAGAGCAGGTCGCGCTCGGTGCAGACGGCCGCGAGATAGCGGGCGGCGGTGGTCGTGGCGGCGGTGTCCGAGTCGGGGCCGGTGGGCAGTCCGCCGGTGTGCGTGAGCAGGTGACGAATCGTCACCTCGGGTATGCCGCTCAGTTCGGGGAGGTGGCCGGCGGCGGGTTCGTCCAGGTCCAGGTCGCCGTCGTCGGCCAGGAGCAGGACGAGCGCGGCGGTGAACGGCTTGGTGAGCGATCCCAGGGGGACCGCGGTGCCCGCGGCGCAGGGGGCGCCGGTCGTGACGTCGGCGGTGCCGGTGTGCACGGCGATCACGTCCGTGCCGGTGGCCAGGGCCAGTTGGGCGCCGGGGACCCGGTGGGTGCGGGCGAGGGCGTCGAGGCGGTCCTGCAGGTCCCGGTGTAACAGGGACGGCGGCCGGGATACGGCCGGAGCGGCGGGGATGGTGTACGGCATGAGCAGGGACTCCCGTTGGATGGGGCTCAGGTGCGGGTGTTCCGGTGCGGTCCGCGGACGAGCGGTGCGGGGACCGGCCGGAGGCGCTGCGGGCGCGGGGGGTTACGGTCTGCGGACCTCGACGGGCAGATGTCGTACGCCGACGATGACGGCCGGGTTCTGGTAGGCGATGTCCTCGCAGGAGGGGATCGCCACCATGCGGAATCGTTCATGCATCATGCGCAGGGCGATCCGGGCCTCCAGCCGGGCCAGCGGCGCGCCGAAACAGAAGTGGATGCCGTGCCCGAAGGTGAGATGGGGATTGGGGCTGCGGGTCACGTCGAGGAGGTCGGGCGCGGTGAAGCGGGCCGGATCCCGGTTGGCGGCACCCAGGTGCGCCATCAGCAGGGAGTCCTCCGGGATGGCGTGGCCGCCGAGGACCACGGGCCGGGTGACCCGGCGGCCCAGTTCGGGGAAGGGCGGCAGCCAGCGCAGCACCTCCTCGACGGCGGCCGGGATGCGCGCGGGGTCGGCGCGCAGCGCGGCGTCCGTGCCGGGGTGCCGGTCGAAGGTGACGACGGCGTTGCCGAGCAGCGCGGTCGTGGTGATGTGCCCGGCGACCAGCAGCAGCGCCACGAAGCCGACCATCTCCTGGTCTTCGAGGCGGACGCCGTCCACCTCGGCGGCGATGAGCCTGCTGGTGAGGTCGTCGCCGGGGGCGGCGCGGCGGGCGCGGATGTACTCCAGCATGTAGGCGTTCATCTCGCGCACGGTGGGTGCGATGGCGTCGAGCGCCCGCTCCAGGTCGGCCATGTCGGGCGCCTCGCCGAGCTGGTCGCCGCCGAACAGGACGCTCGCCCACTCCTGGAAGAGCGGGTGTTCCTCGGCGGGGATGCCGAGGAGTTCGGCGATCACGATGATCGGCAGCGGATAGGCCAGCGCGTCGACCAGGTCGAACCGGTCGCGGTCGGCGACGGCGTCCAGCAGCCGGGCGCAGACGGCCTCGATCCGGGGGCCGAGCCCCTGGACGACCCGCGGGGTGAACGCCTGGCTCACCAGGGTGCGCAGGGTGCGGTGCCGCGGCGGGTCCATGCCGACGAAGTTGCCCTGGGTGAAGGTCTCGAAGTCGGACTGGGTGGGAGCGAGGGCGGAGAGCTCCGAGGAGTACGCCGCCGGGTCGCCGAGCACGGTGGAGACGGTCTCGTGGTCCAGCGCCTGCCAGACGCCCTGTCTCTCGTCGTAGCGCACCGGACCGGTCTCGCGTAAGCGCCGCCAGCGGTCGGGTAACTCCTCCAACAGGAGGTGTCCGCCAGTTTCTTGGCTGCTGATCACCATGTCTCCTCGCTAACGGCTGGCGGGTGCGGGCACGAAGGGGTGCCCGCACGGGAGGTCGTGGACCGGGGCGGCCCGGACCGCGGGCGGTCCCGGGCACGGCTGTGCCTGTGCTGTTCCGGAAGATCGGACGGAGGGAGCGCGTGGCCCGCGCGGCCCTCCTCGTGCACGGCGGGCGGGTCAGCCGCCGTCGCCCGGACGCCGGAGCGCGCCGGACGTCCTCAACACACGCGGTACGGAACGCCGTACCCACGGTGCCGGACACCACGGCCGCGCGGCCGGCCGCGGCCCCGCGGCGAGCCCGGCCCTGTGACGCGCCAACCCGACATAACCCCATCCCCTCGGTGATACCTCCCGCGCGGCGAACGCACGGGACCCTCCCGGTTCCCGGACGGACGGCAGGGCCCCCAGCCCGGTCGTCCGAAACGAGGTGTGACAATACGCAGTCCTCGGGCGCGCCGCCTTGCGATTGGCACAATGCGCCCCTCAGGACACCTTCGTTTCGATGGAACTCGGCCACAGTCTTCACGGCGAGTCACGAGCAAGCAACCCCCAGGAGTTGAACGGAGAGTGCTGTGCCGGTGCTTTTGCGTCACCGTCCGGCTGATTCCGCTCCCTCCTGGCGCACGGGGGGAGCTCGACCGGAACAGTCGCCGACGCGTGTGCCCCGTCCTCCCGGACACAAACCGGCCGTGTACGAGAAAAGTCGCCGCCGAAGCGGCGTGCGGGCCGTCGTGGCGCCCTGGCCACTTCCGTGCGGTGCCGCCCGGAGCGCCGCGGCGGACCGGGCGGACCTTCCCTGAACTGGGGTGATGATCCGGCCATCGGACAGTCGGCAAACTGCACTCGAAAGAGTGAAGCGACACGCAGGGGACCGCACCGGCGCGGCCACGACACGCCCGAGGCGTTCCCCGCGGAGCCGTCCCGGTCCCCGCCCGGCCGGGCGTCCGAAAGCCGCCGACCGCCTTCCCTGTGTATGAATTCGGCCATCCTGGCGCGACCGGAGCGCACGCGTGACTTCGGAACACCACCCCCGCTCCTCCCGCACCGTCGCGCGCCCCGGCGCCGGGCGTGCCCGGGGCGAGCCGGAGCGGGCGCCACCGGCTCCGCGCCGGGTGCCGGCGCACGCGCCGTGGGTGCCCGCGCATGGATACGGCGGAAGGGGGTATGCGGAGGCATCCGCCGCGCGCGGACGGTGCCGAGGACCGGCGCGGACGGTGCGGAGGACCGGCGCGGACGGTGCGCGAAGACCCGCGCGGACGGTGGGCGGAAGACCCGCGCGGGCTCGCCGTGCGCCGGCCCGCGCGCCGGGGGAGTCTGGTGCCGGACGCGGTGCGCGGGCGCGGGAGGAGGTGGTCGGCGTGTCCGACAGACCGGGGCCGGAACCGGCGCCGGCGGCCGGCGTGACACCGGCCGCCCAGCCGGTGCTGTCGCTCGCGCTGGTCTCGATGATGCAGGAGGTGCGCGCCCACTCCGGTGCCGTGTACCTGCTCAAGGCCGGCGAGCCGGTCCTGGAGATGGCGGTGCACGCGGGCATGCCCCGGGCCTTCGCGGCGCCCTGGGAGCGGGTGGGACTGAACGCGCCGCTCCCGGTGGCGGACGCGGTGCGCGAGCGGCGTGTGGTGTGGGTCGCGGGCGAGGAGGAGATGGCCCGGCGCTATCCGCGGGTCGCCGTGGTGCTGCCGTACCCGTTCGCGCTGGCCGCCGTCCCCGTGGCGACCGAGCGGCAGGTGTACGGCGCGGTGTTCGTGACCTGGCCCGGCGGGCATCCGAAGGAGCTGTCCGGCGCGGAGCGCGACCATCTCTCGGCGGCCTGCGAACGGCTGGCCCTGCGGCTGGAGCGGTCCGCGCGGGAGGGCCGCCCGCCCGGCCGCGAGGACGACGTGCTGTCGGCAGCGGTCTCGGGCACGGCGGACACCCTGGGCTCGGTCGAGGCGGCCCGGCTGGTGTCCCGGCTGCCGTACGGGCTGATGTCGCTGGATCTGCACGGCCGGATCGGTTTCCTGAACGCGGCCGCCGCCGAGCTGCTCGGCCGGCCGGCCCGGGAGCTGCTGGACACGCCCTTGTGGGCGTCGGTGCCCTGGCTGAACGACCCGATGTACGAGGACCGTTACCGGGCGGCGCTGCTCAGCCAGCAGGCGACGTCGTTCGTGGCGCTGCGCCCGCCCGGGGACTGGCTGTCGTTCCGGCTGTACCCCAGCACGACCGGGCTGAGCGTACGGGTCAGCCGGGCCCGCGAGGTGGCCGAGATGGCGCGCGGCACCCCGCGCACGGACCCGGCCCCGACCCGGCTGGTGACGATCTCCCAGGTGCTGAACCTGGCGGGCGCGCTGACCGAGGCGGTGGGCGTGCGCGACGTGGTGCAGTTGGTCTGGGAGGAGGTGGTCCCGGCCGTCGGCGGCCAGGCGGTGGTGATCCTCGGCTCGCAGGGCGGGCGGCTGCACGTGCTCGGGCACCGCGGTTACCGGGACCCGCACATCGTGGAGCGGTTCGACGGGCTGCCGCTGGCCGAGCGGACCCCGGGCACCCAGGCGCTCAGCACCGGAGTGCCGGCGTTCTTCGACTCCCAGGACCACCTGGAGCGGGTGTACCCGAACCGGCACGAGACACCGGACGGCTTCGCGGCCTGGGCGTATCTGCCGCTGATCGCGTCCGGCCGGCCGGTCGGCACCTGTGTGCTGGCGTACGCCGAGCCGCACCCGTTCCCCGCCGCCGAGCGTGCGGTGCTGACCTCGCTCGGCGGGCTGATCGCGCAGGCGCTGGACCGGGCCCGGCTCTACGACACGAAGCACCGGTTGGCGCACGGCCTCCAGCAGGCGCTGCTGCCGCGCTCGCTGGCCGCGCTGCCCGGCATCGAGGCGGCGGCCCGCTATCTGCCCGCCACCGACGGCATGGAGATCGGCGGCGACTTCTACGACCTGGTGCCGACCCGGCCGCAGGCGGCGGCGGTGATCGGCGATGTGCAGGGCCACAACGTGACCGCGGCGGGGCTGATGGGCCAGATCCGCACCGGTGTCCGGGCCTACACCATGGTGGGACAGGCGCCGCACGAGGTGATCGGCAGCACCAACCGGCTGCTGATCGACCTCGACGCCGAGCTGTTCGCCAGTTGTCTGTATCTGCGGCTGGACCCGGTGCACGGGCGGGCTGTCATGGCGCGGGCGGGCCATCCGCCGCCGCTGCTGCGCCGGCCGGACGGGCGGGTGCGGGTGCTGGACCTGGCCGGGGGGCCGCTCCTCGGGATCGACGCGGCGGCCGTGTACCCGACGACGGAGGTGTCCCTGGCGCCCGGTTCGGTGCTCGTCCTGTACACCGACGGTCTGGTGGAGTCCCCCGGCGTCGACATCGAGGACGCGCTGGCGGACCTCGGCGGGCTGCTCGCGGAGGTCGGTGACCGGCCGCTGGAGGACCTGGCGGACGAGGTGGTGCGGCATAGCGCGGCGGCGCGGGAGCGGGCGGACGACGTGGCGGTGCTGCTGCTGCGGGCACGCGACGACGGCTGAGCGCCGTGGCGAAGACCCGGCCCTCCCGCCGGAGGGCCGGGCCCCACCCCGCCGACTGGAACCGAGGGGGGCCGGCGGGGGGTATAGAGAGGGGAACCGGCCGAACGGGTGCGCGTCCGGCTCCCACGGACAGCGACCACGCCCGGACCGATCGGCCGGCACGGAATCGCTCGGCAGGCACCGGTCCGCTCGGTCGGTGACCGGACCGCTCGGCCGACGCGGGACCGCGACCGGACCGCTCAGCCGACGCCGGTCCGCGACCGGACTGTTCGGTCGACACCGGCCTGCGACCGGACCGCACGGTCGACACCGATCCGCGACCCGATCGCCCGGGCGACACCGATCCGCGACCGGACCGCTCAGCCGACACCAGTCCACGACCGGACCGTTCGGCCGGCACCGATCCGCGACCCGATCGCCCGGGCGACACCGATCCGCGACCGGACCGCTCAGCCGACACCAGTCCACGACCGGACCGTTCGGCCGGCACCGGTCCGCGCCCCGATCTCCCGGCCGACGCAGGCCCGCGACCCGATCGCCCGGCCGGCACCGATCCGCGACCGGACCGCTCAGCCGACGCCGCCCCGCGACCCGATCGCCCGGCCGAGACCGGTCCGCGACCGGGCCGTTCGGTCGGCACCGGCTCGCTCGGTCAGCGACCAGTCCATTCGATCGGCGCCGCTCCGCGTCCAGACCGCCCGGTCCGTGACCGGACCGCTCAGCGCGTGTCGGTCACCGGCGACGAGCCGTCGTCCGCCATCCCGGCCCCGGACTGGTCACCGGTCGGGTCGGAACCGCCCGGGTGGGCAGCCGACGGATCGGAACCGGAGGGGTCGGAGCCAGAGGGGTCAGAGCCCGAGGGGTCGGAGCCGGTCGGGTCGGACGGCTCGGCGCCTCCGCCGATCTGGTCACCACCGGCCCCGGCCTCGTCACCGGCACCCGCAGCCGCACCGTCACCCGCGCCCGCACCCGCACCGCCGTTGCCGCCACCACCCCCGCCCCCTCCCCCGTCCCCGAGCGTCGCGCCCGTGGCCTGGAGTGCGGTGGTGACCGGCTGGAAGAAGGTCTCGCCGCCGCTCGTGCAGTCGCCGCTGCCGCCGGAGGTCAGGCCGAGGGCACTGCCGTCCTGGGTGAACAGGGAGCCGCCGCTGTCGCCGGGCTCGGCGCAGACGTCGGTCTGGATCAGGCCGGTGACGGTGTCGACGCCGTTCGGGTCCGTCTCGCTCTGGAAGTTGACGGTGGCGTCGAGCCCGGTGACCTGGCCGTCGTGCAGCCCGGTGGTGGAGCCCATCCGGAAGACGGTCTGGCCGACGGTGGCGTCCGCGGCCTGGTTGATCCGTACCGTCCGCCCGCCGCCCACGGCGACCTCGCTGGGCGCCTGGGTGCCGGCGTCGTCGTACTTGACGAGGGAGAAGTCGCCCTGGCCGGGGAAGGTGGCCTGGTCGACGGTGGCGAGGGGCCGCCCGGTCTGGGAGTCGGACCACTTCTCGGCGGCGACCCCGCAGTGACCGGCCGTCAGGAAGGCGGGGCTGCCGTCGGCGGCGGTGACGTTGAAGCCGAGGGAGCAGCGGACGCCGCCGCCTTGCACCTGGGAGAAGATGGCGTCGCCGCCGGAGAGGTACGTCTTGAACGTGCCGGAGGACTTCTTCAGGGTGGCCATGCCGGGGCCGAGGCCGCGCACGGTGGTCCGCAGCCGGTCCCACCGCGCGCCGGTGACGGTGCTGTCGGCGGTGACGACGACCTTGTCGGTGCGCGGGTCGACGGCCCAGGAGGTGCCGGGGATGGTCGCCTCGGCCTTCAGGGTCCGGGCGGCGGCCCGCAGTTCGGCGGTGCCGTGGTCCACCCGGCGGACGACCGCGCCCGCCTGCTGCGCCCGGACGACATCGCCATCGCTGCCGGCGACGACGTTGACGACGAGTTGCCGCCTGCCATCGTCGTAGTACGACCCGGCGAAGGCGTCGCCGAGGATCTGCCGCACCCGGGTGGCGAGACCCGAGGCGTCCGCGGCCTTCAGGGTCTTCGCGGTGCCGGTGACGGCCGACGCCTGGTCCGTGCCCCGGGGGTCCTGGGACGCGTGGGCGTGGGGCAGCAGGAGGGCCGCGGCGCCGAGCGCCGCGACACCGCCCGCCGCTATCGCGGCCTTGCGCTTCGGCCTGCGCTGGTGACTCAACCTTCTCGACCTCCTGGGAACGGGGGCTGCCGCTCGCGGACAGTGCGTGGAGCGGGGTGGGTGTGCGGCGCCTGGATGGCCTTAGGTACGCGCCGGCCGCGCGGTGCGTTCAGTTCCGCTTCCGAACGGCGGTGCGGACACGACGAATCGGCCACGCAGCGCGAACGCGGGACTCGGCCCGGAGCGCGGACGCTGCGAATCGGCCACGCAGCGCGGACGCGAGGAAACAGCCACACCTCACGGACCCCGGACCGGCGCGGACATCCCGGCCGAGACGGTCCGCTCGACCACACCGGTCAGACACGTTCAGCGACTGATCGATAACGCTCGGTTCCAGACGTGAAGCGGAATACCCCCTTCAGGGAATCTGCACATCGATTACCCAGGCACCGCACGGGCGCCCGGCTATCTGCACATCCGCGCGTCCCGTGTGGCGCCATTGGCGAGGAGTGCCGGTTTCGCGTTCCGGCGGACCGGGCGCCGGGTGCGGCGATGCCGTGCGGCGTGTGAAGGAGTCGCCGACAAGCCGTGCGCAGCCCTGCACGGTTCACGCCCGTCACGAGCCAAGTGCGCAGGTGAGAGCACTGGTTGAGTGGAAGCGCGCGCCGCGTGCGTGCTTTGATCCATCGCACCGCAGGGGTCGGCGGGCCGCCCGGAGAGGGTGGCCCGGTGCCCGCGGTCGCGGCCGTCCGTCTGTCCCCCAGAGGGGGCCGCTCCCCCCTTGTGAAATACCCATACGAAGGGAAGTTCCATCATGAACTCCACCCCCCAGGTCGAGACCGTCGAGATCTCGGACGCCGAGCTGGACAACGTCTCCGGCGGTCTGTCCGTGAACACCCTCAACAGCACCCTCGGCACCGTGAACGAGATCGCCCCGGGCGTGACCGGTCTGGTCAACACGGTCGTCGGCACCGTCGAGGGTGTCACCGGCCTGAACACCGCCCCGGTCACCGGCCTGGTCGCCGGTCTCTGACCGCACCCCGGTGTCACCGAAGTCCCGGAGCCGTCCCTCGGCTCCGGGACTCTCGGACGTGTTGAACCCTCCTGCGTCTCTCCCCCAGGTGAGGGAAGTTCCGTGCAGTTCCGCCAACAGGCCCTCGCCAGGCAGCAGTCGCCGGAGGAGCTGGACCTCCCGGTGCGGCTCGCCCGCCCGCAGGGCCGGCTCGCCCTCGGCGTCGCCGTCGTCGTCATGGCCGCCGCCTCCGTGTGGGCGGTGACCGGCTCGGTCGCCTCCACGGTGAGCGCACCCGCCATCCTCACCCACGGACAGGGCAGTTACCTGCTCCAGAGCCCGGTGGCCGGACAGGTGACGGCCGTCCTCGCCCGGCAGGGCGAACGGCTGCCCGCCGGCGCCCCGGTCCTCAAGGTCCGTACGGGCGACGGCGAGACGGTCGTGCGGACCGTCGCCGCGGGCCAGGTGACCACGCTCGCCGCGACCATCGGCCAGATCATCCGGACCGGCACCGACGTGGCCGCGGTCGAGAAGACCGCGCACGCCTCCGACCCGCTGTACGCGACCGTGTACGTGCCCGCCGAGGAGGCCGCCGCCATCCCGGCGCACGCCCCGGTCGACCTGACCGTCTCCTCCGTGCCGGCGGAGCGCTACGGCGTCCTGCGCGGCGAGGTGAAGTCGGTGGACCGCGTCGCGCAGTCCGCGCAGTCGATCGCCGCGTTCCTCGGCGACAGTCAGCTCGGCCGGCAGTTCACCCGCGACGGCCGCCCGGTGGCCGTCCTGGTGGAACTGCGCACGTCGCCGTCCACGAAGAGCGGTTACCAGTGGTCGACCGCCGGCGGCCCGCCCTTCCGGCTCGGCTCCATGACCCTCGCCACCGGCTCCGTCCGGCTCGCCGACCAGCGTCCCGTCGATTGGCTGCTCCCGTGACCGTACAGACCGGTGGCCCCCGGCCCGCCCGGGGCCGCAGACGCGCGGCCCCCACCGGCCGGCCGGCCCCCGCCTCCCGCGCCGGCACGGTCCGCACGCCCACCGTGCTCCAGATGGAGGCCGTCGAGTGCGGCGCCGCCTCCCTCGCGATGGTCCTCGGCCACTACGGCCGGCACGTCCCGCTGGAGGAGCTGCGCATCGCCTGCGGTGTCTCCCGGGACGGCTCCCGCGCCTCCAACCTGCTGAAGGCGGCCCGCGGTTACGGCCTGACGGCCAAGGGCATGCAGATGGACCTGGCCGCGCTCGCCGAGGTGCGGGCCCCGGCCATCCTGTTCTGGGAGTTCAACCACTACGTCGTCTACGACGGCATGGGCCGCCGCTTCGGCCGGCGCGGGGTGTACGTCAACGACCCGGCCAAGGGCCGCCGTTTCGTGCCGATGGAGGAGTTCGACGGCAGCTTCACCGGGGTCGTGCTGGTGCTGGAGCCCGGCGCGGACTTCACCCGGGGCGGGCGCAGGCCCGGCGTGCTGGGCGCGCTGCCGGCCCGGCTGCGCGGCACCGCGGGCGCCCTGCCGGCGGCGGTGCTGGCCAGTCTGCTGCTGGTCGCGGTCGGCGCGGCCGTGCCCGCGCTCAGCCGCACCTACATCGACATGTTCCTCATCGGCGGACAGACCTCGCTGCTCGGCGTGCTGTTCACCTCGATGGCCGGCTGCGTGCTGCTCACGCTGGTGCTGACCTGGCTGCAGCAGGCCAACCTGCTGCACGGCCGGATCATCTCCTCCACCCTGTCCAGCGCCCGATTCCTGCGCCATCTGCTGCGGCTGCCGGTGACGTTCTTCGCCCAGCGCTCCCCCGCCGACCTGGTCCAGCGGCTGCAGTCCAACGACCAGGTCGCCGAGACCCTGGCCCGCGATCTCGCGGCGGCCGGCGTGGACGCCGTCGTGGTCGTGCTGTACGCGGTGCTGCTCTACACCTACGACCCGCAGCTGACCTTCCTCGGCATCGCCGTGGCCCTGCTGAACGTGGTGGCCATGCGGCTCGTCGTACGGCTGCGCGCCACCCGCACGGCGAAGCTGCGGGCCGACACCGCCCGGCTCACCAACACCTCTTACACCGGCCTGCAGCTCATCGAGACGCTGAAGGCGACCGGCGGCGAGGACGGTTACTTCCGCAAGTGGGCCGGGCAGCACGCCGCCACCCTGGAGGAGCAGCAGCGGCTCGGCGTGCCCAGCGCCTGGCTGGGCGTGGTCGCGCCGGCGCTCGCCACCTTCAACAGCGCGCTCATCCTGTGGATCGGCGGGCTGCGCGCGGTGGAGGGGCAGATCTCGGTCGGTCTGCTGGTCGCGTTCCAGGCGCTGGTCACCCGGTTCACCGCGCCGCTGACCCGGCTCAACGGCGTGGCGGGCCGCATCCAGGACTTCGCGGCCGACGTGGCCCGGCTGAAGGACGTGGAGAACTTCCAGACCGACCCGCTCTACGACCGCCCCGGCGGCGCCGGCTCCGTGCGCAGGCTGCGCGGGCACGTGGAGCTGGAGAACGTCACGTTCGGCTACAGCCCGCTGGACCGGCCGCTGCTGAGCGGCTTCGACCTGACCGTCGGCCCCGGGCAGCAGGTGGCGCTGGTCGGCGGTTCCGGCAGCGGCAAGTCGACGGTCTCCCGGCTCATCTCCGGTCTGTACACGCCGTGGGACGGGGTGATCCGCATCGACGGCCGCCGGCTGGAGGACATCCCGCGCGGGGCGCTCGCCGCCTCGGTCTCCTTCGTCGACCAGGACGTCTTCCTGTTCGAGGGCTCGGTACGCGACAACGTGGCGCTGTGGGACCCCTCGATCCCGGACGAGGCCGTGGTGGAGGCGCTGAAGGACGCGGCGCTGTACGACGTGGTGATGCGCCGGCCCGGCGGCGTGCACAGCGAGGTCGAGCAGGACGGCCGGAACTTCTCCGGCGGCCAGCGCCAGCGGCTGGAGATCGCGCGGGCGCTGGTGCGCCGGCCGAGCATCCTGGTGCTGGACGAGGTGACCAGCGCGCTGGACGCGGAGACCGAGCAGGTGGTGATGGACAACCTGCGCCGGCGCGGCTGCGCCTGTGTGGTGATCGCGCACCGGCTGAGCACGGTTCGCGACAGCGACGAGATCGTCGTCCTCCAGCACGGCACGGTCGTGGAGCGCGGGCGGCACGAGGAGCTGGTGGCACGCGGCGGCGCGTACGCGGCGCTGGTCAGGGAGCGGTGAGATGACGACCGTCGGTGAGGGCGACCTGGTACTGGGCGCCCTGGGATCGCTGGGGACGCGGCTGGACTGCGCCGGGCTCGGCCGGCTGGACCTCGAAGGGCCGCAGGTGCTGTGGCTGGTGGCGGCCGGCGCGCTGGACCTGTTCGCGGTGGACGCCGCCCAGCAGGGCCACTGGCACCACCTGGGCCGGCTGGAGGCGGGCACGCTGCTGCTCGGCCCGGTCGCCGGGCCCCAGCACACCCTGGTGGCCCGGCCGGTCCGGGACTGCGTGGTGCACCGCGTCGCCCTGCGCGAGCTGTACCAGCCGGCCGGCACCCAGACGTGGTCGTACGACGAGTACGGCAACCCGCAGTACGTGCCGCCCGCCTCCAGCCCGCTGGAGTACGCGGTCGCGCTCGGCCTGGGCCGGGGCCTGTCCGTGCTGTTCCAGGCGCCGCAGGCGGAGGACCGCGGCGCCGCGCCCGCCGACGACGACGTGTTCTGGATGCAGGTCCCGCCGGGCAGCGTGCAGTACGGCTCGCTGTACGGCGCGGAGGCCGCCGCCGACCTGCTGATGGACCCGGCGTTGTGGCAGACCGTGGTGGACCAGCAGTACCGGCTGCTGACCACGCTGGACCGGTGGATCGAACAGCTGGAGGAGGCGCACGAGACCCGGGCGGCCGCCGGGATCAGGGCCGGGGAGGCGGTGCGCGCGCAGGCCGACCGGACCCTGCTGGCCGCGATCGGCAAGCGCTCGGCCCGCCGGCTGACGGCCGCCGACGCGGACGCCACGTACGCGGCCTGCCGCATCGTCGCCGAGGCGGCCGGGATCACGCTCGCCGAGCCCGCGCGCGGCGGCAGTGAGAGCGAGCGGCTGGACCCGGTCGAGCGGATCGCGCTGGCCTCCCGGGTGCGCACCCGGGCCGTCCGCCTGGACGGGCGCTGGTGGCGGGAGAACACGGGCCCGCTGGTCGGCCACCGGGCGCTGTCCGGGGCGCCGGTGGCGCTGCTGTGGCGGCGCGGCGGCTATGTCGCCGTCCACCCTGGCACCGGCCGCCGGACCCCGGTGGACAAGGCGAACGCGGCGGAGTTCGAGCCGCGCGCGGTGATGTTCTACCGGCCGCTGCCCGACCGGCCGCTCACCCCGCTCGGGCTGCTGCGGTTCAGTCTGCGCGGCAGCCGCGCCGATCTGCTGAACCTGCTGCTCGCGGGCCTGGTGACGGTGGCGATCGGCGCGCTGGTGCCGATCGCCACCGGCAAGGTGCTCGGCGAGTACGTGCCGAAGGCGCAGGAGGGCCTGATCGCCCGGGTGTGCCTGGCGGTGATGATCGGCGGGGTGGTCGCGGCGGCGTTCACGCTGCTGGAGAACCTGTCGATCCTGCGGCTCGAGGGCCGGATCGAGGCGGCGCTGCAACCGGCCGTCTGGGACCGGCTGCTGAGGCTGCCCACCCGGTTCTTCACCCGGCGTTCGACCGGGGAGCTGGCCAGTGCGGCGATGGGGGTCAGCGCGATGCGCCGGCTGCTGGCGGGCGTCGGCCCGGTGGTCGCGCAGTCGGTGACCGTCGGCGCGATGAACCTGGGGCTGCTGCTGTACTACAGCGTGCCGCTGGCGTGCGCGGCGCTCGGGATGCTCCTCGTCGTCGCGGCGCTGTTCGGCGGGCTCGGGCTGTGGCAGGTGCGCTGGCAGCGGCGGCTGGTGGTGCTCGGCAACAAGCTCAACAACCAGGCGTTCCAGACGCTGCGCGGGCTGCCCAAGCTGCGGGTGGCGGCGGCCGAGAACTACGCCTACGCGGCCTGGGCTCGGCAGTTCGCGCGCAGCCGGGAACTCCAGCAGAAGGCCGGCCGCATCAAGAACCTGACCACGGTGCTGGGCGCGGTCTACCTGCCCGTGTGCACCCTGGTGATGTTCATGCTGCTGGCGGGGCCGGCCGAGGGCTCGATGTCGGCGGCGGACTTCCTCGCCTTCAACACCTCGGTGACCATGCTGCTGACCTCGGTCACCCAGCTCACCGGCGCGTTCGTGTCGGCGGTGGCGGCGCTGCCGCTGTTCGAGGAGATCAGGCCGGTGCTGCGGGCCACGCCCGAGGTCCGCGCCGCGAGCACCCGGCCCGGCCCGCTGTCGGGCGCCCTGGAGGCCCGCCGGCTGTCGTTCCGGTACGCCGACGACGGCCCGCTCGTCCTGGACGACGTGTCCTTCGCCGTACGCCCGGGCGAGTTCGTGGCGGTCGTCGGCCCGAGCGGCTGCGGCAAGTCCACGCTGCTGCGGCTGCTCATCGGCTTCGACCGGCCGGTGTCCGGCAGCGTCCTGTACGACGGGCAGGACCTGGCGGCACTCGACCAGTCCGCGGTGCGCCGCCAGTGCGGGGTGGTCCTCCAGCACGCGCAGCCGTTCAGCGGCTCGATCATGGATGTCATCTGCGGCGCCGAGCCGTACACCGCCGAGGAGGTGATGGCGGCGGCCGAGCTGGCGGGGCTCGCGGAGGACATCCAGCGGATGCCGATGGGGCTGCACACGATCGTCGCGGGCAACGGGGCGGTCTCCGGCGGTCAGCGGCAGCGGCTGATGATCGCCCAGGCGCTGATCCGGCGGCCTCGGATCCTCTTCTTCGACGAGGCGACCAGCGCCCTGGACAACGACACCCAGCGGGTCGTCATCGACAGCACCCGCAAGCTGAACGCCACGCGCGTGGTGATCGCCCACCGGCTGTCGACCGTCCTGGACGCCGACCGGGTGATCGTGATGGAGGACGGCAAGGTCGTCCAGCAGGGCCCCCCGGCCGAACTCCTCGCGGACACGACGGGCCGGCTGCACGAACTGGTACGCCGGCAGCTCGCCTAGGACGTCTCGTCGGTGCCGTCCGTCCACTCCTGCGGGTGATGCGAGGGCATCCAGTGGTGCTCGGTGAACCAGCGGCCGAACAGGGCGCCGCCGTAGATGACGAACCCGACGCCGATCAGCCAGGACTCGACGACCAGGACGGTGCCGACGGCGCCGTAGCTCAGCGCGTTGGTGACGATGAGCGGGGTGAAGACGAGGTAGGAGAAGGCCCGCAGCCCGACCAGGCCGATGACCGTGGCCACCGCGCCCGGCAGCAGCGCGCGCCAGCGGACCTGCCCGCCGAGCAGGAAGCGCTGCCCCCACCAGAAGAACAGCACCCCGCTCACCGCCGACAGGGTGATGCGGTGAGCGCCGTGCAGGGTCGTCTTCGTCGCCACCTCCTGGTACAGGTACGCGGTCAGCACCACCAGCCAGGTGGCCTGCCGCCACACCCGGTGCCAGGGGCCGGCCGCCAGGCCCCAGATCCGTTCGTAGGCGTTCTGCACGCTGCCGCCGAAGGCCACCCCGAACACGGCGAGCAGGACGGCGCTCCAGACGCTGGTGGTGCCGATGACCTTGCGGGGCGCGCTGATCACGTCGGTGACCACGTGCGCGGACCGGCCGGACAGCCCCATGCCGTCGGTGAGCCAGGAGGCGAAGCCGCCGCGCACCAGGGGGTCGGCGGCGGCGACCACGATGAGCAGCGGTGCCAGCGTCACCAGGGCCAGCGTGGCGAAGCCCATGGCCCGGTGCATCAGCTCCAGCTCCCGCCCGTGCTCGAACAGGGCCCGGATCCGCAGCCACTGCCACGCGCGGTGCAGGCCGTGCCGCAACCGCCTCACGGCTCCTCCCGTGCTCGCCAGCCCCACACCCTTCGTCGTACCGGTTCCTCCAGCGTGGCACGCGGCGGGCGGCTCGCAGCCGCAGGGCGGGCACCGGGGCGCCGCGTGCCGCGCACGGGCGGCCGGCCGGGTGACCCGGCCGGCCGAGGCGCCGTTTGGGCGGCGCGCCGGCGGAGAAACGTCCATGCGTGCGCAGCAGCGACCCTCGGACGCCGGACGGCCCGCGGCGGATCCTGATCGTGAGCGCGAGCATGGGGGCCGGGCACGACACCGTGGCCGCCGAACTCGCGCGGCGGGCCGTGGCCCGGGGACAGGAGGCCGAGGTGGCCGACGTGCTCCGGCTGCTGCCGTACGGCCTGGGCACGGGCCTGCGCCGCGGCTACCAGGCGTCGGTGCGGCACCTGCCGTGGCTGTACGCCGGGGTCTACGGCGCGTTCCTGCGCGAGGGGCGCGGTCCGCGGCCCAGCGGGGTGCCGCTGGCCCGGCTGGCCGGGGACCGGCTGACGGAGCTGGTGGACCGGCTGGACGCCGACGTGGTGGTGTCCGTCTTCCACCTGGCCGCCCAGCTGACCGGGCATCTGCGGGCGCACGGCGGACTGCGGGTGCCGAGCGCGGTGTTCCTGCTGGACTTCGCGGTGCACCGGCAGTGGCTGCACCCGGGCAACGACCGGTACCTGTGCCTGACGGAGCCGGCGGCGCGGCGGGTGCGCGCGGCGCTCGCCGTGCCCGCGGTCACGACCGGGCCGGTGGTTCCGCCCGCCTTCCGCGGGCCGGCCCCGACAGCGGCGCGGTGGCGGGAGCGGTTCGCCGCGCGGGCGCCCGGCCGGCCCGCGGTGCTGCTGTCCGCCGGTGCCTGGGGCGCGGCGGCGCGGCCGGCCGCCACCGCCCGGCTGCTGGCGGCGGCCGGCTGGCTGCCGGTGGTGCTGTGCGGCCGCAACGAGCGGCTGCGCGCCCGGGTGTCCCGGGAGCCGGCCGCGCTGGCCCTGGGCTGGGTCGACGACATGCCCGGCCTGCTGGCCGCGGCGTACGCCCTGGTGGACAACGCGGCCGGGCAGACGGCCGTCCAGGCGCTCGCCGCGGGCCTGCCGGTGATCGGTCACCGCCCGCTGCCCGGCCACGGCGCGGACGGCGTGCGCCGGATGGCCGGCCTCGGTCTGTCCGCGCTCGCCCCGGACGGTCCCGCGCTGCTCACCGCCCTGGACGCGCTCGCGGAGGGCGGCCGGGAACGCGCGGCCCGGGTGACCCGGGGACACGCGCTGTTCCGGGCGGACCCGATGGACCACCTGGCCCGCCCCTGACCCGGCGTACCACCCTCAGGACGTGCGCCGGAAGGCCGGTGCCCTCAGCCGGGCGGCCGTTCGCCGGGGACGGGTGCGGCGGGCGGTGCCGGGTCCACGTGGTGTGCGCCGAGCGGGCCCACCGTCAGGCCGGCCTCGCGGCAGTCCCGGACGAGGGCCGGCAGCGCGCCGAGCGCGGCCCGCCAGCAGCCGGGCGCCCCACAGCGGTCGGAGTCGTGCAGCAGGACGGTGCCGCCGCCGCGCAGGTCGGCGGCGATCCGCGCCCGTACCGACGCCGGCGTGGCGGCGGCCGTCCAGTCCCGGCCCCACGCCGACCACAGCACGGTCCGCAGCCCGGCCCGCCGGGCGGCCCGCCAGCGGCCGGCGGTGAGGATGCCGTAGGGCGGGCGGTACCAGCGCGGGCGCCGCCCGGTGAGGTCGTGCACCACGCGGACGGCGCGTGCGACCTCCTCGGCGTCGCGGGCGGGCGCGGGCCGCCAGGGCCGGGTGTGCCGCCAGCCGTGCACGCCCAGCTCGTGCCCGCGCCGCACGGTCTCGCGGACCACGCCGGGATGGCGTACGGCGTGCTCGCCGAGCACGAAGAAGGTGGCGCGCACCCCGAGCGCGTCCAGCGCGTCCAGGAAGCGCGGGGTGGACTCCGGGTCGGGTCCGTCGTCGAAGGTGAGCGCGATGTGCCGGGGATGGCCGGTGCCGGCGAACCCGGGGAAGAGCAGCGGCCGTACGCCCGGCAGCCAGGTGGCCGCCGGGACGATGTGGACCGCCGCGGCGGCCGGCAGCACGGCGGCGGCCGTCCGCCAGGAGCGGCCGGACAGGACGGGCATCGGTGACCTACCTCCTCGGTGCGCGCGGAACCGTGGTGGCCGGGCCGGCCGCCGCCGGGTCGCCGGCGTCCCACTGCCCGCCCACGGACGGGGCGTGGGCGAGGCCGATGCTGCCCGCGCCGATCAGGGCGACGCCGACCGCCTCCGGCAGCAGGTTCAGGCCCAGGTGGATCGTCTCGGCGAACAGCACCCAGCCGAGGACGACGCTGGCGAGCGCGTCGCCGAGGGTGAGGGTGGGCTGCGAGGCGGTCAGCGAACCGGCGGCGAGCGCGCCCTGCAACAGCAGGAAGGCGACGAGGCCGGCGGCCCCCGTGGCGTACAGCGACCAGTGCCCGAACATCGCCGCGGGTCCCTGCGCGAGACGTCCCACGGCCTCCTTCAGCAGCGCCGCCGTGGTGGCGAAGGACACCGCCGAGGCCAGGCCGAGCAGCGCGGCCCGGGCGGCGCCGCGGACCGGGCGGGCGGCGAGCACGAGCAGGACGACGGCGCCGAGCGCGCCGCCGCCGCCCAGCAGCCAGGCCGCCGGCGGCGCGGTGGGCCGCCCGGCGGTCGGCGCGGCCGCCAGCAGGAACAGCGACAGCCCGCCGGCGAGGGCCAGGAACGCCAGCCAGGTCCGGGCCTCGGGGCGGCGCCGGAAGACGACGCTGCCGACGGCCAGGGTGAACAGCAGCTCGGCGGCGAGCAGCGGCTGCACCAGGGACAGGCTGCCCGTGGCCAGTGCCCCGGCCTGGAGCAGGCTGGACAGCGCCAGCAGCCCGGCGCCCGCGAGCCAGGAGCGGCGCCGCAGCAGATTTCCGAACCGGCGTACGGCGGATCCCGCCCCGCCGCCCCGGTCCGGCTCCTGTACGGCGGCCCGGCGCTGGAGGACCGAAGCGGCGGCGTTGGACAGGGCCGCGAGCAGGGCGAGCAGCACCGTGACCGCGGTCATGGCCCGCTCACCCGAAGCGGCCGGCGAGCCGCCGGTAGAGTCCGGGCGCGGCGCCGCGTACCCGGGCGGGCAGGCGCAGCCAGGCGGGGACGTACACCTCGTCGCGGCCGTGGCGTACGGCGGCGCAGACCGCGTCCGCCACCCGTTCGGCGGGCACGGGCCGGGGCCAGGACCGCGCGTAGGGCAGGCCCCGCCGGTCGAAGAAGGGCGTGTCGACCACACCGGGGACGACGTGGCTGACGCCCACTCCGGTGCCGCGCAGTTCGTAGCGCAGGGAGTCGGCGAAGGTGCCGAGGGCGGCCTTCGCCGCGGAGTAGACGGCCTCGCCGCGCACGCCGACGCTGCCGGCGAGGGACCCGATGAGGACGACGCGTCCCGAACCGGCCGCGACCATGTGGGGCAGCAGGGCGCGCACCAGGCGCACGGTGGCCAGCAGGTCGACGGTCACGATCTCGTCGATCCGGGCGGCGGGCATGGCGGTGAAGTCCCCGGCCCAGCCGACGCCGGCGCCCGCCACCAGCAGGTCGAGCCGGCCGAGGTGGTCCAGGGCGAGGTCGGTGAGCAGGCGGTCGGCGCCGGGCCGGGCCAGGTCGGCGGGGAGCGCGAGGGCGCCGGCCTGCGCGGCCACCTGCTCCAGTCGGGTGATGTCGCGGCCGTTGAGGACCAGCCGCCAGCCGCCCTCGGCGGCCAGCCGGCGGGCCACCGCGGCGCCGATGCCCGAGGAGGCGCCCGTCACCAGGGCGGCGCCGCCCCGCCCGGCCCGGCCGGGGCCGGGGGGCCGTGCGGCGGTCTTCTCCAGGGCCTGGGCGGGCCGGGTGCCGTGGGACGGTCCTGCGGGTGACGGGGCATGGGACATGGTGACGACCTCACTGCGACGGCGTGCGCGGGCTCGCTGACTGAGGGGGTCGAACCCTCGCGGTGTATCCAGGGCGCCACACACTGAAACACCGCGCACGGCGAGCCTCCGTCCCGCGGGGCCCCCGCCGGGTGCGGCGGAACGCTTGGGACGGCTTCGGCGGGTAACTCGCAGGAGAGATCACCACGACGGCGAAAGGAGACGCCATGCCGGGCGGGAACGGCCGTGACGACCACGAGGACCGGCCGGAGACGGCCGTGGAGGAGGTGCTCCGGGAGGTCGAGGAGGCCGGGAAGCGCGAGGACAAGCGCGACGAGGACGACCGGGGCAAGAAATCCTCGGGCGAGGCCGGGGACGCCATCACGCCGAACACCGGGGCCCAGGAGCAGGCCGAGGGCGACGGGTGAGTCACCGCGCGGCCGGGCCGTCCGGTGACTTCGCGGGGCGCGGCCGGCGAGGAGTGCGCTCCCGCGGGCCGGGCACCCGGGTCCGTGCGCGGCCGGCCGGGCGTTGCTCTGCGTAGACGTGGGCGCGGCCGCCGGCGTTCCGGTGTGATCCGCGCCACCTTCGTGTGCGCTCACGCACACGGTTGAAACCGGTTGTTTTTCGCCGCTCCCCGGGGAGGCCCCCCACGGGCCGACCCGGGGAGCGGCTGTGTGCCCGGGACGCGGGCGGCCCCACTCCGCCCGCCCGTCCCGGTGCGAGATCGCAGGTTCCCCGCTCCAGGGGGCCGCACTCCCCAGTTGCGGGCCTGATCCGGCGTCACGGGGACACCCTGCGATCCCGGTCTCTAGAACGCGAAGAGGCTGCCGCCGACGGCATCCCTCGCGCAGGTGTTGCCGAAGGTGCGCTCGTAGGAGACGCGCTGGCCCTGCCAGACGCCCTGGACGGTGACGACGACCGGGTCGTACACCTTGGTGCACATCACGCCGTCGACGGGCTTCAGGGCGTCGAGGTCGCCGCCGAGGCCGCGCAGCTCCGCGCAGGCCTGGGCCGGGGCGGGGTGGGTGCCGGAGGCCGTGGGCGCGCAGCTCAGGGTGACGGCGCGCTCCGGCGTGGCCGTGGCCGCGTCGTCGCCGTGGCCGGTGGTGAGCACCAGCGCCGAGGGGGCGTAGAGCGACGACGGGGCGGCGCCCGGTGCGGCGACGGCGGCCCCGGTCAGGGGTCCGCAGACGGCGGCGGCCGTGAGGCCGAGGGCCGCTGCCCAGCGCGCGGTGTTCCGCATTGTGTGCATCCTTCCGCTCGAACAGACGAGGTGCCGGCTCCTGCCCGGTCGGGGCGGTGGAGCGGCGTGCGCCACTCTGCCGAGTCCGCGGGCGAAACTCACATCGAACCCATGGGTTTCGGTAACCTTTCGTGTTGAATCAGTGGCGCGAAGTCACGGAATTCGAACGTCGGGGCCCCGCAACAGAGCGGTTCCCCCGGTAGGGAAACGGCCGGATGGCCGAAAGTCAGCGGTTCGTTAATCGTCCTGAAACATTCCGACTCCGCCCCCTCCGCGTCCCTTCATGACTCCCTGTGTTCATGAAGTGATCACCAGGAGCCGGGCCGTCCGCCATCCCGGGACGGACCGGCCCGCGCCCCGTCCGCGCACCGGACCGGCACCCGCACCCTCCTCGCCCGACGTACCGGTCGGTATCGTCGGGCGGGCATGCGGCCGACGACTGCCGGGGAGGGACGGATGGGGCAGCACTGGGCGGACTTCCAGTACGAGATCTATCTGAACGGGATGACGGGCACGGTGCCCCGGCTGCCGACCGATCTGACCCGCCTGGAGGAGCTGGCCGAGCACCGGCTCGGTCCCGGTCCGGTGGGCTATGTCGCGGGCAGCGCGGGCGACGGCGGCACGGCCCGCGCCAACCGGGCGGCCCTGGCCCGGCGCCGGATCGTCCCCCGCGTGCTGCGCGACGTGCGAGAACGGGACCTGACGACCGAGGTGTTCGGGCGGACGCTGCCCGCGCCCCTCGCCCTGGCGCCGGTCGGCGTGCTGTCCCTCATGCATCCGGACGCCGAGCCCGCCGCCGCCCGGGCCGCCGCCGCGCAGGGCGTGCCGTTCGTCCTGTCGTCGGCGTCGAGCACGCCGCTGGAGCGGGTGGCGGAGGCGATGGGGGACGCCGAGAGGTGGTTCCAGCTGTACTGGGGCAAGGACCGCGAGGTGACCCGCAGCTTCCTCGCCCGGGCGCGGACGGCCGGCTACTCGGTGCTGGTGGTCACGCTGGACACGCCCCTGCTGGCGTGGCGGCCCCGCGATCTCGACCAGGCGTACCTGCCGTTCCTGCACGGGGTGGGCACCGCCAACTACTTCACCGATCCGGCGTTCCGGGCCGGTCTCGCCCGGCCGGTGGAGGAGGACCCGAAGGCGGCGGTGCTGCACTTCCTCGGCCTGTTCGGGGACGCCGGCCACACCTGGCCCGACCTGGCCTTCCTGCGCGAGCACTGGGACGGGCCGATCGTCCTCAAGGGCGTGCTGCACCCGGACGACGCCCGCCTCGCCGCGGACGCCGGGATGGACGGCGTGGTGGTCTCCAACCACGGCGGCCGGCAGGTGGCCGGCTCCGTCGCGGCCGCCGACGCGCTGCCCCGGGTCGTGGACGCGGCCGGCGACCGGCTGACGGTCCTGTTCGACAGCGGGGTGCGCACCGGCGACGACGTGTTCAAGGCCCTCGCCCTCGGCGCGCGGGCGGTCCTGCTGGGCCGGCCGTACGCCTACGGACTCGGTCTGGACGGCCAGGCGGGCGTGGCACACGTCATCCGCTGCCTGCTGGCGGAGTTCGACCTCACCCTGGCCCTGTCCGGCCACGCCGCCTTGGACACGGTGGACCGGACGGCACTGGAACCGGACTAGGTGCGCTGTCCCGGGGCCCGGCCCTCGGCGCGCGCCCCGTGTGCGGCGGACGCGCGCGCCGGCCCGCCGCGCACGCTTCCCGGGCGTGCGCGGCCGGTGGTGCAGTGGGCAGCGGCCCTCTCCGGAGGGCCCGGTCCCGGCCGGCGGCCCCGGCGGCCTCCCCCGCCGGCCGGGCCGGCCGCGGGTCAGATCTGCCAGGAGCGCAGCCGGTCGGCGGCGCCGTAGACGTCGGTCTTGCCGGAGATCAGGTCGCGGGCCAGGTCGACGAGGGCGCCGTAGGGCGGGTCGATGCCGGCGTCGCTGACGAACATGTAGGCCACGGCGGTGGCGCAGGCGAACCGGGCGTTGGCCGCGGGCAGCGGCTTGAGCACGGCCAGGGTGTGCAGCAGCGCGGCGGCGCGCCAGGCCGCGTCGGAGTCGACGCCGAGCCGGGGCGGGTCCACCCGGTGCCGGGCGACGGCCGCGACCAGCGCGGAGAAGTCGTCCACGGCGGGCTGGTCGGGCAGGACCTCCTCATGCCGCTGGAGCAGCCAGGGGACGTCGATGTGGATGACGGAGGGCATCGGTCAGGCGGCCCGGCCGCGCACGGGGCGCTCGTCGTCCGGGAAGGCCGCCGCGAACTCCTCGGCGTGGCCGGCGAAGAAGCGGCGGAACGCCTCCGCGCCCTCCTGGAGGGCCCGGTGCCGGGCGATGTCGGCGGCGGCGGCCTCACGCACCAGCGCCTTCATCGACGTCCCGCGCTCCTTGGCGATCTGGCGCAGGTCCTCGAGTTCCCGATCGCTGAACTCCACGTTGAGAGCTGGCATGCCTCCACGGTACCGCGCGGGTACTCGCGCGTAAATACGCGCAGGTGGGGCGGCACCCGTCGCGGTACCGGCCGGGGCGGTCCAGAGGGCATGGCCGGTCGCGGACGAGCGGGTCGCGGCGATCCGCCGCGCCCGGCCGGCCGGGTGCCGCGGACCCGTTCCCGGCCGCCCCCGGCCGCTCCCGCCGGGTCCGGCCGGGCGGCCGGGCGGCCCGCCGGGGCCCGGCGCCGGCGTCCACGGAAGGTCGTGAAGCACTACGCTGGGACACGGGTGGTGCCACCTGTTCACTGTGAGTGTGCCCTTGGGAGCGGCGACGATGAGCCGGGTCTATCCGTTCGACGATGCGGCCACGGCCCGCGCTGTCATCGGCGACGACGGCACGCTGGTGGAGTGGAACGAGGGGGCCCGGCGCCTGCTCGGCCACCCGGCGGACGCCGTCGTGGGCCGCCCCGCCGCCGGCCTGCTGGCCGCTGCCGCTCCCGCGCCGCCCGCCGGCCCCCGCTGGGCGGGCACGGTCGGCCTGCGCCACCGGGACGGCCGTACGGTCCCCGTGTGGCTGCTCGCCCACCACCTCCCGCCGCGCGACGGGCACCCGGGCCACTGGCTCGTGGTCACCCCGCTCCCCGGCGCCGAGCCGTCCGCCGCGCGCGACCCGCTCGCCGACGCGGGCCTGGACCAGTCGCCCTGCGCGATCTCCGTGTACGACGAGCGGCTGCGGCTGCGCCGGATGAACGAGGCGATGGCCGCCGTCGTCGGACTGCCGCAGGAGCGGGTGCGGGGACTGCGGCTCGCCGAGATCGGCGGCAAACCGCAGAGCGAGGAACTGGAGCGGAACCTGCTCAGGGTGCTGACCTCGGGCCGGCCGCTGGACGTCGAGATCTTCCTGCGCACCGGCGGCGAGGACCGGGCCCACGCCTGGCTCGCCCGGATGGCGCCGGTCCGGGACGCCGAGGGCCGGGTGCGGGGCGTGTGCATGACCGCGCACGACGTCACCGACAACCAGCGGGCCCGGCAGCGGCTGCACCTGGTCAACGAGGCCAGCGTGCGCATCGGGACCACGCTCGACGTCACCCGCACCGCCCAGGAACTGGCGGACATGTGCGTGCCCGCGCTCGCCGACTTCGTCACCATCGACCTGCTCGACCCCCAGGAGTACGGCGGCGAGCCCCCGGCCCGCGTCACCGCGCCGGTACGGCTGCGCCGCGCCGCCCACCAGTCCGTACTCGACGGCGTGCCGGAGGCGGTGATCGCCCCCGGGCAGACCGAGCGGTATCCGCGGTCCTCGCCGCAGGCGGACGCGCTGGCCCAGGGACGCACCCTGACCACCTCGGCGGCGGACGGCGCGGCGGACCCGCGGCCGGCCTGGCACGGAGGACGCGATGAGCGGGTGCGGCGGTACGGCATCCACTCCTCGATGTCGGTGCCCATCCAGGCGCGCGGGCTGACCCTGGGCATCGCCGTGCTCACCCGGCACCGGCGCCCGGAGGCGTTCACCGCGGACGACGTGCTGCTGGCCGAGGAGATCACCGCGCGGGCCGCCGTCTGCATCGACAACGCCCGCCGCTACTCGCGCGAGCGGGAGACCGCGCTCGCGCTCCAGCGCAGCCTGCTGCCCCGCACCCTGCCGCGCACCGCCGCGCTGGAGGCGTGCTCGCGCTATCTGCCGGCCGCGCGCGCCGGGGTGGGCGGCGACTGGTTCGACGTGATCCCGCTGTCCGGGATGCGGGTCGCGATGGTCGTCGGGGACGTGGTCGGGCACGGCATCCAGGCCTCGGCCACCATGGGCCGGCTGCGCACCGCCGTCCGCACCCTGGCCGACATCGACCTGGCCCCGGACGAGCTGCTGACCCACCTCGACGACCTGGTGCTGCGGCTGTCGGACGAGTCCGGCGGCGCGGACGCCTCCGGTGCGGACGGCGGTCCCGGCGAGGTCGGCGCGACCTGCCTGTACGCCGTCTACGACCCGGTGTCCCGGCGCTGCACCCTGGCCCGCGCCGGGCATCCGCCGCCCGTGGTGCTGCGGCCGGGCGGCGCGCCGGAGGCGCTGGACGTGCCCGCCGGTCCGCCGCTGGGCCTGGGCGGGCTGCCCTTCGAGTCCACCGAGGTGGAACTGCCCGAGGGCACCGTCCTCGCGCTGTACACGGACGGGCTGGTGTGGGCCCGGGAGCGGGACCCGGAGACCAGCCGGGAGCTGCTGCACGAGACGCTGGCGGCGTACGCGGACTCGCTGGACGAGACCTGTGACCGGGTGCTGCACACGCTGCTGCCGTCCGGCGGCGCCCCCGACGACGTGGCGCTGCTGCTCGCCCGCACCCACGGCCTGCCCGCCTCGCAGGTGGCGAGCTGGGACATCCCGGCCGACCCGGCGCTGGTCGCGCCGGTCCGCAAGCAGGTGGTGGAACAGCTGGCCGCGTGGTCGCTGAGCGAGGCGTCGTTCACGGCGGAGCTGGTGGTCAGCGAACTGGTCACCAACGCCATCCGGTACGGCTCCCATCCGATCCGGCTCCGGCTCATCCATGACGCCTCCACGCTGATCTGCGAGGTCTTCGACAGCAGCCACACCGCCCCGCACCTGCGCCGGGCCAAGGTCTTCGACGAGGGCGGCCGAGGTCTGCTGCTGGTCGCCCAGCTCACCCAGCGCTGGGGCAGCCGGCACACCGCGGAGGGCAAGACGATCTGGGCCGAGCTGCCGCTGTTCGAGGAGGACCACTGACGGGTCAGGACACCGTCAGCCAGGGCCGTATCCGCTTGCGGGCCTCGTGCAGCCGGGACTTGAGCGTGCCGAGCGGGATGCCGGCGCGCTCGGCGGCCTCGGCGTAGTCCAGTTGGCAGATGTCCCGGTAGACCAGCGGCGCGACGAGCTGCGGGCGCTCACGCTCCAGGCGCTCCAGGGCCTCCAGCAGATCGACCCGGGAGCCGGCGATGACGCTGGTGGTGCGCGGGTCGACGGCGTGCGCCGGCTCGATCACGGCGGGCTGTTCGGCGGCCCGCCGCTTCAGTTCCCGGTACTTCTGCCGGCAGCAGTTGGCGACGACCGTGTACAGCCAGGTGCCGAAGCGGCTGCGGCCCTCGAACCCGGAGATGTGCCGGGCCACTTGGAGCAGCACGTCCTGGGCGGCCTCCTCGGCGTCCTCCCGGCAGGGCAGGAAGCGCCCGCAGCGGCGCACGGTCTCGGGCCGGATCTCGGCCAGCAGCCGGTCCAGGGCCGCGCCGTCACCTGCGGCGGCCCGCCGCGCGAGGTCCTCCACCGGCGCCTGGTCCTGCATGGGACGGCCCCCTCCGCGTCGGTCCCGGCCCAGGCATGATAGTCGTATGCGTCCCCTGGAGCGGATCGGCCGGTACCGTCTCGAACGGCCGCTCGGCAGCGGTGCCTTCGCCACGGTGTGGCTCGCCCACGATCCCGGACTCCAGGCGCCGGTGGCGGTGAAGGTCCTCGCCGAGAACTGGTCGCAGCGGCTCGACGTCAGGGAACGCTTCCTGGCCGAGGCCCGGTTGCTGCGCCAGGCCGGTTCCGGCCGGGTGGTGCAGGTCTACGACATCGGTGAACTCCCGGACGGCAGGCCGTACTTCGTAATGGAGTACGCCGGCTGCGGAACCCTCGCCGACCTGCTCGCGGGCGGTGTGCCGCCGGTGCCGGACGCGCTGGCGCTGACCGCCGAGGCCGCGCGCGGTGCCGCCGCGCTGCACGAGGCGGGCATCGTGCACCGCGACATCAAGCCGGCCAACGTGCTGCTGCACACCGCCCCGGACGGCGCCCGGCGGGTGCTGCTGGCCGACCTGGGCCTGGCCAAGAGCCTCGCGCAGGCGTCGGTGCTGACGCTGGCGGCGGGTTCGGCCGGCTACCGGCCGCCGGAACAGGCCGAGCCGGGCGCGGGCATCGACGAGCGGGCGGACGTCTACAGCCTGGGCGCGGTCGGCTACGCGCTGCTCACCGGGACCGTGCCCGGACCGCCCGGCAAGGTGGTCCGGCCGCGGCGGCTGCGGCCGGAGCTCGGCGAGGACGTGGAGCGGGCGCTGCTGCGGGCGCTGGAACCGGACCGGGAGCGGCGCTGGCCGGGCGCCCTGGCGTTCGCCGAGGAGCTGGACCGGCTGGCCGCGGGGCCGGTACGGCGGGTGCGGGCCGGCCGGGTGCCGCGGCGGCCGGCCGGGCGGCGCGGCCGGTTCCGCGGGGCGGCCCTGGCCCTCGCCGCCGTCCTCGCCGCCGTCGCGGTCCCGGTGACCGTGGCGGCGCACCGGGGCGGCGGCGGGCCGGACACGGTGCGGATCACGGACGCCGGCGGGCGGGTGACGCTGGCGGTGCCCGCCGGCTGGGGCCGCGAACTGCGCGGCTCAGGCTGGGACCCGCGCGTGCTCGGGCTGGCGGCGGGGCACGAGCCGGGCCTGGTGGTGGCCGACGACCTGTCCCACTGGTCCGATCCGGCGGCCCCCGTCGACGGGGTGTTCGTCGGTGTCAGCGCGCGCGGCGGCGTCACCGCCCGGGTCAGGGCGCTCACCCATCCGGGTTGCCGCCATTCGGGCGCCCGTGCCTTCGCGGACGCCGCCTGGCGCGGCCTGGTCCGGTCCTGGAGCGGCTGCCCGGACGGCGGTTCGGTCACCGAGTGCGCGCTGGCCCCGGCGGGCGGCGGCGCCCGGCCGCAGGTATATGTGCAGGTGCGTCAGCGGGGCGACGACGGCGCGACCGCCGGCGTGCTGCGCTCCCTGCGGGTGGCCTGACCACGCCTGCCGGGGGCCGCGGCGGGGAAGAGAACCCGGCGTGCTCCGAACTTTTCCGGCGGTCCGCGCATCGGACGGTGGGAACGGCGCACCCGGCGCCCAGGCACGCGTGCGGTCGCGTGCCGTGATTCTTCAGGAGTGTGGAGCGACATGGTGCACACCCCCCGGTCCACGCGGCACGGGGCCCTGCTCGTGGGCACGGCCGCCGTGCTGGGCCTGCTGACCGCCTGCGGCGGCGGTGACGGCGTCCGCGGCGGTCCACCGGTCACGGACTCCGGTACGGCCGCGCCCGCGCGGGACACCCCGAGCGCCCCGGCGTCCACGCCGGCCGCCCCGCCCGGTACCCCGTCCGCCTCCGCCTCGCCCACCGCCGCCACGCCGGCCCCGCCGCGCGGGACGGCGTCGTCCACGGGCCACGGTGGAGCGGCCCCGTCCGCGACGGCCGCGGCCGGCTCCCGCTGCCACACCTCCGAGCTGCGGGCCGCCGTGGGCCGCAACGACCCGGGCGCCGGCCAGGAGAACTTCCCGCTGGTGCTCACCAACGCCTCCGGCCGCACCTGCACCGTGCGCGGCTATCCGGGCGCGGCCTTCGTGAACCGCTCCGGTGCCCAGCTCGGCGCGGATCCCCGGCGTGCGCCGGGTTCCGCGGTGACCGTCACCCTGCGGCCGGGGCAGAGCGCCTGGGCCGGGCTGACCTTCTCCAACCCGGGTGTCAGCGGTGCGAAGGCGGCCACCCCGGCCGTGCTGGTGGTCACCCCGCCGGACGAGCGGGACCCGTTGAAGGTGAGCTGGCCGGGCGGGCCGGTACCGGTGTCCGGCACCTCCTCCGCCGTCCGGCTGACGGTGCTCGGCCCCGGCACCGGTCCCTGATCCGCCGGCGGAGTTCCCCGGCGCGGCGGGCACCGGGTCGTCGTCACCCGTTCGCTGCGGTCTGTTTTCATGGGCGGGCACCCTGGTGATCACCTCCGGAAGGACCCGCCCTGAACACCCCGCTCGCCGAGGCCCTGTCCGCCGTCCTGCTGGCCGCCGTGCTGGTCTGGGCCGTCGTACGGCCCTTCGGGCTCCCGGAGGCGGTGCTGGCCGTGCCCGCCGCCGGGATCGCCGTCGCCACCGGCGCCCTCTCGCTCGGGCACGCCCGGGCCGAGGCCGAACGGCTCGGCCCGGTGGTCGGGTTCCTGGCGGCCGTGCTGGTGCTCGCCCATTTCTGTGACGTGGAGGGGCTGTTCCAGGCGTGCGGGGCGTGGATGGCCCGCTGGGCGGCGGGGCGGCCGGTGCGGCTGCTGACGGCCGTGTTCGCGCTGGCGTCGGCGATCACCGCCGTGCTCAGCCTGGACGCGACGGTCGTGCTGCTCACCCCGGTGGTCTTCGCCACGGCCGCGCGCACCGGCGTACGCCCCAAACCGCACGTGTACGCCTGCACGCATCTGTCGAACACGGCGTCGCTGCTGCTGCCGGTGTCCAATCTGACGAACCTGCTGGCGTTCGCGGCGAGCGGGCTGAGCTTCACCCGGTTCGCGGCGCTGATGGCGCTGCCGTGGCTGGCCGCGATCGGCGTCGAGTACCTGGTGTTCCGGCGGTTCTTCGCCCGGGACCTGGCGGCGGCGGCCGTGGCGGACCGGGAGACCGGCGCGGCACCGCGGCTGCCGCTGTTCGCGCTGGTGACCGTGGGCTGCACGCTGGCCGGGTTCGTGGTGGCGTCGGCGTTCGGCGTCGAACCGGCCTGGGTGGCGGCCGCGGGCGCGCTGGTGCTGGCCGGGCGGGCGCTGGTGCGGCGCCGGGCGAGCCCGCTGACGGTCGTCCGGGCGGCGGCCCCGGCCTTCCTGGCGTTCGTGCTGGCACTGGGCGTCGTGGTGCGGGCGGTGGTCGACAACGGACTCGCGGACGTGCTGGGGCGGGTCGTGCCGGGCGGCACCGGGCTGACCGCGCTGCTCGGGACCGCCGCGCTCGCCGCCCTGCTGGCCAACCTGATCAACAACCTGCCCGCGGTGCTGGTGCTGCTGCCGCTGGCGGCGGCCTCGGGGCCGGGAGCGGTCCTCGCGGTCCTGCTCGGCGTGAACATCGGCCCGAACCTGACCTACGCCGGGTCGCTGGCCACGCTGCTGTGGCGGCGGATCGTGCACCAGCACGAGCACGACGTGGACCTCGGGGAGTTCACCCGGCTCGGACTGCTCGCCGTGCCGTCCTCGCTCGCCGTCGCGGTGGTGGCACTGTGGGGATCGCTGCGGTTGCTGTAGCGGTGCGCACGACGGAGGGAGGCCGAGGGATGCGGGTGATCGCCTGGGTGGTGGAGGGCACCTGGCCGGCCTGTGTGGACGCCGTGCGCGCCCATGCGCCGGACGACGCGGAGGTGGTGCTGCTCCATGTGAGCGGACCGGACGTGCCCACGGTGGCGCACGGCGCGTTCGCCGGGCTGCTCGGGCGCGGTCACCGGCCGGGGCACGGTCCGGCCGAGGGCTGGCAGCGCGATCCGGGCGACCGGCTGGAGGCGCTGGGCGGCACGTCGGCGGCCGCGCTGCTCGACGCGGCGGCCCGGCGCCTGGGCCGGCCCTGCGCGCGCGTGGAGCGGTCGGGGCGGGTGGAGCGGGAGGTGGTGGCCGCGGCCGAGGGAGCGGGGCTGCTGGTGCTGGCCCGGGACGGGGACCGGTCCCGCCTCGGGCCGAAAAGCCTCGGCCCCGCCGTCCGGTTCACCGTCGACCACGCGCCCTGTCCGGTCCTGCTGGTGTGGCCGCAACCGGCCCCGGGCCTGGGCACGCTCCCGCCTCCGCCGCCGCGTCACCCGTGACCCCGTGCGGCCGGTGCCCGGCTGCCGGTGCCCCACTTGGCGCTCGCCCTCCGCGGGTCCGCGGGGGCGGCGCCGACGGTCCAGCGCTGGGCGGGGCCCGGCGCGCGGGTCTTGAGCACGAGGGCGCCGGAGCCGTCCGTCGCGGCCGGGGTGAGGGCCAGCGCCCGGTCCGAGCGCGGCACCAGGGCGCCGCCCTGGCGGGTGAAGTCGTAGCGCAGGCCGGGGGCGGCCTCGCCGGCGGCCGGGCACGGCGCGAGGCGGACCGAGTAGCCGAGGCGGGAGTCCAGGCACAGACCGGGCGCGGCGGCGCTGCGCAACAGTCCGTCCTTGTCGTACGTCCACTGCCGGCTCGCGGCGGCGGAGCAGCCGGTCAGTTCCGTCTCGGCGCCCGGGACGGCCCGGTCGCCCACGACGCCGACGCACAGCCCGGAGGCGAGGTCGCGCAGCCCGCCGTGCGGGGCGCCCCGCGACGGGCCGGTCCCGGCCCAGGAAGCGCCGGGCGAGGCCGCGCCGCCGCCCGGCGTCCCGGCGGGCGCGGTTGTGCCGCCGGAACCGGCCACCGACCACAACGCGACCGGCAGGACGACCAGACCGCCGGCGAGGGCGCCGGCCAGCGCGAGATGCCGGCGCCGCACCCGCCGGGAGACGGGCACGGGTCCGGATCCCGCCCCGGCATCCGGGGCACCGACGGCGCCGCGACGGGTCAGCAGCCCGCTCCGCCCGACCGCCCGACGCCGACCGGTCCCCGCACCCGGGGCACCCGACGGGCCCGGTTCACCGCCCGCCCGGCGCCGGCCGGCCCGCGCATCCAGGGCATCCGACGGCCACGGTCCGCCACCGGCCCGGCCCTCCCCGGCCGCATCGGCGCCCCACCTCGGAGGCACACCGGCACGCGCAGGTTCGGGTCCCGCCCCGGCATCCGGGGCACCGGCGACGCCGCGAGGGGTCAACGGCCCACTCCGCCCGACCGCCCGACGCCGGCCGGCCCGCGCACCCGGGGCACCCGGCGGCCTCGGTTCGCCACCGGCCCGGCCCTCCCCGGCCGCATCGGCGCCGCACCTCGGAGGCACACCGGCACCCGCGGGTCCGGGTCCCGCCCCGGCATCCAAGGCACCGGCGGCTCCGCGACGGGACAGCGGCCCGCTCCGCCCGGCCGCCCGACGCCGGCCGGCCCGCGCACCCGGGACATCCGACGGCCACGGTCCGCCACCGGCCCGGCCCTCCCCGGCCGCATCGGCGCCCCACCCCGGAGGCACACCGGCACCCCGATCCCGGAACACCCTGGGCATCGACCCCCGGGACGCCTCGGACACCGGTCCCCAGGGAGCCTCCGCGTCCGCGCCCCGGGGAGCCTCCGCGTCCGCGCCCCGGGGAGCCTCGGCGTCCGCGCCCCGCAACACGTCACCGCCCCGACCCCGGAACGCCCCCGACACCGGCCCCCGAGACGCCTCGCCGTCCGCGCCCCGGAAGACACCACCGCCCCAACCCCGGAACACCCCCGACACCGGCCGCCAGAACGCCCCGGACACCGGACCCCGGGACACCTCGGACGCCGGGCCCCGGGGAGCCTCGCCGTCCGCGCCCCGCAACACGCCACCGCCCCGACCCCTGAACACCCCCGACACCGGCCCCCAGAACGCCCCGAACACCGGACCCCGAGACACCTCGCCGTCCGCGCCCCGCGATGCGCCGCCGCCCCGGCCCCCGAACACCCCCGGCACCGGACCCCAAGACGCCTCGCCGTCCGCGACCCGGAAGACACCACCGTCCCCGGTGCCCTCCCCGGCCAGTCCGGCGGCGCCCCGCGCGGCCGGTGTGACGGCGGCGTCCCCCGCGACCGATGTGACGGGGGTGTCCGCCGCTGTCGGTGTGACGGCGGTGTCCGCCCGGGGCGGGGCGGACGGCTCGTCGGCATGGGTCGCGCGGGCCGTCACATAGGCGTGGGCGTGCCAGCCGAGGACCGCCTCGGCGAGGGCGAGGCCCAGGCCGCCGTGGAACCGGGCGAGTTGCTCGGCGGTGCGGTCGCAGTGGGCGCAGCCGGCCAGGTGCCGGCGCAGATCGGGGTCCATCGCGGTGCCGGCCCGCCGGAAGGTCACGTCGAGCAGCCGCGGATAGCGCCGGCACTCCTCCCGCAAGGCCAGTTCGCGGTGCGCCTGGAGGCATTCCTCGCGCAGCCGTTCGCGGGCCCGGCGCAGCGCGGCGCGGGTGTCCTCCTCGTCCAGGCCGAGCAGCGCGGCGGGTACGGCGAGGGGTTCGGACTCGACCTCGGTGTGCCACAGCACGGCGCGCGCGGTGTCGGGCAGCCGCCGGAAGGCGCGGGAGAGCAGGGGCCGGCCGGGTGCCGGGCGCAGCAGGGTCCGGGCGTCGGACCGCAGGGCGGGGTGGAGGAGTTCCCGGCGCTCGTCGGCGCTCCACTCGGCCGCGATACGGCGGACGGCGACCAGCACCTGGGGCCGCCAGGCGGCACCGGGGCCGGCCTGGCGGAGGCAGTCGCCGAACAGCCGGGTGAAGGCGGCGGTGGTCAGCATGCCCGCGGCGCGCGGCCCGTCGGCGCACAGCCGGGCGTAGGCCAGGGCCGCCGCCCAGTGCCGGTCGAGGAGCGCGCCGACGGGATGCGGCGCCGGTGACGCGCCCGTCCAGTTCTTCAGCGCACCGCTCAGCCGTTCGTCCGACGGGCCCGCCTCGGTCACGGCCGCATTCCTCCCGACACGCATGACGGAATAAGTCCATACCAACTGGCAGAGAAAGACGTGAGGAAACTCGAACGTCCCTGCGAGGCGGCTCTTGTGAAGCCGCGCTCACTTTTGCACAGCGGAACAGGCCCGAACAAGAGATTCCGCGATTCCCGGAATTTACCGCGGAGCTTTCTTTGTTGACATTCCGTCAAGGGCGGCGGTTTTGCGCTTTCAGTGGCCGCTGACGGCCCGCGGGGTGTACGGCTGCCCCAGTTCCGAGATCTCCTCGTCCGTCAGTTCCAGGTCTACGGCGGCCACCGCGTCCTCGATGTGCTGCGGCTTGGCGGCGCCGACGATCGGTGCCGTCACGGTGTCCTGGTGCAGCAGCCAGGCGAGGGCCACCCGGGCGCGCGGCACGCCCCGGCCGGCCGCGATCCGGGTGACCGCCTCGACGATCGCGCGGTCGCTCTCCAGGTACAGCCGGCTGCCGAAGTCGTCGGTGGTGCTGCGTCCGGTGACCGTGCCCCAGTCGCGGGTGAGCCGGCCCCGGGCGAGCGGGCTCCACGGCAGCACGCCGACGCCCTGGTCCGCGCAGAGGGGCAGCATCTCGCGCTCCTCCTCGCGGTAGAGCAGGTTGTAGTGGTTCTGCATGGAAACGAACTTGGTCCAGCCGTTCCGCTCGGCGGTGTACTGCGCCTTGGCGAACTCCCACGCGTACATCGAACTCGCGCCGATATAGCGGACCTTTCCCGCCTTGACCAGATCGTGCAGCGCCTCCATCGTCTCCTCGACCGGAGTGTCGTGGTCGTAGCGGTGGATCTGGTAGAGGTCGACGTAGTCGGTGCCCAGGCGGCGCAGGCTGTGGTCGATCTCGGTCATGACGGCCTTGCGGGACAGCCCGGCGCCGTTGGGACCCGGCCGCATCCGGCCGTGCACCTTCGTGGCCAGCACGATCTCGTCACGGCGGGCGAAGTCCCGCAGTGCCCTGCCGACGATCTCCTCGCTGGTGCCGTCGGAGTAGATGTTGGCGGTGTCGAAGAAGTTGACGCCCGCCTCCAGCGCCTGCCGGATCAGCGGACGGGACGCCTCCTCGTCGAGCGTCCACTCGTGGGTGCCGCGGTCCGGCACGCCGTACGTCATGCAGCCCAGACAGATCCGCGAGACGTCCAGGCCGGTCCTTCCGAGCTTCACATACCGCATCGTTGCTGCTCCTGCCTTGGAAACGACGGTCGTGGCCGAGCCTACGGGGTGGCCGCCCGGCCCGACTTGACGACGGGAGCGGGCGGGGGATTTGATCCTGGCCTGTGCCGCGCCGCCCGGCGTGGGCGGAATGGAGCGGATGTGCCCCCCACCGGAGATGCGCGCACCCCGGCGTCGCGCGCGGCCCTGGGCGCCCTGGCGGCGGCCCTGACCGTCACGGCGTCGGTCCTGGCCGGCTGCGCCTCCGGCGGCACGGAGCGGCACGGCTCCCCGAAGCCCGCCGCGGTGCGGCTGCCGCCGCGCGGCGCCGGCTTCGACTACCAGATCGGCGGCGCCTATCCCCCGCCGCCGGGCGTACGGATCGTCAGCCGCGACCGCTCCGACCGCCCGGCGCCGGGTCTGTACAACATCTGCTACGTCAACGCGTTCCAGGCCCAGCCCGCCGAGCGCGCCTCCTGGCCGGCCGGCCTGCTGCTGCGCGACGGGCACGGCAAGCCCGTCATCGACGAGGACTGGAACGAGCCGTTGCTGGACCTGCGCACTCCGGCCAAGCGGGAACAGGTGGCACAACGGGTGAACCGCTGGATCGACGACTGCGCGGACAAGGGCTTCGACGCCGTCGAACCCGACAACTACGACAGCTACACTCGCTCCCACGGGCTGCTCGGCACGGCCGACGCGCTCGCGTTCATGCGTCTGCTCTCCCGGCACGCGCACACCCGGCACCTGGCCATCGCGCAGAAGAACACGGCCGAACTGGCCGCGCGGCGCCAGCGGGCCGGACTGGACTTCGCGGTGGCGGAGGAGTGCGGCCAGTACGACGAGTGCGGGGTGTACGCGAAGGCGTTCGACGACCGGGTGGTGGACATCGAGTACACCGACCGCGGTCTGGGCGCGGCCCGCGCCCGCTGGGCCGGCCGGCTGAGCATCGTCCGCCGGGACCGGGACGTGACCACCCCGGGCAGCGCCGCCTACGTCCGCGCGGTGCGCTAGCCGTAGCGCCCGCCCGCTCCCGGAGGCGGGCCGGTACGGCGGTACGGCGGCCGGGGCCGCCGTACCGCGGGCCGTCAGGCGGTGCGCTCCCGCACGGTGATGGCGCTGACCGGGCAGGCGCGGGCCGCCTCCCGGACCATCGGGTCCCCGACGCCCTCCTCGCTGCCGGGCAGCAGGGCGCTGTAGCCGTCGTCGTCCTGGGTGAAGACGCCCGGCGCGGCCAGCGCGCACTGCCCCGCACCGATGCAGACGTCCTTGTCGATCTCGATGTCCATATGCATGAGTGAAGCCTCTTACCAGGTCACGGGGAGTTCCAGCATCCCCTGCACCGTGTCGCCCGGTTTGAACGGGATGTCCTCGGCCGGGGCGGCGAGGCGCAGCCCGGGCAGCCGGGTGAACAGGCTGCCGAGGGCGATCTCCAGTTCCGCGCGGGCCAGGTTCTGGCCCAGGCACTGGTGGATGCCGAAGCCGAACGCCACGTGGTGGCGGTCGGCGCGGTGGAAGTCGAGATCGTCGGGGCCGTCGTACACGGACGTGTCCCGGTTGATCACCGACGTCGAGAAGAGCACCCCGTCGCCGGCCCGGATCGTGATGCCCTCGATCTCGATGTCCTCCAGCGCCACCCGCTGCAGCCCTTCGGCGATGGACAGCATCCGCAGCAGTTCCTCGACGGCGGTGGGCAGCAGCGCCGGGTCGGCGCGCAGTTCGGCCAGCCGGGCGGGGTGCCGCAGCAGGGTGTAGGTGCCCAGGGAGATCATGTTGGCGGTCGTCTCGTGCCCGGCGACCAGCAGGATGAGGGCGAGGGAGATCAGGTCGGTCCGGTCCAGTTCGCCCGTGGGCAGCCGGTGGCGGACGAGGTCGTCGAGGATGCCGTCGCCGGGCTCGGCCTCCTTCGCCTTGCTGTCGATCAGCTCGCCCATGTACTGCTCCAGCCGGTCCCGGGCGTCCAGCGTGTCGGCGGCGTTCGGACCGCGCAGCAGCCGGCGGGACTGCGCCTCGAAGAACTCGTGGTCGGCGTAGGGCACGCCGAGCAGGCCGCAGATGACCATCGAGGGCAACGGCAGCGCGAAGGCGGTGACCAGGTCGGCGACCGGACCGCGCGCGATCATCGTGTCCAGCAGTTCGTCCACGATGCGCTGGATCCAGGGGCGCAGCGCGGCGGCGCGTTTGACGGTGAACGCCGGGATGAGCATCCGGCGCTGTCGCTGGTGCTCGGGGTCGTCCAGCCCGAGCAGGGCCACTTTGCGGCTGAGGCTGGCCTGGAAGCGCGGCGTCTGCGCGGGGAAGCCGGAGCGGCGGCGGTCGGTGGACAGACGGGGGTCGGCGAGCAGGGCGCGGGCGGTGTTCCGCGCGGTGACCAGCCAGACCTCGCGGCCGTCGTAGAGGGTGGCGCGCGACAGGGACCGCCCGTCGCGCAGGGGGGCGTAGCCGGTGGGCGGGTGGTAGGGACAGGAGCGGTCCTGCGGGAAGGCGACGGGTCCGGCCGCGGCAGCCGGGCCGGTGGTGTCCGTCAGTTCCGTCATGGAAAGACCTCGCAGACGTCGGGAGGTGCGTCGTGCCGATCTTCATTAGATGCCTCAGGCATCTATGGTGCGACGTGAAGTTCGGCCACTTCGGTGACCCGGCCGATCTGGCCGGAACACCACGGGTCCCAGGGGCGGCAACCAGCCTCCTTCCCATGGTGCGTACGAGCAGCGATGATCGCGTCGGCGGCCCGGTATGCGGTAGGGATGCATCGTGAGGCCTCCGGTGTTGACGGTGGCACAGACGGTGCTGGACGACGAAGGGAACGGCAGGCAATGCCTCTTGAGGGTGAGTACGAGCCCAGTCCGACGCAGTGGGTGCGCGAGCAGGTCGAGCTGTACGAGAGCTCCGGCGGGACGGAGGGGACGACGCTGCTCGACACCGGGCTGCCGGTGATCGTGCTGTCCACCCGGGGCGCGAAGAGCGGCAAGATCCGCAAGACGCCGCTGATGCGGGTGGAACACGGCGGCCGGTACGCGGCGGTCGCCTCACTCGGCGGCGCGCCCAAGCACCCGGTCTGGTACTTCAACGTGCAGTCCGACCCGCACGTCGAGTTGCAGGACGGGCCGGTCAAGCGGGACATGCTGGCCCGTGAGGTGACCGGCGAGGAGAAGGCCGAGTGGTGGGAGCGGGCGGTGGCCGCGTTCCCGCCGTACGCCGACTACCAGCAGAAGACGTCCCGGGAGATCCCGGTCTTCGTGCTGGAACCCCTCGCGGACAGCGCCGCGGACGAGAGCTGATTTCCGGCCGGACACCGATCCGTTTCAGAAAAATCTGTTCCGGGGACGTGTGAGCCGGCGGGTGCCCGGGCATTCGTGCCGTCAGGCCCCGCCGCGTTCCCCCGTCGCGGCGGGGCTTTGTGCCGCCTCGCCCGCGGGCCGGTCGGTGACGTCGAGGAAGATCTGTCCGGCCTCCGGGAACGTCCGGGCCACGGACCGCTTGATGCGTACGGCGACCTCCTCGACGCGTTCGCTGTCCAGGCCCGGCACCAGGTCGATCCGGGCGGCCACCAGGGTGGAGTCGAGACCCGTCTGCATGGTGAACAGCGCCTCCACGCTGTCGATCTCGGGCTGGGCCCGCAGCAGCGCCCGGATCCTGCCCGTCAGCTCCGGATCGGCGGCCTGCCCGATGAGCTGGTCCCGGGCCTCGCGGCCGAGGCGGTAGGCGACGTAGACCAGCAGGACGCCGATCGCCAGCGAGGCGGACGCCTCCCACACGACCTGCCCGGTGACCATGTGCAGCGCCATGCCGATCAGGGCGAGCGTCACGCCGAGCACCGCCGTGCCGTCCTCGGCGACCACCGTGCGCAGCGCGGGATCGCGCAGCCCGGCGAGGCCACCGCCCTGGCGGCGTACCTGGTGCAGGGCCCGCAGCAGCGAACCGGCCTCGGCGGCCAGGGCCACGGCCAGCACGATCAGGCCCGCGATGTAGCCGCCGAACGTCTCGTCGGCGCCTTCGCGAAGCGCCTCGACGCCCTGGAAGAACGAGAAGCAGCCGCCCATCACGAAGATGCCCACGGCGGCCAGCAGCGACCAGAAGAAGCGCTCCTTGCCGTAGCCGAACGGGTGCCGGGTGTCGGCCGGGCGGCGGCTGCGGCGCAGGGCGGCCAGCAGGAAGACCTCGTTCAGACTGTCGGCGACCGAGTGCGCGGCCTCCGACAGCAGCGCGGGTGAGCCGGCGAGGACACCGCCGGCCGCCTTGGCCACGGCGATCACCAGGTTGGCCCCGAGCGCGACGAGGACGGTGATCTTGGTGTGCCGGTCGGCCTCGGAGCCCTCGCCCTCGCCGGCGGGCTCCTTGTGCTCGTCGCCGGCGCCGGGCTCCGCGCGCTCGCCGCCGCGACGGCCGGTGCGGCCGCCGTCGGCGGCGGGTGCGTCCGGCGTGCCGTCGGCCGCTGTCCCGTCGTCCGGCGCCGCGCCGGCCGCGTGGCGTGCCCCGCCCGCGTCCGGGGGCGCGCCGTACGCCGGTGGTGTCGTCCTGTGTCCGGCCGTTGGTCCGGCCGTCTCCCGTTCCGAGGATGTCCCGCTCACCTTTCGCCGACTGCCCCGGACCGGGCGGCTCACACCGTGCGCACCGCACCGGACAGAGCCTTCCGCTGGCCGGAACCGGTCGGTGAGCGGCGGTCCGGGCAGCGGTATCCGGCCGGTGACACCCTCGCGGAAGCGGACGGGTGGCCGGGGAAGAACGGCCCGCATGAGGATCGTCTGACGAGGAAGGAGACAGCCATGGCCAAGAACAAGAAGAACAAGCTCCCTCTCGCCTACCAGCCGGTCGGATTCGCGCTCAGCTGGGCGGGTGGCGCGCTGGCCGGTATGGCCTTCCGCAAGGCGTGGAAGGTGATCCGGCACGAGGAGGACGCGCCCGACGCGCTGGACCCGGACCGCGGCTGGGGCGAGATCCTGCTGGCGGCGGCCGTCCAGGGCGCGATCTTCGCGGTGGTGCGCAGCGCCGTGGACCGCACCGGCGCGCAGGCCATAGCCCGCTCGACGGGCGTGTGGCCGGCGACCGGCAAGGGCGGCCGCGACTGACCCGTCCGAAGGCCCGGCTGCCGGCCGGCTGCGGTCCGGCGGCCGGGCCTTCGGCCGTGACTGCACACAGTTTCGGGACCGTGGTTCAGCCCTGTTCGAGGGCCAGGGCTCAGCCCTGTTTCGGGGCCGTGGGCGGCACCAGGCGGAGGGTGAAGGAGTGGCCGGCGGGGTCGGAGTAGCCGCGTTCCTCGTAGGGACCCGCCGCGTCCCTGGTCTCGATCGGCCGGCCGCCGAGTCCCACCACCCGCCGTTCGGCCTCGTCCAGGTCCTCGACCAGGAAGTCGAGGTGGACCTGGAGGGAGTTCTCGGGGCGCGGCCAGCTGGGCGGGGTCGCGTTGGCGTCACGCCGGAAGGCCAGCCGGATGCCGTCGGCGCCGCGGATCTCCACCAGGTTGGCGGACGCGACGGTCCGCTCGGCTTCCAGGAACTCGCGGTAGAACTCCGCGAGTTTCTCCGGCTCGGCGCAGTCCAGTACGACCACGCCCGCTTTCACCACTGCCATGGGTCCTCCCGGGATGTGTCCTCTTCCCAGCGCTTATCCCGGGCCGCCCGATTCAGTCGGCGGTGGCGGGTGTTCCGCTTGCGCCGGGCGGCGGAGCGGGCGGACGGCCGGGGAGCGGTGTGCGGCCGGGGAGCGGCCCGCGCCCGGTGAGCGGCCTCAGGCGCAGCCGACGCCGTCCTTCACCCGGGGCCAGGCCTCCACTCCGGTCGCCGTGCGGACGTAGAGGACCGTCTTGCCGTCGGTCAGCCACAGCCTGCGGCCGGCGCGGTGGTAGCCGGTGTCGCGGGCGCCCGCGGGCATGCGGACCCGGGCGTGGTACGGCCCCTGGAGCAGGCCGGCGAGCACGCCCTCGGGATCGCGGGCGTACAGCCGGCCGGCCAGGGTCAGGAAGCGGGCGGACTGCCAGTCGCAGTGCTCCGCTCCCGAGGAGCTGTGCAGCCGGCTCACCGGCACCCTGCGGCCCGCGCGGTCGGTCCACACCTCCCAGCCCTCGGCGGCCGCCACGCTCTCGGGGAACTCGGCAGGGTCGCAGGAGGCGTTGGTCTCCGGGCCCCAGCCGGGCCGGTCCTTCTGGTCCCGGGCCACCACGACCACCGCTTTGGTCCGGCCGTCCACGTCGTAGGAGTAGAGCACCCGGTCGCGCTCCCGGCGCTCCACGCGGTAGCCGTGGTCGGGCAGGTCCGACTGGTCCATGTCGAAGTGGAGGGCCAGGCCCTCCTCCGGGGTGCCGCCGCCCTCGGACGCGCTCCACCCGTCCGGTCCGGAGCCCTCGAAGATCTCGCCGTCGCACTCCAGGGCCCGGCCGGCCGCTCCGGAGGCCAGGCGCAGCGCCCGGGGGCCGCTCTCGTCGAGTTCCCTGGTGGGCACCGAGAGCGGGCCGCCGTACGGTCGGGCCGGCGCGGTGCCCTCGACCACCAGGTCCGGGCGGGGGCCGGTGTCACAGCCCGCCGCCGTCACCGCCGTCACCACCGCCAGCACCGCCGCCGCCACGTGTCCTGCGCGCATTCCCGCCCCTGTTCCCTCGTGTCCCGGTCGTGTCTCCGCCGTGTCGCGGACGGTCCTTCGACGCCGGGACGGGCGGGAACGTTCAGCGGGCCCGCTGGAAGGTGCGCCGGTAGGCCTGCGGGGAGACGCCGATCGCCGCGTGCAGGTGCTGGCGCAGCGAGGCGCCGGTGGCGAAGCCGACCTCGGCGGCGATCCGGTCCACCGGCAGGTCGCTGGCCTCCAGCAGGTGCCGGGCGCGGGCCACCCGCTGCTGGATCAGCCAGCGGCCGGGGCTGAGGCCGACCTCGTCGTTGAAGCGGCGGGCGAAGGTGCGCAGGCTCATCCGGGCGTGTCCGGCGAGGTCCGCCAGGGTGAGCGGCCGGTCCAGCCGGTCCAGTGCCCACGCGCGGGTCGCGGCCGTGCCGGCGGCGCCGCTGTCGGGGACCGGCTGCTCGATGTACTGGGCCTGTCCGCCGTCGCGGAACGGGGGCACGACGCAACGGCGGGCGACGGCGTTCGCCAGTTCGCTGCCGTGGTCGGTGCGGACGATGTGCAGGCAGATGTCGACGCCGGAGGCGGCGCCGGCGGAGGTGAGCATACGGCCGTCGGCGACGAACAGGACGTCCGGGTCGAGTTCCACCCGCGGGTAGCTGCGCCGGAACAGGTCGGTCATCTGCCAGTGGGTGGTCGCCCGGCGGCCGTCGAGCAGCCCGGCCTCGGCGAGGACGAAGGCGGCTGTGCAGATGGACACGATCCGGGCGTCCGGGCGGATCCGGGCGAGCGCGGCGGTGACCTCGGCGGGCAGCCGGTCGGGGATACGGGCGGGCGCCATGGAGGTGACGATCACCGTGTCGGCGGTATCGAGGACCTCGGGACCGTGGGCGACGCCGATGGTGAAGTCGGCGCAGGTCTGCACCGGCCGTCCGTCGACCGAGCAGGTGATCACCTCGTAGCGGCCGTCGGCCGCGCCGAGGATGCGGCTGGGGATGCCCAGTTCGAAGGGGTAGGCGCCGTCGAGGGCGAGGACGGCGACCCGTTCCGGGCGGCCGGGGCGCGGCTGTCGGTCAGACATGGCACGATCCTATCGGAGGTTGACTTTTCTGCCATTTCCCGGCCGGGCGGACTGGGGCACGCTGGGTGACCATGAGCGATGTGAACACGATGCGAGCGATCAGCCAGGACGTCCTCGGCGGCCCCGAGGTCTTGCGGGAAGTACGGATCGAGCGGCCGGTGCCGGGTCCGAACCAGGTGCTGGTCCGGGTCCGGGCGGCCGGGCTCAACCCGACCGACTGGAAGCACCGGGCCACCGGCGGTTTCCTGGGCGAGCCCCCGTTCGTCCTCGGCTGGGACCTGTCCGGCGAGGTCGTGGAGACCGGGATCGGGGCCGCCGCCTTCCGCCCCGGCGACGAGGTCTTCGGCATGCTGCCGTACCCGTACGGCCACGGCTCGCACGCCGAGTACGTGCTGGCCCCGGTGCGGGCCCTGACGCTCAAGCCGGCCGCCCTGGACCATGTGCACGCGGCGGCGCTGCCGCTGGTGTCCCTGACCGCCTGGCAGGCGCTGACCGAGCACGCGGACGTCCGGCCGGGGCAGCGGGTGCTGATCCACGCGGCGGCCGGCGGGGTCGGTCATGTGGCGGTGCAGATCGCCAAGGCGCGCGGGGCGTACGTGATCGGGACCGCGAGCGAGGGCAAGCACGGCTTCCTGCGGGAGATCGGCGTGGACGAGCCGGTCGACTACCGGTCCACCGACGTCACCGAGGCGGTGCGGGACGTCGACGTCGTCCTGGACACGCTCGGCGGGGAGACCTCGGTGCGGTCGCTGCGGACGCTGCGGCCCGGCGGTGTGGTGGTGTCGATCCTGCCCATCGGGGACGAGGACTTCCCCGCGGAGGCGGAGCGGCTGGGCGTGCGGGCGGTGCGGATGCTCGTCGACGCCGACCGGAGCGGGATGCGGGCGATCGCCGAGCTGGCGGAGTCCGGGCGGCTGACGCCCACGATCGCCGGCACGTTCCCGCTGGCGGAGGCGGCGAAGGCGCACGAGCTGGGCGACACCGGCCGGACCACGGGCAAGCTGGTGCTGCTGACGGACTGAGGGGCACCCGGGGCGACACGCCACAAACTCGAAGACATATGTCAATCGAACGTGCTCAAATTCCTTCCATCGGGGGTAACTTGACGATCGGATGACGTCGTCGGTGCACGGGTGGAAGGTGGTGCCGAGGTGCGACAGGAATGCGTGTCCCCCACCCGGCAACTGGGCGTGTACGCCTACCGCGGGCACACGGTGCTGGAGTTCCGGGGTGAGATCGACCTCGTCGCGGCGGAGGAGATCGGCCCGGTCCTCGACCGGGTCACCGCCGGCACCGGCGTCCGGGCCGTGATCGACCTGCGGCAGGTGGAGTTCTTCGACTGCTCGGGGCTGCGGCTGCTGTACCGGGCGCACGCCCGGGTGCGGGAGCGCGGCGGGCGGCTGCACCTGGTGTGCACCCGCCCGCTGACCCTGCGCGTCTTCCGTGTCACCGGCCTGGCCCGGCTGCTGCCCCCGCAGCCGGACCTGGACACGGCGCTGGACCGGGCCGCGGCGGTGGCCCCGGACGGGGCACCGGCGTGACGACGGCTTCCTGACGGCCATTCGGCGCATGCGCCCGGCCTGTTCCGGCCGCCGGCGGGCATCCGGTGGGCAGGAAGGAGGACCGTCACGATGACGACTTCCCCCGCACGCCTGCCGGGCTGGGTCAAGGCCGTGGTGGCGCTGGTGGTGGTGCTCGCCGTCCTGTTCGCCGGGATACGGCTGGCCGTACTGCCGGGCGTCAAGGACCTGTTCGGCACCGAGACCCATGACCGCTCCGGGCCCGCACTGCTGAAGTCGGTGCGGGACATGAGCCGTTACACCGCCGCGTCGGGCAACTTCCAGGTCGTCGTGGACCTGGAGAAGGACGCCAGGTTCCTGCCCGACGCCCTGCGCGGCACCCGCACCCTGTACGTCGGCGCGGGCACCGTGGACGCCTATGTCGACCTCGGACAGGTCGGTGAGAAGGACGTCACGGTCGACGCCGGCCGTACGTCCGCCACCCTCCGGCTGCCGCACGCGCGGCTCGGCAAACCGGCCCTGGACCCCGACCACTCCTACGCCGTCGCCAAGCAGCGCGGGCTGCTGGACCGGCTCGGCGACCTGTTCTCGGACAACCCCAACGGCGAGCAGGCCGTACAGCGGCTCGCCGTACGGCACATCGGCGACGCGGCACGCGGCAGCGGACTGACCGCCCGCGCCGAGACCAACACCACCAGGATGCTCCAGGGCCTGCTGCGCTCGCTCGGCTTCAAGGAGGTGCACGTCTCCTACGGCGCCGGGCGCGCGGGCGGCGCTCCGGGCGGGAGCGGCTGATCAGGAGCCCGGCACGCCCGGCAGGGCCAGCGCCCCCAGCAGGGTCGCGCCCACCAGCAGCCAGGCCGCGTAATCGCCGACGTGCCCGGGCTGCAGGCGCCGCAGGGGCTCGGCCCGGCCGGGAGCGGCCGCCCAGGCCGGGCGGACGACGGCGAGGCCGGCGAGCGCCACGGCCAGCAGGGCGGAGGCCACGCCCAGCAGGACGCCGTGCGCGGTCCGGCCCACGACGGCGTGGGCGCCGCCCGAACCCGCCTCGTTGACGGAGCGGGCCACCAGGCCGCCGAAGCCGGGTGCCACGCCGACGGCGAGCGCGGCGGCCAGCAGCACGGCGGGCACGGTCGTCATGGTGTCCGGGATCCGGCCGAGCAGGCCGGCGGTCTCCGGTTCCTCACCGGAGCCCTTGGTCTCGTACGCCGCGTCCCCGGGGCGCGGTCCGAGGCCCAGGAACACCCGGGCGGCGACCCGCAGGACCGCGCCCGCGGTGATCGCGGAGGCCGCCGCGTACACCACGGTGAGCGGGCCGCCGGCCGCCTCCTCGCCGACCGCCTTGCCGAGCCCCGTGCCGAACGGCGGCAGACCGGCCAGGCCCAGCGCGCCCACGGCGAACATCACCCCGGCGGCGGGCAGCGACCGGCCCCGGCCGTGCAGTTCGTGCTCGTCGACGCTGCCGAAGCGGTCCAGCGGGACGCCCGCGCAGGCGAACAGCGCGGCCTTCACCCCGGCGTGCCCGAGGAGGTACAAGGCGACGCCGTCGTCCCCCTCGGGCGTGAGGACGCCCAGCCCGACGAGGAACAGGCCCGTGTGGGCGACGGTGGAGCAGGCGGGCAGCCGTTTGATGTGCCGCTGGTACCAGCACATGACGGCGCCCGTCACGGCGGTCAGCGCACCGAGCGTCACCAGGACCCGCGTCAGGTCGGCGGCGGGCACTCCCCCGGGTCCGGCGAAGACGGTGCCGTACACCCGCCACACGCCGTACGCGCCGAGTTCGACCATGACACCGGACAGCAGCATGCACACCGGGGTGGGCGCGACGGCGTGCGCGTCCGGGAGCCAGAAGCGGAACGGCACGGCAGCCGCCTTCACCAGCATCAGGGCCAGCGCCACCCACCAGACCAGGAGTTCGCCGGCGGCGAGCAGGACCGCGCGAGGGGCCGTACGACGGAGCACGCGGTGCCTCCTCGGTCCGTTGTGCGGTGGTACGCGGTCCCGTGTCAGGTGGACCGCCGGGGGCATCCAAGCACCGTCGGCGCCGGGCGGACCCGGCGGCAGGCGGGTCCGCGCGCCCGGTGCCCCGCAGGCGTGAACGACGCGGCCGGCGGCGGCCGGGACCGTCCGGCGGGTGGCATCTCGCGGCGCCGGGCGGGTAAGCGGGCTTCCACACCGGTAAGTCGCCGCCTGGGAGGACCGCATGGCCCCTACCGTCCCGCGCCTGCCCGAGGTCCTGCGCGCCGCCCGGATACGGCGGCCGGACCGCACGGGCGCCGCCCGCGAGCCGGAAGCGGACGCCGGCCCGGCGCCGTACCCGGAGACGGAGACCCCGGCCCGGCCCCCGCGGCACGCGCTGCCGCTTCCGGTACGGCTGCTGGCGGTGCTGGCCGCGTTCGCGGTCATGGTGGTGTTCGCCGTCGTCCTGGCCCGGCTGACGCTCCAGCCGTCGCCCGCGTCGGTGTCCCTGACGCACAGCAACGTGCACCCGGGCCGCTCGCTGCGGGCCTATCTGGAGCAGGCGCCGGCCCGGGAGGCGATCCGGCAGATCGGCGGGAACGTGCTGCTCGGCGTGCCGTTCGGCGTGCTGGTGCCGGTGCTGGCGCCGCGCGCCCGGGGAGTGCTGCGGGTGCTGGCGCTGACGGCCCTGGTGATGCTGATGGTGGAGCTGGTGCAGGGTGCGCTGGTGACCGGGCGGGCCTTCGACGTCGACGACGTCATCCTCAACACGACCGGGGCGCTGCTGGGCTGGCTGCTGCTGGGGCGGCGGCTCGGCCACGGGGTGCACCGGCGCGTGCGGGAGCCGTCGGCCGGCTGAGCCGGCGCAACAGGTCTGTACCAGAGTATTGACGGACCCCTTATCTCACTCCTTAAATCAAGAGGCATCACGCATCCGTGTCCCCCCACGAGAACGGAGAGCCATGGCCTCCCCACGCCTGCTCCGCAGATGTCTCCTCGCCGCCCTGTCGGCCGCGCTGATCGGCTCGGCCGCCGTCGGACCGGCGCACGCGGAGTCCGCCGCACCGGCGGCCGCGGCCGTCACCACCTTCTCCGACACCTTCGACGGGCCCGCGGGCGCCGCGGTGGACGGCTCCAAGTGGACCCTGGAGACCGGCGACAACGTCAACAACCACGAACGGCAGTACTACACGTCGGGGACGAAGAACGCGGCCCTGGACGGCCAGGGCCATCTGGTGATCACGGCCCGGAAGGAGAACCCGGCCGGTTACCAGTGCTGGTACGGCAGTTGCCAGTACACCTCGGCCCGGCTGAACACCGCCGGGAAGTTCAACGCCCAGTACGGCCATGTCGAGGCCCGGATGAAGATCCCGCGCGGGCAGGGCATGTGGCCGGCGTTCTGGATGCTCGGCACCCCGGTCAACTGGCCGGACTCGGGTGAGATCGACGTGATGGAGAACGTCGGCTTCGAACCCTCGACCGTGCACGGCACCATCCACGGCCCCGGCTACTCCGGCTCGGGCGGCATCGGCGCGCCGTACTCGCTGCCGAACGGGCAGTCCTTCGCGGACGCCTTCCACGCCTTCGCCGTCGACTGGGCGCCCGACTCGATCACCTGGTCGGTGGACGGCACCGTCTACCAGCGCCGCACCCCCGCCGACCTGGGCGGCAAGACCTGGGTGTTCAACAAGCCGTTCTTCCTCATCCTGAACCTCGCGGTCGGCGGCTACTGGCCCGGCGACCCCGACGGCTCCACCCAGTTCCCGCAGACGCTGCTGGTGGACTCGGTGTCGGTGACGACGAGCGACAGCGCCGCCGGTGTGCCGGTCCGGGGCCTGGCGGGCAAGTGCGCGGACGTGGCCGGCGCGAACCCGGCGAACGGCACCGCGGTCCAGCTCTACGACTGCAACGGCACGGGCGCCCAGTCCTGGACGGTCGGCTCGGACGGCACCCTCCGGGCGCTCGGCAAGTGCCTGGACGTGAAGGACAACGGCACGGCCGACGGCTCCGCCGTCCAGCTGTGGGACTGCACCGGCGGTCCCAACCAGAAGTGGACCGTCACCGGTGCGCACGACATCGTCAACCCGCAGGCCGACAAGTGCCTCGACGTCGCCGGGAACACCTCGGCCAACGGGACGCGGCTGCAGATCTGGACCTGCACCGGCGGCGCCAACCAGAAGTGGACGGTCGGCTGAGGGGTCCGCTCAGCGCACCTTCCAGGTGTACTTGTCCCCGCCGACGAAGCGGACCACGTCCGGGTCGTCCAGATCATGGATGGTGACGCCGTAGGAGGCGGCCGTCTCCAGCACGTCCGTGACGGTCCTGGCCTCGCCGACCACCTGACCGTCGATCTCCATGATCCGGAAGGGCGGATCACCGTGCCGGCCCGGGCACACACCATGGACCAGGACCCGCGGCCGGCAGATGTGGGGAGCTGCTTGTTCGGTCATGCAATAGAGCCTAGAACGCGACGCGGGCCGACGGGTCGTCCACCGGGTCCCTGCCGCCCCTGAGCACCGCGGCCCGCACGGCCCCGGCTCAGGGGCGGCGCCAGTCGTCGCTGGTCAGATGGGATCCGGCCTGCGGGCCCATGCGCAGCATGCCGCCGTCGACGCTCCAGGAGGCGCCGGTGACGTACGAGGCGTCCGGGCTCGCCAGGAACGCGATCACCGCGGCGACCTCGCGGGCGTCGCCGGGCCGGCCGAGCGGTACGCCGGGGCGGCGCTCGGTGTGCACGTCGGTGTCCTCCTGGCCGGTCATCGGGGTGGCGATCTCGCCCGGCGCCACCGCGTTCACCGTGATGCCGTGCTCGGCCAGCTCCAGGGCCATCACCTGGGTGAGCAGCCCGAGTCCGCCCTTGGCCGCGCAGTACGGGGCGGCGCCGACCCGGGGCTGGTGCTCGTGCACGGAGGTGACGTTGACGATCCGGCCGCCGTCGCCCTGCCGGATCATGTGGCGCGCGGCCCGCTGGCCGAGCAGGAACGGGCCGACGAGGTCGACGTCCAGGACCCGGCGCACATCCTCCAGGGTGAGGTCGAGGTACGGGGTCATCGTGCCCGTACCGGCGTTGTTGACCAGGACGTCGATCCGGCCCAGCTCGGCACAGAGGGTGTCCACCACGTCGGCGGCCTCGGGCAGCCGGGTCAGGTCCAGCCGGGCCACGGCGGCGCGGCGGCCGTGCGCGCGGACCTCCTCGGCGGTCTCCTCGGCGCCCCTCTCGTCGGAGTGCCAGGTGATGCCGACGTCCAGGCCCGCCTCGGCCAGACGTACGGCGGTGGCACGGCCGATGCCGGAGTCCGCGCCGGTGATCAGTGCCGTTCGCTGCGCGGCCGGTGTGGGCATGGCTCGCCTCCTCGGGTAGGTGATCGCAAGGACGGGCCTTCGCAGTACCCGGGGGCGCGGGCGGCAAACGGGCCGCGCCGACCGGGCGCGGGGGGCGGTCCGGGGACACGGGCTGGTGCGGGCCGCCGGGCCATGGGTCGGCCGTCCGCGTGGTTCCCCGCGCCGCTCCGGGGCGTCCGGTGTGAACCTGGAGTGCATGGACCCCGTCGCCGCCCTGGACCGGATCGCCTTCCTGCTGGAGCGGGCGCTCGCGCCCGCCTACCGGGTACGGGCCTTCCGCACCGCCTCCCGGACGCTGGCCGCGCTGCCCGCCGAGGAGGTGGCGGCGCGGGCGGCGGCCGGGACGCTGGAGTCGCTGAAGGGGATCGGGCCGAAGACCGCGCAGGTGGCGCGGGAGGCGCTGGCCGGTGAGATGCCCGGTTACCTGCGCCGGCTGGAGGAGGAGGCCGGGGCGGCGGCCGGCGCCGAGGGTCCCGGGTCCGGGCTGCGGGCGCTGATCCGCGGGGACTGCCACACGCACTCGGACTGGTCCGACGGCGGCAGCCCGATCGAGGAGATGGGGCGGACGGCGGCCGGACTGGGCCACGAGTGGACCGTGCTCACCGACCACTCCCCGCGGCTCACCGTGGCCCGCGGGCTGTCGCCGGAGCGGCTGCGGGAGCAGCTCGCGGTGGTGGCGGACCTGAACGCGCGGTGGGCGCCGTTCCGGCTGCTCACCGGGATCGAGTGCGACATCCTGGAGGACGGCTCGCTGGACCAGGAACCGGAGTTGCTGGAGCGGCTGGACGTGGTCGTGGTGTCCGTGCACTCCAAGCTGCGGATGGACGCCCGGTCCATGACCCGCCGCATGGTGGCCGCCGTGCGCAACCCGCACGCCGACGTGCTCGGGCACTGCACCGGGCGCCTGGTGACGGGCCGCGGGCGGCCGGAGTCGCAGTTCGACGCGGACGAGGTGTTCGCGGCGTGCGCCGAGTCGGGCACGGCGGTGGAGATCAACAGCCGGCCGGAGCGGCTGGACCCGCCGCGGCGGCTGCTGCGCCGGGCGGTCGCGGCGGGCGTGCTGTTCGCCGTCGACACCGACGCGCACGCGCCCGGCCAGCTGGACTGGCAGATCCTCGGCTGCGCCCGGGCCGAGGAGTGCGGGGTGCCCGCCGAACGGGTGGTGACCACCTGGCCGGCCGGGGAACTGCTGGACTGGACGCGGGAGGGCCGGGTCCCGGCGCGCGCGGCGGGTTCCTGAACCCGGAGTCGTGGTACCCGGACCCGTACGAGAGACCGGACGACAGACGCCCGGACCAGATACGACCGGACGACAGACGCCCGGACGACAGACGCCGGACGCGAGGCACCAGGCGGGAGACCGGGCGGCAGCCGGGAAGGCGCCGTGGTCGCCGTACGGGAGCCGGGAAAGGGATACTCCGCATGGAACGAGCCGCCGTCTTCGATGTCGACGGAACCCTGGTCGACACCAACCATCTGCACGTCGTCACCTGGTGGGAGGCCTTCCGCCAGGCCGGGCACGACGTGCCCATGCACGCCGTGCACCGGGCCGTCGGGCTGGGCTCCACGGACCTGATCGCCCATCTGCTGGGCGACGACCGCGACCCGGATCAGGACGACGAGCTGAGCGCCGCGCACAAGGCGCTGTACGGCCAGTACTTCGACCGGCTCCCCGCCCTGCCCGGCGCCGGTGACCTGCTGCGCCGGCTGCACGGGGACGGCTGGACGGTGGTGCTCGCGACCTCGGCGAGCGGTGCCGAGCTGGGCGCGCTGCGCCGGGCGCTCGACGCGGACGAGGCCATCACGGACACCGCGAGCGCCGACGACGTGCAGCAGGGCAAACCGGCGCCCGAGCCGGTGGAGCACGCCCTGGAGCTGGCCGGGGTGCCGGCCTCGCGGGCGGTGTTCGTCGGGGACACCGTGTGGGACATGCGGGCCGGCAGCAAGGCCGGGGTGCGCTGTCTGGGGGTGCTGTGCGGCGGGATCCCGCGCGCGGACCTGGAGGAGGCCGGGGCGGAGGCGGTGTACGCCGATCCCGCCGATCTGCTGGCGCGGCTGGCAGAGAGCCCGCTGGCGTGAGCCAGGGTGACGCAGGTCACGGAAGGGGCCGGAACACCCCGAAGTGGTTGCCCGTTGAACCAGACGTGGGTACGGAGGGGACAGTGTCCCCGGGCCTCATCTCTCGCCCACAGGGACGATCGTTCGGCTGAAGCCCTGTGGAGCCTTTCGCCGCGAGGCGACCGCCCTCCGCGCCCGCCACCCGACCGCCCCGGCCGTGATTCCCCCGTCACGGCCGGGGCTTCTCCATGCCCCGGCCCCGCGTGACCGACACCGCCGCGAGCCTCCCGCTCCCCGGGTACGGGCCTGTCACGGGCCCCCGCTCCTCGGGTACGGCCCTGCCACGGGCCTGGCGTACCGCGTGTGCGGGTCGTCCGCCCGGGTACCCGGCGGCTCGTCACAGCCTCCGTGAGCAGGCGAGAGGAGCCGAAGGTGAGCAGCTCAGCGGGCAGCAGGGTGGTCGTCACGGGCGCCACCGGCAACGTCGGGACCAGTGTGGTGCGGCTGCTCTCGGAGGACCCCGGGGTCGCGTCGGTGCACGGACTGGCCCGGCGGACGCCCGCGTGGGCGCCGCCGAAGACCGAGTGGTCCGCCGTCGACCTGCGGTCGGACCGGGAGGACCTCGCCGAGCGGTTCGCGGGCGCCGACGCCGTGATCCACCTGGCCTGGGCGTTCCAGCCGACGCACGACCCGGTGCAGACCTGGCGGACCAACGTGTTCGGGAGCATCCGGGTGTTCGAGGCGGTCGCCGCCGCCCGGGTGCCGGTGCTGGTGCACGCCTCCTCCGTCGGCGCGTACTCGCCGGGGCCGAAGGACCGCGCGGTGGACGAGAGCTGGCCGACACACGGCTGGCCGGACGCCGCGTACTGCCGCGAGAAGGCCTATCTGGAGCGCACCCTGGACGTGTTCGAGCGCGACCATCCCGAGGTGCGGGTGGTCCGGATGCGGCCGGCGTTCCTGTTCAAGTGGCAGTCGGCGAGCGAGCAGCGGCGGATCTTCGGCGGGCGGTTCCTGCCCGGACCGCTGGCCCGGCCCGAGCTGCTGCCGGTCCTGCCGGACATTCCGGGCCTGCGGGTGCAGGCGCTGCACACCGACGACGCGGCCGAGGCCTACCGGCTCGCGGTGCACTCGGACACCGCCCGGGGCCCGTACAACCTGGCCGCCGACCCGCCGCTGGACGCCACCGTGCTCGCCGGGCTGCTCGGCTCCCGGGCGGTCCGGCTGCCGCGTACGGCGGCCCGCTCGGCGATCGCCGCGGCCTGGGGGCTGCGGCTGCTGCCGGCCTCGCCGCACCTGTTCGACGCCGTGCTGCGGCTGCCGCTGATGGACTCCGCGCGGGCGCGCGCCGAGCTGGGCTGGCAGCCCCGGCGTACGGCGACGGAGGTGATCCAGGAGTTCCTGGAGGGCCTGCGGCAGGGCGGCGGGATGGAGACCGAACCGCTGCGGGGCCGGAAGGCGGGCTGAACGGGTCCCGTACACCACCCCCTACATTACGAGAAGCGGAGAACACGATGACTGTGCAGGAGCCCGGATCCGGGGCGCAGGAGCAGCCGGTGCCCCGGGACATGCCCGACCAGCAGGCCGGCCCCGACGAGGACCCGTGGGACCTCTCCCCCGGGCGCCCGGCCGGCGAGAAGCCGGACAAGGAGACGACACCCGGCCCGGACGAGGACGCCGCGCCCGGCCCGGACGGTTCCGGCACCGACGCCCAGGACGCGCCCCGCACCGACACGGAGGCCCCGGGACCGGACGAGCCGTCGGCCTAGGGTCTGTCGTTCATCGCGCCTAGGGTCTGCCGCTCATCGCGGTATGCGTTCGCGGAGGGCGGCGCGCCAGGCGGGCAGGCGGTCTTCGGCGGCCGGTTCCGGGCGCCGGCCGCCGCTGGCGAAGAACTCGGCCAGCGGCAGGATCGCGGCGCCGACGGTGACCGCGTCCGGGCCGAGCCGGCCGAGGTCGATGCTCACCTTGTCGGCCGGGTACCGCAGCGCGTAGGTCGCCGCGTGCCGGCGGACGGCGGGCAGGAAGCGGGTGCCGAGCTGGAGTCCGGCCCAGCCGCCGATGAGGATGCGCTCGGGCTGGAAGAGGTTGATCAGGTCGGACAGGCCGGCGCCGAGGTATTCGGCGGTCTCCTCCAGGACGGCCAGCGCGACCGGGTCGGGCGCGGTGCCCTCGGGCGGGTAGGCGGCGGCGAGCATCGCGGTGAGCGCGGTCTCCTCGTCGGTGTCCCCGGGCGGCCGGCCGCCCTCCTCCCGCCAGCGGGCGAGCAGCGACTCGGCGCCGGCGTACGCCTCCAGGCAGCCCGGCGCACCGCAGCGGCAGCGCCGCCCGCGCACCCGCACGGTCAGATGGCCCCACTCCACGGCCCGGCCGTGCTCCACCTCGGGCGTGACCAGGCAGGCGCCGACACCGGAGCCGAAGAGCACGACCACCGCGTTGCGGGCGCCGCGCCCGGCGCCGAACCACATCTCCGCCTGGCCGAGGGTCTTGGCGCCGTTGTCGATGAGGTACGGCACCTCGTCGGGCAGCGGCGAGGCGGAGCGCAGCAGCCGCTCCAGCGGGACCGCGTCCCAGCCGATGGTCTGGCCGTGGACGACGGCGCCCCGGTCCGGGCTGTGCTCGACGATGCCGGGGACGCCGACGCCGACGCCGAGCAGCCGGCGGGGCTCGGCCTCCGGGGCGGTGAGGACCTCGGCGATGCCCTCGCGGATGTGGCCGGTGATGACGTCGACGTCGTAGCCCTGCGGGGACAACGGGCGTTCGACGCGGGCCAGTTCCGTCAGGGCCAGGTCGAACAGCTCGACGCGGACCCGGGTCTCGCCGACATCGACGCCGATCATCTGTCCGCTGTGCGGGGCGACGCGCAGCAGGGTGCGGGGCCGGCCGCCGTCGGAGTCGACGCTGCCGGCCTCCTCGACCAGGCCGTCGGCGATCAGGTCCGCGACCACGTTGCTGACCGAGCCGGAGCTGAGTCCGGTGGCCGGGCCCAGTTCGAAGCGGCTGAGCGGGCCGTCGAAGTACAGCCGCTGGAGCACCGCCGTGCGGTTGCCCCGTCTCAGGTCGCGTACCGTGCGCCCGTTGCGCGCCGCCATGTGGCTCCCTTCACAAACCCTGCCCGACCTGCAACATACCCCTTCGGGTACCGGGGCGCGACATTTCCCCACACCTTAGTTCACGCTATGAGCAAAGAGGGAGAGGCGGCGGGCCCCCCGCCCGGGGGGCGGGGGGGCCCCCGGGCCCCCCCCCCCCCCCCCCCCCCCCGGGGGCCCCCCCCCCCGCCGCCCCCGCCGCCCCCGCCGCCCCCACCGCCCCCCCCGCCACCAAACCGTCGGCCGCATGCGGGTCT
>NZ_JBIROU010000001.1:338304-526580 GCF_044332325.1 Streptomyces sp. NPDC017095
TGTTGATAACCCGTGTGGGGGTCGGGGGGGGTTTACTTTGCCCCCCTGTTTTGTTCTTTTTTCTCTTTTGGGGGGGGGGGGGGGGGGCCGGGGGGGGGGGGGGGGGGCCCCCGCCGGCGGCACCGCCGCGCCCCGCTCCGCCGGGTCGCCCACGGTGCCCCCTCCCGCGCGGCTCAGCCGGCCGCGTACACGTCCTCCACGTACCGCCCGTCCGCCATCAGCGTGTTCAGCCAGCGCTCGGCCGCCGCCCCGTCGGCTCCGGGGGTGTGTTCCCGGTACAGCGTACGGAACGCGTCGCGGACGCCGGGTGCCATCCGGGCGCCGTCGCCGCAGACGTACACCCGTGCGCCGGCCGCGAGCAGCTCCCACACCTCGCCGGCCTCGGCGGCGATGCGGTGCTGGACGAAGGAAGCGCCGTTCTCGGGCGCGGCGCTGAAGGCCGGGCGCAGGCGGACGGCGCCGGCCCGTTCGGCGGCCCGCAGCTCGTCGGCGTGCAGATAGTCGGCGTCGGGTGCGTCGCAGCCGAAGTACAGCAGGGCCGGCGGAAGTTCCGCGCCCGCGCGGCGGACGGCCAGGCGGTCGGCGACGGCGCCCCTGAACGGCGCGAGGCCGGTGCCCGCGGCGACCATCACGACCGGTGCCGAGCCGTCGATCCGGAAGGCCTCGCGGCAGGGCTGGACGCGGGCGTACACGGTGTCGCCGGGCCGCAGGGAGGCCAGGTGGCCCGATCCGGTACCCCGGTAGCGGCCCTTGCCGGACCGTGCCGGGGCGTCGAGCACGGAGACCATCAGGTCGGCGTGGCGGGCGTCGGCCGCCGGCGCGGAGGAGATGGAGTAGTGGCGCGGGCGCAGCGGGGTCAGCAGGTCGAGCAGGGCCGGCCAGTCGAGGGCGCCGCGCAGCGCGGGGTGGTCCTCGGCCAGCTCCAGCAGGGTGCGCGGGTCGTCATCGGGCAGGGCGGCGAGGGCGGCACGCTCGGGCGGGCAGGGGTTGGCCGCGGCGAGGAGGGCCCGCTGCCGGGCCGTGGGCCGTTCCTGCAGCTCCACGTGGTGGGTCAGCAGCTCACGGACCGTCAGCGGGCGGTCGACGGCGAGGCCCTCGCGGCGCGGGCGGGTGGCCCGGATGTCCAGGACGGCACCGGCGTCGAGGCCGAAAGCGGCGACGGCGCGGTCCACCAGGCCGGGGGCGTTGGCGGGCAGCACGCTCAGGTGGTCGGCGGTGCGGTAGGTGACGCCGTCGGGCAGGGCGATCCGCAGGAACCGCTTGGTCCGCGGGTGGCCGGGCGCGGTGAGGTCGCGGGTCTCGGTGACGGTCATCGGGACCAGGCCGTGCCGTTCGGCGAGGGCGTCCAGCGGGCCGCCGGTGACGGTGCGCACGGTGTAGGCATGGGCGGGCTCCCGCGGCGCGTCCGTGCCGGCGTCCGGGTCGCCGTACTCCTGGAGCAGCGCGGTGCGCAGGCGGGCGGTGAACTCCGCCACGGTGCCGGCGAGGTCGCCGGAGGCGTCGGCGGCGGCGCGCGCGATGAGCCGGGTGGCGCCGAGTTCGGCGAGGCGGGCGTCGACGCGGGTGGGGACCTGCTGGTAGGTGGCGGCCCAGTTGCGGTCGCCGACGCCGAGGACGGCGTAGGTCACGCCGGTCAGGTCGGGCGTGCCGTCGAGCCAGGCGGCGAAGGCGGTGGCGTCGTCGGTGGGGCGGCCGTTGTAGGAGGCGGCGGTGATGACGACGGGCCGGTCCGCGGGCAGGCCGTCCGCGTAGGCGTCCAGGGCGGCGACCTCGGTGGCGCAGCCCACGGCGGCGGCCTCGTCGGCGAGCCGGGCGGCGAAGTCCCGGCAGGTGCCGTAGTTGCTGCCGTGCAGGAACAGGGCGCGGGTGCCGGGGCGGACCCGGGCCGGGAGGGTGTCCGGGGCCGGGGTGCCGGCGGCCGGCGCGGGGGCGGCGCCCGGCAGGGGCGCGTGCACGCGGTCGGCGGCGGTGCGCGGGGTGAGCGTGAGGGTGAAGCCCTCGGGCTTGAGGGTGAGGGTCTCCTTCACCGTGAGGCGGTAGCCGGCGTGGTCGTGCAGCCGGTAGCGGTGGACCAGCAGGGCGAGCAGCATGGTCGCCTCGTGCAGGGCGAACTGCCTTCCGATGCAGGCGCGTTCGCCGGTGCCGAACGGTTTGAAGGCGTGCACCGGCCGGGCCGCCTCGGCCTCGGGGGTGAACCGCTCGGGGTCGAACAGCTCCGGGTTGTCGCCCCAGACGGGCTCGCGGTGCAGCATCGGGGTGAGCACGGTGACGGCCTGGCCGGCGCGCAGCGGGATCCGGCCGCCGAGCAGGGTGTCCTCGCGGGCGTGCCGGCTGAACGCGGCGGCGGTCGGCCACAGCCGCAGCGCCTCGTTGAGGACCTGCCGGGTGTAGGTGAGCCGGCCGATGTCCTCGTACGCCGGCTCGGGGTCCGGGGTGTCGCCCCACAGCGCGTCGGCCTCGCGCTGGACGAGCCGCAGGACGGCGGGGTGCTTGGCGAGGTAGTACAGCGCGAAGGACATCGCGCCGGAGGTGGTCTCGTGGCCGGCGATCAGGAAGGTGATGACCTGGTTGCGGATGTTGGCCGGGTCCAGGGTGGTGCCGTCGGCCGGGTGCGGGGCGCTGAGCATCAGGCCGAGCAGGTCCGCGGCGCCGCTCTGGTCGGTGCCGGTGCGGGCGGCGATGACGTCGTCCACGACCTGGGCCAGGTAGCCGGCGTCCCGCCGGAAGGCGGCGTCGGCCGCCGAGTGGTCCTGGTCCGGGGTGCGGGCCAGGCGGTTCATGCTCCACTCCAGGCAGCGGACCATCGACTCCACGAAGGGATGCGGCTCGGCGCGTGCGAAGGACCCGAAGTCGTAGTCGAACCCGGCCAGTCCGATCGTGTCGAGCGTCATGCGGGTCATGTCGTCGGGCACGTCGACGGGCCGGCCGTCCCGGGCCGCCCGGTCCCAGGAGTCGAGGAGCCGCCGGGCCACCTCCAGCATCACCGGGTGGTAGGTGCGCATCGAGCCGAGCGCGAAGGCGGGCATCAGGATGTCGTGCGCCCGGGCCCAGTTGGGCTCGTCGTTGTACGCGGTGAACAGTCCGTCGGCGGCGAACTCGCGCACGTTCTCCAGGGCGGGGCCGATGTGCTTGGCGAACCGGTCCTCGTCGGCCAGGTCGGCGACCAGGTCCGCGTCGGCGACGAACATCGCGTCCCGGCCGTGCAGCCGGCGCACCAGCACCGGGCCGTGGGCGCGCATCAGCTCCATGGCCTGCTGGATGGGGGTGCGGCCGGGTCCGGTGGCGGTGATGTCGACGACGGGGACGCCGGGCAGGGCCGCGGCGGAGGAGGAGTGCAGTGTGGTGGGGGGCATGGCGCGACGACTGCCTTTCGCGTAGCGGACTGCTGTGTTCCAGGGTGGTCGACGGGCGGCCGGTGCCCGCGCCACGGCACTACACGTTCGTGCAGTGGAAACCGGGCCGCCGGACTTGCGCGGCCGGGCGCTCCGTCGGCCGGCCGCCCGGACACGGCCGCGGCGCCGGGCGCCGGGCGCTTGGTTCCCGCCCGCCGAGTTGCCGCTGACCTGCCTCGTCCTCTTGGATGGGCGTGCGGCCGGCGGACCGGGAGGGTGTGATGGAGACGGGACGGGCCGACGCGGTGGTGTGGCGCAACCGGGCCCTGCTCGTGTTCGACCGCGTGTCGGTCCCGGTGGCGGTGTGCGACGTGTACGGCCAGGTGGTGCTGGCGAACCCGGCGATGGCCGCCGAGTGCGGCACGAGCCCGGGCCGGCTGCGCGGCCGGCAGGTGCTGGAGCTGTTCCGGCCGCAGGAGTCCACCCAGGTGGAGCGGATCGCCGAGGCGCTGCGGCTGCGGCACCGCTCGCGCTACCAGGTCTCCGTGTGCTGGCGGGCGCCGGACGGGACCGAGCGGTACGGAGAGCTGACGGCGGACCCGGTGAGCGACAGCGCCGAGGACACCCCGGCACTGCTGGTGATGCTGCGAGTACGGGGCGAGCGCACCGCGCCCGCCCCGGAGCCGGTGCGGGCCACCGAGGCGGAGCGGCAGGTGCTGGCGCTGCTGGCCGGTGGCGCCACCACCGCGCGCGCTGCCCGGGAGCTGGGCCTGAGCCGGGACGGCGTCACCTATCACCTGCGCCGGCTGTCGGCGCGCTGGGGCGCGGCCAACCGCACCGAACTGGTGGCCCGCGCCTATGCCTTGGGGGTCCTGCTGCCCGGGGTCTGGCCGCCGCGGGCGAGCCCAGCCGAGGACGAGTAGGAAATTCGCTGGCCTCTCCTTCACCCGGCTACATACGATAGTCGCCTGCCTAGGGCTCCTAGGCTGCGTCGTCGTCACCGGAAGGACTCCCCCCATGCGAGCGCTCACCGAGCAGGACATCCGCGCGTCGTTCGTCAACTGCTCCAAGGGCGAGGCCAAACGGCTGACCGTGCCGCGCGATCTGGAGGAGCGTCCGTGGGACGACCTGGACTTCCTCGGCTGGCGTGATCCCGGGGCCCCCGACCGCAGCTATCTGGTCACCGAACGGGACGGCCGGCCCGCCGGTGTCGCCCTGCGTTTCCCGCCCGCGCAGCGCGGCTTCCTGCACCGCAGCATGTGCTCGCTGTGCCTGACCACGCACCCCGGCGGCGGAGTGTCCCTGATGACCGCGCGCAAGGCGGGCACGGCGGGCCGGGAAGGCAACTCGGTCGGGCTGTACATGTGCACGGACCTGGCGTGTTCGCTGTACGTGCGCGGCAGGAAGACCCCCGTCGCCGGCGCCCGGTTCGCGGAGAGCCTGACCCTGGAGGAGCAGATCGCCCGCACCCGGGACAACCTCTCCGCGTTCGTCGCCAAGCTGTACGTCTGAACACCGGGTGCCGTCCCCGGTCGCCCGATGGCCGGAAACAGTCCGCGAACGGTCACGTTCGACCTGGCCGCCTAACGGGAACAGGCCAAGGATGCTCGACGTACGAAAGTGGACCTCTGGACTGCTGCGTCTGCTGGGGCGCCGCCGGGAACCGGTGGTCGTCCAGACGCTGCGGTCCGCCGCGGCGGCGACGGTCGCCTACGTCATCGCGCTCCGGCTGAGCCCGGAGCCGGCCCCGCTCACCGCGCCGCTGACGGCGCTGCTGGTCGTCCAGGTGACCTTCTACGCCACGCTCACCAACGGCATCCGCCGGGTGAACTCGGTGGTCGCCGGCGTGCTGGTGGCCATCGCCTTCAGCGTGCTGGTGGGGCTGACCTGGTGGAGCCTGGCGCTGCTCATCGTCGCCGCGCTGGGCGTGGGCCACCTGGTGCGGGTGGACGAGTACGTGGCCGAGGTGGCGATCAGCGCCATGCTGGTGCTCGGGGTCACCACGGTGGGGTTCACCGCCTGGGCGCGGATCGTGGAGACGCTGATCGGCGCGGTCGTCGGCACCGCCTGCAACCTGCTGCTGCCGCCGCCCGTCTGGGTGGACAAGGCGGGCGCGTCCATCGAGGACCTGGCCCGGCGGGTGCGCCAGCTGATGCTGCGGATGGGCGAGGAGGCCGCGGGGCGCATCCCGTGGCAGCGGGCGGCCGAGCGGCTGCACGAGGCACGCCGGCTCGACCACGACATCGTGCGGGTGGACGCGGCGCTGCGGCAGGCCGAGGACAGCCTGCGGCTCAACCCGCGCGTCAAGGAGGGGCTGCTGCACCGGGTGGTGCTGCGCACCGGTCTGGACACGCTGGAGATCTGCACGGTGGTGCTGCGGGTGCTGGCCCGCACGTTCACGGACCTGGCGAAGGCCCGCGGCTCGAAGGAGCTGTTCCCGGCCCAGGTCGGCGGGACCGTGGAGCAGTTGCTGTCGGAGATCGCCGACGCGGTGGTCAGCTTCGCGGTGCTGGTGACCACGGACCTGAGCGAGAACGCCGAGTCGGCGGAGGCCCGGCTGACGGCCGAGCTGCACACCGCGGCCGGCACCCGGGACCGGCTGGCCGAGCTGCTCCGGGAGGAGATCGGCAAGGACTGGGAGAACTGGCAGCTGCTCGGCGCGGTGGTGACCGAGACGACCAGGATCATCGACGAGCTGGACACCGAACACCGCACCCGGCGCCTGCTGGAGGAGCTGGACCGGGTCTCCCGCGAGCAGCGGGCCAAGCTGCCCCGGATGGCCTGGCTGCGCGACCGGCTCGGCATCCAGGAGGAGCTGTGGCGCAACCGCGCCGGCTTCGGCAGCCGCTCCCGGTGACCCGCCCGCCGTACCGTTGCACAGTACGCAACCGCTGTTGCCGGTCTTGCCTCCGGCGGCGGGCCCGCGCCAAGGTGTCTGTCACGAGCGGGGCGACCGACGACTGAGGTGCGGCATGGACACGCAGGCACGGACACCCGGGCAGCGCCCGGAGCAGGGCGGCGGCTGGACCAGGCGCCGGTTCGCCGGGGCGGTGGCCGGCGCGGCGGCGGTCGTCGCGGTACCGGCCCCGGCGGCCCCGCCGGCGGCCACCCCGGCCGCGCGGGTCGCGCCCGGGCCCGCCGCGCCGCGCCAGGAGCCCCCGGGGCCGCGCCCGCTGTACGTGGGCACCTACACCTCGGCCGCGGGCGGCGGCACCGGCGTCACGGTGGCGTCGTACGACCCGGAGTCGGGCCGGATCACCCGCACCGGCACGCTCACCGGCGTGCCCGACCCGTCGTATCTCGCGGTGCACCCGGACGGGCGCACGCTGTACGCCGTGGCCGAGCGGCAGGACGGCGGGGTGACGGCCGTACGCCTCGCGGACCGGCGCGTGCTCGGCACCCGCACCACCGGCGGCGCGGGTCCCTGCCACCTGTCGGTGCATCCCGGCGGCCGCTGGCTGCTGAGCGCGGACTACGGCTCGGGCAGTGTCACCGTGCACCCGATCGACGCCTCGGGCGCCCTCGGCGAGCGCACCGCCCGGGTCGTGCACACCTCGCCGCCGCCCGGTCCCGGGCAGCAGGGGCCGCACGCCCACCAGATCGTCACCAGCCCGGACGGCCGATACGTCCTCGCCGTGGACCTCGGCACCGACACCGTCTACACCTACCGGCTGGACACGGCGCGGGGCACCCTCACGGAGGTGGCGCAGGCGCGCACCCGGCCCGGCGCGGGGCCACGCCATCTGACCTTCCATCCGGGCGGCCGGTACGCCTACCTGGCCAACGAACTGGACGACACCGTGACCGTCTGCGCCTACGACCCGTCCTCGGGCCGGCTGAGCGTGGGCGAGCCGCAGCCGACCGGGTCGGAGGGCGGCACCAACTATCCGGCGCAGATCCTGGTGACGGCGGACGGCCGGTACGCGTTCCTCGCCAACCGGGGCCACGACAGCCTGGCGCGGTACGCCGTCGAGTCCGGCGGGGCCCGGCTGCGGCTGCTCGGCACGGTGCCGACGGGCGGGGACTTCCCGCGGCAGATCGCGTGCGCACCGGACGGCCGGCTGCTGTTCGCGGCGAACCAGCGCTCCGGCACGGTCACCGTCTTCCACGTCGACGCGGACGGCGGCGGGCTCACTCCGGCCGGCGAGCCGTTCGCGTCACCGGTCGCCGTCTGCGCGCTGCCGCTGTAGCGCGCGGGGGCAGGAGGCGGCGACGGCCTGCGCGAGCAGGGCGTGGACGCGCTCGGTGAGCTGGGTGACATCGTCGGCGGGCGCGTGGAAGGGCAGCCGTACGTCGCCGTGGACACGGGTGCGTTCGATGCGCAGGGTCAGTCCGTGCCGGTCGACGGCGAGCGGGGCCACCCGGGTCGCGGCGTGCAGGCTCTCGGGCCGCACCAGGCGGGTCAGCCGCTCGACGGCGTCGGGGTGGGCGTCGGCGAGGTGGGTGAGCAGCCGGGCCTCGGCGGCGGCGAGCGGGTCGGGCCGGGCGGCGGTGAACTCCTCCAGGCCCACGACCACCGGTCCGGACGCCTGCCGGAGCACCACTCGGGCGGGGTGGAAGAGCAGGGCGTCCCCGGCCGGGGTGAGCGTGCCGGAGAGCCACAGCCGGGCGCGGATCCGGTCGCGCACCGGTACGGGTGCCACGTCGGCGAACTCCAGCAGGGCGGCGGGCTCCTGGCGCGGGGCGCACAGGGACGCGGCGGACAGGCCGCTGTCCTCGGGCACCGCCAGGCACACCCGGCCGTCCTCGGTGACGGTGTGCGCGCCGGCGTACTCCTCGCGCACACCGTCCGCCGTCACCGCGCACGACCACGCGGTGGCCAGCACCGAGCGGGCCCGTTCCGCCGCGCCGGGGGCGGCCGTCCAGTCCTGTGTGTCACCCATCCCGAGACCTCCTTAGGTAAGCCTTGCCTAACCTATCGGAGTCCGGGGCGCGCGCCAACCACGCCCCGTCGGCGCACCGGGTCACGCAAGGATGCCCAGGAGCGCGCGGGCACACAGGTCGCGCACCTGCTCGCGGCTCGACTCCCCCGCGCCGCGCAGCCATTCCAGACAGACGGCCGTGGTGAAGGCGAGCCAGCCGCGCACCGCCAGACGGACCTCGGGAGCGGTCTCGGCGGCCGGCCCGAACTCGGGGTCGGCGGCGAGCGCGGCCAGGATCTGGCGCTCCTGCGCGGCCAGGGCGCACTGGTAGACCCGGCGCACCGCCTGGTCGCCGGCCGCGTCGGCGCGGTGGAAGGCGCGGAAGCCGTGGGCGTGGGCCTGGACGTAGCCAAGGTAGGCGTCGAGCCCGGCGGTCAGCTGCTCGCGCACCGGCACCCCGGGCACGGCCGCCGTCATGCGCAGCATCCGCTCGCTCTCGCGCTCCACGACCGCGGCGAAGAAGTCCCGCTTGGTCGGGAAGTAGTGGTACAGCAGCCCGCGCGAGACACCGGCGATCTCGGCGACCCGCTCGATCCGGACATCGTCGTAGGGACTGTCCGAGAACAGCTTCGCGCCGACCGTCAGCAACTGCTCGCGCCGCTCCCCCGTGCTGAGCCGGCGGCGGGTGCGCTCCCGATGATTCGCGGGCATGCCGTCACTGTACTTGACGCCGGTTCAACACCCGGACGACACTGGAACGCGTTATTGAACCCACGTACAACACACCGCGCGGCACCCGCGCACACCGCCTCAACGGACCGCTGGACCAAGGGAGATCGCGTCATGGCGGGGAGGACGCAGACCATGGAGAACGGGCTGCCGAAGGGTTTCCGGAGCGCCGAGCGGGGCTGGCCCGAGCTGCACCGCATACCGCACCCGCCGCGCCGGGTGCCGCTGCTCGGCGATGTGCTCGGCGCCGACGGGCGCCGGCCGCTCCAGGACACCATGCGCCACGCCCGCCGACTGGGCCCGGTCTTCCGGCGGCGGGCCTTCGGCAAGGAGTTCGTCTTCGTGTGGGGGGCGCGGCTGGTCGCCGACCTCGCCGACGAGTCACGGTTCGCCAAGCACGTCGGGCTGGGCGTCGCCAACCTGCGGCCGGTGGCCGGGGACGGCCTGTTCACCGCCTACAACCACGAGCCCAACTGGCAGCTCGCGCACGACGTCCTGGCGCCCGGGTTCAGCCGCGAGGCCATGGAGGGCTACCACGGGATGATGCTGGCCGTCGCCGGCCGGCTCACCGACCGCTGGGACCGCCTGCTGGCGGCCGGGCACACGGTCGACGTGCCCGGCGACATGACCCGGCTGACCCTGGAGACCATCGCCCGCACCGGTTTCGGGCACGACTTCGGCTCCTTCGAACGGGACCGCCCGCACCCCTTCGTCACGGCCATGGTCGGCACGCTCGGCTACGCCCAGCGGCTCAACAGCGTGCCCGCGCCGCTGGCCCCGCTGCTGCTGCGCTCCGCCACCCGGCGCAACGCGGCCGACATGGCCTTCCTCAACCACACGGTCGACGAGCTGGTGGCCGCCCGGCGCCGGTCCGGCGGCGGCGAGGGCGACCTGCTGGACCGCATGCTGGCCACCGCGCACCCGGTGACCGGGGAGAAGCTGTCCGCGGAGAACGTCCGCAAGCAGGTGATCACGTTCCTGGTGGCCGGCCACGAGACCACCTCGGGCGCGCTCTCCTTCGCGCTGTACTACCTCGCCCGGCACCCGGAGATCGCCGCCCGGGCCCGCGCCGAGGTGGACCGCGTCTGGGGAGCGACCGCACAGCCGCGCTACGACCAGATAGCCAGGCTGCGCTATGTCCGCCGGGTGCTGGACGAGTCGCTGCGGCTGTGGCCGACCGCGCCCGCCTTCGCCCGCGAGGCCCGCCACGACACGGTCCTCGCCGGCGAGCACCCGATGCGCCGGGGCGCCTGGGCCCTGGTGCTGACGCCGATGCTGCACCGCGACCCGGAGGCGTGGGGCGAGGACACCGGGCGGTTCGACCCGGACCGCTTCACCGCGGCGGCCGTACGGGCCCGGCCGCCGCACGTCTTCAAGCCTTTCGGCACCGGCGCGCGGGCCTGCATCGGCCGGCAGTTCGCGCTGCACGAGGCGGCGCTGGTCCTCGGCCTCCTGCTGCGCCGCTACGACCTGCACGCCGACCCCGGCTACCGGCTGGCCGTCACCGAACGGCTGACCCTGATGCCGGAGGGCCTGCGGCTGCGCCTGGAGCGCCGGCAGCGCCCCGCGGAACCGCACGGCGGCACCGACGAGCCGCGCGCCCGGCCGGACCTGCGGGACCTGTCCTCCGGAGCGGACCGGGCTCGCGGAGCCTGATCGGAACGAGAGGCCCTGGCGCTCCGCCGTCCAGTGTGCCGGGCGGTCCGAACGAGAGGTCTCAGCGCTCCGCCGTCCAGTGCGCCGGGCGGCGGACCGTCCCGGGCAGCCGGGTGCCGGCGCTGCCGCGGGCCGCGTCGAGTTGCGGCTGGGTGAGGAAGAACGCGCCGGTGAGGTCCGCGCCGGTCAGGTCGGCGTCCCGCAGGTCGGCGCCGATGAGGTCCGCGCCGCGCAGATCGGCGCCGGTGAGGTCGGCCGCGATCAGACAGGCACCGCGCAGGCTCGCCCCGCGCAGGTCGGCGCCCTTGAGCCGGGCGCCGGCCAGATCCGCGCCACGCCGGTCCTTGCCCTTGGCCTTCCCCTTGCCGCCGGCGCCGGCCCGGACCAGCTCGCTGGCGCGCAGCAGGTGCGTGTTGACCTCCTGCCGGTGCGCGGCCACGTCCAGCGCGGCCAGCTCGTCGGGGGTCTGCCGGGTGAGCCGCTCGGTTTTCTCCAGGGCCCGCCGCAGCTCGGGGTGGACCGGCCGGGCGGCGGGCAGGCCCAGCGCCTCCGTCAGGTACCACAGCAGCTCGTGGAGCTGCCGGACGACCGGGAAGACCTCGGACATGCGGCGCGCCTGCTCCTTCGGCGCGGTGCGCCGGTCCTGTCCGCCGAAGGTGACCTGGGAGACCTTCTGGCCGGCGCCGAAGCAGTCGTAGACGGTGCAGCCGCTGAAGCCCCGCTCCCGCAGGCCGTCGTGGATGCCGCAGCGGTGGTCGTCCCGGAGGTTCGGGCAGGGCAGCCCGGCGGGCTTGTCCAGCGCGAAGTCGGCGGACCGGGCGAAGGGCAGGGCCACGCAGCACAGGCCGAAGCACTGGGCGCAGTCGCCGCGCAGGTCAAGGAGGTCGGGGATCGGGTCCGGCATGGCGCACAGCCTACTCACCGGCGCGGCGACCGCCGGTCTCAGACCTCGTCGCGGACGAGCGCCAGCAGCCGGTCCAGGACCCGGGGCGCGCCCGTGCGCAGGCCGTCGTGCTCGAACTCGTCGGTGACCCAGGTGCGCAGGCCGCGCATGGCGCGGGCGGTGTCGAGCGCGTGGGCGGTGTCGACGTACATGTCGTCGTGGTAGACCGCCGCGGCGACGGGCACCTCGTTGGCGGCGAGGCGGGCCGGGTCGTACAGCGCGGGCCAGTCGGTGCGGGCGGCCAGCAGCTCGGCCGTCTCGCGCAGCGGCCGCAGGGCCGGGTCGGTCTCGAACATCCAGGGGTGGACGGTCTCGCCGGTGAAGAGCACCGGGCCGTCACCGGTGAGCGCCTTGGCCGCGTCGAACTGCGGGAACTCGGCGCGGACGCGCTCGGCGGCCCAGGCGGTGGGGCGGGCGCCCTGGCCGTAGACCGACTCGTGGACGACGGCGTAGAGCGGGTGCGCGGCGTACGACAGCAGGGTCTGCGCCTGTTCCTGGAAGGCGTCGGACAGCTCCGTCCCGGCCGGGGTGCGGACGAAGGCGTCCTCCAGCAGGTGGTGCAGGCGGTGGCTGCCGTCGCTGGTGCCGAGCATCTGGCCCAGGGCCTGGAATGCCTCCACGGTGAGGCGGTAGCCGTTCGGCAGGACCACGTCGTGGGTGAGGAGGTGGTCGGCGATCCGCCGGGCCGCCGCCACGTCCTGCGGGTAACGGTCGTAGTGCGCGGCGACCTTGCGCTCGATGCGCGGATAGGCGGCCCGGTAGACGTCGTCGGCGTGGGCGTGCAGGGAGGGCAGGCCACCGGTGATCAGCGCGGTGTGGATGCCCTCGGGGGCCAGGGAGAGGTAGGACACGGTGCAGAAGCCGCCGAAGCTCTGGCCGAGCACGGTCCACGGGGCGCCGCCGGTGACCCGCGGGCGGATGGCCTCGCAGTCGCGGACGATGGAGTCGGCGCGGAAGCGGGCGAGGTAGTCGGCCTGGGCGGCGGGGCCGCCGCGCAGCGGGAGCGTCTGGCGGTTGGCGGGCGTGGAGCGGCCGGTGCCGCGCTGGTCGAGCAGCAGGACGCGGTACTCCTCAAGGGCCCGGCCGAGCCAGGCCTGCCGTCCGATGAAACGGTTCGCCCCGAAGCCGGGGCCGCCTTGCAGGTACACCAGCCAGGGCAGGTCCTGCCCGGCCTTGTCGCTCGCCACCGCCTCCCGGGCGTACAGCTCGATGGTCTCGCCCGCCGGGTCGGCGTGGTCGAGAGGCACGGTGAAGCGGTGGTCGGTGAGGACGACGCCGGGCTGGCGGTAGCTGAGGCTCAACGGGTCTCCCGGGACGGGCGGCTGGGACGCGACCCAGTTCAGCACACGGCCGTACGCGGGCCGAGACCCGGGACCAGGGTTCGTCACTGAACCACCGGTCAGCGGGCGGCCGGGGTGGCGCCCGGCCGGTCACCCGGTACGCGTACCGCGGGGACACCGCGCGGGAGCGGGCGGCCGAGGCGCGGCTCGCCGCACGCTGACCCGCGGCCTGCCCGCGCCGGGGTCCGCCGATTACGCTGCTTCTGCTTCTGCCTTCCGCCTTCCGTCTTTTTCCGCCGGCCGACCGCACCGCTCACGACCCTGTCCGACCGCCATCCGATCGCCTGATGACCGATGACCGAGACCGAGGAGCCGCGATGCGTGTCGCCCTGTTCCTGACCTGTGTCAACGACACGCTGTATCCGGACACCGGCCGGGCCGTGGTGAGACTGCTGCGCAGGCTGGGGGTCGACGTCGACTTCCCGATGGGCCAGACCTGCTGCGGGCAGGCGCACTACAACACCGGCTACCGGCACCAGACCGAGCCGCTGGCCCGGCACTTCGCCGAGGTCTTCGGCGGCTACGAGGCGATCGTGACCCCGTCCGCGTCGTGCGGGGCGATGGTCCGGGAGCTGTATCCGCGGCTGGGCGAGCGGGCCCGGGCGGAGGGACGCGGCGACGCGCTGGCGCGGACCCTGGCGCCGGTGGTGCCCAGGACGTACGAGCTGACGGAGTTCCTGGTGGACGTGCTCGGGGTGACGGACGTGGGCGCCTACTACCCGCGCAAGGTCACCTACCATCCGACCTGTCACGGGCTGCGCGGTCTCGGGCTCGGCGACCGGCCGCGCCGGCTGCTCGGCGCGGTGCGGGGCCTGGAACTGGTCGAGCTGCCGGGTGCCGAGGAGTGCTGCGGGTTCGGCGGCACGTTCGCGGTGAAGAACGCCGAGGTGTCGGCGGCGATGGGGGTGGACAAGGTGCGCCACGCGGAGTCGACGGGCGCGCAGGTGCTGTGCGCGGCCGACAACTCGTGTCTGATGCACATCGGCGGCACGATGAGCCGGCTGCGCACGGACCTGCGGCCGGTGCACCTCGCGGAGATCCTGGCGAGCACGGAGGAGGAACCGGCGGTATGAGCGGAACGTTCGTCGGCATGCCGGCCTTTCCCGAGGCGGCGCGCGACGCCGTCCACGACCCGACGCTGCGCGTCAACCTGCGCCACGCCACGCACACCATCCGCGCCAAACGGGCCCAGGCGGTGGGCGAGCTGTCCGACTGGGCGCAGTTGCGCGAGGCGGGCCGGCGGATCAAGGACCACACGCTGCACCATCTCGACCGCTATCTGGAGCAGTTGGAGGAGGCGGTCACCGCGGCCGGCGGCACGGTGCACTGGGCGGCGGACGCCGAGGAGGCCAACCGGATCGTCACCGCACTGGTCCGGGCCACCGGCGAGCCGGAGGTCGTCAAGGTCAAGTCGATGGCCACGCAGGAGATCGGCCTCAACGAAGCCCTCGCGGCGGCGGGGATCCGCGCCTACGAGACCGATCTCGCCGAGCTGATCGTGCAGTTGGGCAGGGACCGGCCCTCGCACATCCTGGTCCCGGCCATCCACCGCAACCGGGGCGAGATCCGGGACATCTTCCGCTCCGAGATGGGCGCCTGGGGCCGCCCGGCCCCCGAGGGCCTGACGGACACGCCCGCCGAACTCGCCGAGGCGGCCCGGCTGCACCTGCGGGAGAAGTTCCTGCGGGCGAAGGTCGGTGTCTCCGGCGCCAACTTCATGGTCGCCGAGACCGGCACGCTGGTCGTCGTGGAGTCCGAGGGCAACGGCCGGATGTGCCTGACCCTGCCCGAGACGCTGATCTCCGTCGTCGGCATCGAGAAGGTCGTCCCCACCTGGCGAGACCTGGAGGTCTTCCTGCAGACCCTGCCCCGCTCCTCCACCGCCGAGCGCATGAACCCGTACACCAGCATGTGGACCGGCACCACGGACGGGGACGGGCCGCGCGCCTTCCACCTGGTGCTACTCGACAACGGCCGCACCGACGCCCTCGCCGACCAGGTCGGCCGCCAGGCGCTGCGCTGCATCCGCTGCTCGGCCTGCCTGAACGTGTGCCCGGTCTACGAGCGGGCCGGCGGGCACGCCTACGGCTCCGTCTACCCGGGCCCCATCGGCGCCATCCTCAGCCCGCAGCTACGGGGCACGGGCAGCGCGATCGACGCCTCGCTGCCGTACGCCTCCTCGCTGTGCGGCGCCTGCTACGAGGTGTGCCCGGTCGCCATCGACATCCCCGAGGTGCTGGTGCGGCTGCGGGAGCGGGTGGCCGAGGGCGGTCCGGCGGTGCGGCAGGGCAACAGGGTGCTGCTACGGCCGGCGAAGGGGCACGCGGCCGAGCGGGCGGCGATGCGGGCGGCGCGCTGGGCGTTCGGCCGCCCCGGGGCCCTGCGCGCGGGCCAGCGGCTGGCCTCCCGCACCCGCCGGCTGCATCCGCGCACCCTGCCCGGCCCCGGCCGGGCCTGGAGCGGCGCCCGGGACCTGCCGGCCGTGCCCGCGGAACCCTTCCGGGACTGGTGGCAGCGCACGCGCGGCGGACAGGAGGGCACCCGGTGAGCAGCAGGGAACGGATCCTGGGCCGGGTGCGGCGCGCGCTCGCGGACGTGCCACCGGACGGGCGGCCGTACCAGGAGGCCGTGCCACGGGAGTACGTGCGCGAGCACGGGGAGCGGACCGCCGGGCAGACGGTGGAGCTGCTGGCACGGAACCTGGCCGACTACCGGGCCGTCGTGCACCGGGCCGACGCGGCGTCGGTGTCCGGCCTCGTGATGCGGCTGCTGGCCGAGCGCGGCTCCCAGGAGGTGCTGGTGCCGCCCGGGCTGCCGCCGGAGTGGATGTCCGCCGCCGATCCGGTCCGCATCCACGACCGGGCGGCGGACACCGCGCGGCGGCTGGACCGGGTCGACAGCGTGGTGACGGGCTGCGCCGTGGCGATCGCCGAGACCGGCACCCTGGTCCTGGACGGCTCCCCGGACCAGGGCCGACGGCGCGTCTCGCTGATCCCGGACCACCACATCTGTGTCGTCCGGGTCCCGGACCAGGTCGTCTCCTCCGTCCCGCAGGCCCTGGCACGCCTGGTTCCCACCCGCCCGCTGACCTGGATCTCGGGCCCGTCGGCCACCAGTGACATCGAGCTGGACCGGGTGGAGGGCGTGCACGGCCCGCGCACCCTGGAGGTGATCCTGCTCGGCTGAGCCCTCCCCTTGGTACGACGGCCTTCGTAGTTTGACAGCGGTCGTACCATGCCGCACAGTGATGCCTGATCATCTGATCACCGGTGCGGCGAGGGGGAGTTGGCATGGCGAAGACGGTGCGGTTCCACGAGACCGGCGGGCCCGAGGTGCTGCGGCTGGAGGACCTGGAGCCGGGCGAGCCGGGTCCCGGCGAGGTGCTGCTGCGCATCGAGGCGATCGGCGTCAACCGGGCCGACGGGCTGTTCCGCGGCGGCCGGTACATCGAGCCGGTCAAGCACTTCCCGGCCCGGCTCGGCAACGAGGCGGCGGGCGTGGTGGAGGCCACCGGGCCCGGGGTGACCGGCTTCGCGCCCGGTCAGCCCGTCAGTGTCGTCCCGAACTTCTCGCACAACGACTACGGCGTCTACGCCGAACGCGCGCTGGTCCCCGCCACGGCGCTGCTCCCCCGCTCCCCGGACGTGGACCCGGTCGGCGGCGCGGCGGTGTGGATGCCCTACCTGACGGCGTACGGCGCGCTGGTGGAGGTCGCCGGCCTCCGGGCCGGCGAGACGGCCGTGATCACCGCCGCCTCCAGCGGTCCGGGCCTCGCCGCGATCCAGACGGCGAACCGGCTCGGCGCCACGCCCGTCGCGGTCACCCGCACCCGCGCCAAGCGGCAGCGCCTGCTGGACGACGGCGCCGCCGAGGTGATCGTCTCCGACGAGGAGGACGTGGCCGGGCGCGTGCTGGAGCTGACCGGCGGCCGGGGCGCCGAGCACGTCTTCGACGCCGTCGCCGGACCGGGCGTACGCGAGCTGGGCCGGGCGGTGGCCGCCGGCGGAACGCTGCTGCTGTGGGGCATGCAGAGCGGCGAACCCACCCCGTTCCCCGGCTTCGACCTGGGCATGCCCGCGCTGAACATGCGCACCTACACGGTGACCCGGGAGGTGCTGGCGGTCCCCGGGCGGATGCGGCGCGGTGTCGCCTTCGTCGAGTCGGGGCTGCGCACCGGCACCCTGCGCCCGGTGGTCGACCGCACCTTCCCGCTGGAGGAGGCCGCCGAGGCCCACCGGTACATGGAGGCGGGCACGCAGTACGGCAAGATCGTGCTGACCACCGGGCGGTGACGGCCGGTGTCCGCCGGCCGGGCCAGCGCGGGATGAGGTCCGGCGCGCGCCGCCGTAGCGTGGGGGAATGATCCGGTTCGAGCAGATCACCAAGCGGTATCCGGACGGTACGATGGCCGTGGACGACCTCTCCTTCGAGGTGTCCGAAGGCGAACTGGTGACGCTCGTCGGGCCGTCCGGGTGCGGCAAGACGACGACCATGATGATGGTGAACCGGCTCATCGAGCCGACGTCCGGCCGCGTCCTCGTCGACGGCGAGGACGTCGCGGCCGTCGACCCGGTGCGGCTGCGCCGCCGCATCGGCTACGTCATCCAGCAGGTGGGGCTCTTCCCGCACCGCACGGTCCTGGACAACACCGCGACCGTGCCCGCGCTGCTGGGCTGGAAGCGGGCGAGGGCCCGGGCCCGGGCGGCGGAGCTGCTGGACCTGGTGGGCCTCGACCCGGCGACGTACGGGCCGCGCTATCCGCGGCAGCTGTCCGGCGGGCAGCGGCAGCGGGTCGGCGTGGCCCGGGCGCTGGCCGCGGACCCGCCGGTGCTGCTGATGGACGAGCCGTTCGGCGCGGTCGACCCGGTGGTGCGCGCCCGGTTGCAGGACGAGTTCCTGCGCATGCAGGCGGCCGTGCGCAAGACGGTGCTGCTGGTCACGCACGACATCGAGGAGGCCGTCCGGCTCGGTGACCGCATCGCCGTGTACGGGCGGGGCCGCATCGAGCAGTTCGACACGCCGGGCGCGGTGCTCGGGGCGCCCGCGACGCCGTACGTCGCCTCCTTCGTGGGCGCCGACCGGGGGCTGAAGCGGCTGTCGGTCACCGCGGTCGAACCGGACGACCTGGAGCAGCCGCCGGTGGCGCGGCCGGAGGAGGACGCGGCCCGGGTGCTGGCGCGGCTGCGGGCCGGGGACGCCCGCTGGGCGGTGGTCCTGGACACCGCCGGCGAGCTGCACGGCTGGGTCGGCGCCGACGGGCTGGCGGCGGGCGGCACGGTCGGGGACCTGGCCCGCCGGATGACGGCATGGGTGCCGGTCGGCGCGTCGCTGAAGCAGGCGTTCGGGGTGATGCTCCAGCACGACGCCGGCTGGGTGGCCGTGCTGGACGGCGCGCGGTTCCTGGGCGTCCTCACCCCGGCGAAGCTGCACGAGGCGCTGCGCCGCTCGGTGGACGCGGACGCGCGCGGTGTCCGGCGCGGGCAGGTGCCGTTCGACTCGGTGGCGGACGCCTGAGCCGCGGCTACCGGAGCAGGCCCTTGGCCCGGAGGTAGGCGCGGGCGACGTCGGCGGGCAGCCGCCGCCAGGTGTCGACCTGCCGGTTCATGGCGGCCAGGTCGGCGGTGGTGAGCACGGTGTTGAGCCGGCCCAGGGCCCGCGCCACCCGTGCGCTGCCCGCGCGGGAGCGGTTGACGACCGGGACGATGTGGTCGGCGTTCTGCAGGTGCCGGTCGTCGGCGAGCAGGACCAGGCCGAAGGAGTCGAGGGTGGCGTCGGTGGTGGTGGTCAGCACCATCTGGTCCCGGCCGTCCCGCACCGCCCGCTTGGCCTGGGTGGTGCCGACGCCCTTGGGATCGATCCCGGTGAGCCGGATGCCGTACACCTTCCGCAGGCCGGGTGCGCAGTACGGCCGGCGCACGCACTCGTCGCCCGCCGCGAGCCGTACCGGCAGCCGCGCGGCGCCGAGGTCGCCCAGGGAGCGCAGGCGGTGCTGCCGGGCGTACGCGGCGCGCACCGCGAAGGCGTTCTGGTCGACGGCCCGGCCCGGCGGCAGGACCGACAGTCCGCGGGGCGTGGCGAGGGCGCGCAGGCCCTTCATGGTGGCGCCGAGGTCGGGCGAGCCGACGGGGGCCGCGGTGGCGCCGTGGGTCCTGGCGCCCAGCCAGTCGGCGAAGGTGGCCGCGTACTCGGGCACGACGTCGATCCGGCCGGCTTCCAGGGCCGGTTCGTACAGCTCCCGGTTGGCGACCGTGAGGAGGGACGTGCGGTAGCCGGCCCGGCCGAGCAGCTCGGCGTAGAGCCGGGCGAGCAGGTCGCTCTCGGTGAAGCCGGCCGAGCCGACGGTCAGCCGGTGGCTGTCGCCGGGCGGCGCGGTGACCCGGCCGCGGTCCTCCAGGGACGGGCCGGTGGCACAGGCGGCCGGCGCGAGCAGCGCGGCCAGCGCCGTCGCGGCGCGTGCCGTGCGCAGCAGCCGGGCCCGTCCGCGGGGCCCGCCGCCGGTCATCGGCCGCCGCCCCGCGCCCGGGCCGGGGCGGACCGTTCGGCCAGCTCGAAGACGCCCTCCACCGCGAGGGCGAACACGGCGACGAGGAACGCGCCCGCGACCACCTGGGGCGTGCTGGCCAGGTTGAACCCGGCCGTGATAATCCGGCCGAGGCCGCCGCCGCCCGCGAGCGCGGCGATGGTGGCGGTGGCCACGAGCTGCACCGCGGCGATCCGGACCCCGGTCAGCAGCAGCGGGAGCGCCAGGGGCAGTTCCACCCGGAACAGCAGTTGCCGGCCGGTCATCCCCATGCCCCGGGCGGCCTGGACGACGTCCCGGTCGACCTCGCGCATGCCGACGTAGGCGTTGGTGAGCAGCGGCGGTACGGCGAACAGCACCAGGGCGACCACGGTGGGCCCCTGGTCCCACCGGCCGACCGGGGTCAGCAGGAGCAGGACGAGCACGGCGAAGGTGGGCACGGCGCGGCCGGCGTTGGAGAGGTTCACGGCGAGCGTGCCGCCCTTGCCGAGGTGGCCGAGGACGAGCGCGACGGGCAGGGCGAGCACACAGCTGAGGACCAGGCAGACGGCGGTGAGCGTCAGGTGCTCCAGCAGCCGGTGCCGGATGCCGTCCTCGCCCGGCCAGTGCGCGGGGTCGGTGAGCCAGGCCCAGGCGGCGGTCAGGGTGTTCATGTCCCGGCCGCCCTGGTCCACGGGGTGAGCAGCCGCTGCACGCCCAGCAGGAGCAGGTCGGCGGCGACCGCGATCAGCACGCACAGCGCGGACGCGGTGAACACCTGGGCCTTGAAGTAGCTGTTCATGCCGGCGTAGAGGAGGTTGCCGAGGCCGCCGTGGCCGACGATGGCGCCGACCGTGGCCAGCGAGACCGCCGAGACGGTGGCGATGCGCAGGCCCGCCATCGCGGCGGGCAGGGCGAGCGGCAGTTCCACGGTGAGCAGCAGGCGGACGGGGCCGTAGCCGAGCCCGCGCGCGGCCTGCCGGGTCTCCTCGGGCACCGCGCGCAACCCGGCGAGGATGTTCCGCACGAGCAGGGTGAGCGAGTACAGCACGAGCCCGGCCACGACGAGCGTGGCCGACAGGCCGTAGAGCGGCAGCAGCAGGGAGAACATGGCCAGCGACGGGATGGTGTAGAGGACCGTCGTGACGGCCAGCACCGGGCCGGCCGCCCAGCGCGCGCGGCGGGCCAGCAGCGCGAGCGGCAGCGCGATGACCAGCCCGGTCAGCACCGACAGGAACGTCAGCTGGAGATGCTGGACCACGGCGTCCAGCAGGATCTGCCGCCGGGTGCTCAAGTAGGCACCACAGATCCACTCGTTGCGCACGAGACAGTCATCCGGAACCGCGGTCACGAACCCATTGGACGGGACGAGCACGGGGGCGGCGCGACGGGGTGGGCCGTACGGGGGTGGGGGCCGGCGGGGGGTGCCGGGCTGGCGGGGGGGTGTCGGGCCGGCGGGTGCGGGCAGGGGGCGGGCGCAGGCGGCCGGTGCGGTGGGGCAGCCACAGGGGGCCGGTGCCGGGCAGCGGCCAGCCGCACACGGCCGGTGCCGGGCAGGGGACGGCCTCAAGCAGCCGGTGCGCGGCAGGGGGCGGGCGCAGACAACCGGCGCCGGGCAGCGGTCAGCCGCACACGGCCGGTGCCGGGCGGCGGTCGGCGCCGGGCGGTGGTCAGCCGTAGGCAGCCGGTGCCGGTCAAGGGGCCGGCCGCAAGCGACCGGCGCGGGGCAGCGCGGCCAGCGCAGGCGACCGGTGCCAGGCAGGGGGCAGCCCCAAGCGGCCAGCGCGAGACAGGGGTCGGCGCCGGGCAGTGGCTAGCCGTAGGCAGCCGGCGCCAGGCAGGGGTCATCCGTAGGCAGTCCGCGCGGGCCAGCGGTCAGCCGCAGACAGCCGACGCCGGGCAGAGGGCGGCCCCAAGCGGCCGGCGCCGGGCGGCGGTCAGCCGCGCGCGGTCCGGTAGGGGTCAGTGCAGGCCGGCCGCGTCCAGGAGTGCGGTCACCGTGGTCGTGAGGAGGCCGTCGTCCAGGCGTTCCATGCCCGCGCCGGCCCGGGCGCTGGCGCCGTCGAAGACCAGGACGAGCTGGCGGGCCAGGAGCGCCGGGTCGCGGGCGCCGCCCAGCTCCGCCTCGGCGCGGAAGCGGGCCGCCAGTGCGTCCTTGACGGCGCGGGCGGCCAGGCTCGCCGGGTGCTCGGGGTCCTTCAGCTCGACCAGCGCGGCGAGGTAGGGGCAGCCGCGGTACCCGGCGTCCTGGGCGGCGAGGGCCAGCCGCTCGAAGACGTACAACACGCGCTCGCGCGGGGTCGCGGAGCCGGGGTCCGGGTGGGTCAGCTCGGCGTCGTACCACGGGGCGGTCCGTTCGAGGCTCGCCGCCAGCATCGCGTCCTTGCTGTCGAACAGCTGGTACATCGACCGCTTGGACACCCCCGCCTCCCGGCACAGCGCCTCGATGCCGACGGAGACGCCTTCGCGGTAGGCGAGCCGGGCAGCGGCGTCGAGCAGGCGCTCGCGCGGGGACGCCTTGTCTGTGGTGGCCATAGGGCGAGGTTACCGCGCCGCGGCCCCGGGGAAACCGATCGGTGTATACCGTGGCGCGGAAGTTGAACAAGCGCTTAGATAGGAGCCGCCCGGAACCGCCCCGGGCCGCTGCTCCCGACCCGCCCGGAGGCCCCGTTGTTCACGTCCGTCGACGACGTCTCCGCCCGCCTCGCCGAGACCGGCTACCTCGCCTCGCCGGCCGTCGCCACGACCGTGTTCCTCGCCGCCCGGCTGGGCAAGCCGCTGCTGGTCGAAGGGCCCGCCGGGGTCGGCAAGACCGAACTCGCCAAGGCCGTCGCCGCGGTGGCCGGGGCCCGCCTGGTCCGGCTCCAGTGCTACGAGGGCGTGGACGAGGCGCGGGCCCTGTACGAGTGGAACCACGCCAAACAGCTGCTGCGCATCAGCGCGGGCCGCGGCGAGAGCTGGGACGAGGCCCGCACCGACATCTTCACCGAGGAGTTCCTGCTCCCCCGCCCGCTGCTGACCGCCATCCGCGGCGACGAGCCGACCGTGCTGCTCATCGACGAGACCGACAAGGCCGACGTCGAGATGGAGGGGCTGCTGCTGGAGGTGCTCAGCGACTTCCAGGTGACGGTCCCCGAACTGGGCACGGTCACCGCCACCCGCCGCCCGTTCGTCGTCCTGACCTCCAACGCCGGCCGGGAGCTGTCCGAGGCGCTGCGCCGCCGCTGCCTGTTCCTGCACATCGGGTTCCCGGAGGAGGAGCTGGAGCGGCGGATCGTCCGGCTGAAGGTGCCGGGCCTCGGCGAGGCGCTGACCGAGTCGGTGGTCCGGGTGGTCGGCGCGCTGCGCGCGATGGATCTGCGCAAGGCGCCGTCCGTGGCCGAGACCGTCGACTGGGCGCGCACCCTGCTCGCCCTGGGCGCCGGCACGCTGGACGAGAGCGTCGTACGGGACACCCTCGGAGTGATCCTCAAACACCAGGACGACATCCAGAAGGCGGCGGCCAAACTGGACCTGGACGCGCTGTGACCGTCGCCGACCGGATCACAGGCCTGGCCGGGGCGCTGCGCGCGCACGGGGTGCGGGTCGGCACCGGGGAGACCGTGGACGCGGCCCGCGCGGCGGAGGCGCTCGGGCTCGCGGACCGGGAGCTGCTGCGCGAGGGCCTGGCCGCGACGCTGCTGCACGGGCCGGGCCAGCGGGCCGTGTTCGACTCGGTCTTCGACCTGTACTTCCCGCGCTCGGTCGGCGGCCCCGGGACCGCCCCGGCGGACCGGGACGCCCTGCGCGACCGGCTCGCCGAGGCGCTGGCCGACGACGACCGGGCGCTGCTCGCACGACTGGCGGCGGAGGCCGTCGACGGGCTCGGCGGATACGGCGCCTCACCGGGCTCGGACGGCTGGTCGGCGTACCAGACCCTGGACCGGCTGCGTCCGCAGACCCTGCTGGCCCGGGTACGCGCGGAGGTGCGGGGCCGGGACGGCGGCGGCGCGGGATTCGCGGACCGGCTGCTGGACGACGAGATCCGGCGCCGCATCGAGGAGTTCCGGCGGCTGGTGGGCGCGGAGGCACGGCGCCGGGTGGCCGAGCGGCGCGGCCGGGAGGAGATCGCGCGGCGGGGCGTCCGGCCGACCGCCGACCGGGTCGACTTCCTGTCCGCCGGGCGGGACCAGCTCGCCGAACTGCGCAGGACGGTACGGCCGCTGGCGCGCAAGCTGGCCACCCGGCTCGCCGCGCGCCGCCGCCGGGCCGCGCGCGGCACCATCGATCTGCGCCGCACCCTGCGCTCCTCGCTGTCCACGGGCGGCGTGCCGATGCGTCCGGTGCTGCGCCGGCGCCGGCCGGTCCGCCCCGAACTGGTGCTGCTGTGCGACGTGTCGGGCTCGGTGTCCGGGTTCTCGGACTTCACCATGCTCCTCGTGCAGGCCCTGCACGAGGAGTTCAGCAAGGTGCGCGTGTTCGCCTTCGTCAACCGGCTGGACGAGGTCACCGGCCTGCTCGGCCACGGCGGCGCCGACCCCGAAGGGCTCGGCGCCCGGATCCGCGCCGAGGCCACGCTCACCGGCTGGCACGGCAGCAGCGACTACGGCGCGGCGCTGGGCGAGTTCGCCGAGCGGTACGGCGACGCGGTCGGCCCGCGCAGCACGGTGTTCGTCCTCGGTGACGCCCGGACGAACATGAGCGACCCCAACCTCGCCGCCGTACGCGGCATCGCCCGGCGGGCCCGGCGCGTGTACTGGCTGAACCCCGAGCCCCGCGACCGCTGGGGCACCGGCGACTCGGCCGCGCCCGCGTACGCCGAGCTGATCGAGATGCACGAGTGCCGTACGGCCCGGCAGCTCGGCGCGCTGATCGCCCGCCTGCTGCCGGTGTGAGACTCGGCGCGCTGATCGCCCGCCTGCTGCCGGTGTGAGACTCGGCGCGCTGATCGGCCGCCTGCTGCCGGTGTCAGACTCGGCACGTTGATCGCCCGCCTGCTGCCGGTGTGAGACCGTGACCGACCGGCCGCGGGCACCGGCCGCTCCCGCAGACCACCGAGCCGAGGAACCGTGATGAGTCAGCACCCGCCCGTGCCGCTGGGCACCTTCCCCACTCCCGTCGAACCGGCGCCCCGGCTGGCCGCCGCGCTCGGGCTCGGGCCGGACGACCTGTGGGTGAAACGGGACGACCTGACCGGCCTGGGCGGCGGCGGGAACAAGATCCGCAAGCTGGAGTGGACGGTGGGCGCGGCGCTCGCCGAGGGCGCGGACACGCTCGTGACCACCGGTGCCGCGCAGAGCAACCACGCCCGGCTGACCGCCGCCGCGGGCGCCCGGCTCGGGCTGGACGTCGTCCTGGTGCTGCGCGGCTCGCCAGGCGCCTCGCACTCGGGCAACCTCGCCCTGGACGGGCTGTTCGGGGCGCGGCTCGCCTGGGCCGGCGAGGTGGACCGGGCCGGGCTGGACACGGCGGCGGCCGAGGTCTGCGCGCGGCTGCGGACCCAGGGCGCCCGTCCGGCGCTGATCCCGTTCGGCGGTTCCAGCACGACGGCGGCCCGGGGCTACGCGGCCTGCGGCGCGGAACTGCGCGAGCAGGTCCCGGAGCTGCGCACGGCGGTGGTCGCGCTCGGCTCGGGCGGCACCATGGCGGGTCTGGTCGCGGCCCTGGGCAGCGGATCGGTGCTCGGCGTGGACGTGGGCGCGCTGGCCGACCCGGCCGCCGCGGCGGCCGGGTTCGCCGCACCGCTGACGGCGGAGCGGATCACGCCGGACGGGCTGCGGGTGCGCCGGGACCAGGTGGGCGCCGGGTACGCGGCCCTGACCGGCCCGGTGTCGGACGCGCTCCGCCTCGCCGCCCGTACCGAGGGCCTGGTCCTGGACCCGGTCTACACGGGCCGGGCCCTGGCCGGTCTGCGCGCGGCCGTCCGGGACGGTGAGATCCGTCCGGGCGAGCGGACCGTCCTCGTCCACACCGGCGGGCTGCCCGGCCTCTTCGGCAGCCCGGCGGCGATCACCTTCGCGGAGGAGGGCGCGGGCACGTTCGGCGGGTGAGCGCCGGGACGGGGTCCGTCGATATTCCGTTTACCGGGAGGCGGTGGGCCCGCTAGGTTCTCCCCGTCGGCCGGGCCGTTCCCGGACCGGCGTCGTCGACGAGGAGGTGTGGAGCACATGCGCAGGAGTGCCCGGCAGTCGAGCCCGCGTACCGGACTTCGCCCCCTCCTCACGACGGAGACACCTTGTCGCTTCGCATCACCCCACTGACCGACCCCGTCGACGGGCCGCACAGCCGGCGGCTCGCCTGGCTGGCGTCCGACGCCGGTTCCCTCCCTCTCGGGACGGCCTTCCTGCGGCTGTTCACCGATCCCGGACAGCGGCACCTGGCCGAACTGACCCTCTGCGTCCATCCCGCGGAGCGGCGCCGGCGGGTCGGTTCCCGGCTCCTCGACGCCGCGGTGGCCACCGCCCGGGACGACGCCCGGCGCCGCGTCGTCGCGCAGGCCGAGGCCGGATCGCCCGGCGACCGCTTCCTGGCGGCCCGCGGTTTCCGCAGGGTCCTCACCCTGCGGTTCTCCCGCCTGGCCCTGGCCGGTGCGGACCTCACCGCCCTCGCCGGCATCGCCGCGCGTCCGCACCCGGGCTACCGGCTCGTGTCCTGGCAGGGCACCGTCCCCGACGACCTCGCGCCGACGTTCGCCGCCGCACGGCGCGCCATGGACGACATGCCCATGGACGAGGCCGACCACACCACGGTGACCTGGGACGTGGACCGTGTCCGGGCCGCGGCGGCCGCCGTCGCCCAGCGCGGCGACCTGCTGCACACCGTCGTCGCCGTCGACACCGGCGACGGCTCGGTCGCCGGGTTCACCGAAATCGTCGTTCCCGGCGACGGCACGGGGGACGGCCAGCACTACGGCACGGGCGTACTGCCCGAGCACCGCGGGCACGGCCTCGGCCGGTGGATGAAGGCCGAGTCGATCCGGCAGGCGCGCGGACGCCATCCGCGCCTCGGCGGCCTCCTGACCGACACCGCCGAGGGCAACACGCACATGAGACGGATCAACGACGCGCTCGGCTACACACCGACGCACACGACACATCAGCGTCAGCTCGACCTGTAGCGGCGCCGCGGACGGGCCGGGCCCGGGCACCTCGCCCGGTCCGGCCCGGTCCGGCTCGGGGCGCTAGCCCTTCGCGTACTCGTTCGCCATGGTGCCCGCGAAGTCGTACAGCACGACCTGCTCGTCACCGACCACCCAGGCGTCGTGGCCGGGCGCGCACACGAAGACGTCACCCGGGCCGACCTCGGCCTCCGCGCCGTCGTCCATGCGCAGGCGCATCCGTCCGCGCACCACGTAGCCGTTGTGGTGGACCATGCAGCTCTCGGTGCCCGCGATCGGGCCCACCGACTGCGACCAGCGCCAGCCCGGTTCGAAGGTGCCCACCGCGAAGTCGAGCCCGCTCAGGTGGAGCGCCTCGAGGTGGCCGCGGGGGAAGTCGCGCCGTTCGTCCGGCTTCTCGACCGTCTTCACTTCCAGCATGACGGTGTCCTTCCTTCCGGTCTTCCGGCCGCTCACCGCGGCCGGGGCCGGCCGCTGTCCGCCGACGGTCCCGGACGGCCCCGGCGCCACGCGGCCGTACCCCACGACTCCATCGTCGTCCCCGCGGTCCGGCGCCGCCAGCAGACGGAAACCGAGCCCGCCGCCGGGCCGGCGGCACCCGGGGGCCGGCGTGGGTCACCAGTCGGGCGCCGCCCGCAGCAGCAGGGCGCGTACGCGGGCCACGTCCGGGTTGTCGCAGGTGCCGGGGCGCTGCACGAGGTAGCCGGTGTTGATCGGCGGGTCCTCCGGTTCCAGCAGCGCGACGAGCGCGCCGGACGCCAGCAGGTCCTGGCACAGGTACCGGGGCAGCACGCCGAACCCGGCGCCCGCCACCACGGCCGCGAGGACCCCGCGCAAATCGGGCACGGTCACGTCGGCGGCACGGGACAGCCGCCGGCCGAAGACGTGCCGCCAGTAGCGGCGGGCGATCGGCAGGTCCTCGGCGTACGTGATGAGCGGGACACCGTGCAGGAACGCGGGGTCCGGGGCGGCGGACCGTTCGGCACCGGGTGCCCGGGCGGCGTCCTGGGGCTCGGCGGTGCCGGGTGGCGTCCGGGCGGCCCAGACCGGGGCGGCGACCAGGACGAACTCCTCGTCGGTGAGCGGCACGGCGTGCAGGGTACGGCCGCGCGGGCGGGTGGTGGCGATCACCAGGTCGTGGCGGCCGGCGCGCAGTTCGTCCAGCAGCGGATCGGTCAGCCCGGTCGCCACGCGCAGCCGTACGCCCTCGGCGACCAGCGGTGCCAGGGCCGGCAGCACGGTGGTGCACAGCAGTTCCGCCGGGCCGGCCAGGTGCACGGGCCGGGTCCGGGCCCCGGCCGGCGCGGCGGGCCCTGCGACGGCGGACAGCTCGTCCAGGGGCGCGGCGATCCGCGTCGCCAGTTCGTCGGCGACCGGCGTCGGCGACACGCCCCGCGGCAGCCGTTCGAACAGTTCCCGGCCGGTCTGCCGCTCCAGCGCGCGCATCTGCGTCGTCACCGTGGGCTGCGACAGTCCGAGCAGGCGGGCGGCGCCGGTGAAGGAGCCGGAACGGTACACCGCGAGGAAGGTGCGCAGCAGGTTGAGGTCGAGGGAAGCGGTCTCCACACACCGAGTATCACCGCCGTCCCGGCCCCGGCTGCCATAGGGCTGGCTATGGCAGCCATGCAATACGGCATTGGCGACCTGTGGCTTCCCTCGCCTACGTTCAGAAGCCTCAGACCCCAGTCTTCCTGGGCTCCCGGCTTCCTGGAGAGAACCACCATGACGAAGATCCTTTTCGTGCTGACCGCCGCCGACCACTGGACGCTCGCCGACGGCACCGCGCACCCGACCGGCTTCTGGGCCGAGGAGGTCGTGGTCCCCTACCGCGCCCTCGAGGCCGCCGGCCACGAGATCACCGTCGCCACGCCGGGCGGCGCGGTGCCGCCGGTCGACCGGGCCAGTCTGGCCGCCGAGGTCAACGGCGGCCAGGAGCAGGCCGACGCGTTCGCCCGCGCGCTGGAGGAGATGACCGAGCTGCGGACGCCGGTGCCGCTGGCCGAGGTGGACCTCGACGACTTCGCCGCCGTGTTCTACCCGGGCGGGCACGGCCCCATGGAGGACCTGGCCGTGGACGCCGAGTCCGGCAGGCTGCTGGTCGCGGCCCTGGACTCGGGCAAGCCGCTGGCCGTGGTGTGCCACGGTCCGGCCGCGCTGCTCGCCGCGGTCCGGCCGGACGGCGCCAACGCCTTCGCCGGTTACCGCGTGGCGGCCTTCACCAACGAGGAGGAGACCCAGGGCGGCCTGGCCGGGCAGGCGCCGTGGCTGCTCCAGGACCGGCTGACCGAGGCGGGCGTCGACGTACGTGCGGCGGAGCCGTGGGCTGCGCACCTGGTGGTGGACCGCAACCTGATCACCGGCCAGAACCCGGCCTCCTCGACACCGGTCGCCGAGGAACTGCTGAAGCGACTGGGCTGAGCGACACGTGGGGGCCCGCCGGTTGAGGCGGGCCCACTGGTTGGGGCGGGGTCGGTGGTTGAGGCGGCCCCACCGGGCGGGCGGGGCGCGGTGGCCTCGGACGGCGAGAGGTGGCGTCGGTGGAGAATTCCTCGCCCCTCGGTCGCAACCTCGGCCGGGGTCGGACGTCTGTCGGGGTGGAGGCCTCCACTTCGAACCGATGTCCGACCCGAGCGACCGAAGGAACACATGTCCGCACACCGAGCCCCGAACTCACCGCGCACCCACCGGCTGCGCACCGCCCTGGGCGTCTCCGTCGCAGGCGCGGCCCTGGCCGTCACCGGCACCCTCGCCGCGCAGGCGGCCCAGGGCGACGATCGCACCGAGGCCGACCGCTCCGCCACCGCACCGGCTCCCGCGCACGCCGTACCCGCCACCGCACCGGCCCCGGCCCCGGCGGACCGCCACGCGGCCCCATCGCCGGTGCCGTCCCCGCCCCGCACGGGAACGCCTTCCCCGGTGCCGTCCCCACCCCGCACCGGAACCCCCTCCCCCGTGCCCTCCCCGGTCCACACCGGAACACCTTCCCCGGTGCCCTCCCCGCCCCGCACCAAGAGCCCCGCCCCGGCCTCCCTTTCTGCGGTGCCGTCCACCGCCGGCCCCGGGCCCCGGCACCCTGTGCCGGACCCGCCGCATCGCCACCCGTACCACCGTCACGCCACGCCGGCGCCGGTTCCGCAGCAGTACTGAGGCAGGGCCGGGAACGCGGGAGCCGTCGTGCGGCGGCTCCCGCGTTCCGGTGCCGGGAGATCCATGACGACAGCGACACCACCGGCCGCGGCCCCGCCCTGGGCACGCGCCGGCACCCCGGAGCCCGCCGCGTCCCGGCGGCGGCACTTCACCCACGCGGTGCGCACCCGCGTCCTCACCCTGGCCCGCACCCGGATCGGCGCGGGTACGCCGCCGGCCGCCCCCGTCGCCGCCCGGAGCGTCACCGAGGCCCAAGGCCCGGCGGACTTCGAGGAGTTGTACCACCACCGCCGGCTGTCCCTGGTACGCCTCGCGGTGCTGCTGGTGGACGACCTGCCCACGGCCGAGGACGTCGTACAGGACGCGTTCACCGCGCTGTTCCGGCGGCACGGACACCGGCTGGCGGCGCTGGACGACCCGGAGGCGTACCTGCGGACCAGTGTCGTCAACGCGGCCCGCTCGGTGCTGCGCCGGCGCAGGACCGTACGGGCGCACACCCCGGCTCCGGAGGGCCACGCGCCCGCGCCGGAGGAGGACGTGCTGCTGCACGAGGACCACCGGGAGGTGCTGGCGGCGCTGCGCACGCTGACCCGGCGACAGAAGGAGGTGCTGGTGCTGCGCTACTGGTCGCATCTGACCGAGGCCGAGATCGCGGCGACGCTCGGCCTGTCGCGCGGTGCCGTCAAGTCCACGGCGAGCAGGGCGCTGGACGCCCTGGGCCGGCGGCTGGAGGAACTGCGATGAGCGAATCCGGTACGGAGAGTAGGGGGACTACGGCTACGGCGGTCGAGGAGCGGCTGCGGGCCGCCCTGGCCGCGCGTGCGCACCGCGTCGGCCCCGCCGACCTGCGGCCGCTGCCCGTGCCGACCGGGCCGGCGCGGGCACGGCGGACCCTGGTGCGCCGGACGGTGACGGGCCTGCTGGTCCTGGCCGCCGTGGCCGCGCTGGTGTTCTTCGCCGCGCGCGGCGGGCAGCCGCGCCCGGTCCAGCCGGCCCGCACCCCGCACCCGTCGACCGGGACGCCGTCCCCGGCCCCGAGCCCGCCGGCGCCGTCCCCGGTCACACCCGAGCCCTCCCCCAGCACCCACCGGTCGTGAGCGCGCCGGGGGCCGGGCGTCGGCCACCGGCGGCGACCACGGGGTGAACGGCCGAAGACGTGCTTCCCAACGCCTGCCGCGCAGCAGGAAGTTGGGAGGCTGAGCGACCCGTGCCTCCGGACCGGGCCGGCTCAGGAATCCGGGGCGTCGCCCTCGTCACCTGCCGCCCCAGCAGCCCGTTCCCGCGCGCCGCCCAACTAGATGTGGGCCTCATGGATTTGGCCATCCCTGCGCGCCTTGACAGCGCCCCCGCGCGCCGGGGGGCGCGGGCGTCCGCCCGGGGCCGGGCGGGGGCGGCGGGCCGTGTCCGGGGCCGGTCCGTGGCCGGTGCGATCCGCCCGCCGGCCAGGGACGATGCCGGAACGGGCCGGGCGGCGCCCGCCGGGAGCGCCCCGGCGGACCGCGCCGGGCGGCCCGCCGCGCGGGGGCCCGATCCGCCGTTCCGGCCGGCGGCCGGACGCTTCCCGAGACCCGTCGATTTTGCGTCAGCTACGACTCCGTTATGGCAGCCGCCCCGGGGAAGTGGGTACGATCGGCGCTCGTCAAGGCGCGAAAAGAGCCACAACCCCCCCACCCTCGTAGCCAGTTGTGGCATCACGTTGAACTCTCAGTCGCCGGAGAATGTACCGTGCCATCGGCAGATCATGAGGAAGTCAAGAAGAGGTCAATTCTCGACCAGCTTCTCAGCCTTGCGATGAGATCACCGGACTCTCCGGCGGCGTCGGACGCCACCGAGTCCGTTTCCTACGCGGAGCTGTGGCGCCGGACCGAGACCATGGCCCGGATGCTGCGCGCCCACGGGTGCCGTCCGGGCCGCCCGATCGCTTTGTGTATGTCACCGACGGTTTCCCGGCTGGCGGCGATGCTGGGCATCATGGGCAGCGGCTCGCCGTACGTACCGGTCGACCCGCATTTTCCCGACAGCCGAATCCGCTCGATCATCGACGGAGCCGGGGCGGACCGGGTGATCGTCGACGAGGTCACCGCGAAGAGATTCGCCTCGCTGCCGTACGAGGCCGTGGACGCCTCCGCGTGTTCCGCGGCCGGACCGGCGGATTCCCCGGGTTCCCCGGAATCCGCGCTGACCGAATTGAGCGGCTCCGATCTCGCTTACATCATCTACACCTCGGGGTCGACGGGTAACCCGAAGGGCGTCGCCGTGGAACACGGCAGCGTGAGCCATCTGTTCCGCGCCCTGGATCGTGTGCTGCCGCAATCACCGGACCGGTCCGCCCCGTGCTGGCTGGCCGCGGCGAACTTCTGCTTCGACATGTCCGTCGTCGACCTGTTCTGGCCGCTGACCCGGGGAATCCCCGTCGTGATCGCCGACATCGATTCCCTGGCCGGGAGATCCCCGGAAGGCGCCGAGTTCCTGACCGGTGTCCTGGCCGGCGGCAAGGTCACGCACTTCCAGTCCACTCCCTCCCTCGTCCAGCTGATGCTGCGCGATCCCGTGCTCGCCGCCGCGGTCCGCCGGCTCCACGTCCTCATCATGGGCGGCGAGATCGTGCATCCCGAACTGGTCGCCCAGCTCCGACCGGTGCCGCACGTCTTCAACGGGTACGGGCCCACCGAGACCACCGTGTACACGACGCTGCACGAGTGCTCCGACGAGGACACCGAGCAGGTGCCGATCGGGCGGCCCCTGGACGGTGTGGAGCTGCGGGTCGTCGACGAGGACGGACGCCACTGCCCGCCCGGCACACCCGGGGAACTGCTGATCGGCGGCCCGGGACTGGCCCGCGGCTACCTCAACGACGCGGAGCTGACGGCCCGCAAGTTCCCGGTGCTCGGCGAGGGAACGGACCGGCGCCGCTGGTACCGCACCGGTGACCTGGTCACCATCGGCGCGGACGCGGCCGTGCGGTACCGGGGCCGCGTCGACAGCCAGGTCAAGGTGCGCGGTTTCCGGGTCGAGCTGGGCGAGATCGAGGCGGCGATCCGCGCGGTCCCCGGGGTCGAGGAGGCCGCCGTGTTCCCGGTCCGCGACCCGAGCGCCCGGGTGGTCGGGCTGACCGCGGCGGCGAAGTCCACGGCGGCCGGGGTCCACGAGTCCGCCGTCCTCGCGGAGATCGGCAAGGTGCTGCCGTCGTACGCGGTCCCGCAGACGGTGCGGATCCTGCCGGAGCTGCCGCTCGGCGTCACCGGAAAACTGGACCGCAAGGCGCTGGAACGCCAGTTGGCGGACCTGGTGCCGGTCCCGCGTCCGGACGCGTCACCGGAGCGTACGTCCCGCTCCTCCGGCGGACGTCACGAGGACCTCGTGGCCGCGGCGTGGAGTGCGGTGCTCGGCGAGGACGTACCGGCCGACGCCGAGAGGAACTTCTTCGACTTCGGAGGGAATTCGGCCCTGCTGGGCCAGGTCCTCACCCGCCTTCGTGCGGAATTCCCCGAGGCGAACCTGCAACTGGTCGAGATGTATCGGTATCCCACGGTGCCCGCGCTGGCGGAGCGGCTCAGGACGCAGCCGCCGGCAGCGCACGCGGCGCCCGTTCCGCCCCAGTCGCCGGCCGGCGGCTCCGTCCGGCAGGACGAGAGCCGGCGCACCCGGCTGAGCGCGGCGGACCGCAGGCGGCTGGCCCGCCGAACGAAATAGCCGGGACAACTCACAGAAAGTAAGGATTCGCGACGTGAGTCAGCACGACGTGAGTGAGAACAGTCGGCTGGAAGACACCGCGTGGGACGCGTCGGAGGAATACGGCCCGAGCGCCTCGCAGAGCGTGGCCATCATCGGAATGGCGTGCCGGTTCCCGGACGCGGATTCCCCGGCGCAGTTCTGGGCGAATCTGGTCGACGGAGTGGAATCGATCAGAGTCGAGGACAACGCCGATCCGAACGGATGGCTGCGGGCCAGATCGACCCTGGACGGCATAGACCGGTTCGACGCCGAATTCTTCGGCTACAGCCCGCGGGAAGCCGCTCTTCTCGACCCGCAGCACCGGCTGTTCCTGGAGGTGTGCTGGGAGGCGCTGGAGGACGGCGGCGCCGCCGGCCGCCGGCGAATATCCGATATCGGTGTCTACGGCGGCAGCGGGACGAGCCTGTATTTGATGCACCATCTCAGTGGCCAGGCCAGCAGATCCCTGCCGAACTATCTCGACTCCACCGACGATTTGCAGTTGGCCATGGCCGCGGAACGCGACTACCTGACCAGCCGGGTGTCGTACAAGCTGGACCTCAACGGTCCCAGCGTCAACGTGCAGGCCGCGTGTGCCACCTCGCTGTACGCGCTGCACCTGGCGTGCCAGGCGCTGCTGGCGGGCGAGTGCGACATGGCGCTGGCCGGCGGGTCGCACGTGCCGGTCCCGCAGATCGACGGCTACCAGCCGGAACCGGGCCTGGTGCTGTCGCAGGACGGTCACTGCCGGGCCTTCGACGCGCGGGCCACGGGAACGGTCTTCGGCAGCGGGGTCGGTGTGGTGCTGCTGAAGCCCCTGGACCGGGCGCTCGCCGACAACGACCGGGTGTACGCGGTCATCCGGGGCACCGCGGTCAACAACGACGGTTCCGGGAAGCCGGGTTTCAGCACGCCGAGCGTGGCCGGCCAGGCCGCGGTGATCCGGCAGGCACTGGCCGCCGCCGACGTGGAGCCCTCATCGGTCTCGTACGTCGAGGCGCACGGCACCGCGACGCCGACCGGCGACCCCATCGAGGTCGCGGCGCTCACCGAGGCGTTCAGCGGTGTGCGCCCCGGGTCCTGTGCCCTGGGGTCGGTCAAGACGAACATCGGGCACCTGAGCTGGGCCGGCGGCATCGCCGGGCTGATGAAGACCGCCCTCTCCCTGTGGCACCGCAGGCTGCCCGCCTCCCTGCACTTCCAGGAGCCCAACCCGGCCATCGACTTCGCCGGATCACCGTTCTTCGTGCAGACGAAGACCGCGGACTGGGAGACCGACGGCGGGCCGCGCCGCGCCGGGGTCAGCGCCTTCGGGCTCGGCGGCACCAACGCGCACGCGATCCTGGAGGAGGCGCCGCCGGTGCCCGCCGACCGGGACGCCTCCGCCCGGGACACGGCACCCGGTGTCCAGGTGCTGCCGCTGTCCGGACGCAGCGAGTCCGCGCTGCGCGACCTGGCGGCCCGCGTGGGCAAGGCGCTGCTGGACGACGCGGCCCCGGAGGTCGCCGACGTGGCGTTCACCCTCGGCGAGGGGCGCCGGCACTTCGCCCACCGGGCGGCCGTCGTCGGCTCGGACCGCAAGACGCTCGCCGCGCTCCTGGACGCCGTGGCGGACGGGGAGACGGACGTCTCGGACCGGTTCGACGGCGAGATCGGCGTCGCGTCCGGGCGGGCGCCCGGCACACCGCCCCGGCTGACCATGCTGTTCTCCGGGCAGGGCGCGGAGTACCTGGAAGCGTGCCGTGACCTCTACCTGTCCGAACCCGTGTTCCGGGAGGTCCTGGACAGCGCCGATCCGCAGGTCCTGAAGTACACCGGGCACCGCGTGTCGGACTTCCTCTACCAGGACAGCGCGCGTCGCGGCATGCCCGTCACCGACATCCGGCTGGCCCAGCCGGTCGTCTACGTCCTCCAGGTCGCGCTGGCCCGCCTGTGGCGCGCGTGGGGCGTCACGCCGGACCTGCACATCGGCCACAGCCTCGGGGAGTACGCCGCGGCGCACTGCGCCGGCGTGTTCGACTTCGACACCGGGCTGTACCTGGTGTGCGAGCGCGCGAAGCTGCTCGACAGCGTTCCGGAGTCCGGTGCCATGGCGGCCGTCTTCACCGGCGAGCAGGAGGTGCTCGCCCTGCTGGAGGGCCAGGACCGGGTCGGTGTCGCGGCGGTCAACGCGCCGAACCGCACCGTGATCTCCGGTGACCGCGACGCCCTGGACGGCGTGCTCGCCGAGGCCACCCGGCGCGGTATCACCTGCAAGCGGCTGCGCATCGGACGGGCCGGGCACTCCGTGCACCTGGACGCCATCCTGGACGACTACACGGCCGTCCTGGAGTCCGTCGAGATGCGCCCGCCGGCGCGGCCCATCATCTCCACGCTGACCGGAGCGGCGATCGGCGAGGAGATCGCCACGCCCGGGTACTGGCGGCGGCAACTGCGGTATCCGGTGCGGTTCCTGGAAGCGGTCCGCACCGCCGCCTCCGACGGCTCCGGGGTATTCCTGGAGATCGGGCTGTCCAACACGCTCGTCAACCTCACCCAGTTGGCGCTGGACGACGGCGGCCGCAGCGAACCGGCGTACCTGGAGACGCTGCGCTGGGAACGCGACGACATCGCGTCCACCCGGCTGGCCCTGGCCGGCGCGTACACGGCCGGTGTCGCGGTCGACTGGGCGGCCGTGTCCCCGGGCGGGAGGATGACCGGCCTGCCCACCTATCCGTTCCAGCGGGGCCGCCACTGGGTCGCGCCGGCCCGGCCGGCCGGCGAGGCAGCGGCCGAGCGCGTCGACAGCGACTCGATGGGAGCGGTGGCCGCGGGCGCGGCGGAAGGGCCGCCCACGAGCGGCACCGGCCACTACGTGGTCACCTGGACCGACGCCCCGCCGGCCGACGGGGCGCCCGCCGCGCGGCCCCTGGCGGACACGCGGTGCATGGTCCTCGCGCCCTCGGCGGCGTCGGTCGCCGAACTGGCCCGGGAGCTGGAAGGGCTGGGCGCCGGGGTGCTGGTCCATGTGCTCTCCGACGAGCCGGACACGGTGGCCGCCGCCGCCCGGGCCATGGCCGGCTACCGGCCCGCCATGGTCGTCAACGCCGTACCGGCGCTGCGCAAGCGGCACGCCGACCTCGGCGGCCTGCCGCTCGCCACGGAGTCGGTGTCCGCCGACGTAGTCGCCGCCGGTGGTCTCGCCACCCTGCGGGCCTTCCAGGCGCTGTCCGCGGCGAACCTGCCCGAGGCCACCGTCTGCACGGTCACCTCGGGCGCCCACCGGGTTCTCACCTCGGACGACGTGATTCCCGCGCAGGCGGCGGTCGTCGGTGTCGCGCGGACGGCGCGCACCGAGTTCTCGACCCTGCGCCACGTCCTGGTCGACCTGGGCGCCGCCGACACCAAGCACCGGTGGGCCGCGGCGGCCGCGCGGCTGGCGGCGGCCATCGGCACGGCGCCCGACGGTGACAGCGAACTGGCGCTGCGCGGCGACCGGGTCCTGCTGCCCCGGCTGCGCCCCGCGCGGGTCCCGGCCGGCGGCGGGCGCGTGCGCGTCACGCCCGACGGCTGGTACCTCGTCACCGGAGGTCTGTCCGGGATCGGACTGGAGTGCGCCCAGGCGCTGCTGGAACTGGGCGCGAGGAAGCTGGTGCTGTGCGGCCGCAGCGCTCCCGGCCCGGAGCGCGCCGAGCGCGTGCGGCGGTTGCGCGAGGCGTTCGGCGCGGACATCCGTACGGAGACCGTCGACGTCACCTCGCGGCGGCAGGTCGCCCGGCTGTTCGCCGAGTACGGCCGCGGGGACTGCACCGTGCGCGGTGTGGTCCATGCCGCGGGGGTCATCGACGACGCCATCATCGACCGGACGGACTGGAGCCGGATGGAGCGCGTGCTGGGCCCGAAGGCACAGGGCGCGTGGAACCTCCACCAGTGCGCCACCGAGCACGCGCCCGACCTGGACCTGTTCGTGCTGACCTCCTCCTACGGCGGTCTGTTCGGCAACCCCGGGCAGGCCGGCCACGCCGCGGCCAACACCTTCCTCGACGCGCTGGCGGCCCACCGCCGGGCCGTCGGGCTGGCCGGTCTCTCCCTGGACCTCGGCTCCTGGTCGGACGTCGGGTACCTGGCCGGCAATGACGCCTTCCTGCGCGGGCTGCGGGAGCAGGGCGTCGGCACCATCTCCAGCGCGGAGGGCCGGCCGGCGGTCCGCGCCGCGATCGAGGGCTGGCCCGCGGGACAGGTCGCCGTCCTGCCCACCCGGTGGGACGACCTCGCCGCGGACCACCATCTGGCCTCCAACCCGGTCCTGAGCGGGGTGACCGGCGACACCTCCGCGCCCTCGCCCGCCGGCCCGGACGGTCCGGCACCGGTGACGCCGGCCGACATCCTGGCCCGCTGCCAGGAGGTGGTCTCCCGCGTCCTGGGCTACGACGCCGAGGAACTGGGCCGGATCGACCTGACGAAGGCCGGCATGGACTCGCTCAACGCGCTCACCATCCGGAACAAGCTCCAGCGCCTCCTCGGGGTGCCGCTGCCTGCCTCGATCTGCTTCGACAGGCCGACCCTCAGCGAACTCGCCGCCGACATCGAGAAGCGGATGACGGAGATTCGGGACTGACATGAAGATGACGGTGGGGCCGGACGACGGCCACGACTCCGTGCGCGCGCAGCACGTCACCGGCACGGCGGCGGAGGAATTCCTGCCGCTGGTGCGGGAGTTCGAGAGCAGCCATCAGGAAGGCGCGGACTCCGGCGCCGAGCTGTGCGTCTACGTGGGCGGCGAGGAGCGGGTCGCGCTGCGTTCCCGGGGGCAGGAGCCGGACCGGCTGCAGAACGTGCGCTCGGTCAGCAAGGCCCTGCTGTCGGTCATCGCGCACGCGCTGCACGAGCGGGGCGTCATCGACCTCGACAGCCCCATGGCCGGGATCTGGCCGGAGTTCGCCGCCGCCGGGAAGGAATCCCTGACCCTGGCCACCTTCCTGAGCCACCAGGCCGGGCTGGTCGGCGTCGACCGCCGGCTCTCCGTCGACGACGTGCTCGACTGGGACCCGGCCGTGGAGGCCCTCGCCGCACAGCGGCCGTACTGGGAGCCGGGCACCGATCACGGCTACCACGACCTGACGTTCGGCTGGGGCGTGGGCGAATACCTGCGGCGGGCGACCGGAAAGACGGTGGACGCCCTCTTCGAGGACGAGTTCCGGGGACCGCTCGGCGCCGAGGTCCGCATCGGCATCGACGCGGGCGACTACACCCGGTTCGTGCCGTTCCAGGAAACGCGTCCGGCGGGCAGCGGAACGGCCGCCGAGGTCATCAACCTGCTGGGAGACAAGTCCTCCCTGCTGAGCAAGTCGCAGCTGAATCCGAACCTGTTGAACGCCGAGCGGTCGCTGCGGTATCTGAGCGCGGAGGTGCCCGGCTGCAACGCCGTCTCCACCGCCCGGCCGCTGGCCAGGATCTTCGCGGCGACCCTCGGCCCCGTCGACGGCGTACGCCTGTGGAACCAGGAGACGTTGCGGCGGGCCTCCCGGCTGCGCAGGCGGGGCACCGACCGGGTCTTCGCCCGGGAGCGCGCCTACGCGGAAGGGTTCATGCTGCCCGACCACAACCTTCCGCAAGCGGGCCTGGACGTCGAGTCCTTCGGGCACTACGGGCAGGACTGCGCGCTGGTCTTCGCCGTCCCCGAGCACGACCTCGCCTTCGCCTACACCTCCACGCAGCTGAATCACCGGCTCGATCAGTACACGCCGACGGACGACCGTTCGGCCCGGCTCGCCCGGACGGCCGTCGAGTCGGTACGGCGGGCCCGCTGAGGCCCGCCGGAGCAACGCGGGCACACTGAACGACGATTGGGGTTCTTGCAATGACGGACACCCTCATGGAAGACAATCCGCGTCTTCTCGACATCCTCGACCGGCTGAGCGCCAAGTCGATCGAGGACTACTACAACCCGTACCAGATGTTCGAGTGGCCGGACACGCTGCCCGAGGACATGTGGTGGATGAGCCCCGAGCTGACCACGACGTACGGCACGGACGTCGCCGAAGAGCTGACGCGCGAGCAGCTCCACGCGCTGTCCAAGTACGAGAGCGTCAACTTCTACAGCCTCAACGTGCACGGCATCCGGGAACTGCTCATCGAGGTCACCAAGCGGATCCACACCGACGACTTCGCCAGGTCCTCGGAGTTCTTCCACCACTTCATCGGTGAGGAGAACGAACACATGTGGTTCTTCGCGGAGTTCTGCCAGCGGTACGGCCGGAAGATCTACAAGCAGATACGCGGCGGGGCCGAGACCATCCCGGCGGACAACGCGGCGAGCCTGCTCGTCTTCGCGCGCATCCTCATCTTCGAGGAACTGGTCGACCACTTCAACGTGCGGATGGGCGCGGACGAGCGCCTGCACGACACGATCCGGGGCATCAACCGCATCCACCACCAGGACGAGTCCCGGCACATCGCGTTCGGCCGGGAGCTGGTCAAGGCGCTGTTCGAGAGCTTCCGCAGCCGGGCGACCGCCGAGGAACTCGCCGAGGTGAGCAACTACATCAAGCGCTACCTGACGTACAGCTTCGAGTCGCTGTACAACCCGCAGGTCTACCGGGACGCCGGCCTCCCGAAGCCGCTGGAGGTCCGGCGGCGGCTGCTCGAAGGGCCGCGGCGCCACGAGTTCGAGGCGCAGGTGTTCCGCAAGACGCTGCCGTATCTGACCAAGCTGGGCCTGCTCTCCGACGAGGCACGGCCCGCCGGACCGTCCGGGAGGACAGCACAGTGACCCGCGTGGGCAGCAGCCGGATCACCGGTGGCCTCGCCATCCTCGGCCCCTCGGAAGCGGCGCTGCTCCGGCTGCTGGACGACACGTTCAGACGCTGGGGCACCGACGCGGGCGCCGGTGAGATCTCCGCGCCGCCGGTCTATCCGGTGGACGACCTGGCGAACCTGGACCTCTACGTCAACTTCCCCCATCTGGCCCTGGTCGCCGGCGGGCTCCGGACGCCCACCTCCGGGCCGGCCAAGGGCCGGTTCACCACGGAGCAGGCGGCGGAGCCGCACCTCGGCCTGTCCACCGCGACCTGCTTCGCCGCGTACCTGCTCTACCAGGACACGCGGGTGCCCGCGGACACCCTGGTGACACTCGTCAACCGGTGCTTCCGCAAGGAGACCCACTTCGACGGCCTGCGCCGGCTGCTCAGCTTCCAGATGCGGGAGATCGTCGCCATCGGGTCGTTCGAGCACACCCAGAGCGTGATCGCCCGGTACCGGGAGCGGATCGAGGAGTTCCTCGGCCGGCTGTCGCTCGACGTCGAGGTGCAGGCCGCGACCGATCCGTTCTTCCAGGGCGGCGCGCGCGCCCTGCTCCAGCGGCTGGAGCCGGTGAAGTACGAGTTCCAGGTCGACGGTGTCGCCATCGCCTCGGTGAACACACACCGGAACTTCTTCGGCGAGCGGTGCCGGATCACCGTCGGGGAGGACGACGCGGTGGCGTTCACCGGCTGTGTCGCGTTCGGGCTCGAACGGTGGGTGGGGGCCCTGATCGACCGTCACGGAGGCGCCCAGCAGGCCCTGACCCGAGTCGAGCAGGCACTCCGTGCGACCGGCTCCGCCTAGCGCGCCGCGCGTCGGGGTGGACATCGTGCCGCTCTCCCGCGCCGAGGAACTCGTCCGGCCGGACCGCCGGCCGGTGCTCAGCCGCATGCTCCTGCCCGAGGAGATCGCCGCCTGCACCCGGCAGGGCCGCCTGGACCCCAGCTCCGTCGCCGGTCTCCTGGCGGTCAAGGAGGCGGTCTTCAAGCTCTTCCACGTACGGGACAGGCCGGTGCCGTGGCGCTCCATACAGGTGGAGAGCGGGGCCGGCACCTGGCCGGTCGTGCGGCTGCACGGGGTGGCCGCGGAACTGGCCGAGGCCGCCCGGATGCATCCCGAGATATCGGTCAGCCTGGCCCACGACGGCGGCTACGCCGTGGCGGTCGCGGCGGCCGTCCACACATGAGGCCACACACGAGAAAGGTGTCACTGTGACCGAGCCGCAGGCAACGGGGATCGACGTCATCAAGAACTGGATCCTGGCCAGGCACGAGGACCGGACCGACATCGGTCCCGACGAGGACCTGATAGAGAACCGCCTCGTCGACTCGCTCTCCTTCGTCGAGTTCGTGTTCCTGATCGAGGAGACCGGCGGGGCGGAGATCGACATGGACTCCCTGGACATCAACGACGTGCGCACCCTGGCCACCATCGAGAAGCGTTTCCTGTCCGCCTGAGGAACGAAGAGGAAGACATCCGCGTGGACGACATCTCCTACACCGCCCAGTGGACCGCGGCCGCACGCGCGCTGGAGAGTGAGCGCACGGACGCGATGTTCCGTGACGACTACGCCCGGCCCCTGGCCGAACCCCGCGGGTTCGAGCTGCTCGACCGCTACCAGGGCGCCGCCGTGTCCGACTTCATCGCCGTGCGCACCCGCTACATGGACGACGCGCTCACCGGCGTCCTCGGCCGGACCGGGATACGGCAGGTCGTGCTGCTGGCCAACGGCATGGACGTACGCACCCACCGGCTCGACTGGCCCGAGGGCGCCACCGTCTACGAGGTCGACCACGGCGCGCTGCTCGACGAGAAGCAGGCGCGGCTGGCGTCGCTCGCGGCCGAGCCGAGGGTGCCGACGGTGCCCGTCCGGGCCGACCTGGCCGGGGACTGGCTGGAGGCGCTGAAGTCGGCCGGGTTCGACCCCGCGCAGCGCACCCTGTGGGTCGCCGAGGGACTGGTCTTCTTCCTCACCGAGGAGCAGGTCGGACGGCTGCTCGACACGGTGGCCGGCGCCTGTCCGGCCGAGAGCTGGCTGATCGTCGACATGACCAGCGCGACCCTGCTGCGCCACCCGATGACCCAGCCGTTCCTGCGCTCCCTGCGCGAGGACGGCACGCCGTGGCAGTTCGGCACGGACGACCCGGAGGAGTTCCTGGACGGCCACGGCTGGGCCGTGCGGGACCTGAAGCAGCCGGGAGAGCCGGGTGCGGGCGCGGGACGCTGGCCGTACGCCGTCGCACCCCGGGAAGTCCGCGGCGTACCGCGGAACTGGCTGATCAGCGCCGTCTCGACGGCGTGAGGGCGACTGCCGCCCGGTGCCCGCCGCGGGGCGGGGCGCCGGGGCGGCGGCCCCGGCCACGGCGCCCCGGCGAAGGGGCGCCCCCACTGAAATATCGGCAATTATGAAAACCGGTTTGGAGATCGCATCACGGTGGCGGAAAACAACACGTCCGCAGGCACCTCTCACTGGCGAGTGCCGACCGCGGTTCTGGCCCTCGGCGCGTTCGTGGTCGGGACCGACGGCTTCATCATCGTCGGCCTCTTGCCCGAAATCCGCACTACATTGCACGTCAGCACGGGTGCTGCCGGACAGTTGGTGAGTCTGTTCTCGCTCGCGTACGCGATCCTGGGACCCGTCCTCGCCGCGTTCACCGGCAAGTGGTCACGGCGTCGGGTCCTCGTGACCGGAGTCGCCCTGCTCGCCGTGGGCAACGCGGTGACCGCGTCGGCGCACCAGTACGGGCTGGTCCTCGCCTCGCGCGTGCTGGCCGGCGCCGGCGCGGCCCTGTTCATGGCGAGCGCCGTGGCCACGGCCGCGTATCTCGCCGGTGAGGAACGGCGGGGCCGGGCCATCGCCATGGTGACCGCCGGGGCGACACTGGCCCTGGTGCTGGGTGCGCCGCTGGGCACCCTGATCGGCGGGGCCTGGGGCTGGCAGGCGGCGATCTGGTTCGTCGCCGCGGTCGCCGCCGTGGTGGCGGCCGTCGTGGCCGCCCTGCTGCCGGCCGTCCGGCTCGACCAGGGCGCCTCGCTGCGGCAGCGCATCGCGCCGCTGACCGACGGGCGGGTCCTGCGCGTCCTGGTGGTGACCCTGCTGGCGTTCACCGGCATCTTCCTGCCCTTCACCTACATGAGCGCGGTCTTCGCGCCGGCCATCGACGGCGAGCAGGCCCGGCTCGCGCTGCTGCTGCTGGTGTTCGGCATCGCCGCCACGGGCGGGAACCTGACGGCCGGCACGCTGGCCGACCGGTACGACCCGCGACGCGTGGTCATCGGCGCCACGGTGGGCGTCACCGCGGTGTTCCTGATCATGCTGCCGATCCGGGAGACCTTCGTGCTCGTGGCGATCGCCACGGCGCTCAGCGGTGTCGTGTCGTACTCGGTCATCGGACCGCAGCAGCACCGGATCATCACCTACGCGCCGCCCGGCGGCGCGTCGGTGGTGACCTCCCTGAACACCTCCGCCGCGTATCTCGGCAACTTCCTCTCCAGCGCCCTCGGGGCGGTCATCCTCACCCACTCCGCGGCGCTGGTGCTGCCCGTCGCCGCGGGCTTCGCGGCCTGTGCGGCCCTGCTCAGCTGGCTGTTGCCGGACCGCCGGAAGGCCGCCGACGAGGCCGGCTCCCTGTCCGCCACCGCGAAGTGACCCGCCCGGCGCCCACCTTCGACAGAACGGGACAGAAAACGCATGGTCAGCATGGAGAAGCACAGCGTCGACGTCGCCGGCATACCCGTGGGGTACTACAAGGACGGCCAGGGACCGGAGATCGTCCTCATCCACGGCGGCACCGGGCACCCGGAGACCAGCTTCGCGACCCTGCTGGACGAGTTCACACCGCGCCGGACCGTGATCGTGCCGGGGTACTCGGGCAGCGACCTCACACCGCTGCCCGACGGTGAGGTGGACATCGATCTGCTGGCCGATCAGGTGCTGGGCGTGGTGAAGGACGCCGCGCAGGGCCCGGTGGACCTCTTCGGCATCTCCACCGGCGCCGTCGTCGCCGCGGCGGCGGCCGCCAAGGAGCCGGACCTCGTGCGGCGCCAGGTCCTGCTGGGCGGATTCGTGAACTACCGCCAGCCCTGGCAGCGTCTGCTCGCGCGGACCTGGCGCCGGCTGGCCGAGCTGGACGCGAACGCCTTCGCCGAGTACACGCTCCTGCATGTGCTCTCGGACGAGTTCCTGGACTCCATGAGCGCGGGTGACCGCCTGCGGCTGCGGGCCGGGCTGATGCCGACCGAGGGCATGGTCGCGCTGGTCGACCTGGTGAGCCGGGTGGACATCAGCGACTACGTGGGGCGTATCACGTCGCCCACGCTCGTGGTCGGCATGAAGCACGACCAGTTGGTGCCGGTGCGCTACGCGCGGCACTTCCATGCCGCGATACCGGGCAGCGAGTACGTCGAGATCGATTCGGGACACGCGGCGGCGATCGAGAAGCCGGCCGAACTCCTGAAGATCATCACGGAGTTCCTCGCGTGAGAGCGGGTGTCTCCGGGGCGGCGGCGCCGTCCCGGAGACACCCGTTCACCGGTCAGCTCCCGGCGAGGAGTTCCAGCGTGTCGACCACGCGGTGGGAGAAGCCCCACTCGTTGTCGTACCAGGCGACGACCTTGACGTAACGGCCGTCGACGCGGGTCAGCGCGGAATCGAAGACGGACGAGGCGGGATTGCCCGTGATGTCGGAGGACACCAGCTCGTCCTCGGAGTATTCGAGGATGCCGGCGAGCCGGCCCTGAGCCGCGGTGCGGTAGGCCTCCAGCACCTCGCCGCGCGTCACGTCCCGGCTGACGTGCGTGTTGAGTTCGACGATCGAGCCCACCGGGACGGGGACGCGGATCGAGTCGCCCGACAGCTTGCCGTCGAGACCGGGCAGGACGCGGCCGATCGCCTTGGCCGCGCCCGTGGTGGTCGGGGCGATGTTGACGGCGGCGGCCCGGGCGCGCCGGGCGTCGCGGTGCGGGCCGTCCTGGAGGTTCTGCTCCTGGGTGTAGGCGTGCACGGTGGTCATGAAGCCGTGCTCGATGCCGGCCAGGTCGTCCAGGACCGAGGCCAGCGGTGCCAGCGCGTTGGTCGTGCAGGAGGCGTTCGAGACGATGGTGTGCGCGGACGGGTCGTAGGCGTCGGTGTTGACGCCGTACGCGAGCGTGACGTCGGCGCCGTCCGAGGGCGCGCTGACGAGCACCTTCCGCGCGCCGGCGTCCAGGTGGGCGCCGGCCGCCTTGGCGGCGGTGAACCGGCCGGTCGACTCCAGCACGATCTCGGCGCCCAGTTCGCGCCACGGCAGGTTCGCCGGTTCGCGTTCGGCCAGCACCTTGATGCGGCGGCCGTCCACGACGAGGGTGTCGCCGTCGACCTCCACCGGGCGGCCGAGGCGGCCCGCCGTCGAGTCGAACTTGAGCAGCCGGGCCAGACTGGCGGGATCCGTCAGGTCGTTGACCCCGACGACTTCGAGCGATTTGTCGCGTTCGAGTAAGACGCGCAGCACGTTGCGGCCGATGCGGCCGAACCCGTTGATGGCGATGCGAGTCATGTCTCCAGATGTCCCTTCGAGTGTCCACGGGGATGTGCGGCCACGCCGTTTCCTCACGCACCGCACGGGCACGATCCCCGTCTTTCCTCTCCGGGAACAGGCTAACCAAGAGCCTGCCGCCCCGAGGACCCGGCCCCCGGCCGTCACATCCTGAACTACTCGCAACAGAAGGGGAGTTGACCGGGGCCGCCGCCCCCCCGCACTACACCCCCGCCGCGTCCGCGGCCGGGACCGGCGGTACGTCCCGGAGGTACGGGGCGGCCTCGGCGGCGGAGTAGGAGGAGGTGAAGGTGAACGCGCGCGGCGACGGCCCGTGGGCGCGCAGCTCCGCCAGCCGCGCCAAACCCTCGTCGACGGTGGGCAGATGGCCGGCCGGGATCCACCAGAGCACCAGGTGCGCCTCGACGTGCCGCTGGAACCACGCGCGGCGGCGCCGCATCAGGTCCAGGTGTCCGCTGCGGTAGGTGAAGTCCCACAGCGCCTCCCGGGTCTCCCACACCGACATGGTGACGATGACGTCCTCGCCGGCCGGGCGCAGACCGGTGGCGTCGGGAGCCCCTTCCTCCACGAGCCGCCACACGAAGCCGGGCGTGCCGTCGGCGGCGGCGTTGACCGGGTCGAGCATCTCGACGAACGGCGCCATGCGCGGATCGTCGAGAGGGTGGCGGAGGGTGGCGACGTTGAGCTGGGCGAGGTGGGCGGAGGCAGGCGTGGAGGGGGTCATGACCCCATATCAGCATGCCCCGTTTTCTATGTCAATCAATCTTGTTTTTAGAATCCTCGACCACCACACAGCATTCACCCGGCCGGGCCTCCATACGGGCGCGGACGGGACCGTCCGTGCCGAGCAGTCCCTCCAGCAGCGCGAGGTTCATGCCGCAGACGAGCGGCGGGAAGCGTTCGGCGACGGCGTGGAAGGGGCAGTTGCGCAGGCGGACCACCGGTCCGGCGGTCCCGGCCGCCTCCTCGGGGCCGTCCTCCCGGTACGGCTCGTAGCCGCGGGCGGCCAGGGTCCGCACGGCCTCGTCCAGGTCGCCGCAAGGCCCCTCCGCGCCGCGCAGGGCCTCGCCGCGGCGGCGCGCCGCCGCGCAGAGGCCGGCGTCCAGACCGGCCTGCTCGGCGGCCTCGCCGAGCAGTTCGGCGACCGTGCGGTAGTCCCGGGCCGGCAGCGACACCGTCCGCTCGGCCCGCGCCCGTGTGTACACCTTGGCGGGCCGGCCCGCCCCCGGCCCCGTGCGGCCCGTCAGGCGGCGGCTGCCGCTCTCCAGCAGTCCGGCCTCGGTCAGTCTGTCCAGGTGGTGCGCGGCGAGCGTGCGGGCCACGCCGGCCGCCTCGGCGGCCTCGTTGCGGCCCACCTCGCGGCCCTGCGCCACCACGTACTCGTACAGCCGCCGCCGTACCGGATCCTGGAGCGCCGCGATCGCGTCGATGTCGTCCACCCGGCCATTCTAGGAACAACCGCGGTCGGAGATAGAAGGCGTACCGCACCGTCCGCACCGGCATCCCGGAGCCGGAGGCACGGGGAGAGCACCGACCGAGCCGAGGAAGCGACGGCCGCCGGCGCGTCCCGGTCCGTCCGGGCGTGACCGCCCCGGAACGCCACCCGGCGCGGTCCGGAGGTGGCGGTGGGTGACGCCCCTGTGGTGCGAAGCCCGTCGACCTCCCCCATATTGGACAACGTGACCTCTGCGGACGCAGGTCCGGCCGGCCGTAGTACCCGCGCGGCCGGGCATGCTCCGGGGGCCGCCTCGTCCCCGACCCCGTCGGCGGCACGGGACACACCGGCGCCTTCGGGGGCCCACGCGCCCGGCGGCGCACAAAGGAGGCTGTATGTCCTTCCACGACCCGGCAGTGCTCGACTGCCCCTTCGACTTCGCTGACGCGCTGGAGTTCGATCCCGAGCTGGCCGCCCTGGCGCGGGGCGGCCCGGTCAGCCGGATCCGGCTGCCCTACGGCGAGGCGGAGGCGTGGCTCGTGACCAGCTTCGCCGGGGTGCGGCAGGTGACGATCGACGCGCGGTTCAGCCGCGCGGCGATCGTCGGGCGCGACTACCCGAGGATGACGCCCGAACCGATCGTGTCACCCGAGTCGATCAACGTCACGGACCCGCCGCACGCCACCCGGCTGCGGCACGTGGCGGCCCAGGCGTTCACCCGGGACCGGGTGGCGGCCATGCGGCCGGCGGTGGACCGGGTGGTGGACGGGCTGCTCACCAAGATGGCCGAGGCGGGGCCGCCCGCGGACCTGGTGACCCATCTGTCGGTGCCGCTGCCCCACCTGACGATCTGCGAGCTGCTCGCCGTGCCCGAGGCCGACCGCGCGGAGCTGCGGGACCGCACCATGCGGCTGCTCGCCACCTCCCCGGACGCCCGGCAGGACGCGGCCGAGGCCAAGGCGTCCCTGCGGGCGTACTTCGCCGGGCTGGTACCGCAGCGCCGGAAGGCACCCGGCGAGGACCTGCTCAGCGCGCTGGCCACGGCTCCGGTGCCGGAGGGCGAGGAACCGCTGAGCGACGACGAGCTGGCGGTCCTGGCGGTGACGCTCATCCTCAGCGGCAACGACACCGCGACCTGCCAGATCAGCAACATCGCGTACCTGCTGCTGACCCGCCCCGAACAGGAGCGGACCGCGCTCGTCCGCGACCCCGGCCGGTTCCCGGGCGCGCTGGAGGAGCTGCTGCGGTTCATCCCGTTCCGCAAGGGCGTGGGCATCCCCCGGATCGCGCTGGAGGACGCGGAGATCGAGGGCGTCCGCATCAGCGCCGGCGACTACGTGCACGTGTCCTACCTGGCGGCCAACCGCGATCCGGCCGTCTTCCCCGACCCGCACACCCTCGACCTGGAACGGCCGGTGCGCCCGCACATGACGTTCGGCTGGGGCGGGCACCACTGCCTCGCCGCGCCGCTCGCCCGCGCGGAACTGGAGAGCGCGGTCACCGGTCTGCTGACCCGTTTCCCCGGTCTGCGGCTGGCCGTCCCGGCCGATGACATCGAGTGGGACACCGGCACCATCCGCCGTTTCCCGCTGCGGCTGCCGGTCACCTGGTGAGGCCGCCCGGGTCCCGGGCGGCGCGCGGTCTTACGGAGTCGTGACGTGCGGGCGCGGCCGGGCGGCCCAATGCCGGGGCGGGCCTAGCGTGGTGTGATGCGCGTACTGGTCACCGGCGGTGCCGGGTTCATCGGGTCCCATGTCGTCGAGGCGCTCACGGCGCACGGGCACGAGCCGGCGGTGTTCGACACGCGCGCCGCTCCGGACGCGGACGTGCGCGATCCCGTCGCGGTCGCGCGGGCCGTGTCCGGCGTGGACGCCGTCTGCCACCAGGCCGCGCTGGTCGGGCTCGGCACGGGATTCGGGGACGCGGCGGAGTACGTCTCGCACAACGTCCTGGGGACCGCCGTCCTGCTCACCGCCATGGCCGAGGCGGGCGTACGGCACCTCGTGCTGGCCGGTTCCATGGTCGTGTACGGCGAGGGCCGGTACGCGTGCCCGCACCACGGGGTGGTACGGCCGGGGCCGCGGGCGGTCGCCGATCTGGACGCGGGACGGTTCGACCCCGGGTGCCCGCGGTGCGGCGGCGCGCTCGTGCCCGGGCTGGTCGGCGAGGACGCGCCGGCCGATCCGCGCAATGTGTACGCCACGACCAAACTGGCGCAGGAACACCTGGCCGCCGTCTGGGCCCAGTCGGCCGGCGGGTCCGCCGTGTCGCTGCGCTACCACAACGTGTACGGGCCCCGGATGCCCCGGGACACGCCGTACGCCGGCGTCGCCTCCTTCTTCCGCTCCGCGCTCGCCCGGGGCGAGGCGCCCCGGGTGTTCGAGGACGGGCGGCAGCGCCGGGACTTCGTGCACGTGCGGGACGTGGCCCGGGCCAATGTCGCGGCACTGACGGCACCGGCCGCGCCGGGCCGGCTCACGGTCTACAACACCGGCAGCGGCGAGCCGCGCACGGTCGGGGACCTGGCCCGCGCGCTGGCCGACGCCCACGGCGGGCCCGCGCCGGTGGTCACCGGCGAGTACCGGCTCGGCGACGTACGGCACATCACGGCCGACTCCGCGCGACTGCGGACCGAGCTGGGCTGGCGTCCGGAGGTGGAATTCGCTCAAGGCATGCGGGAGTTCGCGGTGCCCGAGTGAGCGCGGGCGGGGGCTGGCGGGAGCTGGCGGCGGCCGGGAGGCCGGGACAGGCAGGTGACCAGGAAGCCGCCGGTCAGGGGGTCGTGGGCAGGACGACCTCGAAGCGGCAGCCGCCGGGGATGTTGTGTACGGCGGTCCGGCCCTGGTGCGCCTCGACGATCCCGCGCACGATGGCGAGCCCGAGGCCCGCGCCGGCCGGCGGGGTGCGGGCGTGGGTGCCGCGCCAGCCGGTGTCGAAGACGCGCGGCAGATCCTCCTCGGGGATGCCGCCGCAGCCGTCGGTGACGGAGAGGACGATCCCGTCGGGCGAGCGTTCGGCGGCGATGGCGACCGTGCCGTCGGCGGGCGTCCGGCGGATCGCGTTGACCAGCAGATTGCCCAGCACGCGGCTCATCTCCTTGGCGTCGACCTCGACCGGCACCGGCGCCACCCGGTCGCCGACCAGCCGGACGCCGTGCGCGCGGGCGAGCGGGCCGGCCCCCGCGAGGGCGTCGCCGACGAGGTCGTACAGGGAGACGCGGGACGGGCTCAGCGGGAGGGCGCCGGCCTGGATGCGGGAGAGTTCGAAGAGGTCGCCGACCATGGCGTTGAGGCGTTCCACCTCGGTGCGGATCTGCCGCAGATAGCGGGCGGGGTCGTCCGCGACCCCGTCCTCCAGCGCCTCCGACATGGCGCGCAGCCCGGCGAGCGGGGTGCGCAGGTCGTGCGAGATCCAGGCGACGAGTTCCCGGCGTGAGGACTCCAGCGCGCGTTCCCGTTCCCGGGACCGGGCGAGTCTCGCGCTGGTGGCGGCCAGCTCCCGGCTCACCTCGGCCAGTTCGGCGGTGGCCGGGGCCGCTGGCGCGGCGAAGTCGCCCGCCTCGCCGAAGGAGCGTGCGGCGAGGGCGAGTTCGCGGCTGCGGGCGACGACCCAGCGGCCGAGCACGAGCGCCGTCGCCAGGGAGACCGCGGCCGCCATCGCGACGACCGTCGTGACCACGGTCAGGTCGTGCGGGGACAGGAACATGGCCCAGGCGACGGCGAGGGTGCCGGCGAGGACGCCACCGACGCCGACGGCCGCGACCACGGCGAGGGACACGGTGAGCGAGCGGCGCCGCAGCAGCCGCAGCGCGGCGGCTCCCGCCAGGCCCGTGGCGGCGGCCCCGGCGAAGGCGTAGAGGGCGATGAGCAGGGTGTCGCGCATGTCAGCCCGTCTCCTCCCGGCCGGCCGGGTCGAAGCGGTAGCCGACGCCCCACACGGTCTGCACCAGGCGCGGCCGGGCCGGGTCGTCCTCGACCTTGCCGCGCAGCCGGCGGACGTGGACGGTGACGGTGGACAGGTCGCCGAAGTCCCAGCCCCACACCTCGCGCATCAGGTCCTCCCGGCTCCAGGCCCGTCCCGGATGCCGCAGGAAGAAGGCGAGGAGGTCGAACTCGCGCAGGGTGAGCGCGAGTTCGGTGCCGTTCCGGGTGGCGCGGCGGGCCGCCGGGTCGACGGTGAGCCCGGCCGCGGCCAGCGGGCGCGGGTCGGCGGCGGGGAGCGTGCGGCGGAGCACCGACCGCACCCGCAGGACGAGTTCGCGCGGGCTGAACGGCTTGGTCACGTAGTCGTCGGCGCCGACCTCCAGGCCGAGGACGCGGTCGTCCTCGTCGCCGCGGGCGGTGAGCATCACGACGGGGACGGGCGCCCGGGCGCGCAGCCGCCGGCAGACCTCCAGGCCGTCCATGCCGGGCAGCATCAGGTCGAGCACCACCAGGTCCGGCCAGTTCGCGGCGGCGCGGGCGAGCGCGGCGGGGCCGTCGCCGGCCCGGTCGACGTCGTACCCGGCGCGGCCCAGGTAGCCGGCGACGATCTCGGCGACGGTCGCGTCGTCGTCGACGACCAGGATCCGGGCGGCCGCGGGGGCGGGCGGTCCGGCGGGGGCCGTGTCGGGCGCGGTCCCGTCCGGGGCCGCGTCCCCGGCCGGGACGGCTGGCTGCTGCTGCATGCCTCCAGCCTCGCACCGGGCCGTCGCGGGCGTCCCGCCCGGAGCCGGCCCCGGGGCCCGGTGTCCGCGTTTCGTAAGATGGGGAAGTCCGGTATGTCCGCTTCCCATTCGTAGGGTGAACGGCGTGACCTCCTCGACATCCTCACCACCGGCGGACGTGGACGTGGTGCTGCCCTGTCTGGACGAGGCCGGGGCCCTGCCCTGGGTGCTCGACCGGATCCCGGCGGGCTGGCGGGCCCTCGTGGTGGACAACGGCTCCACCGACGGCTCGGCCGGCCTCGCCCGCGCCCTCGGCGCGACCGTCGTCCACGAGCCGCGGCGCGGCTTCGGTGCCGCCTGCCACGCCGGTCTGGCCGCCGCCACCGCCGACGTCGTCTGCTTCTGCGACTGCGACGCCTCCCTGGACCCGGCGCTGCTCGTGCCCTTCGTGCGGGAGGTCCGCGACGGCGACGCCGACCTCGTCCTCGGCCGCCGGCGGCCGGTGCGCCGAGGCGCCTGGCCGGTGCGCGCCCGGGCCGGCAACGCCGCGCTGACCCGGCTGCTGCGCCGCCGCACCGGGCTGCGGCTGCACGACCTCGGCCCGCTGCGCGCCGCCCGCCGGGAGCCGCTGCTCGCGCTGGACCTCGGCGACCGGCGCAGCGGTTATCCGCTCCAGATGGTGGTGCGCGCGGCCGACGCCGGCTGGCGGATCACGGAGCACGACGTGCCGTACCGGCCGCGCACCGGCGCCTCCAAGGTGACCGGCACCTGGCGCGGCACCTGGCAGGCGGTGCGGGACATGAGCCGGGTCCTGGCGGAATCCCCGGCCGACGGGAGGGCCGTACGGTGACCACGCTGCTCGTGATCGCCAAGGAGCCGGTGCCCGGCCGGGTCAAGACGCGGCTCACCCCGCCGTTCACTCCCGCCGAGGCGGCGGACCTCGCCGAGGCCTCCCTGGCCGACACCCTGGACGCCGTGGCGGCCGCGCCCGCCACCCGGCGCGTGCTGGTGCTGGACGGCTCCCCCGGCCCCTGGCTGCCGCCCGGCTTCGACGTCGTACCGCAGTGCGCGGGCGGCCTGGACGCGCGGCTGGCCGACGCGTTCGCCCGGTGCGCCGGGCCCGCCCTGCTGATCGGCATGGACACCCCGCAGGTGACCCCGGACCTGCTCACGACGGACTTCGCGGACTGCGACGCGTGCTTCGGACCGGCGGACGACGGCGGGTTCTGGGCGCTGGGCCTGGCCGCACCGGATCCGGCCCTGCTGCGCGGCGTGCCGATGTCGACGGGGCGGACCGGCGCCGTGCAGCGGCGGCGGCTGGTGGCCGCCGGGCTGCGAGTGCGCGATCTGCCCCGGCTGCGGGACGTGGACACCGCCGCCGACGCGGCGGCGGTCGCCGCCCTGGCCCCCCGCGGCCGGTTCGCCGCCCGGCTGGCCGCCTGTCCGCCGCGCACCGGAGCCGGGCGATGAGCACGCCGCGGGCCGTCGCCTGGGCGGGAGCCGACCCGTACGCCGCCGCGCTGCGCACCGGGCGCGGCCCGCTGTTCCTGCGCCGCGGCGACGGCTGGCTGCTGCCGCTGGAGGTCGAGCGGTGGTGCGCGCGGGCGGACCCGGTCGACCTGGCGGTGCTGGACCGGTGCGAGGGCGCGGTGCTCGACGTCGGCTGCGGACCGGGCCGGCTGGTGGCGGAACTCGCCGCCCGGGGCCGTACCGTCCTCGGGATCGACATCAGCGCGGCCGCCGTCGACCACACGGTGCGCCGGCTCCGCAGCCGGGCGCCCGGGGCGAGTCGGGCCCTGCGCCGCTCGGTGTTCGAGCCGCTGCCCGGCGAGGGCCGCTGGGACACGGTCCTGCTGATGGACGGCAACATCGGCATCGGCGGCGACCCGCGCGCGCTGCTGGACCGGGTCGCCCGGCTGCTGCGTCCCGGCGGGCTGCTGATCGCCGAGACGGCCGCGGTGGACGTCGACGAGCGCTCCGAGGTGCGGGTCGTCACGGGCACCGCACGCGCGACGGGCGAGGAGACGGGCGCTGTCTTCCCCTGGGCGCGGCTCGGCACGCCGGCCCTGTCGCGGTACGCGGCCCGCTCGGGCTGGCGGACCGCGGATCAGTGGGCGGCCGGCGGACGCCGCTTCGCCGCGCTGCGCACCCGCAGCGCCAGCAGCAGGGCCGAGCCGCCGAACAGCACCGCGGTGATCAGCAGCCAGCGGGCCGGGTAGCCGGCCGGCGACAGCCCGGTCGCGGACCGGTAGTGCCGCCCGGCCAGCCCGCTGACCAGCGGGAACCACACGAGCAGCAGCAGCCCGGACAGGGCCGCGGGCACCCGGACGTACATCGTCCGGTTCCGGCGCCCGGCCGCGTCCAGCCCGCGGACGACCGCCCGGTCCGCCAGCGTGTACAGCGGCAGCAGCACCAGGTCGTGCAGCACCGCCGCCCCCGCCAGCCACAGCGCCACACCCCGCCAGTCGTCCGCGAACAGCCGGATCCCGGCATAGCCGGCGAGCGCGAACGAGCAGACGAGAAGGAGGAGGTGGAGGGGGCTGCCGAGGGGCGGGCGCGGGCGGTTCACAGGTCCTCGAAGGTCAGCCGGGCCACCCACTTGGTGTTGAGCACACCGGGCGCGGCGGGCACGATGATCCGCGCCGGGTAGCCGTGGTCGGGGGACAGTTCCTCGCCGTTGACGTACAGGGCGAGCAGGGAGCGGGGGTCGGCCGTCTGGCCGGACCGCAGGGCGGCGCGGCGGAAGGCGCCGTGCCGCTGGAGCGACTCCACGAACACGTCGGGCGGGTCACCGCCGTGGCCGACGAGCGCCGCCAGGTCGCGCAGCCGCACCCCGCGCCACCACTGGTCCGCCGTCGACCAGCCCTCGACGCAGGCGATGGGCAGCGCCGCGCTGTGCTGCGGCAGCCGCAGCAGCTCGGCGCGGCTGAGGCGGACCGTCCCGGTGCGCCCGGTGACGACGAGCCGCCAGGCGTCCTCGTGCGTGTCGGCCGGCGTGATCCCGGCGTACCCGGCGGTCTTGTTGATCTGGAACCCGTTCGGGCCGCCGCCGGGATCGGCTCCGCCGTGCGGCGCGAGGAGGGCCGTACGGCGCAGGGATCCGCCCAGGCTCTGCCCGGCCGTGGTCACGAACAGCAGCAGCGAGCCGCCGCCGACCAGTCCCAGCGCGCCGCGCCGGGTGACGGTGGGCGGTTCGGGGCGCGGGGCGACCAGGTCGTCCGCCAGGCCCGGGCGCCGTCGCAGCGCCCGCAGCGCCGTCGGCGCCTTCAGCGCGGCGTGCGCCGCGAACGCGGCGAAGAACACCCACGCGCCGTAGAAGTGCAGCGGGTAGAAGGAGCCCGGGAAGACGTACTGCAACTGGATGTTGAGCACCCCGGTCGTGAACTCGAACAGCCCGCCGCCGACGAGCAGCAGCAGGGAGATCCGCTCCAGCGCGTGCGTGACGGACCGGGCCGGCGGCAGGGCGAACAGTCGCGGCACCACCGACCACAGCTTGGCCAGCAGCACCGGGACCAGGGTGATGCCGAGCGTGACGTGGACGCCCTGGGTGAGCCGGTACAGCCAGGCCGGGCCGGTGGGCCAGGTGAAGAGGTAGAACCCGAGGAGGCCCTTGTCCGGTGTCTGGTCGTTCACCGGGGACAGGTCCGGGCTGTAGGCGGCGTACGACACCAGGCCGGTCACGAACAGCACGGTGACACCGGCGAGCAGCACCACGCCGAGGACCGAGGTGAACCACGGGCCGCGCAGCGGGCTGCGCCAGAAGCCGGGAGAGCCGGGGAGCCGGGGGCGGTCGTCTCGCATGAGAGTGACGGTAGGCCCGGGTACGGCCCCTACCGGGTCCGCCACCCATGACGAAACGCTGACGTCGCACCGCCGGTCCCGGTCGTCACCCGGTCGCGGCCCTAGCGTTCCGGTGTGACCCAGGCTCCCCACCGTGACCGGTACGCCGGCCGGCGCGCCGATCTGTGCGCCGCCGCTGCCGCCGCCGCGCTCGTCCTCGTCGCCGTGCTCGTCGGCCGGCACCTCCAGGACACCCGCCGCACCCTGTTCGTCCACTGGCCGCCGCTGTTCGCCGACTGGGACCCGCACCTGGGCCCGGGCACGCCGGCCGCCGTCCTGGTGGCGGCCGGCGTGGTGGCCGCGGGGCCGGCCGTGGCCGGCCGGCTGCCGTGGCGGGGGCTGCTGTGGGCGGCCTGGGGCACGGCCCTGGCCTGGACGTGGTCGCTGGCGCTGGTGGACGGCTGGCGGCGGGGCGTGGCCGGGCGGCTCACCACCCGCAGCGAGTATCTGACGGTCCTCGGCCGCTTCCACGACATCCCGGCCGCGCTGCGCGACTTCACCCACCACATCGTGAGCGGTGGCCCCGCCCCCTGGCCCGCGCACGTCGCCGGGCATCCGCCGGCGGCCACCCTCACCTTCGTCCTGCTGGACCGGGCCGGGCTGCACGGCGGCGGCTGGGCCGGCGCCTGGTGTATCACCGTCGGCGCGAGCGCGGGCGTGGCGGTGCTGGTGGCGGTGCGCGCGCTGGCCGGCGAGGCACCGGCCCGGCGGGCGGCGCCGTTCCTGGTGACGGCCCCGGCCGCGGTGTGGGTGGGCGCGTCGGCCGACGGCTACTTCGCGGCGGTGGCCGCCTGGTCCGTGGCGCTGCTGGCCCTCGCGGTCACCGGGCGGTCCGCGGCCTGGGCGGCGGGCAGCGGTCTGCTGTACGGCCTGACCTGCTTCCTGTCCTACGGCCTGACGCTCGTCGCGCTGATCGGGGCGGCGGTGGCGGTACTGGGCCGGCGGCGGGTCCGCGAGCGGCCGGTACTGCTGCCGGTGCTGTTCCTGGCCGGGGCGGCGGTCGTCCCGGCGGCGTGCGCGCTCGCCGGGTTCGACTGGTGGGAGGGGTACCGGCTGCTGGTGACGCGCTACTACCAGGGCGTCGGCGGCATCCGCCCGTACGGCTACTGGGTGTGGGCCAATCCGGCCTGCACCGTGCTGATCACGGGCGTGGCGACCGTGGCGGGGCTGCGCCGGGCCGGCGCGGCGGCCGTCCGCCGTACGGCCGGGCCGGCCGGCGACCGGCTCGCCCTCCTCCTGGCGGCGGCCCTGCTCGCGGTGCTGGCCGCGGATCTGTCCGGGATGAGCAAGGCGGAGACGGAGCGCATCTGGCTGCCGTTCGCGATGTGGCTGCTCCCGGCATGCGCGTTCCTCCCCCGCCCCCGGGCCTGGCTCACCACCCAGACGGTCCTCGCCCTGCTGCTGAACAGTTTGCTGTTCACCGGGTGGTGAGACCGCCTTACGGGCGCGGGGCCCCCGGCGCCGGGGCTCGGGCAGGGGCCGCCCGGGTGCCGGGCCGGGAAGGGGGCGCCCCGATGCCGGGCTCCGGGAGGGGGCGTCCGGGTGCCAGGCCGGGCAGGGCCGCCCGGGTGCCGGGGTCCGGGGAGCGGCTGCCCGGGTGTCGGGGCCGCGGGAAGGAGCCGCCCCGATGCCGGGTTCAGGGAAGGGGCGTCCGACGGGTTCCGGGCGGGGGGTTCCGGTGCGGGCAAAGCCCGCCCCAGGGCGCCGGAAAAGGCCCCCGGCCCCGGGAAGAGGCCGCCCGGGTTCCGGGCTCCGAAAAAGGGCCGCCCCGATGCCTGGTTCCGGGAACGGGCGTCCGTCCGGCGGGTTCCGGGCGAGGGGTTCCGGCTCGGAGAAGGGCCGCCCCAGGGTGCCGGAGAAGGCCCCCGGCCCCGGGTCCCGGGAGGAGGCCGCCCAGGTTCCGGGTTCCGGGTAGGGGCCGGCCCGGATGCCGGGTGCCGGCGCGGCCGTCTTGCCGGGGTGAGAAGTGGCCGTCTCGGTCGCGGGTCCGGGAAGAAGCCGCCCCCCGGGCCCGGGTCGGGGGCCGGGGGGCGGGTGGGGTCAGTTCCCCGGGGTGGCCGTGCGGGTGCGGAAGCGCCGGTACAGCACGGCGCCGCCCAGCACCGACGTCAGGCCGGCGGCGGCCGCCGTCCAGGCGCCCTCCGCCCCCGTGTGCGCGAGGGTGCCGGGCGTGCGCGGCCGGACCACGGTGGGCGTCGGCTTCGGCGCCGGGCGGGTCGTGGACGGGTGGCGCGGCGGCTGGTGGCGCACCGGCGGCGCGGACGGCTCGTGCGCGGGCGGTGTGACCCGGCCGGGCTCGTGCGGACGCGAGGCGTTCACGGACGTGTTGCCGAAGGCGGGATTGAGGATGCCGACCACGTCGACGCTGTTGCCGCTGACGTTCGCGGGCACGTCGACCGGAAGCTGGACGCCGTTGCCGGAGACGACGCCCGGCGAGCCCTTCACCGCGCCGTGGGCCGTGGCCCCGCCCGAGTTCGCCGCGCCCGCCTTGCCCTCGTGGCCGCCCAGGTTGGCGCAGCGGTTGCCCATGGCCGGGTTGAGCAGCCCCACCACGTCCACGGTGTTCCCGCACGCGTTCACCGGAACGTGCACCGGCAGCTGGATGCCGTTGCCGGAGATCAGCCCGGGCGAACCGCCCACGGAACCGTTGGCGGCGGAGTCGGCGTACACCGGCCCGGCCACTGCCATCGCTCCGGAGGCGGCGGCGAAGGCGATCACACTGTTTCGGGTAACCCGTTTCATCGGTTCCCTGTCCTTCCAGATACGGTCGCGGGCACTCGCCCGCACCCGGTGAAACGCTGGGGAAAGCATGCAAGTTATGGCTTATCAATCTTTCGCCCCGTACTAGTTGCGGATCCGCCCGCCGGGGCACGGCTCCGGCGGGCGGCGCGGCCCAGGTCACGGGGGCGTCTGCGGAGAAGCGCAAGGTGCCCGGACGCACGGGTCCGGGGTGGCCGGACGCACGGCCCCGGGAGGCCCGGAGGTGCGGGCGCACGCCGTACGGAGGGGCGTGCGGTTGCCGTGCGTGCGGGTCCCCCGGGCGGGGTACTCCCGCGGCCGGAGCCGCCCGCCGTCCCGGGCGGCGCGGATGGCCGAGTGTGGGGCAGCGGCGGGGCCCGGAAGCTGGTAGCTGTCGTCAGGGCACCTCCGCCGGAACCGGCACCCCGGACCGGCCGGCCCGGCACCGACCGCCCCGGCATCGGCCGCCCCGGGACCGGCCGCCCCGGCACCCACCGGCCCGGCTCCGGCCGATCCGGTACCGACCGCCCCCGGGACCGACCGGTCCGGGACCGACCGAGACGAGGAGCGATGGCAACCACCGTGCGAGACACCGGCACCGACACCGCGCCCGCCAGTCTGCGCCTGCCCGGCATCCTGCTGGGCGTGGGGCTCGGCGGATTCGTGGACGGCATCCTGCTCCACCAGCTCCTCCAGTGGCACCACATGCTCACCAGCACCGACCACGACCGCATCGGCGTGAAGTACTACGACCCCGGCACCGTCTCCGGGCTGCGGATGAACACCGTGTGGGACGGTGTCTTCCACACCGTGTGCTGGCTCGCCGTCCTGACCGGCCTCGCCGTGCTGTACGCCCGGGTGACCACCGGCCGCCGGCGGGTGTGGGCGTCCCGGGTGCTGTGGGGGTGGGTGCTGGCCGGGTGGGGCCTGTTCAACCTCGTGGAGGGCCTGCTCGACCATCAGATCCTGGGCATCCACCACGTCCGCGGCGGGCCGCACCAGCTGTGGTGGGACATCGCCTTCCTGGTCCTGGGCGCGCTGCTGGTGGCCGTCGGCTGGCTGCTGGCGCGCGGCGGCCGGTCCTTCGACCCGGCGGCGGCCGGCCCCGGACGGGACGGGGTCGCCGCCTGATGGGCCACGACCACACCTCGCACACCGGCCACCCGGACGCGGGCGGCGCGCCGGGCGTCGTCCTGCCCCTCCTCGCGCTGCTGGTGTGCGCGGCCGGCTATCTGCTGCCGGCGTGGCGGGCGCGGCGCCGCAATCCGGTGCGGGGCTGGAGTCCCTGGCGGACCGCCGCCTTCGGCACCGGCCTGGCCCTGCTGGCGGTGGCGCTGCTGCCGCCCGTCGCGTCCTTCGCGCACCGCGACTTCCGCGGTCACATGGCGCAGCACCTGCTCATCGGGATGTACGCCCCGCTCGCCCTGGTGCTCGGCGCGCCCGTCACCCTGCTGCTGCGCACCCTTTCCGCGCCCCGCGCGCGCCGTCTCACGGCGGTGCTGCACAGCACGCCGGCCCGGCTGCTCGCGCACCCGGCGGTGGCCCTGGTGCTGTCCGCGGGCAGCCTGCCGGTCCTGTACTTCACGCCGCTGTACGAGGCCGTCCTCGCCCACCCGGCCGGGCACTGGCTGCTGCACGCGCACTTCCTGCTGTCGGGCTGCCTGTTCGCGCACGCCGTCGCCGGTCCCGACCCCGCCCCGTCCCGGCCCGGCGTCCGGGCCCGGCTGGTGTTCCTCGGCTGCGCCATCGCCGTGCACGCCGTCGCGGCACAGCTGATGTACGGCGGGTTCGGGGTGGCCGTCGACGCTCCCGTCGCCCAGGTCCAGGGCGGCGCCACACTCATGTACTACGGCGGTGACATCGCCGAACTCCTCCTGGCGGCGGCGCTGGTCACCACTTGGCGGCCCGCCCGGCACCCGGCGGGTCGGCCGGCGCGCGGCCGGGCCCGCACGCTGAGCGGCGGGGCCGCGTGACCGGTGCGAGCGGCACGGGGAGACAGTGCGGTGCCCGGGCCCCCAAGAGGTCAACCCTAAGAGGTGGAATATTCAACAACCTCCCCCGGTTGTGGCAGCCGAACGAGATCACAGCGGGGACGCGAGAGGAGACTCCGATGCAGACGCGACCGGAGAGCACGTACTACGCCCACGGCAGCGCCGCCGAACGCTGGGAGCGCGCGCAACTGTTCTTCGAGGCGAAGGACTACGCGGGCGCGGCCCGGGTGCTGTCCGGGCTGGTCGAGGAGGTACCGGAGCAGACCGGGCCCCGGCTGCTGCTGGCCCGCTCCTACTACCACTCGGCCCAGCTGCGCCGCGCCGAGGCCGAGCTGCGCACCATCGTGGAGCGGGACCCGGTGGAGCACTACGCCCGGCTCATGCTGGGCCGCACGCTCCAGCGGCAGGCCCGGCACGAGGAGGCGGAGCGGCACCTGCGGATCGCCTCGGCCCTCGCGGGCGACTTCCCCGAGGAGTGAGGCGTCACAGCGGGGTGGCCGCGCGCAGGATCAGGACCAGCGTGACGGCCGAGTTCGCCGACGACATCGCGGAGGCCAGCGCCCCGGCCGCGGCGCCCCAGACCGCCAGGCCGGCGGCGGTGAACGCCGACGGCCAGGTGCGGGCCGCCGGGGCGGGCGCCAGCAGCGCGGCGACCCGGCGCGGCACGGGACCGGGCGCGGCCAGCGCGGCCAGGGTCGGCGCGGGGGTGCCCGGCGCCAGCAGGGCCGCCTTGCCGATGGCACGGGCGACCGTGCGCCGGTCGCCGACCGCGCGGGCCGCCTCCTCGTCGGCCCATCGCTCGGCCGTGTAGACCACGGCCGTGCGCAGCGGGCGCAGGAACGGGTTGGCGCGGGCGGCGAGATGGGCGGCGAGCAGGTGGCGGTGGTGCCGGGCGGCCAGGTGGGCCCGCTCGTGCGCGAACAGGGCGCGCCGCTCGGCCGGGGCGAGTGCGGCCAGCAGCGCCGTGCTGACGACGATCCGGCCCCGGTCGCCGGGCAGCGCGTACGCGTACGGCTCGCTGTCGGGCAGGACCGCCACCGTGGACCCCGGCACCCCGGCCAGGGCGCGGCGGGCGCGGCGGGTGACCCGGCGGTGCCGTCCCAGGGTCCGGGCACAGGCGGCGGCGACCGCGGCGAGCGCCGGTATCGCGGCCCGGCCGGCCACCTCGTCGTGCGGGACGGCGGCCCGCACCTGCGGGTCGGACCAGCCGTCCGGCAGCGGGTTGCCGGGCAGTTGCGCCGTGCCGACCACCATGAGCAGGGCCAGGCACAGCGTGCTGCACACGGCCATGACGACGGCGACCGCGGTCAGCAGCCGGGTGGCGGTGCGCGGGTGCAGCCGGGTGGCGGCGAGCCGGGCGACCGGCCACGCGGACAGCGGCAGCACCAGCGGCAGGAAGACGAAGACCCCCATCGGCGCTCAGTCCTCCGTGCCGCCGGCGTCCGGGGCCGGGATGTCGAGCAGGGCCCGCAGCACCTGTTCGTCGCCGGGCGGCAGGGCGGTGACGAAGCTGGCCAGCACCGCTTCGCGGTCCCGTTCGCCGTCCAGCAGGCGGCGCATGCGCAGCGCGGCCAGCCGGGCCACGTCGGCCGTCGGCGTCCACCGGAAGGACCGGCCGTCCCGCTCGCGGGTGACGACGTCCTTGGCGAGCAGCCGGGTCAGGATGGTGACGACGGTGGTGTAGGCGAGGTCGCCGCCGAGGTGCTGGCGCACCCAGGCGGCGGTCACCGGACCGTCCGCCTCGCGCAGCGCGCCGAGCACCTGGCCCTCCAGTTCGCCCTGCCCGCGCCGCCGGGCCCGGCCGTCGTCCCGGCCGTCGTCCCGCGTCATCCCCGGTTCCCTCCCCCGTCTCCCGCCTGCTGGTTCACCCACCGTCCCACGCTACTTCACGCCACCGACACCGCCGTGCCCGCGCCGGTGCGGGGCCGGGCGGCCGGGCGGGCATGGCATGCTGACGCGATGGCATCCGAGCGTGACGACACACCGCTCGCCGAGCGGGTCGAGGAACTCCTCGCCGCCGGCGGCCCCTTGCCCATCGTCGCGGCCGGCCGGCCCGTGCTGCGCCGCGCCGCCGCGCCGTACGACGGTCAGCTGGGTCCGGCCCTGCTGACCCGGTTCGTGGAGGCGCTGCGCGTCACCATGCACGCGGCTCCCGGGGTGGGCCTCGCCGCGCCCCAGGTCGGGGTGGGGCTGAGGATCGCGGTCATGGAGGACCCGGCGACGGTGCCCGAGGAGGTCGCCGCCGCCCGGGGCCGGGTCCCGCAGCCGTTCCGGGTGCTGGTGAACCCGGTGTACGAGCCGGCCGGCCCCGCCCGCGCCGCGTTCTTCGAGGGCTGTCTGAGCGTGCCGGGCTGGCAGGCGGTGGTGGCACGCCACGCCGAGGTCCGGCTGCGCGGCGAGGACGAGCGGGGCCGCGCCCTGGACGAGGTGGTGACCGGCTGGCCGGCCCGGATCGTCCAGCACGAGACGGACCACCTCGACGGCACGCTGTACCTGGACCGCGCGGAGCCGCGCTCGCTGTCGACCGGCGAGGCGGTGGCGGCCCTGTGGGCCCAGCCGACGCCCCACGCGGCGGCCGAGGCCCTGGGCTTCCCGCTGCCGTAGCGCCCGGGGCCGGTCCGCCGGGCGGACGGGCCCCGGCCCGCTCAGTTGTCCCGGTACGCCTCCAGCAGCCGCAGCCACACCTCGCTCAGCGTCGGGTACGACGGGACGGCGTGCCACAGCCGGCCGACCGGGACCCGGCCGGCGACCGCGACGGTGGCGGAGTGGATGAGTTCGCCGACGCCGGGGCCGACGAAGGTGACCCCGCGCAGGATCTCGTCCTCCAGGTCCACAACCATCCGGGCCCGGCCCTGGTAGCCGTCGCCGTACAGGCCGGCGCCCGCGACGGAGGAGAACGCGACGTCGACGGCGCGCACACGGTGCCCGGCCTGTTCCGCCTCGGCGAGGGAGAGCCCGACCGCGGCGGCCTCCGGGTCGGTGAAGACGACCTGGGGTACGGCGTCGTGGTCGGCGGTGGCCGCGTGGGCGCCCCAGGGCTCGGCCAGGACCGGGTCGCCGGTGGCGCGGGCGGCGATGGCGGCGCCCGCGATCCGGGCCTGGTACTTGCCCTGGTGGGTGAGGAGGGCGCGGTGGTTGACGTCCCCGACCGCGTACAGCCAGTCGGTGCCGGTGACGCGCAGGCTGTCGTCCACGTCCAGCCAGGAGCCGGGTTCCAGGCCGACGGTGTCCAAGCCGAGGTCGCCGGTCGCCGGGACGCGGCCGGTGGCGAAGAGGATCTCGTCGGCCTCGATCCGGTCGCCGGCGGAGGTGACCGCGACCACCGTGCCGTTCTCGCGGGCGACGGACTCCACGGAGGTGCCGGTCCGCAGGTCGACGCCGGCCTCGACGAGGGCGTCGGCGACCAGTTCCCCGGCGAACGGCTCCATGCGGCTCAGCAGGCCCTTGCCGCGGACGAGCAGCGTGACCCGGGAGCCGAGGGCCTGCCAGGCGGTGGCCATCTCGGCGGCCACGACTCCGCCGCCGACCACGATGAGCCGGCCGGGGGCCGTCTTGGCGCTGGTCGCCTCACGGCTGGTCCAGGGCCGGACACCGGCGAGTCCGGGCAGGTCGGGGAGCTGGGCGCGGGTGCCGGTGGCGACGGCGACGGCCTGTCGGGCGGTCAGCGTGGTCACCGTGCCGTCGGGGCCGGTGACGGTGACCGTGCGGGGGCCGGCCAGCCGGCCGTGGCCCCGGTAGAGGTCGGTGCCGGTGCCCTCCAGCCAGCCGACCTGGCCGTCGTCCTTCCAGTGCGCGGCGAAGTCGTCCCGGCGGGCGAGGACGGCCGGGGCGTCGAGCGGGGCCCGCACCGCCTGGGCCAGGCCGGGCAGCCGGCGGGCGTCGGCCTGCGCGATGACCGGCCTGAGCAGGGCCTTGCTGGGCATGCAGGCCCAGTACGAGCACTCTCCGCCGAGCAGTTCGCTCTCCACGAGTGCGGTGGTCAGGCCGGCCGCGCGGGTGCGGTCGGCGATGTTCTCCCCCACCGGCCCGCCCCCGATCACCACGACGTCGTAGGCGATGGATTCCGTTTCCGTCATGGGGCCAGTCTGACGGACCCGGGGCCGGTGTGGTGGGTGGTGTGCGCGGTGACCACAGGGGTACGCGCCCGGAGTACAGGCGTGCGCGGGCGGAATAGGCGGCCCGGCGGCCGTGTTGGTGCCGTCGGCACACCCCACACCAGGAAGAGGGAATCACGCCATGACCAGCACTGTGGAGCTGACCAAGGAGAACTTCGACCAGACGGTCAGCGAGAACGGTTTCGTTCTCATCGACTTCTGGGCGTCCTGGTGCGGGCCCTGCCGCTCGTTCGCGCCCGTGTACGAGAAGGCCGCCGAGGAGAACCCGGACCTGGTGTTCGCCAAGGTGGACACCGAGGCGCAGCCGGAGCTGGCCGAGGCCTTCCAGATCCAGTCGATCCCGACGCTGATGATCGTCCGTGACCAGGTCGCCGTCTACGCCCAGCCCGGCGCCCTGCCCGCGCCGGCCCTCGCGGACCTCATCGGGCAGGCCCGCGGGCTGGACATGGACGAGGTCCGCAAGAGCATCTCCGCCCAGCAGGAGCAGCCCCAGGAGTAACGGGCGGCGGGTGCCCCGGCGCGGGTCCGGTCAGCTGGACTCGCGCCGGACCACCGAGGCGCCCAGCACGGTGTGCACGCCGGGCTCGGCGCCGGGCTCGCGGACCGCGCGGTCGACCAGCCCGGCGAGGTCGCGCCCCGGGGGCAGTTCGATGCGGACCGTGCTGAGGCGGGGCCGCAGCAGCCGGCCAAGCAGCAGGTCGTCGGCGCCGATCACGGCCACGTCGGCGGGGATGCGCAGGCCCTCGTCCTGCAAGGCGCGCATCAGCAGCATGGCGTACGCGTCGTCGTACGCGAACACCGCGTCCAGGCCCGACGCCGGCCAGCGGGCGGCCAGTTCGGCGGCGGCCTCCTCGGTGCAGGCGAGCGGCAGCTCCGTCACGGTGGCGTCCGTGCCGCGCAGCGCCTCGCGCACGCCGGCCAGCCGGGGCCGGGCGTAGGTCTCCAGCCCTGGTTCCCCGGGCATGACGACCCCGATCCGGCGCCGGCCCCGGTCGTACAGGTGGGCGCCCGCGCAGCGGCCGACCGTGGTGTGGTCCATGAGCAGGGCGTGCGCCCCCTCGACCCGGGCGGGCCCGAGGGTGACCACGGCCCGGGCGCCGGCCCGTCTGAGCACGGCGACGCCCTGCGGGCCGAGGCCGGCCTCGGGCACCAGGACGGCGACGGGCCGCAGCTCGGCCCAGGCGCGGGCGGCTTCGTCGCCCTGGAGGCGGACGCCGCCGTACTGGACGACGGTGTAGTCGAGCCGGCCGAGCGCCTCTTGCAGGTCGCTGAGGAACCCGCCGTAGAGAGGGCCCACCGGGACGGCCGGGGCGGGTATGAGGACGATACGGCTGTGTCCGGCGCGCAGGCTGCGGGCGGCCGCGTGCGGCACGTACCCCAGCTCGCGGGCGGCCGCGCGCACGCGCAGGCGGGTCGCCTCGCTGATCCGTACCGAACCGGTGTCGTTGAGGACGTAGGAGACGGTCGAGCGGGAGACGCCGGCCAGGCGGGCCACGTCGGCGCTCGTGGGTGTCTTCGGTAGCTGCGCCATGACAGACCGCATCCTGGCAGAGGGGCCCGGACCGGGGGCGGCCGGGGCGCGGTGGTTCACCGTTGGACGGCTCCGGCCCACGCGCACGGTGCGGTGGACCCGCACGGGCACGCCCGCACCCTGCGTCGAACATGTTCGCCACGAACTTGTTCGGACCGAACATGTTCGTTAGGGTGTCGGCATGACCGCTGCTCCCCGCTCGCGCCGCGAGCGCCCCGCCAAGCCGGCCCTGTCCCGGGAGGGCATCATCGCCGCCGCCGTCGCGATCCTGCGCGCGGAGGGGCTGTCCAAGGTGACGATGCGCCGGCTCGCGCAGGAACTCGACACCGGACCCGCCTCGCTGTACGTGTACGTGCGCAACACCGCCGAGCTGCACGCGGCCGTCCTGGACGAACTGCTCGGCACGGTCGGCCCCGCGCCCGCCGAGGGCGACTGGCGGGAGCGGCTGGAACGGGTCCTCACCCGCTACACCGCGATGCTCCTGGAGCACCCGACCCTGGCCCGCTCGGCGCTCACCGCCCGGCCGAGCGGCCCGCACTACCTGCGTCTGGTCGAGACCCTGCTCGACCTCCTGCGGACCGGCGGCGTACCGCGCGCCCAGGCCGCGTGGGGCGTGGACCTGCTGCTCCAGCACGCCACCGCGACCGCCGCCGAACACGCCGGCGAGGAGTCGCCCGACGACTGGCAGGCGGTGATCCGCGCCCTGCGCGAGGCGCCCGCCGCCACCCATCCGCGCATCGCCGCCGACGCCGACGCGCTGCTGTCGGGCACCCCCCGGGCCCGCCTGTCGTGGGCCTTCCAGACCCTGATCAACGGCATCGAGCGGACCGCCGTACCCACCGAAGGCCAGGAGGCCCCATGATCCCCGCGTCCCTCCCCCACCACCCCGTCGCCGTCGTCGGCGCCGGACTCGGCGGGCTCGCTCTCGCCCGGGTGCTGCGGGTGCACGGCATCGAGGCCGCGCTGTTCGACCTGGAGCCGTCACCGGCCGCCCGGACGCAGGGCGGCATGCTCGACATCCACGACGAGACCGGCCAGGAGGCGCTGCGGGCCGCCGGCCTGCACGAGAGGTTCCTCGCCCGCGTGCACACCGGCGGCCAGGCCGTACGGGTCCTCGACCGGGACGGCACCGTCCGGTTCGAGGAACCCGACGACGGCACCGGCGGGCGCCCGGAGATCGACCGGGGCGAGCTGCGCGACCTGCTGCTCGGCTCACTGCCCGAGGGGACCGTCCGGTGGGGCGCCAGGGTCACCGGCGCCCGCCCGCTGGACGGCGGCCGGCACCGGGTGACGCTCGCGGACGGCACCGCGTTCACCACCGACGTCCTGGTGGGCGCGGACGGCGCCTGGTCCCGGGTGCGGGCGCTGGTCTCCGCCGCCCGGCCCGCGTACACGGGCGTGTCCTTCGTCGAGGCGGACCTGACGGACGCGGACGTCCGGCACCGGGCAAGCGCGGAGGTCGTCGGCGGCGGCATGCTCTTCGCGTCCGGCCCGGGCCGCGGGTTCCTCGCGCACCGCGAGTCCGACGGCAGCCTGCACGTGTACGCCGCCGTCGTGGCCCCCGAGGACTGGCTGGACGGCATCGACTTCACCGACACCGAGGCGGCGAAAGCGGCCGTGCTGAAGGAGTTCGACGGCTGGGACGGGCGGCTGCGGGCGCTGGTCGCGGACGCGGACGGACCGCTGGTGCCGCGCCGGATCCACGCCCTGCCGGCGGGCCACCGCTGGGACCGGGTGCCCGGGGTCACCCTGCTCGGGGACGCCGCCCACCTGATGTCGCCGTTCGCGGGCGAGGGCGCCAACCTGGCCCTGCTGGACGGCGCCGAACTGGGTCTCGCGCTGGCCGCGCACCCCCGGGACCCGGAGACCGCGCTCGCCGCGTACGAGGCCCGGATGTTCCCCCGCGCGAAGGACTCCGCGGCCCAGTCCGCCCACGGTCAGGCCCTGCTGTTCCGCGAGGACGCGCCGGGAGGTCTGGTGGAGATGTTCACCGGCCACGGCGGCTGACCCGCACCGGCCCGCCGCACCCGGCCCGTGGCGGCCGGGCGGGCCTCAGCGTGGCGGCTCGGTGCGCGTCACCCGGGCGACCAGGTCGAGCCAGGCGGTCTCCAGCCGGGCCATGGGCATCCCGCACTCGCGGGTCAGATGGTGGATCAGCGCGGGGTCCAGCGAGGACAGCAGGGTGTGGGTCAGCAGGTCGCAGTCGGCGTCGGGCACGATCCGCCGCAGCAGCACCGTGACGTGGGTGCGCAGCGATCCGGCGGCGGGGTGGGAGAACCGGCGGGTCGGTTCCGGCTGGGCGGCGAGCTGGAGGTCCAGGTGCTCCACCGAGCGGTACAGCACCGCGAGACCGAACGCCCGCAGCCGCTCCAGCGGCGGCGAGCCCGGCCCGAGCGGGGGCGGGCCGCCCAGGAAGTCCGCCTGGAGCTGCCGCTCCGAGTGGTCGAGCAGGGCCATCAGCAGTCCGGTGCGGTCGCCGAAGCGACGGAAGACGGTGCCCTTGCCCACCTTGGCCGCCGCGGCCACGGCCTCCATGGTGACCCCGGCCACCCCGTGCTCCGCGATCAGCCGTGCGGCGGCCTCCAGCAGCCGGGCCCGGTTCCGGGCCGCGTCGGCGCGCAGGCACGGCTCCTCGGGGGCCGTGCCGACCTCCAGCAAGCCGGAGGCGTCGGAGGGCTCTCGAGGCGGGAAGGGCGGCAGAGCGCTGGACATGACGACAGCGTAAAGCATCGGGAAGAAAACTGGACCGCGGTCCGCTTAGGGTGGTACACAATTAAACGGACTTAGGTCCGGATCGTGTCACCGGCTTTTCCTTCCCTTGGAGTTCCCATGTCTGTTCGTATCCTCGCGCTCGTCGGCAGCCTGCGCGCCGGTTCCCACAACCGCCAGCTCGCCGAGGCGGCCGTGAAGCTGGCCCCGGAGGGCGCCGAGGTGCAGGTGTTCGAGGGCCTGGCCGACGTCCCGTTCTACAACGAGGACATCGACGTCGAGGGCAGCGTCCCGGCCGCCGCCGAGAGGCTGCGCGAGGCCGCGCAGGCCGCCGACGCCTTCCTCTTCTTCTCCCCCGAGTACAACGGCACGATCCCGGCCGTCCTGAAGAACGCCATCGACTGGCTGTCCCGCCCGTACGGCGCCGGCGCCTTCGGCGGCAAGCCCGTCGCCGTGGTCGGCACCGCCTTCGGCCAGTACGGCGGCGTGTGGGCCCAGGACGACACCCGCAAGGCCGTGGGCATCGCCGGCGGCAAGGTGATCGAGGACATCAAGCTGTCCATCCCGGGCTCCCTGACCCGCTTCGCCGAGACCCACCCGTCCGACGACGCCGAGGTCGCCGCCCAGCTCACCGAGGTCGTGGCCCGGCTGCACGGCACGGTGGGCGCCGCGGCCTGAGCCGTACGCCCTCCCCTGAGCGGTAGTCTCCCCTGGGCCGGAACCGAGGTGGTTCCGGCCCTTGGTGCGCCGTGACGCCCACGGCACCGGCCGGCGGCCGGGTCGTCGTCCGGCCCGGAGCGGGTAGACGGGCCCCTGTGCGCGCCTCGCGGCGCGGCACCGGTCCGCCACCGGGCCAGTCACGGAGGAGAACCCATGTCCCTGGTCCCGCCGCCGTTCGACGCGGAACTCGCCGCCGTACTGGAGTCGTTCCAGGGCGCGCTGACGCCCGGGTTCGGGCCGGACGACATCGCCGCCGCCCGGCGCGGCGCGGCCGCGGTGCCGGTCGACGTCACCCTGGGCGGCGCCTTCGAGGCGGAGGACCGCACGGTCCCCGGCCCCGGGGACTCCCCCGGTCTCCCGCTGCTCGTCTGCCGTCCGGCGGCCCCCTCCGTCCCGGCCGGACTGCCCGTGTTCTACCACGCGCACGGCGGCGGGCTGGTGGCCGGCACCAACCGGGCCGGTGTGACCGAGCCGTTGGCCTGGGCCCGGGAACTGGGCGCGGTCGTGGTGTCGGTGGAGTACCGGCTCGCGCCCGAGCACCCGCACCCGGCGCCGGTCGAGGACGCGTACGCCGGACTGCTGTGGACCGCCGAGCACGCGCGGGAGATCGGCGGCGACCCGGACCGGATCGTGGTCGCGGGCGCCAGCGCGGGCGGCGGTCTGTGCGCGGCGCTCGCCCTGCTCGGCCGGGACCGGCAGGGGCCCCGTCCGCTCGGCCAGTTGCTGATGAGCCCGATGCTGGACGACCGCGGCCACACCGTCTCCAGCCGGCAGATGGCCGGCGTGGACCTGTGGGACCGCACCGCGGGCGACACCGCCTGGACGGCCCTGCTCGGCGACCGCCGCGGCGGCCCCGGCGTCTCCCCGTACGCCGCCCCGGCCCGCGCCACCGACCTGTCCGGCCTGCCCCCGGCGTTCCTGGAGGTCGGCTCGGCGGAGACCTTCCGGGACGAGGTGACCGACTACGCGTCCCGGATCTGGCAGGCCGGCGGCGTGGCGGAACTCCACGTCTGGCCGGGCGGCTGCCACGGCTTCGACGCGCTCGCCCCGGACGCGGCCCTGTCCCGGGCGGCCCGCGCGGCCCGGGTGGACTGGCTGCGACGGCTGCTCGCGCGGTAGGCGACGCCGACCGCGCCGCGCGCCGTCGCGGCACGCCGGCTCATCTTCCGTAGCCGTTCTGATCCGGGGCCCGGCCCCCGGATCAGGACGCGGACAGTGCGACGCCCAGGGCGATCAGGAGGGCGACCTTGAGGACCTCCAGCGCCACGTACCCCAGGTGGCTGCGCGAGCGGGGCAGTTCCTCGCCCGCGAGCACCCGGTCCGACCTGCGGTTGAGGCGCGGGCGGACGACGGCGAGCTGGATCACGAGGAGGGCCGCCACCGCCGCGGTCAGGGCGGCGGACCCGGCCGGGGCGTCGCCCACGGTCACCGCGGCGGCCACGGCGACCGCCAGGAGGGCCTCCACGGCGTTCAGCGCGCGGAACACCAGCCGGCCGATGCCCAGGCCGACGGGGATCGTCACGCCCGGGGCCCGGAACTTCAGCGGCGCCTCCAGGAAGGAGATCGCCAGCACCATGCCGAGCCAGACGAAGGTGACCGCCGCGCCGATGGCGGCGGAGGTGGCGTTCATGCGGTACGGGCCTTTCTGCGCCGGAGTGGGCGGGGTTCAGTCAGCAGTCGTGCGGGACAAGTGGGCGACACAGGAGTCGGGTTCGGCGAACGGTTCCAGGGCCGTGACCGTCAGCGGCGCCTCCAGCCGCGCCAACGCCCCCTGGATCAGGCCCAGATGGAGTGCGCACACCAGCTCGCCCTGCTCTTCGGCGAGTTCGAGGAACGGGCAGTGCCGCAGCCGGATGCGCTCCGGCGGCCCGCCTGGCTCGCCGCCTTCCGGGTGCGGCGCGAAGCCCAGGCCGTCCAGCAGGCCGAGCAGCCCGGCCGTCGACCGCTCCGGGGTGGGCGTCCCGCCCGGCGCGGGCGGGTCGGCCAGGAAGCCGCCCCAGGCACGGCCCGTCTCCCGCGCCTGCGCCCGTGCCTCGGCCGGGCCGGCGGTCGCGGCCCAGCGGCTGAGCAGCATGCGGGCCAGCAGCCGGTAGTCGCGCGGGCCGCCGCGGTCCATGCCGGGGCGCGCGGTGTAGACGGTGCGGGGCCGGCCGGGTCCGACGGGCGTCTCGGTGCGGGGCTCGACCAGGCCGTCGGCCATCAGGGCGTCCAGGTGGAACCGCACGGTGTTGGGGTGGAGTCCCATCCGCTCGGCCGCCTGCGCGACCCCGAGCGGCGAGGGCGCCGCGCGCAGCACGTCCAGCAGCGCCCGGCGGCGCGGACTCTCCCGCGTACTCACGTCCGGACCCACCCCTTCTTCCGCCCACGGCCATTTTTCACGAATCGTACATGGACTAATTGTAGAGTGGCCGCAGCCCGTGAACGGGGGACCGTGAGCCGAGGGGAACAGCAGATGACATCGCCGTCCGCGACCGACACCGGGCCCGCCGCCGGTCCGGCGCCGCAGCCGCGCGTCCTGTGCGAGACCCGCGCGCTGGCCGAGGAGCCGCCGGTGCCGGCCGGGGTGCTGTGGAAGCTGGCCGAGAGCGGGCGGCAGCTCGACGCGAACGTGGTCCGGCTGGCCCCGGGCGGACGGGTCCCGGCCCACACCGAGGCGCACCTGGACGTGCTCGTCCTGGTCGTCGCCGGTGACGGCGTGCTCGGCGACGGCTCCCCGGACACGGCCCGGCCGCTCGCCGAGGGCGCCCTGGTCTGGCTGCCGCACGGCGCCGTGCGCGGCATCACCGCGGGCCCGGCCGGCCTGACGTACGTCACCGTGCACACCCGGCGCCCCGGCATGCGGATCGGCGCCCGCCCCGGCACCGCACCGGACCGCATCCCCGGCCCGGCGTCGCCCTGACACCCGGCCTGCCGGACAACACCTGCCCAGCAGGGCCGAGTTCGGCGCGACCGGCCCCTTCCCCGCCGTGCGGCGGTGCGACGAGCGGCACGGCGGGACCGGGCAGAGCGCTACGGCCGCGCCCGGCCGCGCCCCGCGGACCCGCACGCCGGGGACACCTGCGTCACGACTCCGGCGGCCCGTCCCGCCGCGCCTGCGGGAACGCCCGCGCGAACGCCTCCCGCACCGCCGCTCCCGGTGTCCGGTCCAGCACCCCGAACACCACGTGCTCGAACGAGGACGCGAACCGGCCGCCGGGCCTTAGCGCCGCCCGGAAGGCGCCCGCGACCTGCGCCGGGTCGTTCTGGAAGACACCGCAGCCCCAGGCGCCGAGGACCAGCCGCCGGTAGCCGTGGGCCGCGGCCGTCTCCAGCACGCGTTCCGCCCGCACCGCCAGGGCGCCCGGCAGCCCGGCGGCCCGCTCCGGCGCCGTACGCCGGATCACACCGGCGTTGGGCGCGGCGGCCGTGAGGAAGCCCGCGCGGAACGGCTCGGCCAGCAGCCGGCCCCGGTCGTCCCTGAAGACCGGGACACCCGGCGAGTGGATCACCCGGTCCGAGTAGAACGGGTCGCGCTCGGCGCGGTGGTGGTCGTAGAAGGCGCGGGCCGTCAGCAGACAGGTGTACAGCGCGGAGGCGCGGCACAGGGCCTCCTCCTGGGCCTGCGCGCCGTTCAGGTAGCCGCCGCCCGGGTTCCGGGCCGAGGCGAAGTTCAGCACCGCGACGGGGGCGCCGGCCAGCCGGCGGGCCGCCTCCAGGCTGCTCTCCCCGGTGACCTCGCAGAGCGGGCCGGCGCCGGCCGCCGCCACGGGCGGCACCGGAACCGGCTCGGACGGCACCGGAACCGGCTCGGGCCCGAACATCCGGGTGCCCGCCCGCGCGGCCCCGACCGCGTCCGCGAGCGGCACCTCACGGCCGTCCGGCGCCCGGTACCGGCCCGCCGCCACGATCTGTTCCGTCTCCGCGGCGATCCCGCGCAGGCGCGCGCTCACGGCGCCACCCCCGTGGACGCCGTGACCGCGTCCCGCGCGGTCTCCCCCGTCGTGCTCATCTCCGCATCCTGGGCGATGCTGGTGCTGCGGCGCAACGGGGTTTTCCCGCCCCGGACCGCCGTGACCAGCACGGGAGACGAACGGAAGGGCAACGGCAGCCGAGCGGGAGACGCGGGCCGGACCGGCGCGGAAAGCCGGGACGGGCGAGGGAACGGACCGCGGAACGGCGAGCGGAACGGGCGGCGAAACGGACGTGAGCGGTCCGCAACGTCCGGGCGCGCGCCCTTGTGCGCGCCCGCCGAATGGTTTTGGGTGGGACGAGTGCCTGCCCGGCGACCGCTCCGGGCAGGTGACATGGTGGACCTCAGGAGGACCCCGACATGTCGGCTACACAGAGCGACGACGGCGACTGTACGGAGTACCACGCCGCCGTCACCGAGGACGAGGCGGAAGCCCTGATACGGGGCATCTGCTTCAAGACCGGACCACCGCGCACACTCGGTGTCGAACTGGAGTGGCTCGTCCACTCCCTGGAGCGCCCCCAGCTCCCCGTCACACCCGAACGACTCGAAGCGGCCTACGCCGCACTGCGGGCCCTGCCCCTGGATTCGGCGCTCACCGTCGAGCCCGGCGGCCAGCTGGAGCTCAGCTCCCTGCCCGCCGCCTCCCTGATGGAGTGCGTCGACACCGTCTCCGCCGATCTGGACACCGTCCGGGCGGCCCTGGCCGGACACGGACTCGGCCTCGCCGGCATCGGCCACGACCCCTGGCACCCGCCCCGCAGGTTCCTGCGCGCGCCGCGCTACGACGCCATGGAGACGTGCCTGGACCGCACCGGTCCGGCGGGCCGGCGCATGATGTGCACCTCCGCCTCCGTCCAGGTGTGCGTGGACGCGGGCCACGAGGAGCCCGGCCCGCTGGGGCACGCCCGGCGCTGGTGGCTGGCCCATCAGCTCGGCGCGGTCCTGGTGGCCGCGTTCGCCAACTCCCCGCTGCTGGGCCGGCGGCCCACGGGCTGGCAGTCCACCCGCCAGCTGACGTGGATGGAGATAGGGGCCGGCCGGGCCGGCGCGCCGCCGCTGGACGCCGAGCCGCGGGCCGCCTGGGCCCGGCACGTGCTGGACTCCCCGGTGATGTGCGTCCGCCGGGAGAGCGGCCCGTGGGAGGTGCCGGCGGGCCTCACGTTCCGGCAGTGGACCCGCTCCCGGACGCCCCGGGCGCCCACCCGGGCCGACCTCGACTACCACCTGACCACGCTGTTCCCGCCGGTCCGGCCGCGCGGCCACCTGGAGCTGCGGATGATCGACGCGCAGCCCGGCCGGGACGGATGGATCGTGCCGCTCGCGGTGACGGCGGCGCTGTTCGACGACCCGCGGGCCGCCGAGACGGCCTACCGGACCGTGAAACCGCTCGCCGAGCGGGCCCGGGACCGGCCCGCCCCGCACAACCCGCTGTGGTCCGACGCGGCCCGGCACGGGCTCGCCGACCGGGAGCTGCGCGAGGCGGCCGACGCCTGTTTCGCCGCGGCCCTGGAGGCGCTGCCCCGGCTCGGCGCCGCTCCGCGGATCGTCGACGCCGTGGCCGGTTTCCGGGACCGCCACGTGGCCCGGGGCCGCTGCCCCGCCGACGACCTGCTGGACCGGCTGCCCGCCATGACGCCGCCGCCCCGGACCGGGGGCACACCCACCGCTCACGGGAGGAAGGACCTCCGCACATGACCGCCCGGGAGACCGACACGTCCACCGCGACGGACACCGCGACAGACACCACGACGGACACCACACCGGACACCGACGCCCTGCGCGAGCGGGCGCTGGCCAGCCTCACCACCGCCCGGGCCCGCACCACGCTGCTGACCAATTGCGTCGACGAACCCGACCTCACCGCCCAGCACTCCCCGCTGATGTCCCCGCTGGTGTGGGATCTCGCGCACATCGGCAACCAGGAGGAGCAGTGGCTGCTGCGGACGGTCGGCGGACGGGAGGCGATACGCCCCGAGATAGACAACCTGTACGACGCCTTCGAGCATCCGCGGGCCGAGCGCCCCTCGCTGCCGCTGCTGCCGCCCGCCGAGGCCCGGCGGTACGCGGCCGAGGTGCGCGGCCGGGCCCTGGACCTGCTGGAGAACGCCGAGTTCGGCGGCAGCCGGCTGACCGAGGCCGGCTTCGCCTTCGGCATGATCGCCCAGCACGAACAGCAGCACGACGAGACGATGCTGATCACCCATCAGCTCCGGACCGGTCCGCCGGCCCTGACCGCGCCCGGCCCGGAGCCGGCCCCGCCGTTCACCGGGCACGCCGAAGTCCTGGTGCCCGGCGGCCCGTTCACGATGGGCACCTCCACCGAGCCCTGGGCGCTGGACAACGAACGCCCGGCGCACCCGCGGCAGGTGGAGCCGTTCTGGATCGACACCACCCCGGTGACCAGCGCGGCCTACCAGGCGTTCATCGAGGACGGCGGTTACGACACCGAGCGCTGGTGGGCGCCCGAGGGCTGGACGCACATCAGGCGGCACGGCATCACCGCCCCGCTGTTCTGGCGTCGGGACGGCGGCCAGTGGCTGCGGCGCCGGTTCGGGGCCACGGAACCGGTGGTGCCCGACGAGCCGGTCCTGCACGTGTGCTGGTACGAGGCGGACGCCTACGCCCGCTGGGCCGGGCGGCGGCTGCCCACCGAGACCGAGTGGGAGAAGGCGGCGCGCTTCGACCCGGCCACCGGCCGCTCCCGGCGCTACCCGTGGGGTGACGCCGATCCGGCGCCCGAGCACGCCAACCTCGGCCAGCGCCACCTGGGCCCGGCCCCGGCCGGCAGCTATCCGGCGGGCGCGTCGCCGCTCGGGGTACGGCAGTTGATCGGTGACGTGTGGGAGTGGACGGCGAGCGACTTCCTGCCGTACCCGGGCTTCAGGGCCTTCCCGTACCGGGAGTACTCGGAGGTGTTCTTCGGGCCCGAGCACAAGGTGCTGCGCGGCGGCTCGTTCGCGGTGGACCCGGTGGCCTGCCGCGGCACGTTCCGCAACTGGGACTACCCCGTGCGCCGGCAGATCTTCTCCGGTTTCCGCACCGCCCGGTCGGAGGCCGTCTGATGTGCCGTCACCTCGCCTACCTGGGACCCGAGGAGCCGCTCGGCCGGCTGCTCGTGGAACCCCCGCACAGCCTGTTCCGCCAGTCCTGGGAGCCGCGCCGGCAGCGGTACGGGACGGTCAACGCCGACGGTTTCGGAGTGGGCTGGTACGCGCCCGGGGACCCGGTCCCGGCGCGCTACCGGCGCTCCGGGCCGATCTGGGCGGACCTGTCCTTCGCCGACCTGTCCCGGGTGGTGCGGTCGGGCGCCGTGCTCGCGGCGGTCCGCGACGCCACCCTCGCGGGAGCGGACGCCGAGGCCGCCGCGGCGCCGTTCGCCGCCGGGCGCTGGCTGTTCAGCCACAACGGCGCCCTCGCGGGCTGGCCGGACTCGGTGGCCCCCCTGGCGGCCGGGCTGCCCCCGGTCGAACTGCTGTCGCTCCAGGCCCGCACCGACTCGGCGTTCGTCTGGGCGCTGGTCCTGCACCGGCTGCGCGCGGGCGACACGCCGGACCGGGCGCTGGCCGAACCGGTCCGCCGGCTGGCCCGGGCGGCCCCGGCGTCCCGGCTCAACCTGCTGCTGACCGACGGCGACACGATCGCCGCGACCGCCTGGGGCGATTCGCTCTGGTACCGCGCGGAGCCCGGCCGGAGCACGGTCGTCGCCTCCGAGCCGTACGACGACGATCCGCTGTGGCAGGAGGTCCCCGACCGCACCGTGCTCACCGCGAGCCGCACCGGCGTACTGCTCGCCCCGCTGGACGTTCCGGCGGCCGTACCCTCGAAGGAGCCCTGTCGTTGAGCCCCCTGCACGTCACCCGTACCCTCGCCGAGGACGCGACGGACGCCGCGCTGCGCGCCGATGTCCTCGGCGGTCTGACCGCCACGCCCAAGTGGCTGCCGCCCAAGTGGTTCTACGACGCCCGCGGCAGCGAGCTGTTCGAGCAGATCACCGAGCTGCCCGAGTACTACCCGACGCGCGCCGAGCGGGAGATCCTCGCCGCCCGGTCCGGTGAGATAGCCGCCGCCGGCGGGGCCCGCACCCTGGTGGAGCTGGGCTCGGGGTCCTCGGAGAAGACCCGCTATCTGCTGGATGCGTTCACCCCGCTCGCCGCCTACGTCCCGGTGGACGTCAGCGAGAGCGCCCTGGTCCAGGCCGGGCAGGCCCTGGTCGAGGAGCGTCCCGGCCTCGAAGTCCACGCGCTGATCGCCGACTTCACCGCGCCGCTGGCCCTGCCCCGCACCCCCGGGCCCCGGCTGGTGGCCTTCCTCGGCGGCACGATCGGCAATCTGCTGCCCGCCGAACGCGCGGCCTTCCTGGCGTCCGTGCGCGCGCTGCTCGACCCGGGCGACACGCTCCTGCTCGGCACCGATCTGGTGAAGGACGAGCGGGTGCTGGTCCGGGCGTACGACGACGCGGCCGGGGTGACGGCCGCGTTCAACAAGAACGTGCTGTCCGTGGTCAACCGCGAACTGGGCGCCGACTTCGACCCCGAGGCGTTCGAGCACGTGGCCCGGTGGGACGCCGGGCAGGAGTGGATCGAGATGCGGCTGCGCTCCCGTACCGCCCAGACCGTGAAGGTGCCCGCGCTGGACCTCGCCGTGGACTTCGCGGCGGGCGAGGAGCTGCGCACCGAGGTGTCCGCGAAGTTCCGCAAGGAGCGGGTGACCGCGGAACTGGCCGCAGCCGGGCTCCACCTGACCCACTGGTGGACGGACGAGCAGGACCGGTTCGCGCTGTCGCTGAGCGTGGTGCGCTGAGCGGGGCCCGGCGGCTCAGCGCAGGTCCGGGACGAGCGCTTCGGTGATCTGCCGGGAGGCGCGGCGGGCCTCGGTCGCCGGGTCCCCGCCCTGGAGCACCCGGGTCATGTACTCCTTGATCGGGTTGTCGGCCTCGACGTCGGCCCACTGGGGAGTGGTGGGGGTCGCCCGGCCGTGCGCCGCGCCCGCGGCCATGGCGGCGACCCCCTCCTCGCCGGCGACCGCGCCGGCGAGGGTGGTCTTGTTGGGCACGTAGTTCATGGTGCGGGCCAGCTCGGTGTCCCACTTGGCGCCGGTGAGCGCCCCGACGACGGTGGTCGCGGCGAACTGGTCGTCGGTGTTCTGCGGCACCACCAGGTCGGAGCCGCCGGTGAAGACGGCGCCGGGCCGGCCGGCGGTGCGGCCGGGCACGGGGAAGAAGCCGATCTCGCCGGTCAGCTCCGGGTTCTTCCGCAGGACCGCCTGGACGAGGCCCGGTACGGCGATGATCTGGGCGACCTTGCCGCCGGCGAACACCCCGGCCTGCGGCGGGTGTTCCTCGTCGGCCGCCGCGGGGCCCTCGCCCAGTGCCTGGAGCCGGCGGTAGAAGTCCATGCCGCGCAGCGCGGCCGGGCTGTCCAGGGTGCCGAGCCACTCGTGGTCCTTCTCCTCGGCGAGTTCGCCGCCCTCGTCCCAGATGAACCCCGACAGCGTGTACCAGTCCTGCCCGGCGAGGTAGATCCCCTGGTTGCCGCCGCTGTTCAGCTTCTCGGTGGCGGTGAGCCACTCGTCGCGGGTCTTCGGCGGGCCGTCGATGCCGGCCTGCCGGAAGAGGTCCTTGCGGTAGACGACGACCCGGCTGGCCGCGTACCAGGGCACGCCGTACTGCTTGTTGCCGTCCTTGCCGGGCTGGGCGAGGCCCGGCAGCCACTTCTCCTTGCCCCAGTCCCGCATCGACTCCAGGGTCAGGTCGGCCAGCCGGCCGCCGTCGGCGTACAGCGGCACCTGGGTGTTGCCGACTTCGATGACGTCGGGGCCGGCTCCCGGGCCGGCCTTGAGCGCGGCGCGGACCTTCTCCACGATGCCGGTCCACTCCTGGATGCGGATGTCGAGGCGCAGGTCGTCATGGGTGCGCTCGAAGTCCTCGGTGAACCGCCGCAGGAACTCCCCGGAGGCGCTGTCCTTCATCAGCCAGACGGTGACGGTCGTGCGCTCGTGGCCGCCGGGGAGCATTCCGCAGGCGCTGACGAGGGAGCCGGTGGCACAGAGGAGGGCGAGCAGACGACGTCTCACGAGGGGTCCTGTTCTGTCTGGCAAGGGTGCTGGGACAGCGGTCGGGGGCCCGGCGTGGGGGGACGAGCGGGAAGGCTCGTACGGGTGGGGTGATTTTGGTATGTACCAATGCGGAGGTCAAGCGTTACCGGGCGGTACGGACGGGACGCCGTGCGGGGGCGGCGCGGATACGGCACGGTGGAGTACGGCGTGAACGAGAGGAGCACCCGCATGTCGAACCACACCTACCGGGTCACCGAGATCGTCGGCACCTCGCACGAGGGCGTCGACCAGGCCATCCGCAACGGCATCGCCCGCGCCGGCCAGACCCTGCGCAACCTGGACTGGTTCGAGGTGACCCAGGTGCGCGGCCAGATCGAGGACGGCCGTATCGAGCACTATCAGGTGGGTCTGAAGGTCGGCTTCCGCATCGAGGACGGCACCTGAGCCGCCCCCGGCAGGACGCGGGACCCGAGCCGCCCGGGCACGGCGGCGTCAGGTACGGCCCTCCCGCTCCTGCGCCTCCCGCAGCGCGTCCGACGACACCGCCCAGCGGGCCCGTACGACCGTGAACCCGGCCTGCTCGGCGGCGTCGCACACCAGCTCGTCGTCGTCCACGAGGAAGCGGATCTCGCGGTCCCGGGCGAGCCGGCGCAGGATCTCCAGCTTGGTGGACCGGGCCGGCCTGCGGTCGGCGTCGCGGCGCATGAACAGCCGCCCCTCGGGCAGTCCGTGCGCCGCCAGCCACTCCCGGGTGTCGCGGCGGAACCGCTCGGGGCGCCCGGTGAGATAGACGACCTCGCAGGCGCGGGCGCTCTCCACGGCCAGCGCCACGCCCTCGGCGAGCGGCGGGTCCTGGGGCGCGGCGGCGAAGAACGCCTCCCAGTCGCGGGGCCGGACCTCCAGATGGTGCTGCCGGTGGGCGGTGCCGGCCAGCGTGTTGTCGAGGTCGAACACGGCGATCGGCCGCCCGCTGCTGTCACTCACACCGGCCACCCTAACCAGCGGCCTGCCGTGGAACACCCCGGGCCGGGCACGGGCCGGCGCGTCCTGGGGGAGACGGGCCCACGCCCCCGCGCTTGCGCGCCGCGGGAATCACCGGCCCGCGCAGGCGTTGAACCCTGCGTGAGCAGCTCTGTGATCAGCCGGACCCGGTTCTCCGTCCTGGACCGCTCCCGCACCCGGGAGGGCCACCCGCCCGCCGAGGCGCTGCGGGACACCGTCGCGCTGGCCCGGGAGGCGGAGGCGCTGGGGTACCACCGGTTCTGGGTCTCCGAGCACCACGGCGTGCCCGGGGTGGCCGGCTCCGCGCCGACCGTGCTCGCCGCCGCGGTCGCCGCCACCACCCGCACCATCCGGGTCGGCACCGGCGGTGTCATGCTGCCCAACCACCGCACCCTGGTCGTCGCCGAGCAGTTCGGGGTCCTGGAAGCGCTGTTCCCGGGCCGCGTCGACATGGGGCTCGGTCGCTCCGTGGGCTTCACGGACGGGGTACGCAAGGCACTCGGCCGGGACAAGGGCGACGCGGAGGACTTCGCGGCGCAGCTCGGCGAGCTGCTGGACTGGTTCACGGGCGCCTCGCCGGCCGGGGTGCGCGCCCGCCCCGCCGAGGGTCTGACCGTGCCCCCGTTCGTGCTGGCCACCGGCGAGGGCGCGCGGATCGCGGCCCGCGCCGGACTGCCCCTGGTCATCGGGGATCTGCGCGGCCGCGAGAAGCTGCTGCGCGGCGTCGACCGCTACCGCTCCCTGTTCCGCCCCTCCCGCTGGGCCGCCGAGCCGTACGTGGTGATCTCCGGCACGGTCGCGGTCGCCGGCACCGAGGCCGCGGCGCGCCGACTGCTGGTCCCCGAGGCCTGGGCGCTGGCGCACTCCCGCACGCACGGCACGTTCCCGCCGCTCGCCCCCGCCGAGGCGGTCGAGGCACGGACGATGACCGCCAGGGAGCGGGAGCTGTACGCGTCCGGGCTCGCCGGGCACATCGCGGGCACCGCGGACCAGGTCGCCCACGAGCTGGAGGCGGTGCTGAAGGAGACGGGCGCCGCGGAAGTGCTCGTCACCACCAGCACATACGACCGTACGGCCCTGCTGGACTCCTACCGGCGGCTCGCCGCGCTCTTCGCGCCGGGCCGCTGAGCCGCCCGAGATGCGGACCCGGCCCCGGCCGGTGACCCTGAAAGGGCAAGCCGCAATCGACGAGGAGGGCTGCCATGTCCTTCATGGACAAGATCAAGGGCATGCTCAAGGGCCATGAGGGCGTGGCCGACAAGGGCATCGACAAGGGCGGCGACTACATCGACCAGCGCACCGGCGACAAGTACCGGTCGCAGGTCGACACCGGGCAGGACAAGGCGAGGGACGAGTTCGGCACCCGCGGGGACCGGGGCAACCCTCCGCGGTCGTAGCGCTCGGGGGCGGCATAGAGTAGGCCCCCGATGCACAGTTCCCATGATCCGTACGTCCGCGTCCGCGGCGCCCGCGAGCACAATCTCAAGGGCGTGGACGTGGACATCCCCCGGGACGTACTGGCCGTGTTCACCGGCGTCTCCGGCTCGGGCAAGTCCTCCCTGGCGTTCGGCACCCTGTACGCCGAGGCCCAGCGGCGGTACTTCGAGTCGGTGGCGCCGTACGCGCGCCGGCTGATCCACCAGGTCGGGGCGCCCAGAGTCGGTGAGATCACCGGGCTGCCGCCCGCGGTCTCGCTCCAGCAGCGCCGTTCGGCACCGACCTCGCGCTCCTCGGTGGGCACGGTCACCCAGCTGTCCAACTCGCTGCGCATGCTCTTCTCGCGCGCCGGCACCTATCCGCCCGGTGCCGCGCGGCTCGACTCGGACGCGTTCTCGCCGAACACGGCGGCCGGTGCCTGTCCGGCCTGCCACGGCCTCGGTCAGGTCCACGACACCACCGAGGAGCTGCTGGTCCCGGACCCGTCGCGGTCCGTGCGCGAGGGGGCCGTCGCGGCCTGGCCGGGCGCCTGGCAGGGCAAGAACCTGCGGGACATCCTGGACGCGCTCGGGTACGACGTGGACCGGCCCTGGCGCGAGCTGCCCGCCGAGCAGCGCGAGTGGATCCTGTTCACCGACGAGCAGCCGGTGGTCACCGTCCACCCGGTGCGGGACGCGGACCGCATCCAGCGGCCGTACCAGGGCACCTACACCAGTGCCCGCCGGTATGTGCTGAAGACGTTCTCCGACACCAGGTCGGCCACCCTGCGGGCGAAGGCGGAGCGGTTCCTGACCAGCGCGCCCTGCCCGGCGTGCGCGGGCAGCCGGCTACGGCCCGAGGCGCTCGCGGTGACGTTCGGCGGGCGGACCATCGCCGAGCTGGCCGCGCTGCCGCTGACCGACCTCGTCCCGCTGCTCGACGGCCGCTCGGAGGCGGCCCGGGTGCTCACGGCGGACGTGAAGTCCCGGATCGCGCCGGTGATCGAGCTGGGCCTCGGCTACCTCAGCCTGGACCGGGCCGCCCCGACGCTCTCCGCGGGCGAGCTGCAACGGCTGCGGCTCGCCACCCAGTTGCGCTCCGGACTGTTCGGCGTGGTGTACGTGCTGGACGAGCCGTCCGCCGGACTGCACCCGGCGGACACCGAGGCGCTGCTCACCGTGCTGGACCGGCTGAAAGCGGCCGGGAACTCGGTGTTCGTCGTGGAGCACCACCTGGACGTGGTGCGCGGCGCCGACTGGGTCGTCGACGTGGGACCGGGCGCGGGCGAGCACGGCGGGCGGGTGCTGTACAGCGGGCCGCCGGCCGAACTGGCCTCGGTGGCCCGGTCGGTGACGGCCGGGTACCTCTTCGACGAGTCGCCCGGGCCGGTCCGCCGGGTCCGCGAGCCGCGCGGCTGGCTGACGGTGGGCCCGGTGACCCGGCACAATCTGCGCGAGGTGGCGGCCCGGTTCCCGGTCGGCGCCTTCACCGCGGTCACCGGTGTGTCCGGCTCGGGGAAGTCCACGCTCATCGGCGAGCTGACCGAGGACGTGCCCGGTGTCGGACGGCTGGTCCGGGTCGACCAGAAGCCCATCGGCCGCACCCCGCGGTCCAACCTGGCCACCTACACGGGCCTGTTCGACGTCGTACGGAAGGTGTTCGCCGGCACCGCGGAGGCGAAGGCGCGCGGTTACGGGGTCGGGCGGTTCTCCTTCAACGTCCCCGGCGGGCGCTGCGAGACCTGTCAGGGCGAGGGCTTCGTCAGCGTGGAACTGCTGTTCCTGCCGAGCACGTACGCGCCCTGCCCGGACTGCGCGGGCGCCCGCTACCGCCCCGAGACGCTGCAAGTGGCCTACCGGGGCCGGAACATCGCGCAGGTGCTGGACCTGACCGTGGAGGCCGCCGCGGAGTTCTTCGCGGACAGCCCGGCCGCCGCGCGCAGTCTCGGCGCCCTGCTCGACGTGGGCCTCGGTTATCTGCGGCTCGGTCAGCCCGCGACCGAGCTGTCCGGCGGCGAGGCACAGCGGATCAAGCTGGCGAGCGAACTCCAGCGGGGGCGCCGGGGCCACACCCTGTACCTGCTGGACGAGCCGACGACCGGGCTGCATCCGGCCGACGTCGAGGTGCTGATGGACCGGCTGCACGGGCTGGTCGACGCCGGGCACACGGTCGTCGTGGTGGAGCACGACATGACGGTGGTCGCGGGCGCCGACTGGGTGATCGACCTGGGGCCGGGCGGCGGCGACCGGGGCGGGCGGATCGTGGCGGCCGGCCCGCCGGACCAGGTGGCCCGCGCGCCGGGCAGCGCGACGGCACCCTATCTGGCGCGGGTCATGCCCTGAGCACCGTGCCCGGCCCGCGGTTTCGCCGGCCCGCCTGTTGTCTCCGGCCCGCGTGTTCTCCCCGGCCCGCCTGTTCTCGCCGGTCCGCGTGCTTTCGCCGGCTCCCGCGGCCACCCGCTCGTGACCAGGGCCGTGTGGGTCCAGGCCGGCTCCGGGGCGGGCGGCTGGGCGGCGCGGGCGAGGGTCCGGCGGTCGGGGTGGACGCCGGGCGGGAGCACCGGCCGGATCTCCACCTCGGCGACCAGGCCGCGGGTGCGGGCCACCCGCCACAGGGACGCGAGCAGGGTGTCCTCGCCGACGAAGGCCGCCGCGGTGCCGGGGCCGCCGTCCAGCCGCCGGTAGCGCAGGACGACCGGCTGCACCGGTACGCCCGCGTCCAGCGCGGCCTGGAAGACGGCCCGGCGGAACCGGCCCTGGGCGCGCCCGCACCAGGTGCTGCCCTCGGGGAAGGCGGTCACGGCCGCGCCCGCGCGCAGGGCGGCGGCGATCCGGGCGACCGCGCCGGGCAGGGCGCGCAGCCGGTCCCGTTCGATGAACAGGGTGCCGCCGCGCGCGGCGAGCGCGCCCGCCACGGGCCACCGCCGGACCTCGGCCTTGGCGACCATCCGGGCCGGGCGCACGGCGGCGAGCAGCGGAACGTCCAGCCAGGAGACGTGGTTGGCGACCAGCAGCAGCCCGCCGGCCGGCGGGGCGGCGCCGGTGACGCGGACCCGGACCCCGGCGGCCCGCACGATCACCAGGCACCACCGCCGGACCCACTCGGCGGACCTCCTCCCCCGCGCGCCGCGCCGCCCCCGGACGACCGGGGACAGCGCGATCCCGGCCAGCACCAGGGCCGCGACGGCGGTCAGCCGCAGCGCGGCACGGGCGACGGCCACGGCGGGCCGGTCCGGCTCCGCGCAGGCCGCCGGGGTGCAGGGCGCGGTGGGCAGCCAGCCGCTCATCCGGCCGGGACGAGGGAGAGGAAGTGCCGCAGATAGCGCGGGTGGATCCGGCGCATCGACAGCAGGACGTACAGGTCGGCGACCTTGAAGTCCGGGTCGTGCGCGGGCTCGCCGCACACCCAGGCGCCGAGCCGGAGGTAGCCGCGCAGCAGGGCGGGCAGCTCGCCGGGACCGGCCGTGGCCCGGGCGGCGGGCGGGGTCCAGGGCAGCAGCGGCCGGACCCGGAACTCCTCGGGCGCCAGGTGTCCGGCGCGGACCCGCTCCCAGGTGCCGGCGGCGAGGGCGCCGCCGTCGGCGAGCGGGACGGAGCAGCAGCCGGCCAGCCACTCGTGGCCCCGGCCGGTCATGTAGCGGGCTATGCCGGCCCAGATCAGGCCGATGACGGCGCCGTCGCGGTGGTCGGGGTGGACGCAGGAGCGGCCGGCCTCGACCAGGCCGGACCGGATCGCGCCGAGCCCGGTGAAGTCGAACTCGCCCTCGGCGTAGAGCCGTCCGGCGACCGCGGCCCGCTCGGGCGGCAGCAGCCGGTAGGTGCCGACGACCTGCCCGGTCGCGGTGTCCCGCACCAGGAGGTGGTCGCAGTAGGCGTCGAAGGCGTCGATGTCGTGCCCCGGCTCCGCGTCGCCCAGCAGGGCTCCCAGCTCCCCGGCGAAGACCTGGTACCGCAGCCGCTGCGCGGCCCGGACGTCGGCCTCGTCGCGGGCGAGGGCGACGGTGTAGCGGGCGGGTGGGGCGGGCTGCGCGGGACGGTCGAGCGTGGGAACGCCGGTCATGGCTCACTCCAGGTGACGGGCCGGTTCGGCGGCAGCGGCGGCGGACCCGGTGTGGTGCGGCCCGCCGCTCCTGTTCTGCCGAGGCCGGTTGGCGTGCGCGTGACCTGTGCCGGGAGAGCGGATGTGAGGGTGGTGAACGCCGTTCTTCCGCCGGCCGGCCGCCGGGGTGCCGGACCGCGCCGTTCCGGCCGTGGCGCGCGGTGGCCGAGTGGCCGGATCAGTCTCCCGTGAACCCTGATACCGGTCAGCACCATGCCGAGCGAGCGCGGACTCGCCCCGGCGGAGCCGGCGAACGCGCCACCGACCCGGCTCCACGACGCCGTCCTGCCGGACCCGGACCGATTGCGGGGCGCGCGGGCCGGGTACGGCAGCCTACTGGTGCTCACCGGCCGTCCCGGCCCAGCCGGGACGGCAGACCCACAACACGGTCCGGCCGGGGCGGCGGCTCGCGCCCGGCGTGTCCGGGCTCACCGGTCGGGAGGCGGCGGACCCGGCCGCGGAGCGTGGCCGCCCGCCGGCTCCGCTTCCGCGCCGGGTGGTGCGGGGCCCCGGGTCAGGCGGGCGGTGACTCGGCGGCGTGTTCCAGGACGGCCATGGCGCTGGTCAGCTTCATCGCGGCCTGGGTCCAGGCCAGCGAGCGCGGCCCGTCCAGCACCTCGCCGGCGACCTCGTCGCCCCGGTGGGCCGGCAGGTCGTGCAGGAACAGCGCGCCCGGCCAGCGGTCGAGCAGCGCGGCGTCGACGTGGAACGGGCGGAAGATCTCCCGCCAGGACGCGTCCGGTTTGCTGGTGCCGGTGGTCTGCCAGCGCGTGGTGTACACGGCGTCCACCTCCGCGGGCGCGTCCGCGAGGTCGTGGATCTCGTCGAGCCGGGCCCCGACGGCTTCGGCGTTCTTGCGGGCCAGCGCGAGCGCGTCGGCGGGCAGGCCGTAGCCGGGCGGGGTCGCGAAGGTGACGTGGGCGCCGGGCACCGTCGCCAGCCCGTGGGCCAGGGCCGTCGCCGTGTTGTTGCCCTCCCCCGTGTACAGCAGCCGGATGCCGCTCAAGTCGCCGTAGGCCAGGGTCAGTACGGCCAGGTCGCACACACCCTGCGTGGGGTGTTCCTCGGCCGCCATCGCGTTGATCACCGGCAGCCGGCCGGCCCGGGACAGCTCCCGCAGCTCCGTCAGCGGCCCGGCGGTGCGCGCGACCAGCAGGTCCAGCATGGCCCCGAGGACCCGGCCGGTGTCCGGCAGCGACTCGCCGGTGTTCAACTGAAGGTCGCCGGGCCCGTAGGTGACGGGCGTGCCGCCGAGCCGGACGGCGCCGGTCTGGAAGGCGGTCCGGGTACGGGTGGAGGTGCGGGTGAACAGCACTCCGACCACCCGGTCCCGCAGCGGCCGGTCGTGGGCCGTCCGGTCCCGGAACAGCTCCACCGAGCGGGCGACGAGCCGGCGCAGCCGTTCGGGCTCCACCTCGGCCAGCGTGAACAGTCCCCGCTCGGGCGCGGGGGTCGGGACGCCGAGCAGGTCGGGCGGTCCGGCGAGGTCCCGGGCGGGTGGTCCGCCGGGGCCGGTCAGGGTCGGGTGTGCGGGCACGCGTGATTCCTCCGTCACCAGTCGTCTCCTTCGGTCTCGGTCAGCAGGCCCGCCGCGTGTACGGCGTCACGGGCGCCGTCTGCCGCGAGCACTCCCGTCGCCCGCACCCGGGGGTGGCCGGCGTACGGGCTGAGGGCAGGTACAGGCGTCCGGTGCTCGGTTCGTCCCACGGAGCCGGCGCGGATCGCGGCGGACGCCCGCCTTGGCGTACCAGTCCCGTCCGGCGCCGCCTGCCTGGGTCATCCCGTGCCCTCGGTCCGGGGTACGGGCCCGTCGGCGGCCAGGAGGCGGACGCCGGGCGGCGGGGCGGTCCCGGTCAGGCCGTGGGCGCTGCGCCAGTCCGGGGAGTAGACGGTGCCGAGGTAGCGGTCGGCGCCGTCGGGGCACAGACAGGCGGCGCTGGTGCACGCGGGGTCGGCCCGGAACCTCCGCAGCGCCGCCGCGACCAGGGCCCCGGCGCTGCCGCCGACGCCGACGCCGGCGGTGTCGCGCAGCCACAGGCACACCGTGACCGCCTCCTGGGCGTCGATGTGCACCGTGGGCCGGTGTCCGTCGGGCAGGAACGCGGACCGGCGGCTGGCGCCGATGCCGGACAGCAGGCGCGGGCCCGCCGTACCGCCGAGGGCCGCCGAACCGGTCACGTCCACACCGACCAGCTCCCAGTCCGGGCCGGACTCCTCGACGTAGCGCCGGAAACCGGCCAGGGTGCCGCCCGTGGAGACGGCCACCAGCACGCTCATCCGCTGCCCGCGGGTCTGCCGGTGCAGCTCGGGCGCGGTGCCGGTGGTGTGGGCGTTCGGGCTGGCCGGATTGTGGTACTGGTCGGTCCAGACCAGGCCGGGCCGCTCACGGAGCAGGGACCGCACCCGGTCCAGCCGGCCCAGGAGGTAGCCGCCGGCGCCGTCCTGGGTGTCCACCGTGACGATCCGGGCGCCGAGCGCGCGGATGTCGTACAGCAGCGCGGCGCTGGTGCGCGGGTCCACCACCGCGGTGAACGGCACCCGGTGGGCGGCGGCCAGCGCGGCCAGCGCCAGCCCGAGGTTCCCGGACGTGGACTCCACCAGCCCCGCCGCCGGGTCCACCCGCGCCTCGACGTCCCGCCACAGCGCGAGCGCGGTACGCCCTTTGACGGATCCGTACGGGCTGTAGCTCTCCAGTTTCAGCCACAGCTCCCGCGGGATGCCGTCGACTTCCAGCCGCAGCCGGACCACCGGGGTCGGCGCAGGGCCGCCCCCTGCTCGTGACGTCGACACCATCAGAGCGCGCCGTCCCCGTGCGCCTCCTGCCGCACACGGCGTGCGCCCGCGGTGTGGGCGGCGGACAACGCGTCGCGCCACAGCGGGCTCGGTGCTCGTGGCGGGGTGGGCAGGCGTACCGCGGAGGAGGGGCCCCGGTGCGGGGAGGTGACGGCGTGACCGCGGGCCTCGTCGGGACGCGGCGGCGCCGACACCGCCGGCCGGAAGTGCGTGGCGGGTACACCGTGCCGCTCCGGGAGGCGCGGTACGCGGGGTGCGCCGGTCCGGGCGCCGTACCCGGCCCGTGGTGGCTTGCCCGACGCGGCCTCGCGGTGCCGGGACGGGATCGTCTCGTGGTGGGCTCCGAAGGAAGGCGCCGCCGCCCGGCGCGCCCCGCCGGACCAGGGCTCGGGCCCCGGGCCACGCTCGGCCGGCACGCGGCCGGCGTGCCGCCGCCCTTCGTTCTCGTCCCGCTCCCAGGGGCGCCGGAGTAGTGCCGCGGACACGGACATCGCCATGGGTGGGTCCTTACGCTCACTCGGGCCTGCGGACTTTCCGCTTCCGATCATGTCAGCGCGTCGGCTCCCGGTCAGGGGGCCAAATCCGCCATCCTGACGCCGGACGGCGCTGGCCGGATTCCGGTGCGCCGGGGCCGGGGAGGGACTGTCCGGCCGGCACCGCGCTCCCTACCGTGGGGACGTACCGCCGGCCAAGCGCCGGTCGCCGGAAGGAGAACCGCCGGATGACACCTCCGCCCCGGGACCCGCCCGGCCCGCCCGGTCCCGCCGCGCATCTGTCGGCGGCCGGCGCCCCCGCCGTACCGGACCTGCTCGGCGAGGCGCGCCGGCTGGCCCCGCAGGCGGTCGCCCTGCGCCGCGCCCTGCACCGCGGCCCCGAGGAGGGCCTCACCCTGCCGGCCACCCAGCGCCTGGTGCTGGACGCGCTCGACGGCCTCGGCCTGGAGATCCGCACCGGCCGCGCCCTGTCCTCCGTCACCGCGACCCTCACCGGGGCGGGCGACGGTCCGACGATCCTGCTGCGGGCCGACATGGACGCGCTGCCGGTCACCGAGGACACCGGTCTGCCGTTCGCCTCCCGGGCCCCGGGGCTGATGCACGCCTGCGGGCACGACGCCCATATGGCGATGCTGGTGGGGGCCGCGCGGCTGCTCGCCGGGCGGCGCGCCGCGTTCGCCGGACGCGTGGTGTTCATGTTCCAGCCCGGCGAGGAGGGCCACCACGGAGCCCGCCTCATGATCGAGGAAGGCGTGCTGGAGGCGTCCGGCACCCGCGCCGAGGCCGCGTTCGCCCTGCATGTGCACCCGAACCTGCCGGCGGGCGCGGTACGGCTGCGGCCGGGACCGCAGATGGCGGCCTCCGACCGGTTCCGGGTCGTCGTCCGGGGCCGCGGCGGCCACGCCTCGGCCCCGCACACCGCCTGCGACCCGGTGCCGGTGGCCTGCGAGATCGTGCTCGCGCTGCAGACGGCGCTGACCCGGGGCGTGGCCGCCGACGACAGCGCCGTGCTGAGCGTGACCCGGCTGGCCGCGGGCACCGCCGCCGGCGTCATCCCGGACACCGCCGAACTGGCCGGTACGCTGCGCACGCTGGCCGGGCCGACCCGGCTGAGGCTGCACGAGACGATCGCCCGGGTCGCCGGCGGAGTGGCCGCCGCGCACGGGGCCACGGCGGAGGCCGTCATCGACCCCGGCTACCCGGTCACCGTCAACGACCCCGGCGTCACCGGCCTCGTGCTGCGGGCCGCCGCCGACGCGCTCGGCGCCGGGGCCGTGGACGTCCTGCCCGCCCCGCAGATGACGGCGGAGGACTTCTCCTACGTCCTCCAGGCCGTGCCCGGCGCCCTGGCCTTCCTCGGCGCCTGCCCGCCGGACCGCGCACCGCACGAGGCACCGGCACTGCACTCGCCCAGGATGACCATCGACGAGGACGTCATCGCCACCGGCATCGCCTGCGAGGCCGCCGTCGCCCTGGCCTTCCTCGCCGGCCGCGCCCCGGATCCGGACCGGTGACGGCCCCGGTCATACGGGCCGGTCCCCACCGGACACATCCTCCGCCGCGTGGACAGCCGCGCGGCCGCACGGTGACACCACGGAAGCGGCCACGGAATCCGGCCGGGCACGCAGGACCCGGCCAAGTGCGGTCGCCTGCCGCGGTCATGTGTTGAGGTGTCCGGTGTGCCGCCCGTACTGTGGTGAGGCGGTACGACACATATGACAACCGGCTACCCGTCGGGGCGCCGGGCCGAGGAGGCTTCCGTGGCTGCTGCTCGCACAACTGTCCCCGATCTGTCGGACCAGGGCGTCGCGAAGCTGCCGGAGCCACGGGGGCCGGTCACGGAGGCGCTGCTGGGGGCGCTGGCGGGCGAGCCGGGCGACTTCGCCGCGCCCGCCGCCGAGGACGACCCGCTCACCGGCGACGACCATCACCTCGCCCTGTACGTGTGCTACGAACTGCACTACCGGGGCTTCGCCGGCGTGGACGAGCGCTGGGAGTGGGAGCCCGCGGTGCTGGCCCTGCGCGGCCGGCTGGAGCGGCCGTTCGAGGCGGCGCTGCGCGACCGGTTCGGCGCCGAGCCGCCCGAGGACGCCGCCGCGGTCATCGCGGCGCTGAACCGGATCGCCGACGAGCCCGGGCCGCCGCTCTCGCGCCATGTGCGGGACGAGGCCACCCTCGCGGAGGTGCGGGACTACGTCACCCTGCGGTCCGCGTACCAGCTCAAGGAGGCCGACCCGCACGCCTGGGCCATTCCGCGCCTGACGGGCCGGGCGAAGGCGGCGCTGCTGGAGGTGGAGTTCGACGAGTTCGGCAGCGGCCGGCCCGAGCGCATCCACGCGGAGCTGTACCGCGAGACGATGGGCGCGCTGGACCTGGACGGCCGGTACGGCGCCTATCTGGACGCCGTGCCCGGGCTCATGCTGGCGACGGTCAACCTCATGTCGCTGTTCGGTCTGCACCGGCGGCTGCGGGGAGCGCTCGCGGGCCATCTCGCGTTCGCGGAGATGACGTCCTCGCTGGCGAACAAGAACGTGGCGGACGGCCTGCGCAGGCTGGGCCTCGGCCCGGCGGCCACCGGCTTCTTCGACGAGCACGTCCTCGCCGACTCCGTGCACGACGTGATCGCGCTGCACGATCTGGTGGGCGGCCTGCTGGCGCAGGAGCCCGCGCTGGCACCGGACGTGCTCTTCGGGGCCACGGCGACGAGCGGCCTGGACGCGCTGTCCGCCCAGTATCTGCTCGACTGCTGGGCGGAGGGCCGGCCCACGCTGCGGACCGTGTGAGCCGCCCCGCCGCCCAGACTGGGGGCCGGTCCCCTACTCGGTGTCGCGGCGGCGGCCGCGGTCGCGGAAGCGGGTCAGCTTGTGGGTGCTGTCGCACCACGGCTTCTGGCCGGACCGGCCGCAGCGGCACAACGCCACCACGGGCCGGGTGACCTCCGTCTCCGTGCCGTCGGCGTCCACGACGCGGTGCGCGCCGCGCACCAGGAGGGGACCGTCCGGATAGGCGGTGATCACGCAGTCGGGCTCTTCTCGCACGCTGTCTCCTCCTTGTTCGGTGTCATGGCCCGCGGCTCGCCCGGGGCCATGTCTCGCCGGACGCGACCGGTGCGCACCCGTTCAGAGCGAGGGTGCGGACCGGAAGTTCCCGGTCTCCGTGACCAGCAGTTCGGCCACGTCCGCCAGTCCCGCGCCGGCGGTGAGGGCGCGGCGCTGGCGGTCGGCGGAGGTGCCCTGGCGCAGCGCCTGGTCCACCAGGCCGGTCACCTCCGCCCAGTCCCCGGTGTCCGTCAGGGGCCCGCGCACGTGGTCGAGCAGCCGGTGGACGAGTTCGGCGGCCGGCACCAGCGCGACCGCCAGCGGGTCGACGAGCCGCTCGGTGAGGCCGAACCGGACGGCCCGCCACTTCGCCACGCGCAGCAGTTCCGGGTGCACCTCCGGAGCCGGGTCCCCGTTCGCCATCTCGGTGAGGCACTGGCGGACCAGCGCGCGCGCCAGCCCGGCCTGGAGCACGGCCTCGCCGACGGTGGTGCAGGCGTCGGCGATGCGGAACTCGACGGTGTGGTACCGGGTGCCCGGCCGGACGTCCCAGAAGACCTGCCCGGCGTCGGCGCCGGCCTCGAGGGCGACGAGCCCGCGGACCCGCTCGCGGTGGTCGGCGTAGGAGGCGAGCGTCGGGGGCATGCCCGCGGTCGGCCAGTGGGACCAGATGATGCCGCGGTAGCTGGCGTAGCCGGTGTCCTCGCCGGTCCAGAACGGGGAGCTGGCCGCCAGCGCGGCCAGCACGGGCACCCACGGGCGGACCCGGTTGATCACCGCGACGGCCGTGTCGCGGTCCGCGACTCCCACGTGCACATGGCAGGCGCAGACCAGGTGCTCGGCGGCGAGGCGCCCGTAGACGCGGGCGATGTGGTCGTAGCGCGGCGAGGAGGTGAAGCCCTCCTGCCGCCAGTCGGCGAGCGGGTAGGTGCCCGAGGACGCGATCGCGAGCGCGTGTCCCGCGGCGGCCCGGCTCAAAGTCTCCCGCCGCTCGCACAGTTGGGCGCGCAGGGCGTCCAGACCGCCGCAGATGCCGGTGCGGCTCTCGATCATGCAGGGCCGCAGTTCGCAGCTGTAGGTCTCGCTGCCGTCCTCGTCGAGGTGTCCGCGCAGGGCGTCGAGCAGGGGCGCGCTGTCGGCGAGCCGGTGCGTGTCCTGGTCGAGGACGAAGAACTCCTCCTCCACCCCGACGGTGAGCGGTCCGTCCGCGGGCCACGCGGCGGCGTCCTCCCGGCGCCCGGGGTCAGACATGGCGGCGCCGGGACTCGTCGGGCAGGCTCACGACCCGGACCGGGACGTGCCGGCCGGCCGGTGCCGCGTCGAGGGTCTCCAGCTCGAGCGTCCGGGACCGGCAGGCCAGCTGGAGCAGCGGCAGCAGCTCCTCCGGCGGCAGGAAGCGGCGCGGCGCGGATTCCCCGGCCGCCGTGCCGTCGTCGCGCCGGCACGACAGGCCGACGACGAGGTAGTACGGGACGCCGTCGGGGGTGCGCAGGAGCGGGCCCTCGCCGGACGCCTCCAGTTCGCGCACCCGGGCCATGTGGTCGCGGGTGTGCTCGCCGAGCCGCAGGGCGCCCAGCGTGAGCGAGGTGATCCGGTAGCCGTGCTCGTGCAGCAGGGCCGCCGTCCGGCGGGGCGTGGTGTAACTGCCCACCGTCAGGGCGAGGTCGGCGCCCAGCGCCGAGGCGTGCCTGAGCACGTGCCGGACCAGGCTCAGTCCGTCGGCGCCGCCGTCGATCGACGTGCGGCCGCCGGTGCCGGCGGCCGACGGCAGCGGCACGTACGGCGGGTTGCTGGCGATCACGTCCGGTGCGGCGGTGAACGGACAGGCGGCCAGCAGCCCGTCGGGCGAGAGGGCGGCGTAGTCGGCGGGGCCGAAGGACACCCGGCCGCCGGCGGCGCCGTCCGGCGCCGCGCCGTCCGTGGCGTCGGCGGCCTCGGTTGCGGTGGCGTAGCGGGCGGCGGCCCACGCCAGGCTGTCGGCGGAGACGTCGACGCCGTGCACCCGCGCGGCGCCCGCGCGCGCCACCGCGGCGGCGGCCGCGCCGCTGCCCGAGCCGAGGTCCAGCACCGTGGCGCCCGGCCTGAGGACGTCGACGGTCGCCCACACGCCGATCTCGGTGTCCACCGGGTCGAAGAACACCCGGGCCCGGCCGGGCGGGGTGCGGTCCTCGGGGCGCAGATGGCGGTAGTCGGCGACCCGGACGACGGCGGTGCCGTCGTCCGGCCGTTCGGCGATGGCACGGTCCGGCGCGTCGTTCGACGGCGATGCACTCACCGATAACTCCCCTGGGGAGACGTGGTCGGGAACTGAGCGGTTCATGCTAACCAGCACATCATGCGGGGTGCCATAAAACGACGTTTCCTACCACCTGATCAGCCGATGGGAAGAGGTGCGGCGGGCGGGACAGGCGGTCCGTCCGGCATGTCGGCCGTGGACGGGCCCGCCGGATGCGGTCCACTGGGTCGCCGCCGGGCCCGCACGGACGAGCGCGCGCCGGCGGCGACCGCACCGAAGGAGAGGACCGCATGAGCACGCTGCACGGCCGCCCCGCGGCCACCCGGGAGCAGGGGCTGTTCTCGCTGGCGGACGTGGAGCCCGCGGCGCTGCGCAAGCTGGTCGCGCGGTCCGCCGAGCTGTTCCACGACCGGCGGGCGCACGATCTGCCGCTGCGGGACCGGCTCGTCGGGGTGCTGTTCACCCGCACCTCCACCCGTACCCGTACCGCCTTCCAGGCCGGCGCGGTACGCCTGGGCGGCACCCCGGTCTGCTACGGGCCGCACGACCTCCAGCTCGACACCGGGGAGTCGGTGGGCGACACCGGCCGCATTCTCGGTGCCATGCTCGACCTGCTCGTGGCGCGCACCGCGGGGCCCGTGCGGCACCTGCGGGAACTGTCCGGCGAGGGCGGGCTGCCGGTGGTCAACGCGATGGCGGCGGAGGAGCACCCGACGCAGGCGGTGTGCGATCTGGCCACGCTGACGCTCGCGTACGGCGATCTGAGCGGGATCCGCGTGCTGTACCTCGGCGAGGGCAACAACACGGCCACCGCGCTGGCCCACGGGCTCGCCACGGTGCCCGCAGCACACGTCACCTTCGTCACCCCGCCGGGGTACGGGCTGCCGGACGGGGTGCTGGCCGCCGCGCGGCGCGTCGCGCGGGACACGGGTGCCGTGCTGGCCGAGACCCACTGCCCGGCCGAGGCGCCGGACCGGGTCGACGTCGTGTACACCACGCGCTGGCAGACCACCGGGACCAGCAAGGCGGACGCGTCGTGGCGGGAGGTGTTCCGGCCCTTCCACGTGGACGAGGCGCTGATGCGCCGCTGGCCGCGGGCGTCGTTCCTGCACGATCTGCCCGCCCACCGCGGCGACGAGGTCGCGGGCGCGGTGCTGGACGGGCCGCGTTCGCTCGCCTGGACGCAGGCGGCGATGAAACTCCCCAGCGCGATGGCCGTCCTGGAATGCGTGGTGCGCCCCACCGCGTGAGCCGGCGCGAGGGACATCTCCGGCCGCCTCGGTGCCGAACGTTTCCAGCCGCCTCGGTCCGTTCCCGGCCGCCTCGGCTCCGAACGTTTCCGGCCGCCTCGGCTCCGGCCGGACATCAGACGGGGCCGGTGAGCACCACTCCCGGCCCCGCCCGCCCGCCTCCTGTTGGGCGAACGCTCATACCCGTGCCCCGCGCGGGGCACGGCCGGCCGCGGCGCTCAGCGCCCGCCCGTCTTCCGGGCGGCCCGCAGCCACTCCTTGTTCATCCTGGTGATCGACATCAGCGGGATGCCCTTGGGGCAGGCGGTGGCGCACTCGCCGGCCAGCGTGCACCCGCCGAAGCCCTCCGCGTCCATCTGCGCCACCATGTCCAGCACCCGCGTCTCCCGCTCGGGCGCGCCCTGCGGCAGCACGTTGAGGTGGTTGACCTTGGCCGAGGTGAACAGCATCGCCGCGCCGTTGGGGCACGCGGCCACGCAGGCCCCGCACCCGATGCACTCGGCGTGCTCGAAGGCGAAGTCGGCGTCGGCCTTGGGCACCGGGGTGGCGTGGGCCTCCGGCGCGGAGCCGGTCGGCGCGGTGACGTAGCCGCCGGCCTGGATGATCCGGTCGAACGCCGACCGGTCCACCACCAGGTCCTTGATCACGGGGAACGCGGACGCCCGCCACGGCTCGATGTCGATGGTGTCGCCGTCCCGGAAGGACCGCATGTGCAGCTGGCAGGTGGTGGTGCGCTCCGGTCCGTGCGCGTCGCCGTTGATGACCAGCGAACACGCGCCGCAGATGCCCTCGCGGCAGTCGTGGTCGAAGGCGACCGGTTCCTCGCCGGCCAGGATGAGCCGTTCGTTGAGGACGTCCAGCATCTCCAGGAAGGACATGTCGGGCGAGATGTCGTCCACCTCGTAGGTGGACATCGCTCCTTCGGCGCCGGCGTTCTTCTGCCGCCAGACGCGCAGGGTGAGCTTCATGCGTAGCTCCGCTGGGTGGGATGGACGTACTCGAAGACCAGGTCTTCCCGGTGCAGGACGGGTGCCTCGCCGGTGCCGGTGAACTCCCAGGCCGCGGCGTAGGAGAACGCCTCGTCCCGGCGGGCCGCCTCGCCGTCCGGGGTCTGGGACTCCTCGCGGAAGTGGCCGCCGCAGGACTCGGTGCGGTGCAGCGCGTCGAGGCACATCAGCTCGGCGAGTTCCAGGTAGTCGACGACGCGGTTGGCCTTCTCCAGCGACTGGTTGAACTCCTCGCCGGTGCCGGGCACCTTGATCCGCCGCCAGAACTCCTCGCGGATCTGCGGGATGCGCTCCAGGGCCTTGCGCAGTCCGGCGTCGGAGCGGGCCATGCCGCAGAACTCCCACATCAGTTCGCCCAGTTCGCGGTGGAAGGAATCCGGGGTGCGGTCGCCGTCCACGGCCAGCAGCAGGCTGATCCGATCCTCGGTCTCGGCCAGCGCCTCCTGGACGACGGGGTGTGCGGCGGTCACCGGCTCCTGGTGGGGGTGGCGGGCCAGGTAGTCGTTGATGGTGGCCGGCAGGACGAAGTAGCCGTCGGCCAGGCCCTGCATCAGGGCGCTGGCGCCGAGCCGGTTGGCGCCGTGGTCGGAGAAGTTGGCCTCGCCGATCGCGAACAGGCCGGGGATGGTGGTCTGGAGGTCGTAGTCGACCCACAGGCCGCCCATCGTGTAGTGCACGGCCGGGTAGATCCGCATCGGCACCTCGTACGGATCCTCGTCGGTGATCCGCTGGTACATGTCGAAGAGGTTGCCGTACTTCGCCTCGACGGCCCCGCGGCCCAGGCGCCGGATGGCGTCGGCGAAGTCCAGGTAGACGCCCTGTCCGCCGGGGCCCACTCCCCTGCCCTCGTCGCAGACGTTCTTCGCGGCGCGGGAGGCGATGTCGCGCGGGACCAGGTTGCCGAAGGACGGGTAGACGCGTTCGAGATAGTAGTCCCGCTCGTCCTCGGGGATCTGGTGCGGCGGCCGGGTGTCGCCCTTGGCCTTGGGCACCCAGATCCGGCCGTCGTTGCGCAGCGACTCGCTCATCAGGGTCAGCTTGGACTGGTGCTCGCCGGTGCGCGGGATGCAGGTGGGGTGGATCTGGGTGAAGCAGGGGTTGGCGAAGTACGCGCCGCGCCGGTGCGCCCGCCAGACGGCGGTCGCGTTGGAGTTCATGGCGTTGGTCGACAGGTAGAAGACGTTGCCGTAGCCGCCGGAGGCGAGGACGACGGCGTCCGCGAAGTAGGTGTCGATCCGGCCGGTGACCAGGTCCCGGGCGACGATGCCGCGCGCCCGCCCGTCGACGACGATCAGGTCGAGCATCTCGGTGCGCGGGTGCATCTCGACGTTCCCGGCGGCGATCTGCCGGGACAGCGCCTGGTAGGCGCCGAGGAGGAGCTGCTGGCCCGTCTGGCCGCGGGCGTAGAAGGTGCGGGAGACCTGGACGCCGCCGAAGGAGCGGGTGTCGAGCAGCCCGCCGTACTCGCGGGCGAACGGCACGCCCTGGGCCACGCACTGGTCGATGATCTCGACGGAGATCTGCGCGAGCCGGTGCACGTTGGACTCGCGGGCGCGGAAGTCGCCGCCCTTGACCGTGTCGTAGAACAGCCGGTGGATCGAGTCGCCGTCGTTGCGGTAGTTCTTCGCCGCGTTGATCCCGCCCTGCGCGGCGATGGAGTGGGCCCGGCGCGGGGAGTCCTGGTAGCAGAACTGGACGACGTGGTAGCCCTGTTCGGCCAGGGTGGCGCCGGCGGAGCCGCCGGCGAGACCGGTGCCCACCACGATCACCGTGTGCTTGCGCCGGTTGGCCGGGTTGACCAGCTTGGCCTCGAACCGGCGCTTGTCCCAGCGCTCGTGGATCGGGCCGGCCGGGGCCTTGGTGTCGGTGACCGGCGTGCCGGTCGCGTAGTCGGTGTACGTCATGGTCAGCTCACCACTCCGGTCATGACGCCCACGGGTACGGCGATGAAGCCGGCCGTGAGCAGCAGCGCGAGGACGTCGGCGAGGGTCTTCAGGACGCGGTCGCGGGCGCGGCTGCCGACGCCGAGGGTCTGGGCGGCGCTCCAGAAGCCGTGCCGGATGTGCAGGCCGAGCGCGAGCATCGCGACGATGTAGACGACGTCGCCGTACCAGGTGGAGAAGGTGTCCACCACGTTCTGGTACGGGTGTCCGTTCTGGAAGCCGCCGGGGTGCGCGGTGCCGGTGGTCAGGTCCAGCAGGTGCCAGACGACGAACAGGCCGAGGATGACGCCGCCCCAGCGCATGGTGCGCGTCGCGTAGCTCGCCCGCGGCTTCTTGTGGACGTACCGGCTGGGCCGCGCCTTGAGGTCGCGGCGGCTGAGCTGGTAGGCGGAGGTGGCGTGGGCGGCCACGGCGACGACCAGGACGATCCGGATCAGCCAGAGCGTCCACTCGTAGTGCATGAACGGTTCGCCGACGGTGCGCAGCCAGTGCGCGTAGTGGTTGAACTCGCCCGCGCCGAAGAAGATCTTCAGATTGCCGATCATGTGCGCCACCAGGTAGAGCAGCATGACCAGACCGCTGACGGCCATCACCGTCTTCTTGCCGACGGTGGAGTCCCACACCGTGCGCGCCATGGACGGCCGTCGGTCCGTCCGCGTTGCCAGAGCCATGGCAAGCACGCTAGGGCCACAGATCCCGATCGGTCCAAGACATGGTCCAGCTTGTTTCCATAGCCCCGAGCTATCATGGCAGCATGCAGTTCCCGCAGCTCAGGTACTTCGTGGCCGTCGCCGAGACCCGGCACTTCACCCGGGCCGCCGAGCGGGTCCATGTCGCCCAGCCCTCGCTGTCGCAGCAGATCAAGGCGCTGGAGCGGGAGCTGGGCGCGGACCTGTTCCTGCGCGCCCGGGGCAACATCACACTCACCGACGCCGGAGAGGCGCTGCTGCCGCTGGCCCGGCGCATCCTGGCCGACGCGGACACCGCCCGGCAGGAGGTGCAGGAGCTGGCGCAGTTGCGGAGCGGGCGGGTGCGGCTGGGCGCCACGCCGAGCCTGTGCACCGGTCTGCTGCCGGACGTGCTGCGCGCCTTCCACGACCGCTACCCGGGCATCCGTCTGCTGATCGAGGAGAGCGGCTCGCACGACCTGGTGCGGGAGCTGGCGCGCGGCGCGCTCGACCTGGCGCTCGTCGTGCTGCCGCTGCCGGCGCCGGCGCCCGCGCTGACCACCGTGGAGCTGCTGCGCGAGGACCTGGTGGTGGTGTCCTCACCGGAGGCGCCGGCGCCCGGCCACGGCGGGCGGTCGGTACGCGTCGCCGATCTGGCGGGCGAGCGGCTGGTGATGTTCCGGCACGGGTACGACCTGCGGGAGCTGACCGTGGCCGCGTGCCGGGCCGAGGGCTTCGAACCGGACTTCGCCGTGGAGGGCGGCGAGATGGACGCGGTGCTGGGGTTCGTGCGGGCCGGGCTGGGCGTCGCCGTGGTGCCGCGCATGGTCGCCGCCCGGGCCGGCCGCGGCCTGCGGGTGACCCCGCTGGCCCGGCCCGGACTGCACCGGACGATCGCGCTCGCCCACCGCAGCGACGTGGCCCCGCCGCGGGCGGCCCGGGAGTTGCAGCGGATGCTGCTGGAGCGGTGAGGGACGGTCCGTCCGCGGGCGTCCGCCCGGTGGGACCGTCCCTCGGCGCGTCAGCCGGTCGCGTCCACCAGGGCCAGGTCGTGGAGTCGCTCCGGCGGGCCGGGGCGCGCGTAGTACCAGCCCTGGGCCGTGTCGCAGCCCAGTATCCGCAGCTGCTCGGCCTGGGCGCCGGTCTCCACGCCCTCGACGGTCACCGCCAGGTCGAGGCTGTGGGCGAGGGAGACGATGCCCTCCACGATCTTCAGGTCGACGGGATCGGCCGGGAAGCGCTGCATGCCCTGGGTGAAGGAGCGGTCCAGCTTGAGGACGCTCACCGGCAGCCGGCGCAGGTTGGCCAGGTTGGAGTAGCCGGTGCCGAAGTCGTCCAGGGCGATGTCGACGCCCATGTCGGCGAGCCGGCGCAGGGGCTTGAGGAGGTCGTCGTCGGCGCCGATGAGCGCGGACTCGGTGACCTCCAGGCACAGCGCCTCCGGGGCGACGCCCGCGCGTTCGAGGATGTCGACGGTGTCCTGCACCAGCCCGGGGTGGCTGAGCTGGCAGGGCGAGAGGTTGACGTTGATGCGCAGCGGGCCGGCGGCCTGTTCGCCATGGCGTTCCCGCCAGGCGCGGGCCTGCCGGATGGACTCCTCCAGCACCCAGCGGCCGAGCGGCACGATCAGCCCGGTGTGCTCGGCGAGCGGGATGAACCGGTCGGGGCCGAGGATGCCGTGCTGCGGGTGCAGCCAGCGCACCAGCGCCTCGGCGCCGCGCACGCTGCCGTCGCCGAGGTGGACCAGGGGCTGGTACTCGATGAAGAACTCGCCGCGCTCCAGCGCGGTGGGCAGGGCCGTGGTCAGGCCGTGCCGGGTGATGGCGCGGGCGTCGGCCTCGGGGTCGGCGAGCTCCGAGCGGTTGCCGCCCGCCGATTTGGCCCGGTACATGGTGATGTCGGCGCTGCGCAGCACCTCGGCGGCGGTGCGCTCGCCCGCCGCGCCCTCGACGATGCCGAGGCTGCCGCGGACCAGCAGGTCGCGGCCGTCGATGCTGATGGGCGTCACCAGCGCGTTCATGATGCGCTCGGCGAGGTCGTCCACCGTGCCCTCGGCGGCGGCTCCGGTGGTCAGGGCCACGAACTCGTCGCCGCCGAGCCGGGCGACCATCTCGCCGGGCGCGGTCGCGCAGGACTGGAGCCGGTCGGCGATCTCCACCAGCAGCCGGTCGCCGGCCGCGTGGCCGAGGCTGTCGTTGATGGTCTTGAAACCGTCCAGGTCCAGGTAGCACAGGCCGAAGCGCTGGCCCTCGCCCGCGTTCAGCGCCTTCTCCAGCCGTTCGAAGAACAGCGTGCGGTTGGGCAGGCCGGTGAGGGCGTCGTGGGTGGCCTCGTAGCGCAGCCGCAGGTTGAGCAGCCGGCGCTCGGTGGTGTCCTCCATAAGGGCGAGCTGGTACTGCGGTCTGCCGTCGGCGTCGCGCAGCAGGGAGACCGTGAGATTGGTCCACAGCGCCGTGCCGTCGGGCCGGTTGAACGCCTTCTCCAGGTGGTAGTGCTCGCGCTCGCCGCGCACCAGTTCCTGGTAGAGCCGCCAGGTCTGCGGGGCGTCCTCCGGGTGCACCCAGTCCTGCACGCGCCGGCCGCGCAGGGTCTGCTCGGAGAGCCCGAACATGCGCAGCAGCGCCTCGTTGACCTGGAGGACGTTGCCGTCGAGGTCGGCGATGCCGATCCCTATGGCGGCGCCCTCGAAGACCGCGCGGAAGCGGGCCTCGCTGGCGTGCAGCGCCTGGGCGACCACGCCCTGCGCCCGCAACGCGGCCTGGGCGATGGCCTCCTGCTCGGCGAGGGTGCGCTCGCGCAGCGCCTGGGCGTAGCCGGCGGCGAGCGCGTGCTGCAACCGCGAGGAGCGCATGCGCAGTTCGTCCTGGGGGCCGTCCGCGCCGCAGTACAGCACCAGATAGGCGTCGACGCAGTCCAGGGTGCGGGCCAGCGCCTCGGGGTCGGTGCAGTGCGCCTCGACCAGGGCGGCGCCGACGGCCTTCGCCTCGCCCGCGTCGAAGTTGCGGGCGCGCAGCTGCTCGCTCAACCGGCGGGCGAGCGGCAGGAGTTGTTCTTCGAACTCGACGCGGGTCAGCGAGGTCGAGGTCACCGGGAAGAGCGCCCGGCTCCAGATCGTCGTCAGCCGGCGCAGTCTGCCCTCCGGCCCGTCCGGCTCGGTGATCACGCCGTACGCCCCACGCCGGCGAAACCGGAGAAGGCATACGGATCCTCGTCCTGAGGCGCCGAGTCCGGGCGCCAGTGCGGCATCTGCACCAGTCCGGGTGCCACCATGTCGTACCCCTCGAAGAACCGCGCGATCTCCTCGCGCGAGCGCATGATCAGCGGGTTGCGAATGTCCTTGTATACGTCCACCGCGCCCTCGGCCCGTTCGGCGGGCAGCGGGATTCCCTCGTACGAGGCATGGGTGAGGATCAGCAGGCTGCCGGGCGCGAGTGCCTCGCGCAGCTCGGCCACCGCGCCGTACGGGTCGTCCGCGTCGTCCACGAAGTGCAGTATGGCAACGAGCAGGAGTGCCACTGGCCGGTTCAGGTCGATCAGCCGCTCCAGCCGGGGGCTGGCGAGGATCTCCCGGGGCTTGCGGAGGTCGGCGGCGATCACGTCCGCGTCGTCGTTGCCGGCCAGCACCGCCTCGCTGTGGGCGACGGCCACCGGGTCGTGGTCGACGTACACCACCCGGGCGCCCGGTGCGGCGGCCTGGGCCACCTCGTGGACGTTGCCGAACGTGGGGATGCCGGAGCCGATGTCGAGGAACTGGGTGATACCCTCCCCGGCCGCGAACCGCACCGCGCGGCGCATGAACGCCCGGTTGGCCTGCATGGTCTTCGGCAGGCCCGGCAGGAACTCCAGGGTCCTGCGCGCCGCTTCCCGGTCGACCTCGAAGTTGTGCGAACCGCCCAGGTAGTAGTCGTAGATCCGCGAGACGCTCGGCACCGTGATGTCGATGCTGCGTGGGGCCCAGGCGGGACGCTCCATGTATCTCTCCAAGGCGTGGACAGGGTGTAGGCGATCCGGTGTTCGAGCTGAGGCTACTGATCGCCCGCCAAAGGGGCGACCCGAACCGGATATTGACCATCCGTTCCCGGTCACTGCCTGCGACAAGTGCCCGTCCGACCCCGTTGCGTGACGGCCGGACTGCCTTGGCGCACCCGGCGGACGGCTCGTGCACGGCACAACGATCCGCCCCCTCCGTGCGGTACGGAGGGGGCGGATCACGGCCGCGCGCCGGGCCGGGCGGGACGGTCGACCCTGGGGCGGGGTCTACTTCCCCGGCGCGCCGACCGGCTTGCCGTCGGGCGAGACGGCGTACCAGGTGCCGCCCACGCCCTGACCGTTGGTGTCGCCCGGGGCCTTGTCCCCGGAGAAGGTGTAGACGGGCCAGCAGTCGACGGTCATCTGCTTCACCCCGTCGGGCCGGGTGAAGGGCATGAGCCCCTTCTTCCGCACGCCCTCGGTGTCGTTGGCGGCGACCGGGCCGACGGCCGGCCACTTCTCCAGGCAGGCCCCCGTGCAGCGGGAGACGGACTTCGGCCAGGCCTGGTCCTTCAGGAAGCGGTAGACCGTCCTGCCGTGGCGGTCCACGACGATCTCGCCCAGCTCGGGGTCCTTGCGCACGGACAGGCCGGGCAGGGCGGACGCCTTGGCCTTCTTGCCGTTCGGGGCGAGCGCGAACCAGGTGGCGCCCACGGCCTGGCCGTTGACGTCACCGGCGTTGACGTCCTTGACGTAACGGTAGGCGGGCCAGCCGCCGACGGTGAGCTGGCGGGAGCCGTCGGCGCGGGTGACCTCGCCGAGCAGCGCCTTGTCGACGCCGGCGCCGGCGGTGGCGTCGCCGGCGGGGACCGGCGGCCAGGTGGTGGCGCAGTCGCCGGCGCAGTGGGACGCGGGCGGATCGGCGGTGTCCTTGTCGAACCGGTAGAGGGTGAGGCCGGAGCCGTCGGTCAGCACCGGGCCGAGGTCGGGATTGTCCGCCACGGTCAGCTCGCCCGCGGGCGCGGCCTGGGCCGCCGGGGCGGTGGTCTGGCTGCCGTCGGCGCCGTAGCCGTTGCCGGTGCCGGTGCCGGTGCCGGTCGCGGTCTGGCCGCCCGGGCCGCCGTAGTCGCCGGCCGGCGCCGTGGCCCCGATGTCCCGGGCCGCCGACGCGGGAGTGGTGGTGTCGTCCTGACCGCACGCCGCCGTCAGCGCCAGCACCGCGGCGGCCGTGGCCACCAGCGAGGCGGTCCGCCAGGAGGTATTCATCGTCAACTCCCCATCGTCACCTGGATGTACGGCGCCTGCCACGCCACCGCACGGCCATGGGTACGCGGCCGGGGGGCCGCGGTGTTCAACGGCGGGCGGACTTTCTTCCCGGGCGCGGTGCGCCGGCCCCCGGCACCGGCCCCGGGACGCCGTACGCGCGTCTCGGTGGGCATAAGGGGACAGAGCGCGCCGATGGGTGTTTTCCGTCCGCGAAACCTCCGATCACGTTATCTCGCTCTTTCGGGCCAATCTGCGGCCGGCCCGGCGCACGGCGGCCGTCCGCGCCTCATGATCTGCGTCGTGCATGGACCCGAAGTGACCCGACGCGCGCCCGCCGCACGGGTGCTGGCCCTGCTGGCGCTGGCCTGGGCCCTGGCGGGCTGGCCGGCCTCCAGCGCCTCGGCCGACGCCTGCGCGTACGCCTCGACGGGCCCCGGCGGCGCGGTGGTCGAGACCCACGCCGGCGGACACCACTGGCCCGACCCGCCCTGCCCGCCGCCCCCGCCTCCGTGCCCGCCCACGCCTACGCCGACACCCACGCCCAGCCCGACCCCCACACCCACGCCCACCCCGTCGCCGAGACCGACGCCCTCGCCGAAGCCGACACCGCCGCCACCGCCGGCGCCCACGCCCCCGCCGGCGCCCGCGCCGAGGCCGCCCGCCCGGCCCGCCCCGGCTCCCCCGCCGCCCCGGCCGGCCGCCCCGCCGGCACCGGCTCCGGCGCCCCGGCCCACACCCGTGCCCAAGCCGTCGCCCAGGCCCGCCCCGCGGCCCTCCGCGACGCCGGTGAGCTACCCCGCGTACCACGCCCACGTCGTGCGCCGTCGGGCGCCCCGCCACACCACCCCCGTCATCTACGTCCTGCTCATCACCGTCCCCGCGATCGTCGCCGTCGCGGCGCTCCGTCCGCGCTGACGCGCGGGCCCGTCATCTCCGGAGGCACCACTTGTCGGATTGGCTTGTTCTCGTCCTTGCGATGCTGGGGGCCTGTGCCGTGGTGGTCGTCATCACGCTGGTACGGCACCGCACGGCCGCCGAGGACGAGGACCCCAGCGAGACCCCCGACGTCATCGAGTACATGACGATGTGGATCGGCGTCATCTACGCCATCGTCCTGGGCCTGGCCATCGCGGGCGTCTGGGAGGCCCGCAGCGCCGCCGAGGACCATGTCCAGGCCGAGGCGCAGGCGCTGCACGAGATCTCGGAGCGGGTGCGGGTCTACCCGCCGCAGGTGCGTGACCGCATCCGCGAGGACGTGGACACCTACGTCGGCTACGTCGTCCACACCGAGTGGCGGCGGATGGCGGAGGACGAGCAGGTCACCGGGCGCGGCACCGAACTGCTGCGGCGGCTGCGCGCGGACGTCACCGACTACCGGCCGGCGAACGACTTCGAGGCCCAGGCGTACCAGCCGCTGCTGGACCAGCTGGCCGCCGCCGACCAGGAGCGCAACGCGCGCGCCGACGCCACCGGGCCCACCATGCCGCCGGTCGTGTGGTGGGGCCTGATCACCGGCGGACTGATCACCATCGGCATGGTGTTCGCCCTGCAGATCCGGCGCACCCCGAGGGAACTGGTCCTGGCCGGGCTGTTCTCGGCGACCATCGCCTTCATGCTGTTCCTCATCTGGGATCTCGACGCGCCGTACGGCCGGGGCATCGCGGTGACCGCGGAGCCGTTCCTCAGCCTGTTCCCGGGCGCCGGCCGGTAGCTCCCGGACGGCCGGCACCGCCCGGCCGGGCAGGACGGGCACGGCCGGCGCGACAGGCCCTCGCTCCCGGTTCCGCAGGGGAACGGGAGCGAGGGCCTGTCGCGGTACGGCTGCCCGGCGCCGGAACGGTCGCGGTGGCCTCGGCGGCGCACCGGGGGTTCAGATCCGGTTCTCGTGCCGCCGGCGCAGCCAGAAGGCCCCGCCGCCGATCAGGGCGGTGGCCACCAGGCCGCTGCCGATGGCCATGTCGGTGGGGGTCGCGCCGCTGGTCCTGCTGCCGCCGAGGCCGCCGTTGACCCCGCCGAGCACGGTGAAGGCCCCGCGGCGGGTCAGGGTGCGGCCGTCGCAGCGGACGGTGACGTCGTACCGGCCGCGGCGGGCGTCGCGGTCGACGACGGCGACGCCGCGCGCGCTGTCGTCGCGGAACGACTCCAGCCGGACGGTGCCGAAGGCGTCGGAGCCGGCGGTGCCGCCGCGGCAGCCGTTCACGATGATGGTGAGGCGGCCGCCGGCGGGCAGGACGTCGGGCGTGACGAAGATGTCGCGCGCGTTGCCGGCCTCCTCGCCGTGGCCGCCCTCGCCCTCCTCGCCGAATCCGCCTCCGTGGCGGAAGTCGTCCCCACGGCCGCCCTCGCCGCCACGGCCGTTGCCCTCACCGCCACGGCCCTCGCCCCCGCGGCCGTTCCCGAAGCCCTCGCCTCCGTGCCCGTTGCCGAAGCCGTCGCCTCCGTGACCGTTTCCGTTGCCATTTCCGTTGAAGTGACCGTTTCCGTTGCCGTTCCCGTTTCCGTTGCCGTTCCCGTTTCCGTTGAAGTGACCGTTCCCGTTCCCGTTCCCGTTGCCGTTCCCGTTGCCGTTGCCGCCGCCGCCGTTGAAGTGACCGTTGCCGTTTCCGTTGCCGTTCCCGTTGCCGCCGCCGTTGAAGTGACCGTTTCCGTTCCCGTTCCCGTTCCCGTTGCCGTTGCCGTTGCCGGGGAAGACGCCGTTCCCGCTGAACGTGCCGATGTTGCCGGTGCCGGTGCCGGGGACGACGACGGTCGTGTCGGTGCCGCTCGGGCCGCCCCCGTTGCCCATGCCGTCCGCGACGGCCACGGGGACGGCGAGCCCGAGGACGGCGACCGTGGTGCACGCCGCCGCCAGGGCACGTTGGTTGCGCATGTGATCCTCCGCGGAAGGTGACCGGGTCCCGTCCCCGGTGGATCGGCGAGAAACACCTCCCGGACAGACCCTCGGACGCGCGGAACACGCCCGCATGTCGAGAATGGTCCGTCCTGGTGATCAGACACGCCGACGGATAACCACACAATCGGATATTGCCGCAGGTCACGGACCGTCAGAAAATACCTGGGGACGGCAACTCGGATGGCGCACCGGGCGGCTGCCCGGCCACCCGTTCGCCCACTGACCCGTCGCCCGCCGCCCGCACGGGACTTAGCGTTTTCCCAGGTGCGAGGGACGTGGCGGGACCGCGTCGAGAGGGGATGGCGAATGTCTGCGTCCGTGCTGTCCGAGCTTGCCGAGGAGGAGCGGCGCAAGAGGCGCGCCCCGTGGGGCGTGATAGCGCTCGTCCTGCTGACCGGCCTGGCTCTCCTCCGCAACGGTTCGGGGGAATTCGACACGGGGCCGCCGCAGCCCGCCTCGGCGGCGGCCCCGGACGGCCGCGCCACCCTCGGCACGCTCGCGCCCGCGCCCACCGCGCTGCCGTTCTCGCCGGTGCAGCGGGTCCGGATCCCGGCGATCCGGGTGGACGCGCCCGTCGTGCAGGTCGGGCTGGACCCGGACGGCTGGGTCGCCGCGCCGCCGCCGGAGAACCCGGGCCTGGCCGGCTGGTTCACCGGCGCCGTGTCCCCCGGCGAGAAGGGCACCGCGGTCATCGTCGGCCATGTCGACAACAAGCAGGGCCCCGCGGTCTTCTACGGCCTCGGGGCGCTGAAGAAGGGCAACCAGGTCGAGGTCGCGCGCCAGGACGGGAAGACCGCGGTGTTCGAGATCTACGGCGTCGAGGTCTTCGCGAAGGACGCCTTCCCCGGCGACCGGGTCTACGGCTCGAAGGGGGCGCCGGAACTGCGGGTCATCACCTGTGGAGGCGGTTTCTCCCAGCGCAACGGCTACGAGGGCAACGTCGTCGTCTTCGCCCGCCTGGCCGCGGTCGTCTGAACCGCCGCGGCCCGGCGGGCGGCGCGCGCCCCGCGCGAACGGGCGGAGGACGCGGACGGGACCGCCGTCACACGCGGCGGGGCGGCACGGTGAGGCGGTATCCGGAGTCGATCAGGTAGGGCAGCCATTCGCGGATCGCGCGGACGGTCTGCGAGCGGTCGCCCCCGGCGTCGTGGGAGAGCACCACGACGCCGGGGCCCGCGCCGCTCTCCACCTGGTCGATGATCGTGTCCGTGCCGGGCTCCATCCAGTCGGTGGTGTCGACGGTCCAGGCCAGCGGTTCCATGCCCATCTCGGCGCCGAGCTCGAAGGTCGCCCGGTTCCAGGCGCCGTAGGGCGCGCGGAACCACTGGGGGCGCTCGCCGTAGCTGTCCTCGATGATGTCGCTGGTGCGCTCCATCTCGGAGCGGATCTCCGCGCGGCCGAGGGTCGTCAGCAGCGGATGCGTCCAGGTGTGGTTGCCGACGACATGGCCCTCGTCGGCCATCCGGGCCAGCAGTTCCCGGTGGTCGGCGACGCACTCCCCGCAGACGAAGAACATCGCCCGGACCCGGTGTTCGGCGAGGGTGTCCAGGATGTGCGGGGTGTAGTCCGGGTGGGGACCGTCGTCGAAGGTCAGCACCATGTGCCGGCCGGGGCCGGAGAGCCGCAGGAGGGGCTCCTCGCGCACGGCGAGCCTGCGGGGCGCGGCGCGCGGCGGGCCCTCGCCGGTGAGCGGCTGGAGCCGGAAGGAGGAGGGTTTCAGGGCCTGGCGGGCCTGGCGGGCCGGCGGACCGGCGGCCGGGGCCGCGGCGGGCCGGACGGTCTCCTCGCCGTCGCCCGCGAGGACGAGGCCCGCAGTGGCCGCCGAGCCGAGCGCGGCGGCACCGGCGAGGAGCATCCGGCGCCGCGTGAACAACTGATCCTTCTGCATGACTCATCACTCGCCCCGCCGGACACCGGCGCACCGCAACGCCACGGGGACGGCGGCGGGAATGCACCCGGACAGCGCAGCGCGGCCGAGACGGACGGCCCGCGGCCCGCGGAACCCGGGACGTGGGCGGGAACGAAGGGTTCCGATAACCTCGGGCCGTGACGGAACAGCAGCAACAGCCCTCGCACACGTTCGAACGGGGCACGGACGGCCCGAAGGTGATCGTCGTCGGCGTGGACGGCTCCGACTCCTCGCTGCGCGCCGCCGCGTACGCGGGCGGACTGGCCCGGCGGCAGCACGCGCTGCTGGCCGTGGTGTACGTGCAGCCGGTGCTCGCGGCGGGCGCGGCGTTCGGGGCGCCGGTGGCCGAGACGACCGACGAGATCGCCGAGGACCTGATCACGCAGATCCGGGAGGCGGCCGAGCGGGTCAAGGGGATATTCGAGGTGCGCTGGGAGTTCCACACCTTCCGCGGCGACCCGTACACCGGGCTGGTGAAGGCGGCGGACGAGCTGAAGGCGGACGCGGTGGTGGTGGGCGCCTCCGAGCAGGCCGGCCACCGGATCATCGGCTCGGTGGCGGTCCGGCTGGTGAAGGCGGGGCGCTGGCCGGTGACGGTCGTGCCGTAGGGCGCCCGGCCGGGGCCGCGGACGCCGGTGCGGCCGTGCGTGGCGTCTTCCCTGGGCGGCACGGCTGGGACATCATGATCCGCCGTCAGCCGTTGCCGTAGGCGAAGAGGTGAGACGCATGGGCAGGCTCCGTCCGGGTGAGGGGATCCTCCGCCGCAAACCCATCGAGCACATCGAGGAGACCGAGGCCGGCGAGGGCACCCGGCTCGACAAGTCGCTCGGGCTGTGGCAGCTCACCGCGATCGGTGTGGGCGGCATCATCGGCGCGGGCATCTTCACACTGGCCGGCACGGTGGCCAACGGCACGGCCGGGCCCGCCGTCCTGGTGTCCTTCCTCATCGCCGGTATGGCGAGCGCCTGCGCGGCGCTGTCGTACGCCGAGTTCGCCGGGCTGATCCCGAAGGCCGGCTCCGCCTACACGTACGGGTACGCGGTGCTCGGCGAGTTCGCGGGCTGGTTCATCGGCTGGGACCTGCTGCTGGAGTACACGGCGATCGTGGCCGTGGTGGCGATCGGCATCTCCGGCTACTTCGGTTTCCTGGTCCAGGCGATGGGCGCCGGTCTGCCCCGGTGGATGCTGGGCGCGCCCGGCACCGGGCCGGGTCACCGGGTCGACCTGTTCGCGGCCGTGCTCTGTCTGCTGATCGCCTGGCTGCTGAACCTGGGCATCCGCGCCGCGGCCCGGTTCGAGACGTTCGTGGTCGTCCTGAAGGTGCTGGTGGTGCTGCTGGTGATCGGGGTGGGGCTGTTCCACATCGACACCGGGAACTACCACCCCTTCTTCCCGTTCGGGCTCGGCGGGGCGTTCACGGGTGCCGCGACGGTGTTCTTCGCGGTGTTCGGCTACGACGCGATGTCGACGGCGGCCGAGGAGTCGAAGGACGCCCAGCGCCACATGCCGAAGGCGATCATCTACTCGCTGGTCGTCTCCATGGTGCTCTACGTCGCGGCCTGCCTGGTCCTGACGGGCATGCAGAACTACAAGGACATCGACAAGGAGTCCGGTTTCTCCACGGCGTTCGAGTCGGTGGGGCTGGGCGCGCTGGCGGACGTGATCGCGGTCGGGGCGATCATCGGCATCCTGACGGTGATGTTCACCTTCATGCTGGGCGTTACCCGGGTGTGGTTCTCGATGTCGCGGGACGGGCTGCTGCCCCGGTGGTTCGCCAAGACCCACCCGACACGGCACGTGCCGACCCGGGTGACCTGGATCGTCGGCGCGGCCTCCGCGGTCATCGCCGGGTTCGTCCCGATCGCCGAGGCGGCCGAGCTGACCAACATCGGCATCCTGCTGGCGTTCGTGGTGGTGTGCGCGGCGGTGATCGTGCTGCGCTACCGGCAGCCGGAGCTGCCGCGCACCTTCCGCACGCCGGCGATGCCGGTGGTGCCGGCGCTGGGGATCGTCTTCTCCGTCTGGCTGATCACCTTCCTCCAGTGGCAGACCTGGGTGCGGTTCGCGATCTGGTTCGCGATCGGCTGCGCGATCTACTTCGGCTACTCCTACCGGCGTTCGGCACTCGCCGCCGGGCGGTCCGCCGGCTGATCACTCCGCCATGACCAGGCCGTCCTGGGCGGCTCCGCGGCTGAGGATCACGTCCCTGATCCGGTCGCGCACGCCGTCCAGTTCGGCGCCCTGGGCGATGGCCCGGCCGAGGTCGACGACCCGGCCGGCGTCGGGGTCGTAGAGCTGCGGGACGAACTCGGCCCCGGTGACCCGCCAGGGGCCGCCCGGGCGGGCCGGCGGGGCGAAGGTGAAGCGGCCGAGGGTGGACTCGCGGCCCCGCTCGTCCTGGACGCCCTGTCCGCCGTCCGGCGCGCCGCCGATCTGGTCGCCGAGTCCGTAGACCACCCAGGTGCCGTTCACCTTCTCGTACGCCTGCGGGAGCCCGGCGGCGGTGCCGAGGATCAGGTCGATGTCCGGGCGGCCGTCCGTGGCGGAGGCGGTGAGCCGCCCGGCCAGGGTGAGCTGGAGCGGGTCGGGCTCCTGCTGCCCCTGGCTGCCCCAGTCCAGCGAGACCACGACCACGTCGGCGCCGCCCCGGCGCGCTGCGCGGGCGTCGGCGACGATCCGGTCGGCGTCGATCAGGTTGACCGCCCAGGGCTGTCCGGGCGGTACCGGGCGGTCGGTGGCGGCGGTGTACGCCAGGTGCGCCACCTGGGCGCCGCCCGCCCGCAGGAACCGCACCGAGCGGGCCTCGGCCTCGCCGCGGGCGGTCCCGGTGTGCCGCAGACCGGCCTGGTCCAGGGCGTCGAGGGTGCGCTGGACCCCGGCCGGGCCGTCGTCCAGGGCGTGGCCGGAGGCGGTGGCGCAGCCGTCGTAGCCGGTCGCCGCGAGGTCCGCGGCGATCCGCGGCGGGAAGGCGGGGGCGGGCCGCGCGGAGCCGTCGCCGGGGCCGGAGACGGCGGTCAGGTGACACAGTGCCAGGTCGGCGCCGGCGACGACCGGTCGGATGCCGGCGAGCAGGGGGCGGAAGTCAGCTCCGGTGCCGCCCGCGTCGTAGGCGGCCCGGTCGAGGACGGCGGCGGACGGCAGGATGCCGCCGGCGGCGACGAGGGTGAAGCCGCCGGTCCCGCGGGTCCCGGCGGGCGCCGGGCGCGGCGGGGGCACGGCGTGGTCCGGTGCGCCGGGTTCCCGGTGCTGGTTCTGGCAGGCCGCCCCGGCCGCGAGGACGGCGGTCAGGACCAGCGCCACCAGCTGTCTGCGTCCGATCATCAACACACCCCAGGTTGTCGTATATACAGACGAAGCCGTGACGGGCATATGGGTATGAAGCTGGTGTGCCGGATAAACGGTCCGGGCGGCGTCATTAACCCGTCCGGTGTCCTGGCGTCCCGCTCGTCCGACCGTTCGCCGACGCGATCGACCGTCCGCCGCACGACCGGTGCCGCCCCCTGTCCGCCGGCCGCCGGCTGCGCTGCCATACGGCCATGACGGCCGCAACCTCACTCACCCGCGGGACGACGACCGCCGAGCACGAGCTGGCCGCGCTCCAGCGCGAGCACGGCGGCCCCCTGTTCGCCCTGCTGCTCAGGCTGTGCGACGGAGACCGCCAGCGCGCCGAGGACCTCGTCCAGGAGACGCTGGTGCGCGCCTGGCGGCACCCGGAGGCGCTGCACGCCGACGGCTTCGACTCGGTACGGCCCTGGCTGCTCACGGTGGCCCGGCGGCTCGCCATCGACGCCCGGCGGGCCCGGCAGGCCCGGCCGCCGGAGACCGGCGCGGAGCTGCCCGAGAACGCCCGGGTGACCGCCGACCACGCCGAGCGGGCCGCGGCGGTGCTCGATGTCCGGGAGGCTGTGAAGACACTCACGCCCGACCACCGTCACGTGCTGGTACTCGTGTACTTCCAGGGGGCCAGTGTGGCCGAGGCGGCCCGGGCCCTGGGGATTCCACCGGGTACGGTGAAGTCCCGCGCGTACTACGCGCTGCGTGCGCTGCGCCGGGTCCTCCCGGGTTATACGGCCGACCTGCGGTGAAACCGTGAGCCTGGTCAAGCCTCGGTAAAGCGCCTTGCTGTGACCCCCGTCCGGGCCATGGGCTGTCCTCATCCGCGTTTCCGGGCGGGGACCCGGGGCCGCGACCCCGGCGGGGTCCGGGTGACGCGTACGCACCGGAGGAAGGGCAGGAAGGGATGGAGCACAGAGGTCACGAGAGCACGGACGGCACGGAGGGTGAGGGCCTGGCCGTTCCCCTGGCCTGGTTCTACGCCGAGTACATCGCCGACGAGCTGCTGCGCACCGGCGATCTCATGCCGCCGACGTCCTTCGAGTTCCGGGCCGGCCGGGACGCGCTGGCGCTGACCGTGTTCCTGTCCGACACCGACGGGGAGCTGTCCGGCATCCGGGTGATCTCCCAACTGGAGAACTGGCTGTCGCTGACCGCCCGCGAGCAGTCGTGGCAGGACTGGGTGCGGACGCGCATGGCCGAACTGACCGGACGGGCGGACGGCCGCGGCGCTCCGGGGCCGGACCTGGCGCTGGCGGCGGACGCCTGGCGGTGGCTGGAGGAGACCGAGCTGCTCGCGCCGGACCTGGACGCGGTGCCGGGCGGCGGCGCGGTGGCCGGGGAGGACGACGGGCCGAAGGTGTGGACGCCGGCCTGGCGGCTGGGACTGCCCCTCGGGCACCTCGCGATCCAGCTCTTCTGACGGCCGCGGACCGGCGGGGATCCGCCCCGGTACGAGGAGATCCGCGTGGTAGGAGGAGATTCACACCGGTCCGCGGGCCGGACCGCGGAGCCTCTCGCGGGTCCGGACCGCGCCGTGCCGCCCGGGTCACGATTCGGTGCGCGCCTTGAGTGATTCGCCGGCCGGCTGCGTACGGGTGGGGGCACGGAGCAACCCCGCCCGCACCCATCGGCACGAGGATTCGGCATGAGGTCCCTGGAACGGCATCGCGACGCCGGCGCGTACGCGCTCGGCGTGCTGGACGAGGCGGACGCCTTCCGCTTCGAGGACCACCTCGTGGAGTGTCCCCGGTGCACGGCGCACCTGACCGGGTTCGGTCCCGCGGCCCGGCAGCTCATGCTGTACCGGCGGGCCACGCCCCGCTTCGTGCACCCCGTGGCGCAGCCCGGCCCCCGGCTGCTGGACCGGCTGCTCGGCGAGCTGGCGCGCCGGCACCGGGCGCGGCGGCGCCGGCTGCTGTACGGCCTGGCCGCGACCGTGGTGCTGGCCGTGGCCGGTCCGGGCCTGGTGGCCTTCGCCGGTCACCCGGACCCGCCGGCGGCCCGGGCCGGCGCGGCGGCCGATCCGCGCACCGGGGTGTGGGCGCGGGTCACCTCCGCGGACCGGGCGTGGGGCAGCGAACTGCGGATCGAGGTCGCGGACGGCACCGGGGCGCACACCTGCCGGCTGGTGGCCGTCGGCCGGGACGGCACCCGGCGGACCGTCGCCGCCTGGACCAGCCGGGGCGACGGCGCCCGGCCCACCACCGCGCTGGGGGCGACGGCGCTGCACCCGGACCAGATCGCGCGCTACGAGGTCCGGACGGCGGACGGGAGACGGCTGGTCACGGTCCCGGTGCCGTAGCGCGCCGCCCTCGCCGGCGGGCGGCGGCCGCCCTCACTTCAGCAGCCGGGACAGCCGGCGGTCGGCCAGCGGCCGCCCGCCCGTCTGGCAGGTCGGGCAGTACTGGAGCGAGGAGTCGCTGAAGGAGACCTCGCGGATGGTGTCGCCGCACACGGGGCACGGCAGGCCGGTGCGGCCGTGGACGCGCAGCCCGCTCTTCTTCTCCGCCTTCAGCCGGCCCGCCGCCACGCCCCGGGCCCGCTCCACGGCCTCGGTGAGCGTGGCGCGCAGCGCCCCGTACAGCCGGTGGGTCTCCTCCGGCGTGAGGGACGCCGCCAGCTTGAACGGGGAAATCTTCGCGGCGTGCAGGATCTCGTCGCTGTAGGCGTTGCCGACGCCCGCGATCAGCGACTGGTCGCGCAGCGCGCCCTTGAGCCGGCGCCGTTCGTCCCGGAGCAGGGCCGCGAAGCGGTCCTCGGTGAAGCCGGCGGCGAGCGGGTCCGGGCCGAGGCGGGCGATGCCGGGCACGTCCCGGGCGTCGCGGACGACGTACACGGCGAGGCGTTTCTGGGTGCCGGCCTCGGTCAGGTCGAAGCCCGCGCCGGTGTCCAGCGCCACGCGCAGCGCCAGCGGGCCCTTGCCGGGCTTGGGCGGGCCGTCCGGCAGCGGGTCCCGCCAGTGCAGCCAGCCCGCGCGCGCCAGGTGGGTGATCAGGTGCGGCCCGCCGTCCGTCACGACGTCCAGGAACTTGCCGTGCCGGCGCAACTCCGTCACCTCGGCGCCCTCGATCGCGGTGAGCGGAGGGTCGTAGGTCTTCAGGACGCTGACGGCGACCGGCAGCACCCGCATCAGCCGCCGTCCGACCAGGTGCTCGGTGAGGAAGTCCGTCAGCGCTTCTACCTCGGGCAGTTCCGGCATACGTCCAGAGTGCCATCCGGCACCGACAGCGCCACGCCGTTCGCCGGAACCTCCTGCCGGGCCGGTGTCAGCCGTCCGGTTGCGGCCCGGTCCGGGGCGGGCGGCCCGGCGGCAGCCGGAACTCGCACCACACCGCCTTGCCGCCGCCGCGCGCCTCCACGCCCCAGCCGTCGGCGAGCCGGTCCACGAGGAGCAGACCGCGGCCCGAGGCACCGCTCTCCCCCGCGTCGCGCCGCCGGGGCAGCGCGCTGGAGCAGTCCTCGACCTCGACGCGCAGCCTGCGCTCGGCGCCCTCCAGGGCCCGCAGCGTGACGATCGCGGAACCCTCGGTGTACAGCAGGGAGTTGGTGGTCAGCTCGTCCGCCACCAGCTCGATCTCGTCGGCCCGCTCCCCGGCGCCCCAGGCACGGACCGCGGCCCGGATCATGTGCCGGGCCCGGGCCAGGGACTCCGGGTCGCCGGGCGTCACCCGCCGGCGCAGCCGGCCGCCGGGCCGGCCGGCCTCCCGGGCGCGGCGGCGCAGCAGGAGCAGCGCCACGTCGTCGTCGCCGCCGCGTTCCTCGGCGGCCCGGATCAGCCGGTCGGCGAGGCCGCGCACGTCGTCGGGGCCCTCGCCGACGAGCGCCGTGAGCGCGCGCAGCCCGTCGTCCAGATCGGTGCCGGGCTGCTCGACCAGCCCGTCGGTGCACAGCAGCAGGGTCTGCCCGGGATCGAGTTCCAGGGTGGTGACGGGATACTCCAGCCGGCCGAACTCGGCGGACAGGCCGAGCGGCAGCCCGCCCTCGACGGGGACCCGGGCGCAGCCGCCGTCGCCGCAGCGGAGCAGCGGGTCGATGTGCCCGGCGCGGACCACCTGGACGACCCCGGTGGACAGGTCGGCCTCGGCGTACAGGCAGGTCGCGAACCGGTCGGTGTCCAGTTCGTGCAGGAAGACGGAGGCGCGGGCCATCACGGTGGCCGGGGGGTGGCCCTCGGCGGCGTAGGCGCGCAGCACGATCCGGAGCTGGCCCATGACGGCCGCCGCGTGCGTGTCGTGGCCCTGGACGTCCCCGATGACCGCGCCGGTCCGTCCTCCGGGCAGCGGGATCAGGTCGTACCAGTCGCCGCCGATGTCCCGGCCCAGGGCGGCCGAGCGGTAGCGCACCGCCACGTCGGCGCCCCGGACGCCGGGGATGGTGCGCGGCAGCATGGCCTGCTGGAGGTTCTGGGCGAGGTCCTTCTCCTGCTCGTAGAGCATGGCCCGCATCAGGCTCTGCGCGATGCTGCCGCCGAGCGCGACCAGGACGGCGCGTTCCTCGGCGGAGAAGCCGCGCCGGTCGTCGTAGAGCAGGCCCATCGCGCCGATCGGGCGGGCCTCGGCGATCAGCGGCAGGTAGGCCGCCGAGGTGATGCGCAGGCCGGCGAGGTGGGGCCAGAGGACCGGATAGCCGGCGGCGAACTCCTCGGGGGACTCGATGAACCGGGGCGCTAGGGTGCGGACGACCTCGCTCATCGGGTACGGCTCGTCGGTCCGGGTGACACGGGTGCCGGGCACGAAGCTGCCCGCGGGGCCCTCGGCGACCAGCCGGATGCGGCCCGCCTCCACCAGGCCCATCACCAGGCTGGCCGCGCCCAGGTGACGGATGCCATGGGTGTCCTTGAGCACGTCGATGACGTCCTGGACGGTGCGGGCGTGCGCGAGGGCGGCGGAGATGGCCTGGACGACGCCGGTCTGCTGCCGGAACGCCTCGTCCTTGGCCGCGCGCAGGCTGCGTGCCGCGCTGTCGGCGAGTTCCTCGGTGGCGTCGCGGACGATGCCGACGACCCGGCGCGGCCGGCCGGCGTCGTCGCGCCGTATGCAGCCCTGGGTGTGCGTCCAGCGCGGGGTGCCGTCGCGGCAGCGGATGCGGAAGTACGCGCCGTAGTTCTCGCTGCCGTCCTCGACCGCGCGGGCGACCGCCGCGTCGAGCCGGGCGGCCTCCGGCGGCGGCACCCGGACGGCCAGGGACTCGGCGCGGCCGTCGAACTCCCCGGGCAGCAGGTCGAACACCTGGAGGGCCTGGGCGTCCAGGTGGAGCAGATTGGAGTCCAGGTCCCAGTCGAAGCTGCCCATGCGGTTGAGCGCGAGGACCGGGTCCGGGTGCGCGGGCCAGTCCTCCGGGAGGGACAGGGCGCTCGCTCCCCGATCGGCCATGGGCCCACCTTGCCAGCATCCGGACGATTCCTCGACTCGCCGGCCGGCCCCGGCGCACATCCGTCCGACGGCCCACACCCCGCGGGGCCCACCGCTCAACTGCCCGGGGCTGCGGTGCCGGCGCCTGGGCGGCCGGTGCCGCCGTTCAGGGGCCCGGTGCCGCCAAGGGGAACGGCCCCGTCAGGGGCTGCGGTGCCGCCGTCCAGGGGTCCGGTGTCGTCCCCGGGTCCGGTGTCTTCGTTCCGGAGGCCGAGGTCGCGGCCGGGTGCCTGGGCGGTGCCGGGCGGGGACGGTGCCGTGGGGGCGGGCGGGGGCGGGTCGGCGGTGGCGTGGCTTCCGGTGGTGGTGGGGTGTCCGGTGACCGTGGTGTCCGCGCTCGCCCGGGCGGTCTCGGACGGGCTGGCGGTGGCCGGCGGCGCTGGTACGACGCGGTCCCGGCGGACGTCGGGGCCGACCCGGCGCTCGGTCCAGGTGCGGGTCACGGCGTCGACGAGCGTGAGGCTGGCGACGGCCCGGGGCGCCGGGCTCACCACGACCACCTTGTTGGGCCGGTACCCGGCCCACGCGGTGCCGTGGGCGGCGGCGCCGCCGTGGGTCGGCTCGGGCGGGCCGAGCGGGTTGCCGCAGGCGCAGCGCACCCGGGGCACGCCCCGGTCGTCGACGAGGACGGCGGTGCCGGCCTGGAGGACGGCCTGGTAGTCGTCGGCCCGGTGGTCCCGGTAGGAGTGGTTGGTGACGCGGGTGTCGGCGGCGAGGACGACGGGCGTCAGGCCGCGCAGATAGGCGGGGAGCGCCTCCCTGCCGACGCCGGCCACCCGGGCGAAGGCGCCGGCCCGGGACGCGTCCGCCGTCAGGTGGCGCACCTGCCGCTCGGTGTCGCAGCCGGCGACGTGCGGGGCGCCGGCGTACAGGCCGGGGGTCGCCCCGGACAGGGTGCGGGCCGCGCGCAGGGGCGCCGCCAGCTCGCCGGCGGTGGCTCCGGCGCGGACCCGGGGCACGACCGTGCCGGCGGCGGTGGCCGCGGAGGCGGTGAAGGGGGCGGGCCCCCGGTCCGTGGCGGCCTGGAGGAAGACCACCTCGCCCACCCGGGCCTGCCTGACGCCGGTCCCCGCGCAGCCCGCGGCGCACAGCGCGGCCGAGACCGCGCAGACCGTGACCATCGTTCGGGTGGGTATCCGCACCGTACACTCCCCATCACTATGGGTGATTACGCCCTATTGTTGGCATCGCACAGGTTTGGCTGGCAACTCGGGGAACGCCGTGCCGGGAGCGGTGACGGCGAAGCCGCAGGGAAGGGCGCGCACAGCCATGGACTGGTTCACCGCACCCGGCTACGAGCTGAGCCGGCTGGTCTTCCAGCGGGCGCTGGCCGCCGTGTACCTGGTCGCGTTCCTGACGGCGGCCCTCCAGTTCCGGGCCCTGCTGGGCGAGCACGGGATGCTGCCGGTCCCCCGCTTCACGGCCCGGGTGCGGTTCCGGCGCGCCCCGAGCCTGTTCCAGCTGTACTACTCCGACCGCTTCTTCGCGGGCTGTGCCTGGACGGGCTGCGCGCTGTCCGCGGCGCTGCTGGCCGGGGTCGACTCGGCGCTGCCGCTGTGGGCCGGGATCGTGCTGTGGCTGGTGCCGTGGGCGCTGTACCTGTCGATCGTGAACGTGGGCCAGACGTGGTACTCGTTCGGCTGGGAGTCGCTGCTGCTGGAGACGGGGTTCCTGGCCGCGTTCCTCGGCAACGACGAGGCGGCGCCGCCGGTGGTGGTGCTGTTCCTGCTGCGCTGGATCCTGTTCCGGGTGGAGTTCGGCGCCGGGCTGATCAAGCTGCGCGGCGACGCCTGCTGGCGGACGCTGACCTGTCTGGACTACCACCACGAGACCCAGCCGATGCCGGGCCCGCTGAGCTGGTTCTTCCACCATCTGCCGAAGCCGCTGCACCGGGCGGAGGTGGCCGCCAACCACCTCACCCAGCTCGTGGTGCCCTTCCTGCTGTTCGCCCCGCAGCCGGTCGCCTCGGCCGCCGCCGCCCTGATGATCGTCACCCAGCTCTGGCTGGTGCTCTCCGGCAACTTCGCCTGGCTGAACTGGATCACCATCGTGCTGGCGGTGTCCGCGCTGCGGCTGCCGGCGACGGTGCCGCCCGGGCCGCGGGCACCGCTGTGGTACGAGGTGCTGGTGCTCGCGGTCGCCGCGCTGCTGGTCTTCCTGAGCTACCGCCCGGTGCTGAACATGGTCTCCCGCCGCCAGGTGATGAACCGCTCCTTCGACCCGCTGCACCTGGTGAACACCTACGGCGCGTTCGGCAGCGTCAGCCGGGTGCGCTACGAGGTGGTCGTCGAGGGCACCTTGGACGGCACCCCGCGCGAGGACTCCGACTGGCGGGAGTACGCGTTCAAGGGCAAGCCCGGCGATCCCCGGCGCTGGCCGCGCCAGTTCGCCCCCTACCACCTGCGGCTGGACTGGCTGATGTGGTTCGCGGCGCTGTCGCCCGCCTACGCCGGCGAGTGGTTCGGCGCCCTGGTGGAACGCCTGCTGGAGAACGACCGGGACACGCTGCGGCTGCTGCGCCGCTCGCCGTTCCCGCCGGACACCCCGCCGCGCTACGTCCGGGCCCGGCTGTTCCGCTACCGGTACACGAGCCGGCGGGAGCTGCGGGAGACGGGGGCGTGCTGGGACCGGACGTTCGTGCGGGAGTATCTGCCGCCGACGCGGCTGGCGGGTGCGGCTCAGAGGCCGTAGACGCGGGTCGCGGTGGACTCGAACAGCGCGGTGCGTTCCGCGGGGCCGAGTCCGGCGCACAGTTCCTGGGCGAGGTGCCGTACCTCCGCGTAGGAGGCGGCCGGTGTGCACACCGGCCAGTCGGAGCCGAACATCAGCCGGCCGGGACCGAAGGCGTCCAGGGCGGTGTCGGCGTACGGGCGCAGGTCGTCGGTCGTCCAGGTGGCGCGGGCGGCCTCGGTGACCAGGCCGGACAGCTTGGCGACCGTGTTGGGCAGGGCGGCCAGCGAGCGCAGGCGGGCCGCCCAGGGCTCGCGCGCGCCCGAGGCGACCGGTGGTTTGCCCAGGTGGTCCAGGACGAAGGTGAGCCGGGGCAGCAGGGCGGCGGCCCGCGCGCACGCCGGGAGCTGGTGGGGCAGGACGACGAGGTCGTAGACCAGGCCGGCGTCGGCCACGGCGGCGAGTCCGCGCAGCACGTCGGGGCGCAGCAGCCACTCGGGGTCGGGTTCGGCCTGGACCTGGTGCCGGACGCCCTTGAGGAGATGTCCGCCGGGAAGGGCGCGCAGCCGGGCCAGGGCGTCGGCGACGCCGGGGTGGGTGAGGTCCGTCCAGCCGACGACCGCGGCGACCAGGCCGTGTCCGGCGGCCAGGGCGAGCAGTTCGGGTGTCTCCTCGGGGACGGCGACCGTCTGGACGAGGACGGTGCGCTCCACTCCGGCGGCGCGGGCCTGGGGTTCCAGCTCGGCGAGGGTGAAGTCCCGCCGCAGCGCGGCGAGATGCGGGCCGCGGATCCAGTCCTGGTCGCGGACGGCCAGGTCCCAGACGTGGTGGTGGGCGTCCACGGTCACGGCAACTCCCGTCCGGGCGGGGGCAGCAGGCCGGTGGCGCGCAGTTCCTGCCAGAAGGCGGCCGGGACGGGGGACGCGAACTGCTCGGCGCAGTCGTGGACTTCGGCCGCCGAGCGGACGCCGGCCAGGACGCTCGCCACGGCCGGGTGCGCGGCGCAGAAGGCGAGGGCGGCGGCGCGCAGCGTGGTGCCGTGCCGCTCGGCCGCCGCCGCCAGCAGCAGCGCGCGCTCCAGCAGCTCGGCCGGCGCGGGCCGGTAGTCGTACGTCGCCTCGGGCCGCGGAGCGGCGAGCAGTCCGGAGTTGAAGGGGCCGCCGACGACCACCGACACGCCCCGCCGCAACGCCTCGGGCAGCAGTTCCCCGGCCGCGTCCTGGTCGAGCAGGGTGTACCGGCCGGCGCAGAGCACCACGTCGACATCGGTGTCGCGGAGGAACCGGGCCAGCATCCCGGTCTGGTTCATGCCGGCGCCGATCGCGCCGACCACGCCCTCCGCGCGCAGCCGCTCCAGGGCCGGATAGCCCTCGCCGAAGGCCTGTTCGGCGTGGTCGTCGGGATCGTGGAGGAAGACGGCGTCGACCCGGTCCAGGCCGAGGCGGCCGAGGCTTTCCTCCAGGGTGCGGCGGACGCCGTCGGCGCTGAAGTCCCAGACGCGGTGGTGGGTGGCGGGGACGGCGAAGCCGTGGGCGAGGTCGTCGCCGGTGCCGTCGGCCGGGTCCAGGCGGCGGCCCACCTTGGTGGAGACCGTGTACGCGGCGCGGGGGTACTCCCGCAGGGCCGCGCCGAGGCGCCGTTCGGACAGGCCGAGGCCGTAGTGGGGCGCGGTGTCGAAGTAGCGGATGCCGCGCTCCCAGGCGGCCCGGACCGCCGCGTGCGCCTGTTCCTCGCTCACCGGCGTGTACAGGTTGCCGAGGGCGGCGGCGCCGAAGCCCAGCGGGCTGACCCGGACGCCGGTGCGGCCCAGCGACTTCACCGCCCGGCCCCGGGCCGGAGCCTGAGGCCCTGCATGCCGCCGTCGACGGCGAGCGCGGTGCCGGTGGTGGCGCCGGCGTGCGGGCCGGCCAGGTAGACGATGGCGTGGGCGACTTCCTCGGCGGTGACGAGCCGTCCGGTGGGCTGGCGGGCTTCCAGGGCGGCGCGTTCGGCGGCCGGGTCGGCGGCCGCGTCCAGCAGCCGGCCGATCCACGGGGTGTCCGCCGTACCGGGGTTGACGCAGTTGACGCGGATGCCCTCGTGGACGTGGTCGGCGGCCATGGCGAGGGTCAGGGCGTGCACGGCGCCCTTCGTCGCGCTGTACAGGGCGCGCCGGGGCAGGCCCGCGGTGGCCGCGACGGAGCAGGTGTTGACGATGGCCGCGTGGGCGGAGCGGCGCAGCCGGGGCAGGCAGGCGCGGGCGGTGCGGACCATGCCGAGGACGTTGACGTCCAGGACGTGCCGCCACTCGGCGTCGTCGTTGTCCTCGACGGTGCCCTGGGCGCCGATGCCCGCGTTGTTCACCAGGATGTCCAGCCCGCCCAGGGCGTCGGCGGCCCGCTGTACGGCCGACCGCACGGAGGCGTCGTCGGTGACGTCGGCGCGCAGGGCGAGCAGCGGCTCCGGCACCGGGGACGGGTCCAGGTCGAGGACGGCGACCCGGGCGCCGCGCTCGGCGAGGAGGCCGGCGGTGGCCCGGCCGATGCCGGACGCGCCGCCGGTGACCAGGGCCCTGAGGCCCGTGAACTCGCTCATGTGGCCTGTCCTTTCCGGGATTCGTCGGCGCTCCAGCAGGCGCCGCCGGGGAAGGTGTGGTACGCGACGGACTCCGGGCGCAGGGCGGCGGAGAAGCCGGGCGCGGTGGGTGCCGCGTAGTGGCCCGCGCGGATCACGACCGGGTCGAGGAAGTGCTCGTGGAGGTGGTCGACGTACTCGATGACCCGGTCCTCGGTGCTGCCGGAAACGGCCACGTAGTCGAACATCGCCAGGTGCTGGACGAGTTCGCACAGGCCGACGCCGCCGGCGTGCGGGCAGACGGGGACGCCGAACTTGGCGGCGAGCAGCAGGACGGCCAGGTTCTCGTTGACGCCGGCGACGCGGGCCGCGTCGAGCTGGAGGATGTCGAGGGCGCCGGCCTGGAGCAGTTGCTTGAAGACGACCCTGTTCTGCGTGTGCTCCCCGGTCGCGACCTTCACGGGTGCGACCGCCCGGCGGATCGCGGCGTGGCCGAGGATGTCGTCGGGGCTGGTCGGCTCCTCGATCCAGTACGGGTCGCACTCGGCGAGCGCCGTGGTCCAGCGGATGGCCTCGGCCACGTCCCAGCGCTGGTTGGCGTCGAGCGCCAGGCGCACGTCCGGTCCGACGGCCGCGCGGGCCACCCGGCAGCGGCGGAGGTCGTCCGCGAGGTCCGCGCCGACCTTCAGCTTGATCTGCCGGAAGCCGTCGGCGACGGCCCGTTCGGCGAGCCGGGCCAGTTTGCCGTCGTCGTAGCCGAGCCAGCCGGCGGAGGTGGTGTAGGCGGGGTAGCCGCGCTCCAGCAGCCGGGCCGTGCGCGCGGCGGCGCCGTCCCTGCCCCGGCGCAGCAGCGTCAGCGCCTCGTCCGGGGTCAGCGCGTCCGACAGGTAGCGGAAGTCGGTCTGGGCGACCAGCCACTCCGGTTCGGACTCGGCGAGCAGCCGCCACAGGGGCTTGCCGGCGCGCCGGGCGGCGAGGTCCCAGACGGCGTTGACGACCGCGCCGATCGCCATGTGCATCACGCCCTTCTCGGGCCCGAGCCAGCGCAGTTGGCTGTCGCCGACGAGGTCCCGGTACAGCGCCCCCGGGTCGGCGCACAGCTCGGCGACGGAGCGTCCGACCACATGGTGGCGCAGTGCGTGCACGGCGGCGACCTGGACCTCGTTGCCGCGCCCGATGGTGAAGGTGAAGCCGTGCCCCTCGGGTCCGTCCCCGGCGTCGGTGCGCAGCACGACGTAGGCGGCCGAGTAGTCGGGGTCCGGGTTCATCGCGTCGGAGCCGTCCAGGTCCCGCGAGGTCGGGAAGCGGACGTCGTAGGTGTCGACCGCGGTGATGCGCACGGGCGTCGGGGACACGGGGGGCCTTTCGTCCGGGCGGTCAGGAGGCCCGGACCGCGCGGAACGCGGCACGGGACGCCGCATACTTATCAGACCACTGAGCCGTTACGACACCCTCGTGCGGCGATTTTCCCGGCCGTCCCGTCCATAGTGGTCGGACCACTCGGCTGACTAGACTGCGACGCACCCGGTGACTGGAGGAATGGCGTGGACGACGCGGTCCCGCGCAGGGGCACGGTGACCCAGCGAGCCGTCGAGGAGATCAAGGCGATGATCTCCGGTGGCCGGCTGGAGCCGGGCGGGCGGCTGCCCACCGAACGGGAGCTGGCCGTACGGCTGGGCATCTCCCGCGGCTCGACGCGGGAGGCGATCCGCACGCTGACGGCGATGGGCGTCCTGGAGGCGCGGCACGGCTCGGGGATCTACGTCACCGCGCTCCGGGCCGGCGACCTGCTGGAGACCTTCGGGGTGGTCGCGGACCTGTCCCGGGGGCCCCGGCTGGCCGAACTGCTGGAGGTGCGCCGGATCCTGGAGTCCACGGCGGCCGCGCTGGCCGCCGCGCGCATCACCGAGGACCAGCTCGCCGTCGCGGCGGAGCACCTGGCGGCGATGGACGCCACGGACGACCCCGAGGAGGCGCTCACCCACGATCTCGCCTTCCACCGCACGGTCGCGTCCGCCGCCGGCAACGAGACCCTGGCCGCGCTCCTGGACGGCCTGTCCACGCGCACGTTCCGCGCCCGCGTCCGGCGCGGCTACGAGGAGGGCGGCGCCCTCGCCCGCACCCGCCGTGAACACACCGCCATCCACCGAGCCCTGGCCGCCCGCGACCCGGAGGCGGCCCGCGCGGCGGCCGCGGCCCATGTGAGCGGTGTGGAGGAGTGGTTGCGGATGCAGGGCGGCTAGCGGCCGCCGGGCCGCGCGAGCGTCTGCTCGCCGCCCCGCCGTCGCCGACGCAGCCGGCGCTCCTGACGCTCCGCGAAGTGTGAAGCAGATGTGCTCGAACACGTCGGGAAGGGTGGGGATAATCTTGGTCCGTGGTCTGTGATGCCGTGGACAAGCTGCTCATCGAGGTGTGCGGGACGTTGACCGGTGCCGGTTTCGACGTGGCATCGGCCGGGGAGGAGGACAGTTCGGGACTGCGGGTGCGGCGGGAGACGGACTCGGTGACGGTGGGATGGGTGCCCGACAGCGCCCTGGACCCCGCGAGCCGGGAGGACGCCGGGTTCGAGGGCATTCGCGCCGCTTTACGGTCGGCGCTGCTGGCGGTCCTCGCGCAGGCCGGTCATGCCGTCCAGGTGGACCACGACAGCGGTGAGGTCCGGGTCAGCCCGGTCCCGTGACCCCGGACGCGCGGGCGGGTACTCGACGTACCGGCCGCGGCCGGGCACAGTTCTCCTCACGCGCTCGTCGGTACCGGCCGGCAGCCGGTGGGCGGGCGCGGCGCCGACGACCAGCCGAGGAGTTCCGTTGAGCAGTTGGGCCGGCCGCAGTGCCGCCGAGATCGCCGCCGCCGTCCGCGGCCGGCGGGTGACGCCCCGGGAGGTGGTGGCCGCGCACCTCGCGCGGATCGAGCGGCTCGACGGCCGCATCGGCGCGTTCCGCACGGTCCGGGCCGAGGCCGCGCTCGCCGAGGCCGACGCGGTGGCCGCCCGTGCGGATCTGGCCGGACTGCCGCTCGCGGGCGTGCCGGTGGCGGTCAAGGACAATCTGCCGGTACGCGGCGAGTCGTGCCGCAACGGCTCGGCCGCCACCCCGGACGCGCCGGCCGCCGAGGACCATGTGACGGTGGCCCGGCTGCGCGCGGCCGGCGCGGTGGTCGTCGGTCTGACGAACGTGCCCGAACTGTGCGTCTTCGCCACCACGGAGGGCCCGTACGGCATCGCCCGCAATCCGTGGGACCCGTCCCGCACGGCGGGCGGTTCCTCCGGCGGCGGCGCGGCGGCGGTGGCCGCGGGGCTGGTGCCGCTGGCGCTCGGCAACGACGGCATGGGCTCGCTGCGCATCCCGGCGGCCAACTGCGGGCTGGTCACGCTGAAGCCGGGGCACGGGGTGGTGCCGGCCGGGATCGGCGGCGGCGACTGGTTCGGCATGTCGGAGAACGGCCCGCTGGCCACGACGGTGGAGGACCTGCGGCTGATGCTGGGCGTGCTCGCCGGCGCGGAGTTCGCGGAGCGTACCGAGCGCGGTCCGTGGCGGATCGCCGTCGGGCTGCGCAGCCCGCTGGCCGGGGTGGGCGTGAGCCGGCCGTATACGACCGCGGTCCGGCAGGCGGCCGGGACGCTGGCCCGGTCCGGGCACCGGGTGCGACGGGCCGAGCCGCCGTATCCGCTCTCGCTCGGGGTGACCGCGCTGCGGCACTGGACGGCCGGGACGGCGGTGGACGCGGCGGCCTACGACCGGACCCGGCTGTCCCGCCGGACCCGGGTGCACGCGGCGGTGGGCCGCCGGTTCGAGCCGGCCGTGCGCACCGGCGCCGCCCGCGACCGGCTGCGGGCCCGGCTGACGCCGTTCCTCACCGAGTACGACGTGCTGCTCACCCCGGCCCTGGCCCGGCGCTCCCCGCAGGCCGGGCCGTGGCACGAGCGCGGCTGGCTGCGCAACGTCCTCGCCAACTCGGCCTACGCGCCGTTCACTCCGCCGTGGAACCTGACCGGCTGGCCGGCGATGTCAGTGCCGGTGGGCACCCTGCCCTCCGGGGCGCCCTGCGCCGTACAGCTCGTGGGCCGGCCCGGCACGGAGTCCGTTCTGCTGGGCGTGGCCGCGCAGTTGGAGGAGCTGAGCCCCTGGCGGCGAACGGCGCCCGTGGCGGCGGAGCGGTAGCGGGAGCCGTGCCGCGGGGGCGGGCGGCGATCGTGCCGGGCGGGTCAGTCCACGCTCGGCAGGATGTGGGGCTCGGCGAGGTCTTCCTCGTACCCGGCGAGGCGGATCGGGGCGGAACGCGCCCACACGTCGAGGCTGCCGAGTTCTCCGGGCCGGCGGACTCGGTCCGCGCGTTCCTCGGGGCGCTGTTCGCGATTGGTCTTCTCCGGTGTCACCGCGCACTCCTTATGTGTCGGGTCACCCTCGGGGCATACCGGACAGTCCGCGCATCGGCGCCGGACGCCCGCTCGGGTCAGGATGGAAAGCCGGTACGGACGCGGTGGCGCCGGTGACTCTGCCGGAGCAGACCGTGGTGCGCCGGCGAGCCCCAGGACGGACGGTGGGTGTGGGTGGAACCCCGTACTGGTGTCCGTCCCCTCCAGACTAACCAAATGAGCGGCCGTCCGCTCGATAGGGATGGCAAACAAGCAGTAACCACTGCGCTTCAGGCAGCCCCTCAACACCCCGCAATGTGGGGCTTTTTGCAACAAGCCGGTCACGCGTCCGTTACCGGGAACCACCCGTTCGGCCTACAGGAGCGAACACTTCTTCGAGCTTGGCGTGCGGCGGTCGGCCAAGACCGCCCCGCCGCCTACCACTTGCCGGGCGCGTAGTCCTTCAGGAAGACGCCGTACAGGTCCTCGCCCGCCTCGCCGCGCACGACCGGGTCGTAGACGCGGGCGGCGCCGTCGACGAGGTCCAGCGGGGCGTGGAAACCGGCCTCGGCGAGGCGGAGCTTGTCGTAGTGAGGGCGCTCGTCGGTGATCCAGCCGGTGTCGACCGAGGTCATCAGGATGCCGTCGGCCTCGAACATCTCCTGGGCGCTGGTCCGCGTCACCATGTTCATCGCGGCCTTCGCGGCGTTGGTGTTCGGGTGGCCGGCGCCCTTGTAGCCACGGCTGAAGACGCCTTCCATGGCCGAGACGTTCACGACGTACGCCCGGCCGCTGCGCGCCTGCCGCGCGGCCTCCGCCATGGCCGGGCGGAGCTTGCTGATCAGGATGAACGGCGAGGTGTAGTTGCACAGCTGGGTCTCCAGCAGCTCCACCGGCGAGATCTGCTCGATGGTCTGCACCCAGGTGTTGCTGTCCACGACGTCCGGGAGCAGGCCGCCCGCGTCGATGGCGGTGCCGTCGAGGTGCCGGGCGACGCTGGCGTTGCCCGCGACCAGGGCGAGGTCGGCGACCTGCTGCGCGTCCAGGCCGCTGGTGCCGGCGGGCAGCGCGGAGCGCCCGCCCAGCTCGCCGACGGCACCGGAGTTGAACGCGCCGATGACCTGGTGGGCGGGCAGCTCCCCGGCGGGCAGCGGCGCGCTCTCGCCCTCGACCAGGGCGGCGTAGGCGGAGGGCAGGCGGCGCACGGTCTGCGTGGCGTTGTTGATCAGGATGTCCAGCGGGCCCGCGGCGGCGACCTGGTCGGCCAGCGCGACGGTCTGGCCCGGGTCGCGCAGGTCGAGGCCGACGACCTCCAGCCGGTGCAGCCAGTCCGCCGAGTCGTCCATCGCCTTGAAGCGGCGGATGGCGTCCTTCGGGAACCGGGTCGTGATCGTGGTGTGCGCGCCGTCACGCAGCAGCCGCAGCGCGATGTACATGCCGATCTTGGCCCGGCCGCCGGTGAGCAGGGCGCGCTTGCCGGTGAGGTCCGCGCGGGCCTCCCGCTTGGCGCGGTTCTCGGCGGCGCACTTCTGGCACAGCTGGTGGTAGAAGTAGTCGACCTCGATGTAGCGCTGCTTGCAGACGTAGCAGGAGCGCGGGCGCTGGAGTATCCCCGCGATCCGGCCGGAGTCGACCTTGGAGGAGGGCAGGATGCCCTCGGTCTCGTCGTCGATGCGCTCGGCGGAGCCGGTCGCGGTGGTCTCCGTCACGTTCCGGTCGTGGGCGGTCTTGGCGGCCCGGCGTTCCTGGCGGCGGCGCTGCTTGACCATGCGGTAGATGTGCGCGGTGGCCCGGCGCACCCGGACCGCGTCGGGGTGGTCGATCTCCAGCTCGTCCAGTTCCTCCAGCACGCTGAGGCAGACGGCCAGCCGCTCGGGGTCGATACCGGGCCCGTAGACCATCTCGTCCATGGACGCCGAGCCGTCCTGTGTCACCGTCATCGCGCTGCCGCTTCCCTGTCACCCGCGCAGCGCTCCGACTCGCGCCCGCTTTCGAACAGCGGATTTTACGGAGCGCCGGGCCACGGGACCAAACCGCTGCGGTCCGGACCCCGGCCCGCGCCCGCGCCGGGGACGTCCGGATCCGTCCCGAAGCGGCCCGTCAGTGCGCGCAGAGGGCGCGCAGCGCGGCCAGCTCCGCCGTCACCGCGCGGGCGAGCCGGTCCAGGTCCGGCACGGCCCGCGCGTCGGCGACCAGCCCGTAGTGCACGCGTCCCCGGTAGGTGGAGATCGCGACCGCCAGGGCCTGGCCGGGGGCGAGCGGGGCCAGCGGATAGACCTCGGTCAGCTCGTGGCCGCCGAGCCGGAGCCCGAAGCCGGGCAGCGGCACGCTGGTGACCAGGATGTCGAACCAGAGCCGGGCCGCCTGCCCGACCAGCGGCCCGCCGAGCCGGTGGCCGAGGGCCGGGACGTGCTCGGCGAGCAGTGCCACCGCGCCGGCGCCCCGGTCGGGCCCGGCGTCCTTGTTGCGGATCATCGCGGTGCGCACGGCGCGCAGCCGGCCGAGCGGGTCGCCGTCGTGCACCGGGAGCCGTATCAGATAGCCGGAGAGCCGGTTGCCCTGCGGCTGGGCGGTGCCCGGGCGGCGCCGGGAGACCGGGATCAGGGCGCGCGGCGCCGCGCCGGCGCTGCCGTCGCCGCGCTCGTCCAGCCAGCGGCGCAGCGCCCCCGCGACGACGGCGATGAGGACGTCGTTCACCGTGCCGCCGGCGCTCTTGCGCACCCGGTGCACATCGTCGATGTCGAGCACGGCCCCGGCGGTGCGGCGGGTGCCGCTGGGCGCGCAGACCAGCGCGGCGCACGGGCGCATGCCGAGGGTGGAGCGGGCCAGCGAGGCGCCGATGTCCAGGGCCCGGCCCGCGTCGGACAGCGCGTCCCGGACCAGTGCGGGCACCAGCGCGGGCAGCGGGTGCCGGCCGGGCAGCGGGCCGCGCGGCGGCTCGACGGCGCGCGGCGCGCGTCCGGGCGGGCCGACGGGGTCCAGGACGCCGGCGGCCAGTTTCAGCGCGCGCAGCCCGTCGGCGAGGGCGTGGTGGAACTTGAAGAGCACCGCGAAGGAGACTCCGTCCGCGCCGGGCAGCACATGCGCCTCCCAGGGCGGCCGGCCTCGTTCCAGCGGGCTCCGCATGAGCGGTCCGGCGGCCGCGTGGAAGTCGGCGGCCGGGGCGTGTAGCCGGACGTGGTGCAGCGGGTCGAAGTCCGGGTCGGGCTCGCGGGCGGCACCGCCGAAGGCGCGCGGCTGCCAGCGGTCGCGGATGCGCAGCCGCAGGCCGGGTACGGCGGCGGCGCGGGCGGCGAGCAGGTCGGCGGCGTGCGCCCCGGCGGTGGGCGAACGCGCGGCGAAGATCCCGAGCGCGGCGAGGTGCATCGGGTGCCGGGCGGACTCCATATTCCAGAAGGCCAGGTCGAGCGGGGCGAGCGGGTCGGAAGTCAAGGGCGTGCCTCACGCGTCGGCGACGGGCGGATCAGCGGTCACTGCGTCCCGGGGTCACTTCAAGGCGGGCGGCGCCGCCTCGGGTGACGTTCCCCACGAGGACGGGCGGGGGCCGACCGTGAAGGCGAGGGAGCGCAGGGAGCGCAGCGCGCCGGTGGTCAGATAGGTCCGCTCGTGCGGTGTCCCGTCCGTGCGCACGGCCTGTACGTAGCGGTGGGCGGCCGAGGTGCCGGGCGCGGTCACCGTCAGCCGGCCGCTCGGCCAGTAGCGGCGGTCCAGGGCCAGCTCGACCCGGTCGAACACCGGCGTGGTCAGGCCCCAGGTGCCGTAGCCCGGCTGGACGGGGAAGAGCCCGATGGACGACAGCACGTGCCAGGCGGACATGGTGCCGAGGTCGTCGTTGCCGGTCATGCCCGCGGGGCTGTCGGTGAACAGGGTGAGCGCGGCGTGCACCACGTCGGTGGTCTTCCAGGGCCGGCCGGTGGAGAGGTAGGTGTAGGGCGCGATGAGGTCCGGTTCGTTCATCGGGTTGTAGACGGCGGCGTTGTAGTAGGCGTACGGGTCGCCGTGCACCCACACCCGGCGGGCGGTGCCCTCCGGGTCGGCGAGCAGCCGGTCGTAGGCGAAGAAGGCGTCGAGGCGGGCGTCGGCCGCGCTCCTGCCGCCGAGCAGGCCGACCAGGCCCGGCACGTCCTGCGGGACGAGCCACTGGTACTGCCAGGCCGTGCCCTCGTGGAAGCCGGTGCCGCGGGCCGGATCGGCCGGGCCGGTGAAGGCGCCGGCGGCGTCCCGGGCGCGGAAGAAGCCGGTGCCGGGGTCGAAGACGTTGCGGTAGTTGCGGGCCCGGGCGGCGTAGCGGGCCGCGTCCGCGTGGTGCCCGAGACCGCGCGCCACCTGCGCCAGCATCGCGTCGGCGAGCGCGTACTCCAGGGTGACGGAGGCGCCGTAGTGGTAGTCGGAGTCGCCGGCCTTGGCGTACGGCCGGTCCTTGACGTAGGGCGCGAAACCGTGCGCGAGGTACTCGGCGTTGGCCTCCCGGCCGACGCCCGGGTAGTCGGCCGGCGGCACGCCGTCGGCGTTCCGGCGCAGCGCCCGGTAGGCCCGCTCCTCGAAACCGCGCAGCAGTCCGGAGTGGTAGGCGGTGGCCAGGAAGGGGGTGACCGGGTCGCCGGTCATGATGTTCGTCTCCACCGGGCCGTAGCCCCACTTGGGCAGCCAGCCGCCGTCCTCGGCGACGGCGACCACCGACCGCGCCATGTCCCGCGCCTCGCGCGGCGCGAGCAGGGCGAGGAGCTGGGTCTGGGTGCGGTAGGTGTCCCACAGGGACCAGTTCTGGTAGTAGGTGAAGCCCCGGGCGCGGTGGGTGCGGCGGTCCCAGCCGGTGTAGCGGCCGTCGGCGTCGCCGCCGACGTTGGGCGCGAGGTACGACCGGTACAGCGAGGAGTAGAAGGTCCGGTGCGTCCCGGCCGCGCCGCCCCGCACCCGGACCGTGCCGAGCCGGCGCTCCCACTGCTCGCGGGCCCGGCCGCGTACGGCGTCGAAGGACCGGCCGCCCTCGGCGCGCAGGTTGCCCGCGGCGCCGCGCGCGTCCACGTACGACAGGGCGGTGGTCGCCTCGACCGTGCGGTCGCCGGTGGTGTCGAAGCGGACGTAGGCGCCGCCGGGTCCGCTGCGGGAGCCGGGGCTGACGACGGCGCCGTCCCAGGTGCCGTAGGCGGTGAAGGGCCGGCTGAAGCGGGTGATCGTGTAGACCGTGTAGGGGCCGGTGTCCCGGCAGAAGCCGTGCCCGGTGATCTCGGTGCGCACGGTGTGGTCGTCCAGGATCTCCACCGTGCTGCTCACCGGCTTGTGCAGCGCCTGCGCCGCGTTGAGCAGCACGTTGGCCTTCTTGGTGGCCGGGAAGGTGTAGCGCTGGACGCCGGTGCGGGCGGTCGCGGTCAGTTCGGCGCGGATGCCGGTGGCGAGGCCGACCCGGTAGTAGCCGGGGCTCGCCTCCTCGTCGTCGTGGGAGAAGTCCGCCGCGTACCGGCCGTAGTCCGTCCGGGTCACGTCACCGGTGGTGGGCAGCACGGGCAGGTCGCCGCCGATGCGGCAGCCGACGCCCGAGAGGTGGACCAGCGAGAAGCCGCGGATCCGGTGCTGCGTGTAGTCGTAGCCGGTGCTGTGCCCGGTGTCCGGGGAGAGCTGCACCATGCCGAAGGGCACGGCGGCACCGGGGAAGGTGTTGCCCTCGTTCTGGCTCCCGATGAACGGGTCGACCAGGTCGGTGAGGCGGCCGTCGGGCCGCTCGGCGGCACCGGAGGCGGGGGTGGCGAGCAGCGCGGACGCCGCCATCACCCCGGCCAGGCACAGCCGTGTGCGCCGGGTCCCTCTCATGTCGGAAGACCTCCGCGGGTTGGACATCGTTGCCTGCATCCTGGAGGGCACAGGGCCCAAACCCGGGCATCCCGGAGGTTTCACATGAACGCGTCGCGCGCACCGGAGGGTGACGGGTGGTCAGCCGGGCTACGGCACCCGCTGTCCCTTGCCCAGTGCGATGACGCCGCCCTGGGAGACCGTGTACAGCTCGGCGTCGCGCTCGGGGTTGACGCCGATCGTCGCACCGGGCGGCACCTCCACGTTCTTGTCCAGCACCGCGCCGCGCACCACCGCACCCCGGCCGATGTGCACGTTGTCGTGCAGCACCGAGCCCTGGACGACCGCGCCGGGATCGACGCGGACGCCCGGGGAGAGCACCGACCGGGTGACCTGGCCGCGGATCAGGCAGCCCGCGCTGACGATGGACTCGCTCGCGATGCCGCCCGCGTTGAACCGGGCAGGGGACAGCTGGTAGGAGTGCGTGTAGATGGGCCACTGCCGGTTGTACAGGTTGAACGCGGGGCGCTCGGCGATCAGGTCCATGTGCGCCTCGTAGTAGGCGTCCAGGGTGCCCACGTCCCGCCAGTAGCCCTGGTCGCGGCTGGTCTCGCCGGGCACGTGGTTGTCGCCGAAGTCGTACAGCTGGGCCTCGCCGCGCGCGGTCAGCTGGGGCAGGATCGAGCCGCCCATGTCGTGCACGGACTGGCTGTCCTCGGCGTCCCGCTGGAGCGCCTCGATCAGGACCTTGGTGGTGAAGACGTAGTTGCCCATGGAGGCGAACACGCAGTCCGGGGCGTCGGGCAGGCCCGGCGGGTCGGCGGGCTTCTCCAGGAAGCGGTCGACGGTACGGCCGTCCGGGCCCGTGGTGATCACCCCGAACGACGGCGACTGCGCGCGCGGCACCCGGATGCCGGCCACCGTCACGCCCGCGCCGCCCTCGATGTGCTGCGCGAGCATCTGCCGGGGGTCCATGCGGTAGACGTGGTCGGCGCCGAACACGGCGACGTACTCGGGCTGTTCGTCGTGGACCAGGTTCAGGGACTGCAGGATCGCGTCGGCGCTGCCCAGGTACCAGCGCGGGCCGAGGCGCTGCTGGGCGGGGACCGGCGTGACGTAGTTGCCGAGCAGGCTGGACATCCGCCAGGTGGTGGTGATGTGCCGGTCCAGCGAGTGCGACTTGTACTGGGTCAGCACGCAGATCCGCAGCACGTCGGCGTTGACCAGGTTGGACAGGACGAAGTCGACGAGGCGGTACGTGCCGCCGAAGGTGACGGCCGGCTTGGCGCGGTCCGCGGTGAGCGGCATCAGCCGCTTGCCCTCGCCGCCCGCCAGCACGATCCCGAGTACGGAAGGCCCTCCGCGACGCATGACCGCTCCCCTCACCGTGGTTGAAACCGAGGATGCCCCGCGGAGAGCGGGCTAAGCCTGCTTGAGGATCCGCTCGTACAGTCCCGCCGTGCGGCGGGCCACCGCGTCCCAGCCGAACTCGCCCACCGCGCGCGCCCGTCCGGCCTCGCCCATCCGCCGGGCCGCGTCCGGGTCGCCGAGGACGGTGTCCAGCGCCCGGGCGAGCCCGGCCTCGAAACCGTCGTCCACGTCGACCAGCAGACCGGTACGGCCGTCCGCCACCACCTCCGGGATACCGCCCACCCGGGACGCCACCACGGGCGTGCCGCAGGCCATCGCCTCCAGGTTGACGATGCCCAGCGGCTCGTACACCGACGGGCAGACGAACACCGCCGCGTGGGTGAGGAGTTGGATCACCTCCGGGCGCGGCAGCATCCGCGGGATCCAGAACACGCCCGCCCGCGCCCGGCGCAGCTCCTCGAACAGCTCCTCGAACTCGCGCTCGATCTCGGGGGTGTCGGGCGCGCCGGCGCACAGCACCACCTGGGCGCCGGGATCGATGTCCCGTACCGCCCGCAGCAGTTGCGGCACGCCCTTCTGCCGGGTGATGCGGCCGACGAACAGCACGTAGGGCCGGTCCGGGTCGATGCCGTGCCGGGTGAGGGCGTCGGTGCCGTGGTCGGGCCGGTACAGCCCGGTGTCGATGCCGTTGTGGACGACGTGCACGCGGTCCGGGTCCAGGGCCGGATAGCAGGCCAGGATGTCCGCGCGCATGGCGCCCGAGACGGCGATCACCGCGTCGGCGGCCTCGATCGCGGTGCGCTCGGCCCAGCCCGACAGCGCGTATCCGCCGCCGAGCTGCTCGGCCTTCCAGGGCCGCAGCGGTTCCAGCGAGTGGGCGGTGAGCACGTGCGGCACGCCGTACAGCAGCTTGGCGACGTGGCCGGCGAGGGCCGCGTACCAGGTGTGGGAGTGGACGAGGTCGCGGCCTTCGAGGGCGGCGGCCATGGCGAGGTCCACGGAGAAGGTGCGCAGCGCGTCGTTGGCGCCGTCCAGCACGGGCCAGGGACGGTGGCGTACGACGCCGTCCCCGCGGCCCTCGCCCCAGCAGTGCACCTCCAGGTCCACCAGCGAGGCCAGCTCGCGGGCCAGGAACTCGACATGGACACCCGCGCCGCCGTACACATCCGGCGGGTACTCCCGGGTCAGCAGTCCCACTCGCACCCGACAACTCCCTGGTCTCGGTGGCACGTTCCCTTTCATGGTCACCCAGATGCGGCTTCCGGGGAAGAGCGCGGGGCGCAGCCGGGCGGCCGGACCAGGCAGCAGTCGCCGCAGAGCCCGCCGCCGGGCACCCGGTAGTACAGGCAGCAACTGCGGCGCCGGAAGGCCGTACCGGTGCGCGTGCCGGTGCCGGCCAGCAGCGGATGGGCGAACAGTTCACCGGTCAGGGCCCGGGTGCGGGCCGCCGCGTCGGTACGGCCGTGGGCGCGGGCCCAGCGGCCCAGTTCCCGGGCGGTCGCGGCCAGCGCGGAGCCCGCGTTGCCCCACAGCAGGCCGGCCGCGACACCGTGACGGGCCCGCAACACCTCGGCCAGGGGCTCCAGATGGCCGTGCAGCACGGTCGCGGTGAGCGTGGCCGCGTCCCCGGGGAGCGGGCGCACCTCGGTGAGGAGGAGGTCGTCGGGGGCGGTGGCGCGGACGTCCCAGCGCAGCAGGCGCGGGTCCAGGTCGGGCAGCCGGCCGTACAGGACCGCGCAGCCCAGCGCCGCCGACCACAGGCGGGCGGCCAGCCCCTGGTGCGCGAGGGAGGCGGCGACCCGTGGCTCGGCGGTGCGCAGCCGCTCGCCGACGGTGGTCACCCGCGCGGTCACCGGATCGCTGCGGCCGTCCGCCGCCGCGCCCGCGTAACCGTCCGCGAGCGTCGGCAGCCCGCGCGCGGCACAGTCGCCGGAGACGAGGGTGCGCAGGACGAAGAAGCCGCCGAGCGGGCGCAGCGCGGACAGGCCGGGATCGAGTCGCACGACAGCCAGTCGTACCAGGCGCGCGCCGGCGGCCGTCCGGCGGGTGTCCGTACGCCGTCGCCCGCCCAAGGGATGATCACCCCGCCGGTGTACTCCATCGGCAGTAGGACGCAATGCGTGCTCAGGGACGACGACGCGGGGGATACGGGCGGGCAGAGTGGTGACCATGGAAGCCGACCGCACGCCGCGCCGCGCCCAGGACGCCCGCCGCACCCGGCGCGGACACCACCGGAGACGCCGATGAGCGCCCTGGCGTTGTCCGTGCTCCTGTCGGTCGTCTCCGCCCTCGCCTACGCGGGCGGGGCGATCGCGCAGGAGCAGGTCGCGGGGTCCTCCACCGGCGGCGTCCCGGTGCGCCGGCCCGGCTGGTGGGGGGCGCTGGGCCTCAACGGACTCGGCGGCCTGCTGCACGTCGTGGCGCTCGCCTGCGGGCCGCTCAGCCTGGTCCAGCCGCTCGGCGCGCTGACCATCGTCTTCGCGCTGCCCATGGCGGCGCTGTGCGTCGGCCGCCGGGCCGGGGCGACCGCCTGGCGCGGCGCCCTCCTCGCCACGGCCGGCCTCGCCGGACTGCTCGCCCTGGTCGGCACCGCCGCCGGGCACTCCCTGGCGCCGGGTCAGCGGCCGGCCGTCGCCCTGGTCACCGGCGCGGCGGTGACGGCGCTGACGTGCACCGGACTGGCCGCGCACCGGCATCCCGTGGTGCGCAGCGTGCTGCTCGCCACCGCCTCCGGCATCGCTTTCGGCATGTCGTCGGTGTTCACCAAGACCGTGGCCGTGGACTGGAGCCACGGCATCAGCCTGGGCGACCTCTCCTCGCTCGCCGCGATCGGTGCGTTCACGGTCGCCGGCGTGGTGCTCTCCCAGATCTCCTACCGGGGCGGCGGGCTCGCCGCCCCGCTGGCCACGCAGACGGTGGTCAATCCGGTCCTGGCCGCCGTGGTCGGCATCGTCCTGTTCGGCGAGACGTTCCGCCACGGCACCGCGGGCACCGCCCTCGCCCTGGGCTGCGCGGCCGTGACGGCGGGCGGCCTGATCCTGCTGACGACGGAACGACTGGAGGGCGGGGAGGGGACGCCGCCGGTAACTGCGGTGGAGGCCGCCGCTGCTCTGGGCGGGGCGGGCGGCTCCGGGGGCGCGGCACCGGCGGACGCCGACGCTGCCGTACCGGGCACCGGCACGCTGGTCCCCGGCACGCCGGGCGCTGCCGCGCCGGGGCCGGGGTTCGCTGTGGTGGGGCCGCGCCTTGCCGTGCCGGAGCCGGGCCTTGCTGTGCCGAGTCGGGGTTTTGCCGTCGAGGCGGTCCGGGACGCCGTGGGGGCGTGCCCCAGGGTGCCGCGGCAGCGCGCGGCCGGGCTCACTACGGCGGTCCGGGCCGGGACCGCCGGGGCCGGAGACGGGACGTACCGGGTCCGGTTCGCCGGGACCGGGGGCGGAACGGACGGGGCCGGGGCCGCGGGGGCCCCGACCACCACCTTTACTGCTGCGCTTCCGGCCGCCGCGCGCGTTCCGGTTCCGCCGGCCGCGCGCCCGTACCTGCCGGTGCCGGCGCTGCTGCCCGTGCTGCTGCCGATGCCGGTCGTGCTGCCGGCACCGTGCCCGCGTCAGATGCTGACGCCGCCGGCCCGCAGGTAGGCGAGCGGGTCGACGTCCGAGCCGAAACCGGGCCCCGTCCGCACCTCGAAGTGCAGGTGGGGGCCCGTGACGTTGCCCGTGGAACCGGAACGGCCGACGCGCAGGCCCGCGGTGACGCTCTGGCCGGCCCGCACGGCGATGGCGGACAGGTGGGCGTACTGCGTGTAGCGGCCGTCGGCGTGCCGGATCACCACCTGGTAGCCGTACGACCCGCCCCAGCCCGCGGCCACCACCCGGCCGGCCGCCGCCGCCCGCACCGGGGTGCCGGTCGGCACCAGGAAGTCGACGCCGGTGTGGTAACCCTTCGACCAGTGGGAGCCGGCCACGTGGTAGCCGGTGCCGATGGACGCGGTCACCGGGGCGACCAGGGCGTGCCGGGCCGGCGGCGCGGTGTGGTGCGTTCCGGGATGCTCCGAAGGCGTGGTGTGCCGAGGGGACTTGTGCGGTGCGGTCCGGGTGGCCGTGCCGTTCAGGCTGAGCCGCTGGCCCGGCACGATCAGGTCGGGATCGGCGCCGATCGTGGCGCGGTTGCCCGCGTACAGCGTGTGCCAGCCGCCCGGCACCCGGTGGTCGCCGGCGATGCCGGACAGGGTGTCCCCGTGCACCACCGTGTACATCCGGGTCAGGCCCGCGCGGGTCTGCGGGGCGGTCTGCGGCCGTACGTCCTGCGGGGCAGCGGACCGCTGGGCGGCGGCCGCGACGGGACGCGCGGACACGGTAGCGGGGCGGGCGTCCGGGCCGCCGGCGTCCCGGGTGAGCCCGGCCTGGTCCGAGCAGGCCGGCCAGGCGTCCGGTCCCTGCCCGTGCAGGACCTTCTCGGCGACGGCGATCTGCTCGGTCCGGCCGGCCAGGTCGGCGCGCGGGGCGTACCGGGTGCCGCCGTACGCCTCCCACGTCGACTGGGTGAACTGCAGCCCGCCGTAATAGCCGTTGCCGGTGTTGACGCTCCAGTCGCCGCTGGACTCGCAGGCGGCGACCTTGCTCCAGGTGGCCGTGTCGGCGGCCTGCGCGGCGCCCGCGGCGACCAGCGGGATCGCGAGGCCGGCGCCGCTCGCCGTGACGGTGAGTGAGGCGCGGTTGATCCTGCTCGGCTGGTACCGGCGGTGCCGGCCGCGTACGGCCATGTCCGAAATCCCCTCGCCATGCGTCAGGAGGGGCCAACGTAAGCGCCGCGAACAGGCCATGACAAGACGGGAAACCGGCCGCCCTTACCCCTCAAGTGGCCGGTTACACCTCCCACTTGGGCGCGGCGGCCGGAGGCTGAGACGAGCGGCGGTGCCGCCGCGTACCCGTGGCCGGCGGGCCGGATGTGCGCCCGCGGTGGCGGCACGCCAGGATGGGCAGGGCACGTACTGACGAAGCCGTAGTCACGAGACGACGAGAGAGCAGGCGGTATGAGCACTTCAGCGCAGATCGGTGTCACGGGCCTCGCGGTCATGGGCCGCAACCTCGCCCGGAACTTCGCCCGCAACGGCTATACGGTCGCGGTGCACAACCGTACGGTGGCGCGGACCAAGGCGCTCGTCGAGGAGTTCGGGCAGGAAGGGAACTTCGTCGCGGCCGAGACCGCCGAGGAGTTCGTGGCGGCGCTGGAACGCCCGCGCCGCCTGGTCGTCATGGTCAAGGCCGGTGAGCCGACGGACGCGGTGATCCAGGAGTTCGCCCCGCTGCTGGAGCCCGGCGACATGATCATCGACGGTGGCAACGCGCACTTCGCGGACACCCGGCGCCGGGAACGGGAGCTGCGCGAGCGGGGCATCCACTTCGTCGGCACGGGCATCTCCGGTGGCGAGGAGGGCGCGCTGCACGGCCCGAGCATCATGCCGGGCGGTTCGGCGCAGTCGTACGAGTCGCTCGGCCCGATGCTGGAGAAGATCTCCGCGAAGGCCGCGGACGGGGCGCCCTGCGTGACGCACGTGGGACCTGACGGCGCCGGGCACTTCGTGAAGATGGTGCACAACGGCATCGAGTACGCCGACATGCAGCTGATCGGCGAGGCGTACCAGTTGCTGCGCGATGTCGCCGGCTACTCCCCCGCCGAGATCGCGGACGTCTTCCGCACCTGGAACACCGGCCGGCTGGACTCCTATCTGATCGAGATCACCGCCGAGGTGCTGTCCCACGAGGACGCGGCCACCGGCAAGCCGTTCGTGGACGTGGTGGTGGACCAGGCCGAGCAGAAGGGCACCGGCCGCTGGACCGTGCAGATCGCGCTGGACCTGGGCGTGCCGGTGTCCGGGATCGCCGAGGCGGTCTTCGCCCGGTCGCTGTCCGGGCACGCGGAGCTGCGGGCCGCGTCGCGGGAGCTGGCCGGTCCGCGGCCCACCGCGCTGAGCGGGGCGGAGGCGGCGGCCTTCGCCGACCGGGTGGAGCAGGCGCTGTACGCGTCCAAGATCGTGTCGTACACGCAGGGCTTCCACGAGATCGCGGCGGGCGGCGAGGAGTACGGCTGGGACATCGACCTCGGCCGGATCGCGTCCATCTGGCGCGGCGGGTGCATCATCCGCGCCGCCTTCCTCGACCGCATCCGCGCCGCGTACGACGCCCGGCCCGATCTGCCGAGTCTGCTGTCGGACGAGACGTTCGCGCGGGAGATCGCCGACGCGCAGGACGACTGGCGGGAGGTGCTGGTCACGGCGACCCGGCAGGGCGTGCCGACGCCGGGCTTCGCGGCGGCCCTGGCGTACTACGACGGGCTGCGGGCGGAGCGGCTGCCGGCGGCGCTCACGCAGGGGCAGCGGGACTTCTTCGGGGCGCACACGTACCGGCGGACGGACCGCGACGGCGCGTTCCACACGCTGTGGGGCGGGGACCGGTCGGAGGTGACCGCCTGACGGAACGCGGGAACCGCGCGGCCGGCCGGGAAGCGCGGACACATCCGCGTCCCGGCCGGCCGCGCGGTCGCCGTCTCCCGGATCCCCGGCACGCTCAGGCGATCGGCCGGCCCGGCTCCGGGTCCGGCACGGGCTCGGGTTCCGGCACGGGCTCGGGACCCGGCGGAACCGGCGAGGGCTCCGGCGTCGGACCCGGGTGGGGCGGCGCCGGCGGAGTCGGCGTGGGGCCCGGTGCGGGCGGCGTGGGCGTCGGACCCGGGGCCGGCGGCGTCGGGGCGGGGCCAGGTGCGGGCGGAGTGGGCTGGGGGCTCGGCTCCGGTGTCGGGACCGGGCTGGGGTAGGGGTCCGGCGGGGCCGGGTTCGGGGTGGGATCCGGGCCCGGCGCGGGCGGGACCGGGTCGTACGGGTTCGTCATGGTCTCCTCCGGGCTGTCACAGGACATCGCCAGTGATCTCCACCCCCGCCTACCCGGGCGCGACGCGGCCACTCACCCGGGGACGGGGTGGGGCGGGTCCCGGAGCCGGGGCCGAGGGTCCGGGCGGTGGCCGGGGCCGGGGAGCCGGGGCCGGGGAGCCGGGCGGTGGCCAGGTCCCGGGACCGGGGTCGGCCCGGACGGTGGCCGGGGTTCCCGGGGACCGGGGAGGGCCGGACGGTAGCCGGGGCCCCGGGACCGGAGAGGTCCGGACCATGCCGGGGCGCGATCTGCGGCCGGTCCCGGGCGGACGGCCGGTCCCGGGCGGACGGCCGACCGGACCCGGTACGGCCGTCACTCAGACCCGATAGGACGGTTCAGACCCGATAGGGCGGTTCAGACCCGATACGGCGGTCCGCTCCACCCGGTACGGCGCGGTTCGCTCAGAACCGTCCCGGATGCGCCCGCAGCCAGTCCTTGGCGGCCGACAGCAGCGCCGGGTCGGCGGGCGGCGCGGTCTCCGGGTGCCGCGCGGCCCACTTGACGACGTACGGGCACAGCGGGGCCACCGGGATGCCCTCGCGCTCGGCCAGGGCGTACAGCTCGCGGGCCAGCGACCCGGCGATGCCCTTGCCCTCGTGGGCGGGCTCGACGATCGTGTGGACGGGGACCAGGGCGCGCGCGGGCGACTCCAGGACGAAGTACTCGATGCGGCCGGCGACCTCGCCGTCGTCACCGACGGCCTCGAGACGGCCCGCCGCCCGGTCGTCGCGTATCTGGGTCTCGCTCATGGGCACGCTCCTGGTCCTGGTCCGCCGGTCAGGCTCCTACGGCCTGCGGGCTGCGCTGCTGGTCCGATCCGGGCACCGGCTCGGACGGGTCGACGCCGAGGGACACGATCCTGTTGCCGGCGTCGACGTGCACGACCCGGGGCCGCAGCTCGCGGGCCTCCGCGTCGGTGACCTGAGCGTAGCTGATGATGATCACCAGATCGCCGGGGTGGACGAGGTGGGCCGCCGCCCCGTTGATCCCGACGACCCCGGACCCGCGCTCCCCCTCGATGACGTACGTCTCCAGCCGGGCACCGTTGGTGATGTCGACGATGTGCACCAGTTCCCCGGGCAGCAGATCGGCGGCGTCGAGGAGATCGGCATCGATGGTCACCGACCCCACGTAGTGCAGGTCGGCCTGGGTGACGGTGGCACGGTGGATCTTGGACTTGAACAGAGTACGCAGCACTTTGGACTCCTGTAAGACGGCTCCCTGCCAGCTTTCTGCAGGTCAAGGGCGGTCTTCACTCTACACCGGCACGCGTCGAAGTTGATGATTGTGAGGAACATCGCTTGTCGTTGGGATACGGCTCCCAACCTGGGCTTCCGCGCCGACCAGGCTGTTGTGGCGCCGCCGACCAGGCACCTGTTCGGACAGCCTCTCAGGATGTTCGGGAACTGATGCTGACCAGATGCCGACTTACCTGACGCCGCATCAGGTGCAGCGGTTACAGGCTGACTCGCCGCCCGGGAGCACCTACTGCCGCTCGGAAGATTCCGCGAGGAACTCACGCAGCCGGCGTCAGACCCACGGCTTTGCGTCGTCCCAGTAGATTTCCGGGATCTTCTCTACGACCGAGACCCCCGACGCCCCCGCGACCAGTGAGCCGTCTCGTTCCGTTGCCACGACGGGGCCGACCGAGTGCTTAACCCTCCCCCGGTCATCACCATCAGTGCCAAGTCTTGCCACGGCAGAGCGAGCTGGAAAAGGGCCAACAGTAGAGCGTCCCGTCGTTACTCGATTCTGGCCGCCGACAGGACACGGGTGTGCTGGCCGAGTCTCGGTGGGGCCAGGCGCAACTCCGGCCCCACCTGACTCATGAGACCTTGGCCTAAAGGACGCCCAACGCCGTATGCAGGACCGGCTCCACCCGCAGGCGCGTCCCGTCCCGGTCGAACACCTGGAGGGCCTCCAGGCAGACGACGGCACCACGCGCCTCCCCGGACGAGAGACCAGCCATCTCGGCCGCGGTGACGAGGTAGGCGTCGTCATGCCAGTCGGTACCGAGTTGCTCAACGACCCCGTCGTAGGCGGCCTTGAGGGTGTCGTGCTCCAGCAGTCCCACGGCGTCGACGAACTGTTCGGCGCCGCTGCTCTGCTCCAGCCACGACGTCAGGTCTGCCAGCACTCGGTCCTGGTCCGGTCGGTGATCACGCAGCTGCAGCGCCTTGTCCAGCAGGTAGGGCCAGCCACCGGTCGCCTCCGCCAGGCGCGTCAGTCGTTCCTCCGTCTCACACAGGCTGTGGCGTTGCGTCCAGTCCTTCAGGCTGCGCAGGTCATGCCGGCGCAGCACCACGACGGTGTCATGGTCCGCGTCGGGACCGGTGAGAAGGCCAGACCAGAAGCCGAGCTGTTCCACACCCGACACGAGGACCACTGAGCGGGTCGCCTCGGCGACCTCGGGCAGCACGGCCCTGGCCAGGTCGAAGGACTCCCGGCAGGACTTCTCACTGCTCTGCGAGAGATCGCTGATGAGCAGTCGTCGCTCGCCGGCGCGGCCGACGGCGAGTTCCTTGCGAAACGCCTTGGCGCCCCCGATCGCGGGCACGGACCAGCCCGCCACCCTGCCGGTCACCTCACGCAGAGTCCGTTCCACATCCGCGACGCCGGTCCCCTGCGTACCGAGAACGACGCGGACCTGGTTTACGTGTTCGCCCAGCAGGTAATCGATCTGGTTGACGGTAAGCGGGGCCGACCTGCCGTCAGAGAGGTCCGGACGACTCTCCAGGACAACGGTCTCCTCCAGCCGGGACTCCGTCTCCGCTCGCAGCAACCGCGCCTCAATCTCCTGAGCGGTACCGATCATGCGCAGCGCGTTGGGCCCCCGCAGATGCCAGCCCTGCCCGTCGTTGTTCGGCGCCAGGACACCGAGGCCGACCATCTCCTGCAGATAAGCACGAAAACCCTCGCTGTCCAGGTGCTCGAAGCCGCGGGGCCACCAGCCGGCACATTCCTCCCGCAACTCCCTGTCACTGAGCCGGGTTTCCAGACCGTTGTCCCGGGCATGCTGGGCAAGGACATTGGCGATGACGTGGTAGCGGTCGTCGAGGGCGAGGGTGTCCTTGAAGGCCGCGGTGATGTCCGAGCGCAGCGAGGTGTCCTGCTCCACCGCGTCGACATCGGACTCCTCGATGGTGTACGGAGGCGGCGCGAGTGGTGCGCGCGCCCGCTTGTTCTGCATGACCTGCACCATCCGGCTGCCGAAGATCTGCAGCAGGAAGGGCTGGTACGAGCAGAATCCGAGCACCCGGTTGACAAGGTCGACGTCGGCGAACTCGAAGCCGAGCGCACGCATCGGGTGCACGATCAGGTCGGCGGCGAACTGCGGGGAGAGCGGTCCGACGACCGTCGGGGTCTGCGCCAAGTGGCTGAACGGGCCGTTCCTGGCAAGCCGGGTGAAACGCTGCACCGAGTGCAGACCGGCGAAGACCACCTTGGCCCGCCCGCGCGAGTCCTCGCCCAGACCACGCAGCCGACGGGTCTCCGTGCACTCGGGAACGTCTGCCTCGAAGAAACGGTCACACTCGTCGAGGAGGATCAGTAGCCGCCGGTCGGGATCCTGAGCGAGCCACCGCGCGATCCCGTCGGTGACCCGCTGCCATGCCTCCTGTTGTGGGCCCCGGCGTCGAGGCTCCTCCAGGACTCCCTGCCTGATCAGCTCCTGGTCCAGCGTGGGCCAGATGGCTTCGGCACCGAGTGCGGTGCCCCGGCCGATACCGATCTTGTCCAGGTTGAGGTAGAGCTTGCGGTAGGATCCCGGCCGCTGCTCCTCGAAACGGTCCCCCGCGTCGGCGAGCAGGGCCGACTTGCCGAGACCCCGACCGCCATAGAGGATTTGGGTCCCCGCAGGATCGTGGATGCTCTTGCGCTCGCGGTCCCGACCGTAGAACATTTCCCGGCCGATCTGGCCCCGCTTTTCCTTGATGTACGGGTTCACCGCGGAGAACGGCAACAGCGTCTCGGTCGTGGCGTCCACCCGCCGGTTGCCGTGCGCAATGAGGTAGGCCAGCGCGGCGTCGTCCACCACCATGATCGGCTTGGTGTCCTGGGAGGCGGCGGCCAGCTCATTTCGGGTCCTGCTGTCCAGCGTCCCGAAGTGGACGACCAGCAGACTGCTCTCGTCGGGGTCCTGCAGAGCGCGGGTGATGAGCAGTTTGGCCGCGGGCCGGCCCCAGATCAACAGTGCGCGGAGCTTGCCGCCACGGTCCTTGATCTGCGATCCGAAGGCGGGCGCCCAGGCACGGCCGGTGACGTGCACGGGTGCGAGTTCGAAGAAGCGGTAGTCCTTGCCGCGCGGTAGGTCGTCCAGAGGCCGTGCGCGCCGGGCCTCGTATCCGAGGAGGGCCAGAGCCGGATTGAGGCTCTCGCGTGGATTGATGTTGATACGGTCCTTGGTCGCGGCGAGCGTGCTCCACAACTCCAGAGCTGTGGTCGCCCGTTCGGCCTCCTCCTCCGAAAGTCCTACGTAGTCCAGCACGACGTTGTCGCCGTACCGGCCACGCGCGCGGACGGCCGCGATCAGCTCCGCGTCGATACCGCCCGGCAACGAGTCCGGCACGGCGGGAAAGAAGGCTTCCAGATGCGAGTCCTCGGACCTGATCTCCGGTACTGGCTCGCCCAGTTCGAGGAAGTAGACCAGTTCAGCCGCGGTGGCCAGGCTGTCGGTGTCCAGATTGCGCAGGACTCGTTCGCGATCCTCCGCGCTCACCTCCGTCAGCGCGGCCAGCCGGGCACGCAGCCGGTCAGCAGCTTCCTCGCGGTAGCGGGGCAGCAGCTCCTCGACTCGGTCGAGGTTGCGACGGACCGCGGCCAGCTCGCCCGGCCGGTCGTGCTCCAGGTGTGCTCGGGCGTCCGCGAGCAGCTCCTGGAGGCTGACGTCCTGTTCGACGGTGAGCGCCTCGTCAGCCTGGGACCGCCGGAGCCGGGCGGCCAGTTGCCGCTGCTTCTCGGCGAGCGCCGCGCGGCGCTCCTTCTCGAACGCGCCGAGGTGTGCGCGACGCTCCTCCGAGAGCGACAAGGTGTGGGCCGCAGGAAGGACGTCGAAGTCCGCGAGGTCCGTGATAACGCGAATCACACCGAATTCGTCACGGGCGAGCTGCTGCTCAATCGCGTCGTCCCAGGTACGGTCCACTGCAATCAGCAAGCGGTCCAAGGTCGGCTTCTCGCCCGGCACGGCCGGCTCGGCCTTGTGGAGCTCGACGTCCAAAACCGTCTGAACGTCCGGTTCGGCTCCCGTCTCAGCCGGTCGGCTATTCGCATCCAACCCGTAGAAGACCTCGGCGAACAGGTCCCGCGCCACGTAGGCGGTGGCCTTCGCCAACACGGCGGAGCTGCGTTCGGCCGCAGTGAGGTCGTCGGCGACCCGTTCACGCAGGCCGAGGAGGGAGAGGCGTAGGGATGCGACGGACTGGAACGCCCACACGTTCTCCTCCGCGCGTCCTGCTTCGAGGTCGCGCTTGACCGCACGCCACTGCCGTACGGCACCCCGGACACGCTCTAGGCAGTGGCGGACGTTGTTGCGACCCGACCCCTGGATGCCACGACCGCCCGGCCCGCGCAGTGCAGCGTCCATCTCGTCGATCGCGGCCTCGACTTGAACTCGGCGAGCGAGCTCCTCCAGCAGCTCGTCGGCCAGGTGTTCGGCGTCCGGGGCCCCGGCCACGATGGCGGTGAGCACGCTGCCGAGCAGACCGGTCGGCGCCAGCCAGCTCTGCACCATGGCGCTGGCCCGTTGGAAACGCAACCGAGGCACGGTAAGCAGAGCCTGGCAGGCATCCACGGCCGTACGCAGTTCGCCCTCGGTGTGGGAGACATCGGCAACAACGGCGTGGGGTGGCGCGATGAGTAGTGCTCCCTGCAGCGCGCGCTCTGCAACCATGGTGGCCACTTCGCGCAGGGCATCGGGCAGTTGCGGGGCCAGCGCCCTCAGCTGCGCACCGACGACGGGCGCACCGGTCACGAGGGCCGCGCGGACCAGCGTGGGCAGCAGGACCAAGGACAGCGCGTCACTGTCGCTCTCCTTACGGGCTTCCCACTCGTTCAGCGCTTCCTCAATGACCTGAGCCGCTCGCCCGGTCCTGGAGTGCAGCAGTGTCGCCGCGGCGGCCAGGCGCAAGACCGTGGACTCGGTGTCCGGGCGGTCGGCGGCCTGCGAAAGGTGGGCAGCAAGCCCGAAGCGCTTCTCGGCGATGAGCCGGGCGAGGACGGGTTCAATGTCCTTCGTTCCCGTGTGGTCGGCGGTACCCGTGGTGTTGTCGACAGCAGCGGTCACCGCGGGGTCGGCCGCGATCCGTTCTTCCCCCGCCGGTTGCTGCTGGTCGGGGTCGGCGGACCGGGGAGGTCGCTCGGCCATGGCGGAGTCGGTAGTGCTGTGGTGCTGCGTCTCAGGCGCGCCGATGTCAGCTTGTGCGGCGGTGACCGCCTCCGAGGATGTGACCAGTGCCAGCGCCTCGGAAACCTCGGCGGAGTCCTCCCCCTGCGGGGCGGCGGCCGTGTCGTGGGAGGTGGGCCTGTCCTCGGTCAGCGAAATCTGGTGGTACAGGACGGCGGCCACAGCGTATGCCGGGTGTGCGACCGACAACTGCTGTTGGAGTTCGATGATCTCCTGCTGTGCGTCCAACCGGTCCTTCATGCCAGCGAGGCGCACCAGCAGCGTGAGAACGTGTGCGCACGCGTCGTCCTGTTCGTCCCACTCCTGCTTCGCAAGCAGTGACTCCGCCCTCAGCCTGGCGTCCGCGATCACCGCGGCCACCGCACTGCCCGGAGAGCAGCCTAGAGTCGTCACCGTCTCCACCACGTGACGGACCTCGGCGTTCCTCTCCTTCCGTTCCACGCGTGCACGAGCCTCGTCGATCGCCCTCAGGACATCGGTGAGGCGATCAGTCACGCCGGTGACGCCGAGTGCGGAGAGTACGCCTAGCGCACGGGAGAACGCCGGGGCGACGGTGGCGAGCGACGCCAAATCCGTGTCGGCGGGCGGGCACCCGTCAAGCAGTGCGGCGCTCACGCGGTCGGCGGCGCCTCGGGCCTTCTCGACGACGTGCTTGACCTTCTGCTCGACGAAGGCCAGATCGTCCAGGGAACACCCGTCATCAGGGGGCTGCTCTCCCTGCTGCACTGAGGACTCGGCCAGGTCGGGAACCGAGATGTGATCGGGCCGCCGGGGAACTGGGACAGCAGCGGTCGGCTGAGTTTCCTGAGCCGCCGCATCCTCGTCCATCGCGGTGACGTTGTCGCACCCGAGAGTCGCGTCGATCACCTGCTGAGCGGCCTTGAGTACGGCGGCCAGTGCCGCCTCGTCCGCCTCTATGCCGAACCAGTCGTGTTCCGCGGCCCATACCAGCAGTCGGGCGTCGTGTGCCGAAGCCTGAAGGTGGGAGAAGAGCGCCAAACGGAGCAGGCAGGTACCCCAGCGGTCTACGAGGCCGGGACTCGTGTCGGCGACCCCGTGCTCAGCGACCACGTGATCGATGTCGCTCATGATCCGGGCGGTGAGATGGGAGGCGGCATGCCTGTGGTGAGTCGGCTCCATCCGCTGCAACCGCTTGAGCACCTGCTCACTGAGCACGCGCCCGAATCGCCGCGGCTCGACCTTGCGAAAGCCGAGGCCCCTCATGATGGCCTGACGGTCCTTGGGGCCAAGGGAGTTCAGCGCGAGTTCCGTCTCGCCGACCGTGAGAGCGTCGAGGGCAGCGTCCAAAACTTGGCCGAGCCCGTCGAGCGTTGCGGCGAGTTCCTTGAGCAGTCCAATCGGTGTGCCGTGCGGGGAGTACGGTGGCTTGGCAACCACGGGATAGCTGACGGTCATTCAGTCCCGATCTCTTGTTTCCTGTCATGTGGATGCGGGGGGTGTGGCGTGTGGCGAGCGCATGCCCGGCCGATCCGACCGGGCGGATCAGCGCCGGCGGGAGTGTTCCGTGACGAAGGTATAGCCGGGCGGCAGTTCCCAGCCGTCTGCCTTTCCGACGTGGCGGCAGTGCTCGCGGTAGGCAGCGCGCTGGGCATCCGTCGGATTCGAGCCCGCAGGCAGCCTCCGCAGGAAGCCGTGGACGAAGTGTGCGACACCGTGGACCTGCGGCGGCGCGCCAGCGCCCGAGCCCGGCCGTGGCACCACCACGGGGTTCGGCGCGTAACCGATCAGGGCGATGGGCGGCTCACCGTCGCGGGCAGGATGGTGGGGCTCGCCGTCCGCACCGCGGCTGCCGATGGCCGAATACAAGTAGTCTTCGGCGAGGAGCTCGTCCACAGCCTGCTCTAGTGCGGTGACTTGATGGAGGGCGGGAGTTGTGCCGTAAACGCCTCGAGGGAGGGCGGCCCGGTCGAGGAGGGCATGTCCGTCGGGCGTGAGGCGGCCGAAGCGTCGTACGGTACGCAGGACGAGACGCCGGGTGTCTAGGCCGGCGGACGAATCACCGTCCCGGTCACTACCCGGCGCTCCTTCCCGGGTGAGCACTCCCGGGTCGTAGCGGTGCGCGACGAGCTGCCCGTCGATGTCGACGGGGTGTTCCAGTTCGACGGTGTGGACCCGGAAGACGGTGCCGCCGCGCGGCCACTGGATGTACAGGCACAGACCGGGGAAGAAGTCGATGGGCCACTGGAGGTTCCGGAGCATGCCGGTCTCATCGGTGAGGTCCAGAAGCACCTCTTGGACCTCCTCGGACGCGTCGAGCTCGCCGCCGGGATGGCTGAGTTCCAGGCGTAGGCGCACGGAAACGGTATCCGTGCCGAGATATGCCAACCCGTCCCGGACCCTGGCGCTCAACGGCAGCCGATCCTCCATGAGGTGAGCGAGACGCAGTGGGGTTTGCCAGCAGACTTCGCTGTCGTTGATCCTCAGGTAGTTCGGCGGACCGATCCGGTCACCGTCCACGAGCGGGGCGTCCGCGGGTTCGGCATCGATATACGGTTCGTCCTCCAGCTGTTCCTCTCGGGGGACACTCCGTGCGTTCGGCACCGCGACAGGCTGGGGTGGCACGGGTGGATGCATCGTGTCGTGCCAGCCGCGCCCCGCCGGGCGCAGCGGATCACTGTCGTCCGCTTCCTCCGAGCCCGGGTGGTGGGACCGCCAGATGCCACCGTTCTGAAAGTCGTCGTCGAGGGTGATCCGTACATCGCTTCCGGCGCGTATGCCATTGTCCGTGTCTCCCCGGACGAAGTCCGCGACCGCCAGGTTGGCGCGGCACACCGAGACCGCGTATTCCACTCCCTTGAGCAGTGGTTCGGCGCCGTGGACGCCCCGCAGCCAGGGCCCGATCGCCGTGTACACGGTGCGGGAACCGTTCAGGCCGTGCCGCCGGCGGATGGCAGGGGCTGCACTGCGTTCCAGGGAGCCAGCAAGGGCTCTCAGGTCGTCGCCGCCCAGCGGCCCGTCCCGACCCAGGGCGGCCCCGATGCGGGTGCGAGTCAGTGCGTAGTGGCCCCAGCTGCGCAGGCTGTCGCTGGTGCGCAAGGCGTGATCGACGGTGTCCAGCAGCCCGCTGAGGGCATTCTTCAGCCGCTCCTCCGTGCCACCCCCAGCCAGGTGGGCGACGGACACGGGAACGAGGGGGCTCAACAGTGCTTCCCGCTGGTGAGTCAGCAGGTGCTGCACGAAGGCGGTGCAGTCATCGAGCCCGGCCTGCGGCGCCGAGCCGTAGCGGGCGTCGACGACGACGTGACCGTCCTTGTTGAGCCACTTCTGGCGGGCCCGGAACCGCTGCAACTTCACCTCGTCGAGCTGCAGCGCGGAGCCGAAGGCCGCGAGGTCAGGGACCAGCAGTTCCCGACGCACTGGGTTTGGTGCCTCCGACAGCTCCTTCGGTCCTCGGGCACCGGCCGGTGCCCCGGATACCCAAGCGGGTACGTCGACACCCTCTTCGACGCCAGGGTGGCGGCCCTCCTTGTAGACGATCTCCGCGTACAGCGGGTCGGATCCGGTTTCGATGCGCACGAGTGCCCCGACGGGCAGGGCCGGTACTTCGTCGCCCAGCGTCAGGGATGGGAACGCGTCTGGGTCGAAGGGGCCCTTGCCGTGGCCTTCACCACCGAGTTCGTAACCGAAATAGGCCGCGTTGAAGGCGACCACGGTGTGCACCGGACACATTCGGTCTGCGACGACCGCCTCCAGATAGTGGCGCAACCGTTCCAGGTCCCCGGCGGGTGTGCTGCCGTGTCCGCCGGTCATGGCAGGAGTGAGCACAGGCTCGCCGTCGAACGGCCGCCAGATGTCCGGTCCAGTGCTGATCATCGTGGTCACGTCAAGCCGTCCTTCCGTTCAGATGCGCTTCCCGCCCAGCGGAATCTCGTGTGTCGGACCGGGCGGACCGCTCGCCAGAGGCTGTCCGGACCCTCGACTGCAGCCCCGGCTGCGGCCAGCCGTGTGAGGCTCGCGCTTACTGCTGCATAGGGCAGATCGGCGCGACCGCCGAAGTGGCGGCTGTCCCGGATCGCCCTCGGCAAGGGGATCATCTTTCGATTGCTCGGGTTGTAGGAGGATTCGTCGCCGCGCAGTGCGTGCCAGAGCCGGCGCGGGTGTGCGCCCTGCGGCTGGAGCTGCAGCAGCCGGTGGAGCTGGAGGTCGACGCGCTGGTCGCGCAGTAGATTGTCGGCACCGCCTCCCTCGCGGGGGCGCGGGCTGTCGAAGGCCTGGGCGACGGCAGGGCGCCGGTCCTCCACGGGCCAGCGACCGGTGTCCCAGCAGGCCGAGCAGCGGCAGCGGGCCGTGGTGCAGCACCCCTCGGGCAGGTCGCTGACACCAAAGTAATCAGCGAAGACCCGTTGGGCGCAGACCGTGCTCGCGTCAAAGAAATTCCGGAGCCTGGCCAGTTCCTCGGCGGCTCGGCGGCCGCGTCGGACGAGCAGCGGGAGGAACCCATCGGGCACGGTGCCGGTGCGGGTGGTCAGACCGGTGACCAGGCGGCGGCTGGGTGCCGCGGAGACGTCCAGGAACCCACGGTCGTGGAGGTCGGCGAGCAGTTCCCAGGTCGCCGACGGCCCATCGGCGACCGAGCGGTATTCGGGGTACCGGCCGGCGATTTCCCGGTCGAGAGCTCGGACGTCGACCTGCCGTGGGGTGTCCCAGGACAGGGCGGTGTCAATGACGGTCTGCTCCAGTTGCAGGGAACCGGCCGCTTCCTCGTCGCGCTCCGGTGCAGTGGTAGGCGTCTGTCTTGCGCCGTGGCTGGCGTGGCAAAGGTCGCCGGGCTTGACCGCGCAGAACGGCGGGTGGTCGCCGAGGTCCTCGACGGCGCTAAGGTCGGCAAGCGCGCTGAACGCCCGCATGATGCCGCCCTGGTAGCGCTCCTGGGTGTGCCGGTCGTCAAGCTCTACCTCGCTCAGCGCACCGCTCGCGGCGTCCTCGGCCATGAGCAGGTCGGCCAGCCGTACCGGATCGAGCGTGCCGTCCCGCTGGGCGAGGACAAGGCTGCCCATGCGCCGGAGCAGCGACGGGGGCAGTTCCTGGCCCGTCATGAAACGAACCATGCGCAGACCCCGGCTAGTCGCGAGGGCCAGACCGCTGTTGACGGGACCGTCCCCGGCCGTCCCCCGGCCCGCGCCGTCCCGCCCCGCCCGACCCAACTGCTGGTAGAGCGCGGCCAGGTCGGTAGGCGGCGACACGCACATCACGGTGCGTACGTCGGGCCGGTTGACACCGAGCCCGAAGGCGGAGGTGGCCACCACCACGACCGGGGCGAAGCCGTCGTCGCCTTCCCGGGGTGCCTCCCGGAACTCCGTCATGACGGCCGCCTTCTCCGCCTCCGTCAGACGGCCGTGGAACCGCAGCACGCGGACGCCGGCGTCACCCACGTACTCGCGCAGGTGGGTATAGAGAGTGTTGACCTCCTTGACGGTGAGGCAGTAGAGGATGGCGTGACCGTCGAGCGCGTCGACGACGCGCTCGACCAACCCCGCCACACCTCCCTGTCCGAGCCGGTCGAGGGAGCGGCGGAAGACGGCGAGTTCGGGCCTGATCGGGTTCTCGCGCACCGTCAGGAGTCCGCCGACGACTCCGGGATGCTCCGCCTCGGCGGTTGCCTCGGCGGAAGCGGGCTCCGGGACCTGGGCGGACAGACCGAACAGCCCTTGGCGCAGCGCCTCATGGACGGCCCTGTTGGCGGTGGCGGTCACCGCGGTGACCGCCACCCCGTGGTCCCGGCGCAGCTCGTCCAGGAACCTGCTGACCCGGCGCATGCTCGGCCGGAAGTCCTCCCATTGCGGAAGGGTGTGTGCCTCGTCCACGGCGATCCGGGTCACCCGGCCCGCCGCCGCGGCCGCGCGGACGGTCTCCCGGAAGCGCCGCTGGCACAGACGTTCCGGGCTGACGTAGACCAGGCGGATACCGTGGTCGGCTCGACCGAGGAGCTGGTCCGTCACCTCCGTCTTACCGGTCCTGCTGCTGGACTCGCGCAGCGGGGAGATGAGCGCACGGACCGCGCCACCGATGGACCGGTTCAGTTCAAGGGCCTGGTCGTGCATGAGAGCGATGAGCGGGCTGACGACCACGGTTACGCCCGGCAGGACCAGCGCGGGCAGCTGGAAGGTGAAGCTCTTGCCGAAGCCTGTGGGAAGCAGTCCGAGTACGTTGCGTCCCTCGGCTACGGCGGCGATGACGGCCTGCTGCGCCGGCTTGAGGGCCACAGGTTCGTCGACGAGCCGCAGCAATCCTCCGATACGGGCGCAGCGGTCCTTGAGCTCCTCTACCAGCAGGCCCTGTTCCCGCAACTTCTGAGTCTCCTCGGTGGTCAGTGCCAATTCACGGATGCGCCTCGTGTGCGGCAGGAGGGTCTGTCGTTCAAGGGCTTCGTTGGTACACAGCTCCGCGGCCCTGGCGGGATCCAGGAGGTGGTGGGCCGCCATGAATCCCCAGATGCGACGCCATCCTTCGGCCATAGTGGCGACGTTGCCACCTCCGATGTCGCCGGTTTCCGGGGCGGGGCGCTGAAGTCCGTCATCGAGGCTGCCGAGGAAGGCACGCCGGTAGGAGCGGCGCAGGCTGCTTGCTCCCGCGAGTTTGCGGTCGCTGATGACGACGACGCCGCGGTGGCGGTCGGAGCGGATGAGCCGACCCACCGCCTGACGCAGCTGGAGCGCGGCGAGCGGCAGGTAGTAGTGCTCGGTGGCGGCACCTTCCGGATCGGGGTGGCCGGCCTGCTCGGCCCGTGCGGCGACCGCCGCGCGCCGGGCCTCCACAATCGGAGCGGCGAACGGCGCGAAGGGCAGTTTGTTGATCCACACCAAACGCAGCCGCTCGGCGTCGGAGACGTCGACCCCCTGCCAGAGTCCCTTCGTGCCGACGAGAAACCCTCCGCCGTCACGCCGGTCGGTGAAGGCCTGATAGGCCCGGGCGTTGCCGGCAGTGAGCGCCTCGACGACTGGTGTGTCTAGGGCGCGGGAGCGCAGCTCCCGTAGGAGGTGGAAGCCGATGCCCGCGGCGGTCGAGCGGGCGGTCGTGAGGATCACGGCGCCGCCGTCGAAGCCGTTGCCGTCGGCGCGTACACGCGTCATTTCTGCGGCGAACCCAGCGACTTGGTGGGCGACAGTCCGCAAGGCACCCTCCTCCTGCTCCGCCCAGGAGGGGAAGTCGGAGAAGCACACGACCTCGGCCTGGCTGCGCAGGGCGAACGGAGAAGGCAGGGCCAGCGTCGGCACATCGTCGGGCAACCCGAGTCGGGTCCGCATGAAGTTCCATTCCCCGGCTACACGCAGAGTCGCGGAGACGTAGTGGACACGGTCGAAGGACTCTAGGTATCGCCGCCACTCCGGGTCTGCGGGCAGGTCGACGGGACTGGTGGCGACACGGAAGCGGTAGGACCGCAGCTCCGCCCTGGGTTCGTCCACTTCCTCCACATGTATGACGCGGGAAGGGGGAGCCTCGTCCAGGGTGAGGGCGGGGTCGAGAAAGGCGCGGATGTCGGCCGTGATCCGGTCGAGGGCATTGGTGAGGGAGTCGGTGTGCTCCGCGAGCGCGGTCAGGCGCTCGCGTACCAGGGGATCAATATCGGCAGCGTGCTGGACTACGTACCGCTCCAGCGTGATGCGACAGGACACGAGCGCCTTGGCGATGCTCTCCAGCACTAGCGACAGCCGCCGGGTGTGCTTAGTGCCGGAGGTTCCAGCATAGGGGCTGGCGAGCGTGGTCGACCGGCTGCCGATGCGTACGCCCACGCCCTTGGCCTGGGCGTCGAAGGCCTGCGCCGTCAGTCGCGGAAGGCGTTCATCGTCGAGCAGCCGCTCGAGGTCGGCAATCGCTGCAGCGGCCTGCTCCTTAGCGGTGCCCGGGTGCGCGTCCCCTATCCATGCCTGGTACTCCGGCAGCAAGGCTTCCAGGTCCTGGTAGTCGGCAGTCACGGTCAGCGCGGATGTGGCGGCGTTCTCCAGCTCATGCGCCTCGTCAATCACAAGGAGCACGTCGGGTCCGAGGGCACGCAGGTCGTCCAGGTGGGAAAGGACGAGCGCGTGGTTGGCAAGGATGAGGCGGTGGCTGTCGATCGACTCCCGGACGGTGTCGGTGTGCGCGGTGAGCGGGTTGCCTGCGCCGGGGCCGTAGTCGCCGTCGCGCTGCGACAGCGACTCCAGCCAGAGCGGCAGGCCGCGCCCGATGTAGTCGGTGAAAAAGGCGGGCAGGTCCACCGGGTCGACCGATCTGGCCGTCCAAGACTGCGGGGGCTCCTTAGCCCCGAGCAGGCGCAGCGCTAGGAACACGGCGAGTTCGCGGAACTGGCTCCGCTGGGAGATGCGAGCCCGGGCGGTGCCCGCGGAGCTGCGCCGACGCGTGGCCTCGGCGAGGGCCTTCGTCAGGGCTGCGAGGGAGAGCCGGTTGGACTTACCCTTGACCAGGTCGGCGACTCCGAGGATGCCCGGCAGGGCCCGCTCCAGGTCCTGGATGTCCTTCGCCATCTGGCTCTGCAACTGTTTGGTGTACGTGGCGATGACAGCGGTACGTCTATCGCCACCTGCGAGCCAGTCCAGCGCGGCGGCAAGTACCGCATAGCTTTTTCCGGTGCCGGTGGGCGCTTCCAGCATGCCGCCGACGCCGCGGTCGGTCCAGTCGTGCAGCGTCGCCGTCATCTCCTGCTGCGCGGGCCGGGGTTCAACGAGGGAGCCGTGTACGACCCGGGCGAGAGCGGTCGGCTCGACCCGCCCGCTGGCGCCCCGAAAGACGTCCGGCACGTCCACGGCGCCCTTGCCCGGTGCCCTTCCGCCAGAGGTTCGACGCGGCGTGTGCTGTCCAAACTCGGCACCCAACAGGCGGGCCACGCTCGCCTGCTCCCACACCCGCGGCTGTCGATCGTTGGCCGCCTCGCCCTCGGCCAGTTCCCGCAGCAACCGCCAGGCGTCGGAGTCGGGGCAGACGTCGGCGATGAGATCGCGCAATTCGGCCGTCCTGCATGCGAACTCCGCGGCGGCCCGCTCCAGGAGACGCACCAGCAGTACCGCGTCGCCGTCCGCAGTATGGGCACGGAGGTCCGAACGGAAGACGTCGAGCTGAAGCGCAAGGTCCTGAAGTCGGTGGGACGAGGCTGTCGGCCAAACGGCGTGCGCGAGGTACAGGCCATCGACAGGGCGCACAGCGGAGAGCGGATCGCGGGTACTGGCCTTCTTCGCCGCTTCACTGACGACGGGGAAGTCCAGGGTCGTGCCGTTGTAGGCGACCACGACATCGGCATCCGACAGGAAGTCGCTCAGCTCCGTCCATGCCTGTCGCGGAGATAGCCCCTGGCCGAGTACGGCGTCCCGGACGCTGCCGCGCAACTCCTCAGTGTCCCCATGGAACCTGAGGTAACGCCGCCAGCGTGGGGCCGCAGCGACCCATTCCCGATCGGCGCCGAACCTGACCGCTGCCGCCTCGTAGACGTGCCGCTCTAAGTAGGGAACAGTCGCCGTCGTACGTACAACGCTCTCGACGTCGAGCGCGACGGCCCGCAGCACGGATGTCTCGTCCAACCGTTCAGCGATAGCGGAGTCGGCGCCTGGCTTGCGTCGTTCAGGCGCCACCTGCGACGAGGGCGCCGATTCCTGCAGAGCAGCAGGCAGGAGAAGGTCCCCCGAAGCTATCAGCAGACCTCCACGGACCGCCTCGGCGACCAGCTTGACTAACCGCTGCTCCGGCAGTGTGCCGAACTGCCTCTTGGCCTCGACGACCAGTTCCCGCTCAGAAATTCCGGACGTAAAGACGCGAACCAGCTCTGCAACTTTCCGCGATGCCGCAGAAACCGTCTGCCCTTCGGGCATGCACACCCCCCTTGCACACAGCCCGGCCCATGCTCGACCGCGCTGCTCCCTCGGCTCTCCCTCCCCTGGAGACCCGGGACGTGGGCTACATCATAGTTTGATTCGGGCGGTTACGGGCCTTCAGTAGAAATATTCATGGGCAACCGACAGACACGGACAGGCGTGACGGTGTTCAGCTTCCACGAGCCGAACTGGCGCACAAGGCGCACGTGGAAAGATTTGCGTGCTCGCCCATCGAGTACACGGCCTCTTCCGTAGGGCTGGGCCCGAGAGGGCCGGACCGACGCCTACAAGGCGCTGAGCGAGGCCGTGGCACCGGGTGCTCTACCACAGCCGGATGATGACGCTTCTGCTGGCAGACGTCCGCCGCAGGGACAGCACCGGTCCCGAGCCGATGCTGTCAGCACAGGTAGTCAATAGATCCAGCCGAAAGCCTTCCGACCAATTTCTTCGAGCTGACCACACACGCCAGTCCTTCATGGTGTAGTACGTGGAGCCGTCCTCGTCGTGCCCGGTGTAGAGGTAGACCCGTCCGTCATGGACCAGCGGGGCCGGGTCCGCGGTGTAGACGTGCTGCACGATCGGGTTGTCGGCCCTGGCCGGCGTGGGCCCCACCGCGGCAGGGACGACGGCGAACGCCAGCAGGAGACCCAGGGTCCAGGCGAGTGCCCGGCTGAGCCTCGTGCCGGTGGCGGACGACCGCCGGGCCGGGATCGTCATCATGGCCTCCTCAGGATGTCGGCGGACGACTGCTGCGCGGTGCCCCTCACGGGCGGGTCCACTTCTGGTTGTCCTGGCCGTTGCGGGGCCAGGTGACGACCCGGGTGCCGTTGGCGGTGCCCTGGTCGTAGGCGTCCAGGCACTTGTCGCCGTAGACGCGGATCTCGCCGCCCGCCCAGGTGGTCCATAGCTGGTTGGCGGCCGTGTGGCAGTCCCAGAGCAGGACGGTGGCGCCGGCGGCGGTGGAGGCGTTGTCCACGTCCGCGCGGCGGCCGGACGCGCCGCCCCGCAGCCGCGAGGTGGAGGCGGCCACAGGGATACCCCCGGTGCGGAGCAGTCGTCCGCCTGATCGTCTGGGCACCAAGGACTCCTTTACCCGGAGGAAACAGCTTCCCGTCAGGGCCATGACATTTGAGCCACCAAGTAGTTCGCAATTTCGAACGCCATTCGGAAAGTTGGGCCTCACGGATACTAGGGAGGTCTCCAGACATGTCAACACCGTCCGGTCTCCGCCTCGGCTCGCGACCCAGCCGGCGAGGTCCTCACATGGCCGCCGAACTGCGGGGTTCGACCCATGGGCTTGCGGAAGCGCCGACACGCGCCACACACGAATGTTTCGCATCACCAGACGGACCATGCGCAGAGGATTGACTCGCCCCGCCGGCCCTCTATCATCCACGTTGCTCGATAGACCAACCAATGTTCGATATCGCGAACTTGCGAGCTGGTCACCTCACCCCTCACTCCCAGAAGAGGACGTGCGCATGAGAAAGTCCTGGATTCTCACCCTGGTCACGCTTGTCGCTGCCGCGCTCGGGGTCACGACGGCCGGCGTGGCCCCTGCCTCCGCCGCATCGAACACACCCTTACGCCTCATGCCGTTGGGTGACTCCATAACCTGGGGCGTGGGAAGCAGCACGGGCAACGGCTACCGGGGACCGCTGTGGAACAAGCTCGCGGCGGACGGCCATCCGCTGGACTTCGTAGGCACGGTGCGGAACGGTTCGATGTCGGACCCCGACAACGAAGGCCACTCCGGATACCGCATCGACCAGATCGCCGCACTCGCCGACGCCTCGCTGACCCGGTACCGACCCAACGTCGTGACACTGCACATCGGGACCAACGACCTCCAGGGGGCCTCCGAGGTCGACACCGCCACCGCCCGGCTGCGATCGCTGGTCGGTCAGGTCACCGCCGACGTCCCCGACGCGACCGTCCTCGTCGCCTCCCTCGTCGTATCCACCAGCGCCTCGGAGGAACGGTTGCGGGGCGCGTACAACCAGGCCGCCTCCCGCATCGTCGGTGACGCGCGGGCCGCGGGCAGGCACGTCGCGTACGTGGACATGAGCGGCCTGACCACGGCCGACCTGGCCGACTCCCTGCATCCCAACGACGCGGGCTACCAGAAGATGGCCGACGCCTTCTACCGTGGCATCCGGACCGCGGACGACGCCGGGTGGCTGAAGAACCCCGCCCCCGTCCCCACCCGCGTGCAGTCCGGCATCGCCGGGAAGTGCCTCGACGTCAACGGCGCCAGCAGCGCCGACGGGACCGCCGTCCAGATCTGGAGCTGCGGCAACGGCGCCGGCCAGGTCTGGTCCGCCTACACCGACGGCACCCTGCGCTCCCTGGGCAAGTGCCTCGACGCCGCCGGCGGGAACACCGCCAACGGCACGAAGGTGCAGATCTGGTCCTGCCACGGCGCCGCCAACCAGGTATGGCAGCCCTACAACGGCGGCTACCGCAACCCCGCCTCCGGCCGCTGCCTCGACGACCCGGGCTTCTCCACCGCCGACGGCACGCAGCTCCAGCTGTGGGACTGCACCGGCGGCTCCAACCAGAAGTGGACCACGCTGACGTCCGGCTGACCTGGGAGCGTGGTCTGCCGCCACGGACCGCGTCGGACCGGGTACCGGCACGACCCGGCGGGCCGCAGGCATCTGTCGGCGCGCCGGCGACACGCCCACGCCGATCTCCCAACGAGGTATACCTGCTCGCCGATCCGGGCCTCCGCTCTCCACCGAGGGCTCCTGGCAGCGTGCTGGGCCGAACAGTGCGCGCGCGCCGGCGCTCCATCGGCTCCGGGTAGTACCCGCTCGGCCCCCGTCACGAAGGCCGGGTGCGGACCTGCTGAAGCGGCCGGTGCCGGGCACCCGACGCGCGGACGGTCATTCCGGGACGAGCGTCGAGAGGGGAAAGTGGTGAGCGACGAAGTCGTTGCGGAACACGCCCTCGGGGTCTGACGCCCACATGAGCCGGGCGAAACGGTCGTAGTGCGGGTAGAGGCCGCGCAGTACCTCGGGCCGCGTCACGAACACCTTGCCCCAGTGCGGACGGGCGGCGAGGGGCGCCAATACCTCCTCGATCACGTGCAGGGCCTTCGTCACCGGCTCGGGGTCGGGCAGCCAGGTGAAGTGGAAGGCCACCGAGTCCCGCCCCTGAGCGGGACTGAGCCACAGGTCGTCCGAGGCCACGCTCCGGATCTCTCCGATCCTCAGGTGGGGGGCGAAGGCCTCGCGCACGCGGTGGAGGGCGTCGAACGCGGCAACGGCGTCCTCGCGGGCGACGAAGAACTCCGACTGCAGCTCGTCACCGCTGCTGGGTGTGTGTTCCAGCCGGAAGTGCGGGAGCCGCAGCGGGGACGGGCCCGGCAACCCTGCCTGCGGGGTACAGGCGTCGGCCGGCATGCCGGGAACGGGATGCCGCGCCCCGTCGGCCAGCGAGGCGCCGAGCCACCGTCCGGGTCGGATCACCGGGCCTTCCGGCTCGTCCACGCGTCGTTTGAGCCACACCTGGTCGATTGAGCTGTCCTGCCAGCCGGTGAAGAGACTGACGCTGTAGGCGGCGGACATCACCTCGTCGAAACGGTCCCGGAGCGTGGCCAGGGGCAGGTCCTCGTAGACCCACTGCTGGACGTCGAAGGCGGGCACCAGGTCCAGCGTCAGTTTCGTGACCACACCGAGGGCTCCGAGAGCGACCACCGAGCCGGCGAAGTGCGCGTCACCGCGGCGGCTCGTCACGAGTTCGCCGGTGGCCGAGACGTACTCGACCGCCCGCACCGCGGAAGCGAGGGTCCCGTTGCGGATCCGTGCGTGCCGGTCGCACAGGCGCCGGCTATCGAGATGTGCGGCAGGGACCCCAGGTTGTGCAGGGCGAACCCGGACTCGTGAAGGGTGCCGGTGATCTCGCCGAAACGCGTTCCCGCGCTCACCGTGACGGTGCGGGCCTGCGGATCGATGTCGACAACGCGCGGGAGGCGGGCCGTGGAGACGAGATCCCCCGCCGTGTCGGCGATCGCGTTGAACGAGTGGCGGGTGCCGAGGGCCCGCACCGCCGTGGACCCGGCGACGAACTCCTGCAGTTCCTCGACCGAGGCGGGAGCGGCGAGGCGTCGCGCTCCGAAGGTGATGTTCCCGGCCCAGTTCGTGATGATGCTGTTCATGTACGTCCTCATGGCGTGCGATCACGGAAGGCAGGGCCCGCGGACCGGTGTGCCTCCCGGTGCGCGGGCCCTGCTGAGAGTGCGGAACGGCGGACACGGACGGCTGGAGAGGGCGTAGCGGCCGCCTCTCCGCCCGAGGTCCGTTCGCTGGATGTCACATGCCGAGTGCCAGGCGGTGGTACGCCTGGTTCCAGCGCAGCTCACTGCGGAACTGCCGGAACGTGGTCGTCTCGTCGATGAGGGCGAGTTCCACCTTCAGCATCTCGGCGAGGTCGTCCAGGTGCTCGGAGGTGAGCGCCGTGCTCAGGACGGTGTGGTGCGGGCCGCCGGCGGTCAGCCACGACTCCGTGGACGTACGGAGGTCGGGCAGGGGACGCCAGACCGCGCGGGCCACCGGCAGCGCGGGCAGCGGGTGCGGCGGCGGCACCACGTCGACCTCGTTGGCCACGAGGCGGAAGCGGTCACCGAGGTCGCTCAGGCCGATGACGACGGCACGGCCCGGGGCCGCGTCGAACACCAGCCGGACGGGATCCTCGCGACCGCCGATGCCCAGCGGGTGGATCTCACAGCCGGGTGTGTCACCTGCGATCGACGGACACACCTCCAGCATGTGCGCGCCGAGGATCAGCTCCTGGCCGGGCGTCAGGTCGTAGGTGTAGTCCTCCATGAAGGAGGTGCCGCCCGGCAGACCTTCGGCGGCGACCTTGAGGGCGCGCAGCAGTACCGAGGTCTTCCAGTCGCCCTCCCCGCCGAAGCCGTGGCCCTGGGCCATCAGACGCTGCACGGCGAGCCCCGGCAGCTGGCGCAGGCCGCCGAGGTCCTCGAAGTTGGTGGTGAACGCCTTGAAGCCGCCCTCCGTGAGGAAGGACCGCAGACCGGCCTCGATCCGCGCGGCGTAGCGCAGGGAGTCGTGGCGCTCGCCGCCCGCCCGCAGTTCCGGCGCCAGTCGGTAGAGGTCCTCGTACTCCTTGACCAGCGCCGCGATGTCGCTCTCGTCCACCGAGTCGACGACCTCGACCAGGTCGTTGACGCCGTACGTGTTGACGGAGACACCGAGGCGGAGCTGCGCCTCGACCTTGTCGCCCTCGGTGACGGCGACATCACGCATGTTGTCGCCGAAGCGGGCGACCTTGAGCGTGGCCAGTTCGGCCCGGGCGGACGCGGCACGCGCCCAGGTCACGATGCGCGCGACCGTCGTCGGGTCGCTGATGTGGCCGGCCACCGTCTTGCGCGGCACACCCACGCGGCCCTGGATGTGGCCGAACTCCCGGTCGCCGTGCGCCGCCTGGTTGAGGTTCATGAAGTCCATGTCGATGGTGTCCCAGGGCAGGGCCACGTTCGACTGGGTGTGCAGGTGCAGCAGTGGCTTGCGCAGCGCGTCCAGGCCCGCGATCCACATCTTCGCCGGCGAGAAGGTGTGCATCCAGGCGATGAGGCCCACACAGCGGTCGTCGCCGTTGGCGTCCAGACAGATGCGCCGGATCGCGGCCGCGTCGGTCAGCACCGGCTTCCACACGACACTGACCGGAAGGCCGTCCGTACCGGCCAGCGTGGCGGCTATCCGCTGGGACTGCTCCGCGACCTGCTTCAGTGTCTCTTCTCCGTACAGCCCTTGGCTGCCGGTGAGGAACCAGAGTTCACGGACAGGGGAACGATGGCTGGGCACGTGGGCTCCTGAAGAAGAGAGAGGGGTGGATCCGGTGCCGGCCGCGGCGCACGCGGCCGGCGGGGAGGAGGGTCAGCCGGCGGTGAGCGACGCGTTGCGGATGCCGCGCAGCCGCTGCAGCAGGTCGTGGGACCCGAAGTGGTCGTGCAGCAGCCGGTATTCGGCGAACAGCGCGTCGTAGGCGTCGGCGCGCGACGGGTCGGGCACGTAGACGGCGCGCTCGAGGCGGCCCATCGCGGCCGTCGCGGTCCGCACGTCGGGGTACGCGCCGGCGGCGACGGCGGCGTGGATGGCCGAGCCGAGAGCAGGGCCCTGCTTCGAGGCGGCGAGGGACACCGGGCGGCGCAGGACATCGGCGTAGATCTGCATGAGCAGTTCGTTCTTGGCCAGTCCGCCGGCGACGATGAACTCGCTCACCGGTACGCCGCCGCCCTCCAGGGCTTCGACGATGACACGGGTGCCGAAGGCTGTGGCTTCCAGCATGGCGCGGTAGACGTCCTCGGGGCGGGTGGCGAGGGTCAGGCCGACGATGACGCCCGAGAGGTGGTGGTCGACGAGGACGGAACGATTGCCGTTCAGCCAGTCCAGGGCGATCAGGCCGTGCCCGCCGACCGGCTGGCCGGCGGCCTTGCGGGTGAGCAGGGCGTGCAGATCCTCGCCCCGCTCGGCGGCCTCGTCGTAGTAGTCCCGCGGGACGCCCTGGCGCAGCACCCAGGCGAAGATGTCGCCGACCGCGCTCTGCCCGGCCTCGTATCCGTACGCCCCCTCCACGATGCCGCCGTCCACGACCCCGCAGATCCCGGGGACTTCGGCGAGGACGTCGGCGTTGACGACGTGGCAGGTGGAGGTGCCCATGATGGCCAGCAGCCGCCCGTTCTCCACGGCCTGGGCCGCGGCCGCCGTGACATGGGCGTCGACGTTGCCCGCCGCCACCGCGATGCCGGGACGCAGCCCGGTCCACCCGGCCGCCTGATCGCTCAGCGAGCCCACGCGGGACCCCAGCGGCGACAGGGGGAAGTCGAGCCGGGTGCGGGCGAAGTCGGCGAACCGCGGGTTCAGCGCGGCCAGATAGTCCTCGCTCGGGTAACCGCCGTCCTGGTGGATGCCCTTGTACCCGGCGGTGCAGGCGTTGCGGGACTCCTCGCCGGTGAGCTGCCAGACGATCCAGTCGGCCGCCTCGATCCAGCGGGCGCACGCGTCGTAGATCGCCGGGTCCTCCTCCAGGACCTGCAGCGCCTTGGCGAACTCCCACTCGGCGGAGATCTTGCCGCCGTACCTGCCGATCCACTTCTCGCCCCGGGCGTGCGCCAGGTCGTTGATGCGGTCGGCCTGGCCCTGGGCGGAGTGGTGCTTCCACAGCTTGGGCCAGGCGTGCGGGCGGCCGGCAAGGTCCGTCTCGGCCAGCGGGGTTCCGTCGGCGAGCGTGGGCAGCACCGTGCAGGCGGTGAAATCGGTGGCGATGCCGATGACGTCACCGGGGTCGACGCCGGACGCCGCGACCGCCTCCGGCACGGCCCTGCGCAGCACCTCGCGCCAGTCGTCGGGATGCTGGAGCGCCCAGTCCGGCGGCAGCTGCGCACCGGTGCCGGGAAGGCGTTCGTCGATCACGGCGTGCGCGTACTCGTGGACCGCGGAGGCCAGTTCCCGACCGTCGCGCACCCGCACCACCACGGCGCGGCCCGACAGGGTGCCGAAGTCGACGCCCACGGTGTACCGCTCGCGGTCGTCCGAGGAGGGGGTGGCGAGGTCTGCGGGAGGCGAGGGGGAGGTCACCGGATTGCCTTTCGGGAAGCCGTACGGCCGCGGACGGCTCAGCAGCCGGGCAGGGTCCGCAGTGCGACGGGCACGGTCGTTGCCCTCGCATTGTGAGCGCTAACAATCCTGCGGCGCAAGTGCCCTGTGCGGACAAGTCCACCGATAGAGCAGCAGAGGGAATGTTGGCTGACCGGCCGGCGGACGAGCTGTCTACGGCCGGCAAGGGGAGACGCAGGCCAGGCCGACGCGGCGATCGGCGCGAGCGAGCGGGGGTGCGACCGGAAGGCGACGGGCACATAACGTAGGTGAATGTGAGCGCCCACAATTCGGGGGCGCTCCCCTCGTCGAGAGGTCACCGGGCTGCCGTGGAGGGCCCCCGTGATGCGGGACAGCAGGTCGCCGGAGCGCGGGTCTGGGCGAGGCGGTCCGGGGTCCGGGATCAGGCCATCCGAAGCGCCGGCGCGTGCCCCGCGTCCACCTTCCCGGTGAAGTCGGTGATCTCCCGTGCATGCGCTTGGTCGGGTTCTTGAAGTGTGACCGGTTCGGCTCCTTGGCTTCACTGTGTGTGCCATTGACGTGCATCGCGGAAGAGTCCTAACGTACCGCCAGCATATCGAACAACATTCGAAATATCGAACAGTGGGGAGACGATGATGATCGGAACAGGGTTGTTCCGGCGCGGCGGCACCCCGTGCTGGGTCGCGGGGGTAAGGCGAGACGGCTGGGTCGGGAGCGGGCGATGACCGCGGCGGTCCTGGTCACCCGGCCGGGGGAACATCGACTGATCGCCAGGGCGCACGGGACGCCGGGGCCCGGACAAGCCTTGGTCCGCGTGCACAGCAACGGAATCTGCCAGAGCGACGCGGACCTGCTGCGGGGCGTGCGGCCCCAGAGGCTCGTGCGTTACCCCGTCACTCCGGGACACGAATGGTCGGGCACGGTGGAGCGCGTGGGCGACGGAGTGCCTGCCGATCTCCTCGGGCAGAAGGTCGTGGGCGAGAGCATCCGAGGCTGCCGGCTGTGCGAACCCTGCCACGTGGACCGGGGCACGCTCTGCGACGAGGGCTACGAAGAGACGGGCTTCACCCAGCCGGGGGGAATGGCGGAAACACTGGTGGTGCCCGCGCACTCGCTGCACGTGCTGCCGCAGGACGCCGACCTGGCGGCGGCATCCCTCTTGGAACCCGCGGCCTTGGCGGTGGCGACCGTCCTCACGGCGAAGGCCGACCCGGGTGAGAGTGTTGCGGTGCTCGGAGACGGAGTGCTCGGTCTGCTGATAACCCGGTTCCTGGCGACCGCGGGCGTGGGCCGGGTGATCGTCGTGGGCTCCCGCGCCGAGCGCGCGGACATGGCCCGGGCCTTCGGGGCAACGGTCTACGTCCCGTGCGGTGAACCGCTGCCCGGGCTGTGCGATGTCGCCATCCACACGGTTGACGCGCGCGCCACGTCACGCCAGGTGCTGGGCGTTCTGCGCGAGGGTGGCCGGCTCGTCTGCACGAGCACCAGCCCGGGCGCGGGCACCCTCGATGTCGTCGAGCTGGTGCGGCGGCGGCTCGCGGTCCAGCCTGTGCTGGGTGCTTCATCGGCCGCGTGGTCCCTGGCCGTGCGCGCCTTCGCCGAAGGAGGGCTGGACACGAGGCCTCTGATCACCCACACCTTCTCCCTGGATGCCTACGAGCAGGCTCTGGACCTGGTGGCATCGGGCGACTGCGCCGTCGGCAAGGTGCTGCTGACCCCCAGCGCGTAGGCAGGCCGGACCCGGATCAGGCCGAGGGCTCTTCGATCCCGGTCCTGCGGCGGGCGGTGCTGGCGCGGACGATGAGCTCCGGGGCGATCGTCAGGTGCTCGGCCTTGGACACGGTGCCTTCGATGTGGTTCAGGAGCAGTTCGATGCTCTTACGGCCGAGCGATCTGAAGTCCTGGCGCACCGTGGTGAGCGGAGGAGGGAAGAACTCCGCCTCGGGCGTGTCGTCGAAGCCGGCGAGGGCGACGTCCGCCGGAGTGCGCAGCCCCACCTCCCGGAAGGCCCGCAACACGCCCAGTGCCATGTGGTCGTTCGCGACGAACACCGCTGTGAGTTCCGTGCCACGGCCGCCCGAGGCCAGAGCCCGGCCGGCGAGCTGCTGGCCGGCCTGGTATCCCGACAACGGGCTCCAGTCGCCTCGCAGCACGGGTGGCACCTCGGCACCGGCCTCCCGCAGCGCGCTCTCCCAGCCGGCCGTACGGCCTTCGCTCTCCAGCCAGTCGGCAGGGCCGGCCACATGCCAGACGGTGGAGTGCCCCGCCGCGAGGAGATGTTCCGTGACCATACGGGCCCCGGCGTACTGGTCGACCGACACGCCGGGAAGGTCGAGCGCGTGGCCACCCTCGACGGTCACCACGGGGAAGGGAGCCTCCAGCGCGGCCAGAGCCCGGACGGCGTCACGCTGCGGGGTGATGGCGATCACCCCTTCCACACCCCAGGCGGCGAGGTGGTGCATGGCCTCGGTGAGCGATGCCTCCGTGAGCGTCTGGAGAGTGACGGAGGTGGTCAGATAGCCGCGTTCCCGTGCCGCCTCCTGAACACCGAACAGCGTGCTGGCAGGTCCATGCAGCGTGGTGTTGACCGCGATGACGCCCAGCGTGTGCGTCCTGCGCGTGGCGAGGGCCCGAGCCACCGAGTTCCGGCGATAGCCCAGCTGCTCGACGACCTCCATCACCGCCGAACGGGTCTTGGCGCTGACGTTGGGATGACCACTGAGCACGCGCGAGACGGTCTGATGCGACACGCCGGCCACGCGCGCCACATCGGCCATGGTGGGCGCTCTGGAGACATCCGGGAGCCGGGTCAAGCCTCTCCCCCCTCCTCGCTGATTGCATTGCCCTTTCCTCAAGGTACCGCCTCGCCGCCGCCCCTCCGGCGCCGGATCCGCATCAGCACGCACTCCGATGCGATCTTCCGGCACACAGCGATGTGTGCGCTCACATTTTTGGAATCTACACGTCCCTGGTTCTCGCGTCAGCCCTTGAGTTCGCGTTATGTTAGCGCGCACAATGTGCCGAGGGGTGAGCGCCGACTGCCCAGGATGCACACGCGATCTCGTCCCTTCAGCCCCTCGTGCGCGGTCGCACCCACCACAGGGCACGGACCGGGCACCGCTGTCCATGACGGAAAGACGGTGAGAACGTAGTGACCGAGTCCCTCTCCTTCGGGGATCTCCGCCGGGAGGTCCTGGCGGCCAACCTGCGGATACGGGAGGCCGGTCTGGCCACCCTCACCTGGGGAAACGTCAGTGGCGTCGACCGCGATGCCGGAGTCTTCGTCATCAAGCCGTCCGGCGTCTCGTACGCGGACCTCACGGCGGAGGACCTGGTCGTGGTCGCCCTGGAGGACGGGCAGGTCGTCGAAGGCCACTTCAAACCGTCCACCGACACCGAGACCCACCGGTGCCTGTACCGCGCCTTTCCCTCCATCGGGGGCGTCACCCACACGCACTCGACCCATGCGGTCGCCTTCGCGCAGGCACGCCGTCCGATCCCTGTCCTCGGGACCACGCATGCGGACACCTTCAACGGTCCCGTCCCGGTGACCGAGGACCTCACGGCCGAACAGTGTGCGCGTGACTACGAATACAACACCGGCCAAGTGATCGTGGCGCTCCTCGAAGGCGATCCGCACCGGGCCGAGCAGGTGCCCGGAGCGCTCGTCTCGCGGCACGGCCCGTTCACCTGGGGGGCGACCGCGACCGCGTCGCTCGAGAACGCCATCGTCTGCGAGGCGGTCGCCGAGATGGCACTGCGCACCCTGGCGCTGCACTCACCCGCCGACCCCCCGCGGCCCCCGCAACACCTGCTCGACCGGCACTTCACCCGCAAGCACGGACCGGACGCGTACTACGGCAACGCCGCTGTGACCGCCGCCCGCTGAGCAGGAAAGAGGGGAAGACCGGACCGCCGACTCGGCGAACAGCACCCCACCCGAGAACCAGAGAAGGGCCGCACCCCAGGTGTGAGAGCACCGGCTTCCCCCGCCTGTCGTACGCCGCCCGTACCAGGACCGGAACGGATCCGGCCATGGCCCGGCGTCACGATCCGGTCGGCGGTGAGGCCGCGCTGCAGCGCTGTGACGGCGGGAGGAGGAGCACCTCCAGGGCCCGCGCACAGGCCCGGGCCTGTTCCAGGAACCAGTCCGTGCGCTCCGCCGTGATCAGTTCGGGTGTGCCGCGGACCGCCAGGGCGAACCGCGCCGCATGCAGGTGGTCGCGGACCGGCACGGCCAGGGTGCGGACACCGGGCGCGGACTCGCCGTCGTTGAGGGCGTACTCCTGGGCGCGCACACGGTCCAGTTCGGCCTCGAGGAGTTCCCGGTCGACGATCGTGCGGTCGGTGAAAGCCCGCAGCGGCGGCAGTGACTTGGCGCCACCCTCGCCGGGGCGGGGCCAGGCGAGCAACACCTTGCCCAAGGCCGTGGAGTGCAGTGGCCGGCGCAGCCCCACCTTCGGGGTCACCGAACCGCCCGCCACGATCACCACGTGCGGCCCGCTCCGCAGTGCCAGGTCGGCCGTCGCACCGGTGCGGTCCGCGAGGTCGGCCAGTTCGGGCGAGGCGAGGTGCAGTCCCCGCTGGTGGTACGACAGCCGCCCCAGTTCGGTCACGGCCGGGCCGAGACGGTAACGGACGGTCCTGGCGTCCTGTTCGAGGAAGCCGGCCTCCTCCAGCGTCCGGGCCAGGCGGTGCGCCGTCGATGTGGGCAGGGACAGTCTGCGGGCCATCTCCGACGCGCTGAGGTCCGGGCCGTTGTCGTGGAAGCAGTGCAGCATGTCCAGGGCCCGGCGGACCGCCTGCGCCCCCGTCACCGGAGTCCTGGCCACCACGTGTCGCCTCCTCTGATCCGCCGGCGCCTGGGATTCCACGGGCGCCTGGGTACGGGCTGAGATTCCCACATCGCGGGATGCCCGCCGCGCCCTCACAGCCTGCCGCAACGGACTGTTCACATCGGTTCCCACATGATGGGAAGCTGCTTGCCGGTCGCTCCGCGCCCGTGTCAGGCTGCGGTCGTCCCGCCGGAACAGGTCCGACGGGAACCACCGGAAGGAGCCAGCGATGCACCACTGTGCCGCCGCGCTCCTCCTCACCGCGCGCCGCCACATCGACTTGGCCCGCGTCTCCAGCGCCGCCTGTCGCTGACTCCTCCCCCGCAGCCGTCCGGTACCGCCGCGACGGTCCGAGCGCAGCTTCCGCCTGCCGCCGTACGGCCCTGACGTCCGCGACCCGTTCGTCGGCCTCCCCCTGCGCACGCCTGCCCGCGGCGCACCGCCTTCAGGGAAGACTCCATGACGCACATCCCCCTGCCCGAAACCCTGTGGTTCACCCGCTGTCCCGTGCCCACGGCGACCGGCATCGCGGCCGATCGCCACTGGCTCGCCGAGGAGTTCGCTCCCGACGGCATCGCCGTCCGCTCGTTGCAGGACACCGCGTCCGACGTGCCGGGCTCCGTCCGCGCGGCCCACTACACGCACACCCTGCCCGCGCTGTTCCGGGAAGGCGGCAACGTGCCCGCCCTGTGGGCCCGTTCCCGGGGCGAGCCGACCCGGTTGATCGGCCTGACCTGGATCGAGGAACGGCAGACGATCCTGGTGGCGCCCGGCTCCGGTATCCGCGGCGCTGCCGCGCTGCGCGGCCTGCGGCTCGCCCTGCCACGCCACCGGGTGCCGATCGACTTCTGGCGGGCCATGGCGGTACGGGGCTTCGAAGGTGCCCTCGCCTCCGCCGGATACGCGCTGTCCGACGCCACGGCGGTCGACGTGCCGGCCGACGGCCATCACGGCCAGTGGGCGGCCGAACTCGCCGCGCTGGCACGCGGTGACGTCGACGCGGTCTACGTCAAGGGCGCCGTCGCCGTCGAGGCCGCGCGACGCGCCGGTGCCGAGGTCGCCGTGGAACTGGACGGACTGCCGGACCGCGCCCACCGGGTGAACAACGGCACCCCCCGGCCCATCACCGTGCACCAGCGTCTGCTGGACGACCATCCGGAACTCGTCGAACGGTTCCTCGCGGTGCTGTTGAGGGCCTCCGACTGGGCGGCGTCGCAGCCTGCCGAGGTGGCCCGGATCCTGGGCTCCGAGACCGGCGCCGGAGCCGAGGGCGTCCAAGGCGCCTACCGGCCGGGCACCCACCGCACCCTGCGTCCCGACCTGTCGGACGAGCGGCTCGGTCTCCTCGCCCGGCAGGAGGCGGCGCTGCGGGCCCACGGCTTCCTGCCCTCGCCCGTCGACATAGGGACCTGGGCCGACCCCGAGCCCCTGCGCCGCGCCCGTCTGCGTCTCACCCGGCCCCAGCCCGCATCCCTCTCCACCGAAACATAGGACTGCCATGCTTACGCCGAGAATGGCTGCCGTCGCCCTTGCCACGGTCGCTTCCCTCCTCTCCCTCAGCGGATGCGGGACATCCGCGGCGGACTCGGGCACCGGCTCCACCGTCACCGTGCGCATCCCCGACCCCGGCAACGCCGGCGTACTCGCCCTCGGCAAGAAGGACGGATCGCTCGCCCGGGAGCTGGCGAAGGTGCACGCGAAGGTCGAGTGGACCGGCAGCTCCGGGCCCTTCGCACCGGCCGCGCAGGCGCTCAACGCCGACCAGCTCGACATCGCCGTGGGGTCGATCACCTCGGGGATCACCTCGCTGTCGCAGAAGCCCGGCTTCGCGTTCTTCACCGCCACCGCGCCCGATCCGGCCGGCGAGGGCATCCTGGTCAGGAACGGCTCGGGCATCGGCTCGGTCAAGGACCTCGTCGGCAGGAAAGTCGCTGTCAACCAGGGCGGCACCGGCGAGTACCTGCTGCTGAAGGCTCTGGCCAAGGAGGGCATCGCGCCCGACAAGGTCCGCAGGGTCTACTTGCGTCCGGACCAGACCGCCGCGGTGTTCAACGCCGGCCAGGTAGACGCCTGGGCGGTGTGGGCGACGTACTCCGTGACCGAGATCGGCAGTGGCAAGGCCCACTTCGTCGCCGACGGACGGGCCATCGGCTCCGACAACTACAGCCTCACAGCGGTGCGCACCGCCTTCGCCGAGGAGCACCCACAGGTCGTCAAGGCGCTCTACCGGTACCTGCACGACGGCAGCGTGAAGGAGAAGCGGGATCCGGCCGCCTATCTGAACGTCAACACCGACACCGGCCCCGAGGCCCTCACCGGCGAGGCCAAGCGCGTACAGGTGGAGTTCACCCGCCAGGGCGCGACCGTCGAGCCGATCACCGACGCCGACATCAAGCGGTTCCGCGACGTGGCCCGCTTCTACGCCGACCACAAGGTCACACCCGCCGAGGTCGACGTCGCCGCCCACCTCCTCGACGTGACCAGGCTGTCATGACGGCGACCGACGAGATCCTTGCCGCACCCACCGCCGGACCCGTCGCGGACACGGACCTGGTGACCCCGCAGGCCGCCACCAGGCGCCCACGCTCGCGGCGGTACACCGTGGCCGTACGGGCGTCGGGCCCGGTGGCCCTGCTCGCGCTGTGGTGGGCCGCCTCCGCCACGGGCGTCCTCACCCCGGACGTACTGGCCTCGCCCGCGGACGTGGTCCGCGCCGTCGGCGAGTTGTGGGGCAACGGCCAACTGCCCGACGCGCTCGCCACCTCACTGACCCGCTCCGGAACCGGACTGCTGATCGGGCTCACCGCCGGCCTGGTGCTGGGCGTCGTCACGGGTTTCACCCGCCTGGGCGACGAACTGCTGGACTCCTCCCTGCAGACACTGCGGACCATCCCGTTCCTGTCCCTGGTCCCGCTGTTCATGGTGTGGTTCGGCATCAACGAGATCGCCAAGATCCTGCTGATCGCCGTCGCCACGACGTTCCCGATGTACGTGTCCGCCTCCAGCGGGGTCCGCAACACCGATGCCAAGCTGGTCGAGGCGATGCGCAGCTTCCAGATGAGCCGGCTCGCCGTCGTGCGGGAGGTGGTCCTGCCCGGAGCCCTGCCCTCGCTCTTGGCGGGTCTGCGGCTGTCCATGACGCTCAGCGTGATCGCTCTGATCGCGGCCGAGGAGATCAACGCGACCGCCGGTATCGGCTACCTGATGGCACAGGCGCAGAACTACGCCCGTACGGACGTCCTCGCCGTCTGCATCCTGGTGTACGGAGTGTTCGGCCTGCTGGCCGACGCGATCGTCCGCCTGCTGGAGCGGCTGCTGATGCCCTGGCGGGGAGCGGCCCGATGAGCAGCGCCGTCCACGTCGGGAACCTGCGCAAGGCGTTCGGCGGCCGCACGGTGCTCGACGGGCTCGACCTCACCATCGGCCGCGGGGAGTTCGTGGCGCTGCTCGGCGCCAGCGGCAGCGGGAAGACCACCCTGCTGCGGATCCTGGGGGCCTTGGACACGGCGGACGCCGGTGAGGTCCTCGTCCCCCGGGCGCGCACGATCGTCTTCCAGGAGCCGCGGCTCGTGCCGTCCAAACGGGTCCTGGCGAACGTGACCGTCGCGCTTCCCCGCGGACAGGCCGAGCGCGGCCGGCACGCGCTCGCGGAGGTGGGGCTCGAAGGGCACGCCCACGCCTGGCCCGCCACCCTCTCCGGCGGTGAGGCCCAGCGGGTCGCCCTCGCCCGCGCCCTGGTGCGCGAGCCCCAACTGCTGCTCCTGGACGAGCCCTTCGCGGCGCTCGACGCCCTCACCCGTCTGCGCATGCAGGATCTGGTGGGCGAGTTGTGCCGGGCCCACCGCCCCGCCGTCCTGCTCGTCACCCACGACGTGGACGAGGCGGTGCGGCTGGCCGACCGCGTCTGCGTGCTGCGTGAGGGCCGTCTCGTCACCGACGAACCCGTCGCCGTCGCCCGGCCCCGCGACCCGGGCGACCCCTCCTTCGCCGCACTGCGCCAGCGCCTGCTCGCCGACCTCGGCGTCCACGCCACCACCCCCGACACCGCCACGACCGGAGCGCACTGAATGCCCATCACCCTCGGCGTCCACGCCAGCAACCCGACCCTTTACTACCTCTCCCGGCTCGACTACGCCCAGCAGGAACTGGCCGCCGTCGGAGAAGCGGTGGCCTTCCACGCCTACACCGACGGCGTCCGCACCGGACAACTGCTGACCGAAGGCGTGATCGACTTCGGCGGCACCGGTTCGACACCGCCGGTGACCGCGCAGGCCGCCGGGCACGACCTCGTCTACGCGGCCGTCTCGGCCCCGCGGCCGGACCACGGCGCTCTCCTCGTCCTCCAGGACAGCCCGGTGCGCACGGTCGCCGACCTCAAGGGCGGCGTCGTGCACCTGGCCATCGGCTCCTGGCAGACCCACCTGGTCGCCAAAGCCCTGGACGACGCCGGCCTGTCCTACACGGCCGACATCACTCCCGTCCGCGCCGGAGCGGACAGCGAACGGCAACTGCGCTCCGGAGACATCGCGGCCTGGGTGGCCCAGGGGCCACAACTGGCCGCCGCCCTGCGCACCGGTGGCGTCCGCGTGCTGGTGCGCACCGCGGACGTCATCACCGACCGCTCCGTGTTCTTCACCCGGAGGGAGCTGGCCGAGCGCCGCCCCGAGATCGTCGACGCCGTCGTCAGGGCCTTGCGACGGGCCGACGCCTGGGCCGCGGCACATCCCCGGGAAGCAGCGGCGATCGCCGCCGACCACCAAGGCGGCAGCGTCGACGACTGGGAGACCGCGCTGCGCACCCTGCCCTGGCGGATCGAGCAGGTGAGCGAGGAATTCCTCGCCGAACAGCAGCAGGCCGCCGACATCTTCCTCCGCACCGGCTTCGTCGACCGCCCGGTCACGGTCGCCGACGCCGTCGCCCGCCAGAGCTGAGGGACAGACACCATGGCCGCCGAAATCCTGTGGTACATCATCCCCCGCGAAGGCGCCTACCCCTGGGAACCCGAGGGCCGGCGCCCCGTCGACCTCGGCTACCTCCAGCGCCTGGCCGGGGCCGTCGAGCGCCTCGGCTTCAGCGGCGCGCTGCTGGCGACGGACCTGTACGACGTGTGGCCGCTGGGCAGCGCGCTCTCCGCCGTCACCAGCCCTCGCTTCAAGCCCCTGCTCGCCGTCCACCCCGGACTGATCTCGCCGACCCTGCTCGCGAAGACGGCCCTCACCTTCGACACGCTCTTCGGCGGCCGGCTGCGCTTCAATGTCGTCAACGGGTCCACGAAGACGCTGCGCGAGTACGGTCTGGACGTCGAGCACGACGAACGATATGCGCTGAGTGCCGAGTACTGGTCGATCGTCAAGCGGCTCACCGCCGGTGAGGTCTTCGACCACAAGGGCCGCTTCTACGACCTCAAGGACGCTGGTGCCTCCTTCGGCGACCTCAGACCGGTGCAGGCGCCACACGTCCCGCTGTGGTTCGGCGGCTCGTCGGCGCCGGGCATCGAGATGGCGGCCGAGCATGTGGACGTCTATCTGACCTGGGGCGAACCTCCGCACCTGCTGAGGGAGAAGCTGGACCGGGTGCGCGAGCGCGCGGCGGCACACGGGCGCAGCCTCCGCATCGGGCTGCGGCTGCACCTGATCGTGCGGGACACCGAGGACGAGGCATGGGCGGCCGCGGACCGGCTGCTCGACGTCACCAGTGAGGCCACGTACGCACGGCAGCTCGGCGGCCGGACGGGCGAGGACGGTGTCGGATGGCAGCGCCAGTTCCGCCAGCACGGAGGCAAGGTACCGGCTCGCGCCCGTGAACTCGAGGTCCATCCGAACCTCTGGCCGGGCATGAGCCTGTTCCGCCCCGGACCGGGAACGGCGGTGGTCGGCTCCACGGCGCAGGTGGTGGAACGGCTGCGGGAGTACGAGGAGTTGGGCGTCGACACGTTCATCCTCTCGGGCAACCCGCTGCTCGAAGAGGCGTACCGAGTGGCGGAAACAGTCCTTCCGCACCTCGGGATCCGGAGCTGAGTCCACCGGACACGTCGGCGCCGGCACCGGCCCCCGCCGGCGGTCAACGGTGTGGTCGGTCTCGCCGCCCGGGAGGCCGCCATCGCGTTCACGCCCGGCATCTGCCTGCCGGGATGCGGCCCAGTATCGTCGCGGCCCGGCCGGCGTCTTCCCGGTGGGCGCGGGTGAGGTCGGTGACCGTGTAGCCGGGGGCGATGGCTTCGACCCGGATCCCGTGCCGGGACCATGCGTTGGCCAGCGCGCGGGTGATGCCGAGGACGCCGTGCTTCGAGGCCGCGTACGCGGGCAGCTCGACACCCAGGGCGGACTCGAGGAGCCGCGCTTTGAGAACACGGGTACGGGCCGCGGCGCCGTCGATGAGCAGCGCGAGTTGCCTGCCGGGTTGTTCAGGGTCGGCGGCGCCGGCTTCGCGGGCGGTGCCGGCGAAGGTGGCCGGGCGGACAGTCCTGCTCGTCCCGCACCGCGGCGACGCGGCCGACGAGGGCGGGCGGTCCGGCGCCTCCCGCAAGTCCTGGCGATCGTGCGGGAGGCGGACGGCCCGGTGCGGGTCAGGGCGGTCGGCGAGCGGCTGGGGCTGGACGCCTGGATACGCGGCAGGCTGGGACCTTCGCGGGCGAGGATGACCCAGCTCGCCGGCCGGGACCGACTGCGCAAGCGGGGCGGCGGGCGGTGCACGGCACGTCCGTGGGCGCGCGGGGCGGGCGCGTAACCGGCGGGCTCCCGACGGCAACGGGGATCGCGCTCCTGCCAGAGCGCTAACGGCCGGTGAAGAAGCCGGTGAGGGCGGCGGTGACGGCCTCGGGCTGCTCGTCGGGGATGTAGTGACCGGCGTCGGGCACGATGACGCCGGTCACGTTCTCGGCCCACGGGCTGAGGGAGGCCGCCATGTCCGGGATCGAGCCGTGGCTGCTGGAGATGGCGAGGACGGGCACGGTCAGTCGCCGTTGCTCGAGTGCCGCGCGGTTCTTGCGCGCGGACTCGGCGGCGTCGCGGTAGGAGGCGAGGGAGGCGCGCAGGCCGCCGTCGACGGCGAGGGCCGCGCCGTAGTGGTCGAGCTCCGCTTCCTCGAACGCGTCGGGCGCGAGGGACTTGGTCTTCAGGAACCAGCCGATGTACTCCCGCTCGCGGCCGGCTATCAGCGTCTCGGGAAGGCCGGGCACCACGTGGAACGCGAAGTGCCAGGTCTTGAACGCCAGAGCCGGGTCGAGGGGGATCGCTTCCGGCATGGTGATACCGGGAATTCCGGCGTCGAGCAGCGCGACCCCGTGCAGTCGGCTCTCGTAGTTCAGGGCGAGGGAGAAGGCGACCCAGGCCCCGATGTCGTGCCCGGCGAGCCAGTAGTCCCCCACGCCGAGAGCGTTCACGGCGGCCTGGGTGTGCGCGGCGACCGTGTGCGTGTCGTAGCTGAGCTCCGGATGCTCGGAATGGCCCTGGCCCGGCCGGTCGAGCGCTATGACCCGGAACCGGTCGGCGAGAGCGGGCATGACCTTCCGCCAGGCCCACCACGTCTGCGGGAAACCGGTGAGCAGGACGACGGCCGGTCCGTCCGGCCGGCCGCCTTCGACGGCGTGCAGACGGACGCCGTCGGCGTCGACCCAGCGGTGCGTGAATCCGGCCAGGTCGTGCAGGGGCAGGGCGGGGACGGGGTTGGTCATGGGAATCCTCCATCGAGGCGGGTGGACCGTGATGCGACGCTAGCACGTCTTGAACCGATCAGTTCAAGATGGGAGGATGGGCCGCATGGCAGGCAAGAAACAGTTCGACATGGACACGGTGCTCGACGCCGCGATGATCCAGTTCTGGCGCTCCGGCTACGCCGACACCTCGCTCGACGACCTGTCCAGGGCGACCGGCCTGAACCGCAGCTCGATCTACTCCTCGCTCGGCGACAAGGACGCGCTCTTCCTTCGCTGCCTGGATCGCTACGCCACGCGCTACGGCGACAAGTTCGACGCCGCCCTCTCGTGCGCGGCCGAGGACCCCGTCGCCGCCGTCCGTGCGTTCTTCGACGTCACCCTGGGGCGCATCGCCGATCCCGCCGTGCCCGATGGATGCCTGATGGCCCAGTCGGTCATGGCGAGTCCGGCGCTGAGCCCGAGCGTCGCGGAGCACGTCAAAGAGCTGTTCGGCCTCCAGCGCCCGCGCCTGCGCACCGCGCTGAAGGCCGGCGGAATGTCCGACGAGAACGCCGAGGACTTCGCCGTACACATAGCGGCCGTGAACCAGTCCCTCGCGGTGATGGGCAGGGCCGGGTCGAGCCCGGAGCAACTCCGGGCGATCGTCGGCGTGACCGTCGACGCGCTCGCACGGGCGCTGAGACCGGCCGGATAGCCGGCACATCACATCTCTGCCTGGCAGTCAAAGGCGCTTCTCCATGTCCGGCGGGGCAAGACAGGCGGCTGACGTAGCCGGCGTCGACCGTGGCGGGCCGGGCGAATCGTCCCTCCAGGAGTGACGGAGGCGTCCCGCGGAATCGCCTCGGAAGTACGCAGAGCGGTGACCTGATTGCCCCGGCCGACGCGTTTCCAGGGCCGGGGCGACTGCGGCCGACCGAGCGCGGGACCGCCGCCGCGGGAGGTCCGCGGGCGGGCGGTGAGTGCGGGGAGAGTCACTCCCCGGGGCTCGGGACCGGCGCGCTGCCGGTGCTGATCGGCTGCCGCGTGCCCGGCAGGCGCAGGCGTCCGTCGCGGACTTCGGCGATCTGGTCGGCGGCGGTGAGGTGGGTGTGGTCGTGGGTGACCAGGATGGTGGCGGTGGCCCGCTGATGGGTGAGGCGGGTGATGAGGTCGATGACGGCGGCGCCGCGTTCGTGGTCGAGGGCGCTGGTGGGTTCGTCGACCAGGAGGACGGTGGGGTCGTTCATCAGGGCGCGGGCGATGTTGACGCGCTGGCGCTGGCCGCCGGAGAGCTGGTGGGGGCGGCGGCCGGCCTGGTCGGCCAGACCGACCGCGTCGAGGAGTTCCATCGCACGGGTGAGGGCGGTGCGGGGTTTGCGGCCGTCGATCCGGGCCATGACCTGGAGTTGTTCGGCGGCGGTGAGGGAGGGCAGCAGGTTGGGCTGCTGGAAGACGATGCCGATCCTGTGTCGGCGCAGTGCGGTCAGTTCACCGCGGCTGAGTCCGGTGGTGGAGGTGCCGTCGAGGGTGACGGTGCCGGTGTCGGGGGTGATCAGGGTGGCGGCGACCGCCAGGAGGCTGGACTTGCCGGAGCCGGAGGGACCGACCACGGCGGTCAGGCTGCCCTTGGGGGCCTCCAGGCTGACCTGGTCGAGGGCGGTCAGGCGTGTGTCGCCGTCGGGGTAGGTGAGGGTGATGTCGGTCAGGATCAGGCTCATCGGGTGCTCCCCAGGGCGGCCAGCGGGTCGACGGAGGTGATGCGGCGGATGGACAGGGCGGCGCCGAGCGCCCCGAGGAGGATCGTCACGGCCGCGGGGAGCAGGACGGTGGCGGGGGCGAGGAGGAAGGGTACGGCGGAGCCGGCCACGAGTGCGCCCAGGGCTGCGGCGATGCCGGTGCCGATCATGGTGCCGCCGGCGAGCAGGACGACTGCCTGGCCAAGAGCGTCCTTGAGGAGGCCCGCGGTGGAGGCGCCCAGGGCCTTGAGGACGGCTACGTCGCCGCTGCGCTGGATGGTCCAGACGGTGAAGAAGGCGCCGATGACGAGGGCGGAGATGGCGAACAGGAAGCCGCGCATCAGTTGCAGGGAGCCGTTTTCCGAGGTGTAGGAGCCGATCGCGGACAGCGAGTCGTCAGTGGAGACCGTCTTGGTGCCGACTTGGTGGTCGATGGCGGCCGTATCAGCCTTGGAGGTGGTGCTCAGGGCGATGACGGTCGCGGTCGGGCCTTCTGCGGTGCCAGTGGGCGGCGCGGTCTTGTGCCAGGTGTCCAGGCTGGTCCAGATCACCGGTGTGTGGCTGTAGTGGGCCTCGCCCTGGACGGCGGCCACCGTCAGCTGCCGGCCTGCCAGGGTCAGAGCGTCGCCGGCCTTGACGCCGAGGTCGTCGGCGGCCGCGGTGGACAGCACCACCGCGCTGCCGGTGATCTTGTCGCTGTCCGGGGCCAGGCGGGAGCCGGGCTCGACGCCGAAGGCCGAGACACCCGTACTTCTGTCTCCCGCGGTGGCCCTGGACGTGGTGATCCCCAGCGGCTCGGCGCTTTCGACACCCGGCGCCTCGGACCACTTCCTCCACTGCGCTTGCGTGACGGTGGAGGCGGAGTACGACAGGTCCTGACCGCCGCTGGGAGCCTGGAAGGCGATCTTGTCGGCGGGCAGGGACGTGATCGCCGAGATGCTCTGCCGGCCCAGTCCGGCCGTCAGCCCGGACAGCAGCCCGACCAGCAGGGTGATCAACACGATGACGGTTCCCATCAGGGCGAAGCGCCCCTTGGCGAACTTCAGGTCTCTCCAGGCGACGAACACGGCCTCGGCCTGTCCTTTCCAGCGGTGGAAGCGGTATGACCCCACCGTCGCCGCCGACCCCCTGCGCGCGCGTCTGGCGCAGGAGGGCACTTGGCGGACCGGAAGACGGCAACCGGGTTCTGACTTTCGATGGAGGCCCCGGGGCGCCGGCCTCCGTAACCTGGGACGCACTGTGAACACCGCTCCTGCCCTGACCCCGACCACCCGTGCCCTGGCCTGGTGCCTGCACCTGCTGATCAGCGGCCTGCTCGCCCTGGCCGTCGGCCGGGCCGTGGCCGACCACCGGCCGCACACCGGGTGGACCGTCACCGCGGCGGCGGTGTGCGGCCTGGTGTATGCGCTCGGGCCCACGCTGCCGGGCGTACGCCGTTCACGGCGGACCGCCGCGGTGTGGCTGGCCGCCGTGGGCGCCTGTTGGCTGGTGCTGCTGGCCCTCACCCCCGACGCCGTATGGGTGGCCTTCCCGCTGTACTTCCTCCAGCTCCACCTGCTGTCCCGCCGCCTCGGCCCGGCGGCGGTGGCCGTCACCGCCGCCGCGGCCATCGCCGGCTTCGCCGCCCACACCGGCTCCTTCGGCCCGGCCGTGGCGATCGGTCCCGCGCTCGGTGCCGCCGTCGCGATCGCCGTGGTGTGGGGCTACCAGGCCCTGTACCACGAGAGCGAACAACGCAGGCGGCTGATCGAGGAGCTCACCGCCACCCGGGCCGACCTCGCCCAGGCCCAGCACACCGCCGGCGTCCTCGCCGAACGCGAGCGGCTGGCCCGCGAGATCCACGACACCCTCGCGCAGGGGCTCTCCAGCATCCAACTGCTGCTGCGCGCCGCCGAACGCGCCCTGCCCGGCCGGCCCGACACCGCGGCCCGCCATGTCGACGCGGCACGCCAGGCAGCCGTGGACAGCCTCGCCGAGGCCCGCCGCTTCGTCGCCGCCCTCACCCCGCCCACACTGGAGGGCACCACCCTGGCCGGCGCCCTGGAACGGCTGTGCACCACCACGTCCGCCCGCCACCGCCTCACCGCACGCTTCCACCTCGCCGGCGTCCGCGCCCCGCTTGCGACCGCGCACGAGGTCGCGCTGCTGCGCATCGCCCAGTCCGCCCTCGCCAACACCGTCCAGCACGCCCAAGCCACCACCGCCGAGGTCACCCTCAGCTATCTCGCCGACCACGTCGCCGTGTCGGTCGTCGACGACGGACACGGCTTCTCGTCCGAGCGGCTGCCCGCCCCCGGCCCCGAGGCGGGCGGCTTCGGACTGGCGGCCATGCGCGCCCGCGTCAACGCCCTCGGTGGCACCCTGACCATCGAATCCGCCCCCGGCCACGGCACCTCCCTGACCGCCCGACTGCCCCTCACCCCGCCGGCCGAGATCCGGCCCGAGGCCCGCCCATGACCGGAAACGCGCCCATCCGCCTGCTCCTGGCCGACGACCACCCCGTCGTACGGGCCGGACTGCGCGCCGTACTGGAAACAGAACCCGGCCTCGTCGTCCTGGCCGAAGCCGCCACCGCCGAGGACGCCGTCATCCGTGCCGCCGAAGGGGACATCGACGTCGTACTGATGGACCTGCAGTTCGGCAAGGGCATGGGCGGCGCCGAAGCCACCGCCCAGATCACCGCCCGGCCCGGAGCGCCCCGCGTGCTGATCGTCACCACCTACGACTCCGACGCCGACACCCTGCCCGCGATCGAGGCCGGCGCCACCGGCTACCTCCTCAAGGACGCCCCGCCCGAGGACCTGGCCGCCGCCGTACGCACCGCGGCCGCCGGACGCACCACGCTGGCGCCCACGGTCGCCGACCGGCTGATGAACCGGCTGCGTGCCCCCGGCACCGCCCTGACCCGGCGCGAGACCGAAGTCCTGGCCCTGGTCGCCGACGGCCTGTCCAACCAGGCCGTCGGCAAGCGCCTCCACCTGACCGAGGGCACCGTCAAGTCCCATCTGACCCGCATCTACGCCAAGCTGGGCGTCGACTCCCGCACCGCCGCCGTCGCCACCGCGACCGACCTCGGTCTCATCCGCCGCTGACCGGGGCGCACCCGAACGCCCGGAGCCGCCGCCCAGCGCCATGGGGCGCGGACCGTGACAGCCGCTGCGCCCGTCTCGGCGCCACCGGCCCTCGCCAGTGCACGACTGGCGGTGCTGATCCGGCCCCGGCCCGGCCGGGTGCCGTCGACCGGGCGTACGACTGTGAGCCGGGGGGGCGTCGAGGAACGTATCGAGCCGATCACCCGTCAGGGCGGCCGGCCGCTCACCTCGAGCACTGCGGTTCACCCCTGCCCGTGCTGACACGGCGATGTCGGCCGCGTGTGATCAGCCTGTTCCCGTCAAGGCTGCGTGCCCGGCGGCGAGGATCTCCGCGGAGAGCGGGGAGCCCTTGGTGGCCCGGGACAGGACCAGCGCACCGAACAGGGTGCAGAGGCGGACGATGCCGTCCTGGTCGTCACCGGCCAGGAAATCGGCGAAGTCGGCCACGCCCTCGGCGTAGACCCGACGGGCCTCGTGTCCCCCGCCCTCGCGCGCGATGTCGGTGGCGAGGGCGGCGACCGGGCAGCCGTCCGCCGGGTCGTCGCGGTGCTCGGCGGAGAGGTAGGTGTCGATCAGCGCCCGCTGGGCGGCGGCGCGCTGCCCGTCGTACCGCTCCAGCCCGGCGCGGTGGCGTTGGGCGAGCTCGGCGAAGGCGTGCGCGGTGGCCTCGTCGACCAGCGCCTCCTTGGAGGCGAACTGCTTGTAGAAGGCGCCGTGGGTCAGACCGGCCGCCTTCATCAGGTCGGCGACGCTGACCTGCGTGCCCTGCTCGCGGAACAGCCGGGATGCGGTGTCCACCACCCGCCGGCGGTTCTCCTCCGCCTGTGCCTGTGATACGCGGCCCATGACCACCTCCCGCTTGGATGTCGACTGGCATCTATCGTAGACCCATGTTTAGATTGCCTGCATAATCTATTTGTGCGGGTGACCGACGGTGCCCGCCACGACCAGGAGCGAGCATGGAGCTGAACAACGCGGTCGCGGTCGTCACCGGCGCCAACCGGGGCTTGGGGAGCCACCTGGCCGCCCGGCTCGTCGAGCGCGGCGCGAAGGTGTACGGCGCGGCCCGGCGCCCCGAGACGGTCGACGTGCCGGGCGTCATCCCGCTGCGGCTGGACGTCACGGACGAGGCGTCGATACGAGAGGCCGCGCGCGTGGCGTCCGACGCGACACTGCTGATCAACAACGCGGGCATCTCCACCGGCGCGACGCTGATCGGGGGCGACGTGGCCGAGGTGCGCCGGGAGATGGAAACCAACTTCTTCGGCCCGCTCGCCGCGACCCGCGCCTTCGCCCCCGTCATCGAGGGCAACGGCGGCGGCGCCGTACTCAACGTCCTGTCCGCGCTGTCCTGGTTCCACCCGGCAGGACTCGGCTCCTACGCGGCTTCCAAGGCCGCCGCCTGGGCGCTGAGCGACGCGACCCGTGAGGAGCTGGCACCGCGCGGGATCGCCGTATCGGCGCTGCACGTCGGCTACATGGACACCGACATGGCCGCCGGCGTGCCCGCCGATCAGAAGGTCGCTGCCGCCGACGTCGCGGCCCAGGCCCTGCACGGCATCGAGACCGGCCTGCCCGAGATCCTGGCCGACGAGACCAGCCGGCACGTCAAGCAGAGCCTGTCCGCGGCATCCCAGCCGAACACACTGTCCGCGGCACCCCAGCCGCACACGGACTGAGGCTCCCCCCGCCACCCCCGCGTGACACCCGCGCAGGAGGCGGTGGCCTGGGTGCGCGAGCGCGCCGCCCGTTCCGTGGCCACGCTCGTCCCGGTAGTCGGCCCGCGCAGTCCCTCCCAGCTCGACGGCTGCCTCGGCGCCCTCGACGTCCGGCTGGCCGATAAGCAGTACACCCGCCTGGCCGAGGTCGGCGCGGTACCGCTCGGCGTGCCCCACGAGGGGATCATCGCCTCCCTGGACCGCCTCCGGGGAGGCGCCGCCGACCGCGTCACCGCCCCGGTCGTGCCGGTGGCCTGACGGAGGAACGCTGCCGAGGCCGCGGTGCGCCCGCGCCACGGCCGGAAGAAGACACGAACCATCTCGCCCCGGGAGAAGCCCGGGGCGAGCGGAGACCCCGGCCTCGCACGGACGGGAGAGGGAACGGAGACGACGATGAGGGCTTTCGTGGTCGAGAAGTACGGCGACCAGTCCGGGATGCGCGCCGCCGAGACAGCCGAACCGCGGACAGGTGCCGACGACGTCCTGGTCAAGATCCACGCGGCGGGCGTCAACCCGCTGGACCTCAGGATCCGCAACGGAGACTTCAAGACGTTCCTGCCCTACCGTCTCCCGCTCGTTCTGGGCAACGACCTCGCAGGGACGGTCGTCCGGGTCGGCGCCTCCGTCACCCGCTTCGCGGTGGGCGACGAGGTCTACGCCCGGCCCGACAAGGACCGCATCGGCACCTTCGCCGAACTCATCGCCGTCCACCAGGACGACCTGGCACCCAAACCGGCCGCCCTCACCATGGCCGAGGCCGCCTCTCTTCCCCTGGTCGCCCTGACCGCATGGCAGGCACTGGTCGAGCGGGCACGCGTGCGGCCGGGCCAGAAGGTCCTCGTCCACGCGGGCGCCGGCGGCCTCGGCTCCATCGCCGTCCAACTGGCCAAGGCGCTGGGAGCGCATGTGGCCACCACGGTGAGCACCGGCAAGGTCGACGTGGCCAAGGACCTGGGCGCGGACGTCGTCGTCGACTACCGCACCCAGGACTTCGCAGAGGTCCTCGACGGCTACGACGTCGTCCTCGACAGCCTCGGCGGCGAGAACCTCGCCAAGTCCCTGCGCGTTCTCAAGCCCGGCGGCACGGCCATCAGCGTGGCGGGCCCGCCCGACCCGGCCTTCGCCCGCGAACTGGGCGTGAATCCGATCCTCCGCCTGGCCATGACCGCCCTCAGCTTCAAGACCCGACGCAACGCCAAGCGCCGCGGTGTGACGTACTCGTTCCTGTTCATGAAGGCCAGCGGCGACCGACTGCGCGAACTCACCGCCCTCGTCGACACCGGGAAGATCCGCCCCGTCGTCGACCGCGTCTTCCCGTTCGAGGAAACCCTCCAGGCGATGGAGTACGTCGAAACGGGACGGGCGAAGGCCGGCAAAGTCGTCGTCGTCATGCCGTAGGAGCGGGCCGAGTCCAGACGCCGGTCACCTCGGATCAGCCGAGACCACGATGGGCGGCCCACAACGCTCCGGCACGGCTGGCGGCGTCGGATACCAGGGCCGCCAGTTCGGGTTCGTCGGGGACAGGGAACGCGACGTAGGCGCCCCGACCGCCACCGACCGGCCTGCCGTAGGCCTTCACGGCGAGGTGACCGTCCGGGAGAAGCCGGACGTTGAGTGTCGTCAGCGTGAACGCTTCACCGCGTCGGGTGTCCGTCCAGCGGAGCGCCTGCGGGATCACGACGTTGATCGCCAGAGCACTTACTTCCAGCTCGCTGTCCATGCACGGATGATGTCACGCGGATCACCGCGGGCGGCCGGCTCCGGGGAGCGTCTACTGACCGCCATGAATGATGTCTTGGGTGTGACGAGGCCGACGTCGTTGGCGCCCGTGTACTTCTGTACGTGGATGCGGGCTCCGTCATCCGTGGTCGACCCCCGCCACGTCCAGGACGAGTCGTCCGTTCTTCTGTCCACTGCGCCGTCTGCCGAAGCGGCCCGATGCCCTGGACGCCCCGCGCATGGAAGCACGTGTTCCGCTTCCTTGCGCGCGGGCGCACGCCGATACGTGACGTGCGCACTGGTCACGCGCTGGTGCTCCCCTTCGGAGCGCCCCGAACGAGTGACAAGCAGTGGGGTGTGCGAAGTGGAGGGAACGCGGGAAGCACGCGGTCACCATCCGTGAGGTGCGTGACCGCGATCAGCTCTCCTCACAGGAAGGACACCGCATGTCGTTCACCTCACGAACCGTGGGCCTGATCGCCGCGACGCTCCTGACCGTGCCCCTCACGCAGGCACACGCCGGCGTTCCCCACCGGATCGCGGCAGCCCCCGTCGGGCCCAACCTCATCAACAACGGCAGCTTCCTGAGCCCCGGAGTCACCCGCGAGCAGCGGCTCAAGGCGTTCAACGCGGACACCGACGCCCCCATCACCCCCTGGGAGGTCACCGCGGGCGAGGTGCACATCTTCTCCGAACACGAGGCGGGCGCCGGCGGCGCCCAGGCCGCGGACCTCACCGGTGGCCCCAAAGCCACCATCAGGCAAGTCGTCCACCTCAACGACGGCACCCGCTACAGGCTGACGTGGCAGGAGCGCACCGAGAGCTGGGAAGGGTGCGGGGAGAAGCCCGCCGAGAACCAGAAGTACCAGGTCGCCGTCACCGGGCAGCGCACCAAGACCTACACCCCCACCTCGTCCTGGCAGCCGCCGGACCCCAACCCCCTGGACTTCACCGCCACGGCGGACGACACGGTCGTGCAGTTCATCTCCGCCTCCGACAACAACGTGGCCCCCGCCCACTGCGGCGCGATGATCACCCACGTCTCACTGAAGGAACTCAGGAGCGGCAACAACTGACCCCGCGCAGTCCGCACGCACGCGACGGGCGCGCTGTCGCATGACAGCGCGCCCCGCCCGTCCAGGAGAACCAGCTTGAAGCACACCGCTGCCGCCACCTGTCTGCTCGTCGCAACGGCCTTGTTCGTCACAACGAGCCAACTCACCGGACACAGCACCGCGGCCGTCGCCGAACCGTCCGTCCGCAACGGCACCTTCACCGACCCGACCGCCCCTGCCGGCAGCTACCTGCGCGTCACCGGCGACTCCGCCCACGGCCCGGCCCACTGGTCGCTCACCCGCGACGACATCGACCTCTACAGCCCTTCCCTGGCCCGCCTCGACGACGCGCAGTCCGCCGACCTCACCGGTTCCCACAACGGAGCCATCAGCCAGAGCATCGCCACCACAGCCGGCCAGACCTACGAACTCACCTGGCAGGACGCGCCGGACACCTGGCCCGGAGCCCCGCAGGACCCGACCGGCTTCGATCCGGAAAAACAAAGCTGCGCGGACAAGAACGCCGACGACCAGCCGTACCAGCTCGTGATCGGCGATACCCGCGCCGTCACCTACCGGCCGTCCGGCACCGGTCGCCAGCCCGCCTGGACCGCCCGGTCCCGGCAGTTCACCGCCCGGGAAGACGACATTGTCATCCGGTTCATCTCCCAGTCCAGCACCGGGACGCTGCCCCACTGCGGCCCCCAGATCACCCGTGTGAGTCTCCGCCCGGCAGCCGTCCCCCGGCACGAGCCGGGCACACCGGCCAGGAGTACGGCCACCCACCCGTGACCCGGCCGGGGGGGGGGGGGGGGGGGGCCCCCCCCCCCCCCCCCCCCCCCCGCCCCCCCCCCCCGGGGGCCCCCCCCCCCCCCCCCGGCCCGGGGCGGGGGGGGGGGGGGGCCCGGGGGGGGGC